>JBEENS010000011.1:0-73053 GCA_041192105.1 Pseudomonadota bacterium | reverse complement strand
GCGGTGGTCGAGCTGGAAATCGTCGGCACCGACAATTACCGGCTGGAAGGCAAGAGCACGATGGCGGAAATCAGCCGCGATCCGCTCGAGCTGGTGAAGCAGACCATCAGCGAGCACCAGTATCCCGACGGCTTTGTGCTCTATTGCGGCACCCTGTTTGCGCCCACCCAGGACCGCGACACGCCCGGCGCCGGCTTCACCCACAAGGAGGGTGACGTGGTGCGCGTCTCTACCCCCAAGCTGGGCGTGCTGGAAAACCGGGTCACCACCTGCAAGCAGGCGCCGCCGTGGAATTTCGGCATTGCCGACCTGATGAAGAACCTTCTCAAACGCGGGCTTTTGAAGGCCTGAAGCGGCCTTTTCAGCCATACATTCAAAGCACCACCGGGATGCGGTTTCGGGGTTGGATTAGGCCGTCCAACCCCTTAAATACCCCCCAGCCCTCACTTCACGATTAAACAGTCCCCATCCAGGAGAGATTTTGATGACCGAGACCCTGACCCATTTTATCGGCGGCAAGCAGATTTCCGCCCCCGGTGCGCTCGAAAGCATCAATCCCTCCAACACCAAGGAAGTGATCGCCAAATTCCCGGACGGCAGCCCGGAAGATGTGAACGAGGCCGTCGAAGCCGCCCGCAGCGCCCAGCCCGCCTGGGCCGCCTCCAGCCCCGAAGTCCGCGCCGACATCCTGGACAAGGCCGGCAGCCTGATCATGGAGCGCAAGGAAGTCATCGGTAAGCTCCTGGCACGCGAAGAAGGCAAGACCCTTCCCGAAGCCATCGGCGAGACCGCCCGCGCCGCCCGCATCTTTAAATATTTCGCCGGCGAAGCTCTGCGCCGCCACGGCCAGAATCTGGAATCCACCCGTCCCGGCGTCGAAGTCCAGACCTATCGCGAAGCGGTCGGCGTCTATGGCTTGATCACGCCCTGGAACTTCCCCATCGCCATTCCAGCCTGGAAGATGGCCCCGGCGCTGGCCTTCGGCAACACGGTCGTGCTGAAGCCCGCCAACCCGACGCCCGCCACCGCCCATGCGCTGGTTTCCATTCTGCATGAAGCCGGTGCGCCGGCCGGTATCGTGAACCTGGTGCTGGGCCGCGGCATTGTCGGCGATGCGCTGTCCAAGCATCCCGACGTCAATGGCATCTCGTTCACCGGCTCGCAGGGCGTCGGCTCCAAGGTCGCGCTGGCGGCGGTCTCGCGCCAGGCCCGCGTGCAGATGGAAATGGGCGGCAAGAATCCGCTGGTGGTGCTGGACGATGCGGAATTCGACCGCGCCGTGCAGATCGCGGTGGACGGCGGCTATTTCGCCACCGGCCAGCGTTGCACCGCCTCCAGCCGCATCTTCGTGCAGGCCGGCATCTATGACAAGTTCATCGCCGCCGTTGCCGAACGCGCCAAGGCGCTGAAGGTCGGCGATGCGCTGGACCCCACCACCCAGATGGGCCCGGCCGTGACCGATGCCCAGCTGAAGGGCAACCTGGACTATGTTGACATGGCGATTAAGGAAGGCGGCCGCCTGCTGGCCGGTGGTTCCTCGCCGCTCGAACTGGGCACGCCGGGCTATTACATGAGCCCGACCCTGATCGTGGACACCAAGGCCTCCGACCGCATCAACAACGAAGAAGTGTTCGGCCCGGTCGTGTCGGTGGTGAAGATCAAGGACTATGAAGAAGGCTTGACGCTGTCCAACGCGGGCAATTTCGGCCTGTCCGCCGGCATCGTCACCAGCAGTCTGAAATATGCGCGTCACTACCAGCGCAACGTCAAGGCGGGCATGGTGATGATCAACCTGCCGACCGCCGGCGTGGACTATCATGTGCCGTTCGGCGGTTCGCGCGGTTCGTCCTATGGCGCCCGCGAACAGGGCTTCTCGGCGGTGGAATTCTTCACCCAGATCAAGACGGCCTATTCCTTCTCCTAGGAAATTGCTGCATCGCAATCAAAAGGGCGGCGAAAGCCACCCTTTTCTTTTGGGGGATCGGAACGTTAGAGTCGTCTCAATCAAGGAAAACATACGGGGTGGGAACATGCGCGCGATCTGGCTTGCAACGGCACTGACACTCACCCCTGTGGCGGCTTTCGCCGATATCGCGATCTCGGGACAGGACGGCAAGCAGGTCCGCGCCGGCGACGGCCTGCCGATGGTGCCGACGCCCGACAGCGTCGCGGTGATCGAATTTTCCAGCAGCCGGGCGCCCCGGGTGATCGGCAGCATCGATGTCTGCTCCACCCAGATGGGCCCGCCCAGCGCCATCGCGGTGGCGCCCGATTACAGTTTCGTGCTGGCGACCTGCCCGCAGAAGTTCGTCGGTGACGGCAAGTTGGGGCCGGAAAACAAGGTGTCGGTGATCGGGCTCTCCGATCCCACCCATCCCAAGCTGTTGCAGACGGTGGAAGCGGGCCTCGGCGCCACTGGCGTCTTCCTGAACAAGAAGGCCAATATCGCGCTGGTCACCGGCACCGGCGACGACACCATCACCCTGTTCACCATCAAGGAACGTCAGCTGACCCAGGCCAGCCAGGTCAAGCTCGAAGCCAAGGCCGAGCCGCGCGATGTGATCATCGCCCCGGACGGCAGAAGCGCCTACGCGCTGCGCTTTGGTGATGCCAAGGTGACCAAACTGGCGATCAATGGCGATCAGATCTCGAGGGTGGCGGACTTTGATGTCGGCGTGCAGCCGGACGGCGGCAATATTTCGGCGGATGGACGCTATCTGTTCGTCAACTTCTTTGGCGGCGCTCCCACCACCACCAAGGGTGTCGGCGCCACCACAGCCATTGATACGCGCAGCGGCAAGATCGTGGATGCGCATGAAGTCGGCGCCTTGCCAGAATCCGTGGTGCTGTCGCCGGACGGCAAATATGCCGCTGTGGTGATCGGCAATGGTTCGGCTACGGTGCGCAACGCGGCCAACTACAACAGCATCTTCGGCAAGCTCGCCATGTTCCAGGTGGGTAAAGGCGGCAAACTGACCCCCGTCACCGATGCCAAACTGGGCCATGCCTGCCAGGGCGTGGTGTTCAGCGACGATGGCAAGCGCCTTTTGGTGCAATGTTCGGTGGAACGCGACATCCGGGTGTTCGATTTCGACGGCAAGGTGCTGACCGAGCGCCCCGAGGCGATCCTGCCCATGGTGTCGCGCCCCGGCGCTATGGTGACGGCCAAAACCCGCTAAACAAGACTTGCCAAGCGCCGTCCGTGCCCGCACATAGCGGCGCATGAAGCCGCTTTTGCATCTGAAAGACATCACCGTCGCCTTTGGCGGCAGCAAGCTGCTGGACGGCGCCGAGCTTAGCGTTGGCGCGGGCGACCGGCTGTGCCTGGTGGGGCGCAATGGCTCGGGCAAATCCACCCTGCTCAAGATCGCGGCGGGGCTGATGGAAAGCGATGGCGGCACCCGGTTTGCCCAGCCCGGCGCCACCATCCGCTACTTGCCGCAGGAGCCGGACCTGGGCGGCTATGCCACCACCCGCGACTATGTCGAGGCGGGACTGAATCCCCACGAGGACCCTAACCGCGCCTTCTACCTGCTGGGCAATCTGGGACTGAGCGGCGATGAAAATCCCGCCACGTTGTCGGGCGGCGAGGCGCGGCGGGCGGCGCTGGCCCGGGCGCTGGCGCCCCGGCCCGATATCCTGCTGCTGGATGAGCCGACCAATCACCTGGACGTGCGTGCTATCGAATGGCTGGAAGGCGAGCTGAAATCGGGCAGTGGCGCGCTGGTGCTGATCAGCCATGACCGGCGCTTCCTGGAAAACCTGTCGCGCGTCACGGTGTGGCTGGATCGCGGCCGGACCTACCGGCTGGAAAAGGGCTTTGCCAGTTTTGAAACCTGGCGCGACGATATGCTGGAAAAGGAAGATGTCGAACGCCACAAGCTGGCGCGCCGCATCGCCGCCGAGGAAGACTGGGTGCGTTACGGCGTGTCGGGCCGGCGCAAGCGCAATGTTGGACGGCTGGATCGCTTGCGGGGCCTGCGTACCGAGCGCCGCGATCAGATCCGCCAGCTTGGCAATGTCCGGATGGAAGCGGCGGAAGGCGCAGGTTCCGGCACCAAGGTGATCGACGCCAAGGGCTTGGCTTTTGCTTATGGCGAGCGCGACATCGTCAAGGATTTCTCGCTGCGCATCCATCGCGGCGACCGCATCGCCCTTGTGGGGCCGAATGGCGCCGGCAAGACGACCTTGCTGAAGCTTCTGATCGGGCAACTCGCGCCGCAAAAGGGCAATGTGAAACTGGGGCAGGGCCTGTTGATGGCCGAACTGGACCAGAACCGCAGCAAGCTTCATCCCGAACAATCGCTGGCAGCCGCCGTCACTGACGGCAGCGGCGACACGGTGATGGTGGCGGGCAAGCCGCGCCATGTGATGAACTACCTGCAGGACTTTCTCTTCACGCCGCAGCAGGCGCGCACCCCCGTCAAGGTCCTGTCAGGCGGCGAACGGGCGCGGCTGCTGCTGGCCAAGCTGTTTGCCACGCCGTCCAATTTCCTGGTGCTGGACGAGCCGACCAACGACCTGGACCTGGAAACCCTGGACCTGCTGGAAGAGGTGATCGCCGATTATCCCGGCACGGCGCTGCTGGTCAGCCATGACCGTGATTTCCTCGACCGGGTGGCGACCCAGATCGTGCTGGCGGAAGGCGATGGCCGCTTCACCGAATATGCCGGCGGTTATGCCGACATGCTGTTCCAGCGCGGCGAGAAGCCCCCTGTCCGGCCGGAATCGAAAAAAGCGGCGTCCGGCCCGGCGGCGGAAAAACGCGCCCGGACCACGGCACCCAAGATGAACTTTGCCGACGCGCACGCCCTGAAGGAACTGCCTGGAAAAATAGCAGCGGCGGAACTTGAGATTGCGGCGCTAGAAAAAAGCCTGTCCGAAAGCGGGCTTTACGCCAAAAATCCCAAGCGGTTTTCTGCCCTGTCGGCCCAACTGGGCGAAATCCGCAGCCAGAAGGATGCGGGTGAGGAGCGCTGGCTGGCACTGGAAATGGCCCGCGAGGCACTGGAAACCCAGCAGGATTAACCCCGGAACGGACGCGGGTTTTTTGCGTTAATACCTTGAGATTTCAGGGTCGGTTCCATGAAACGTGCTGCCATCGCAGGTTTTGCCGCCGGCGCCGCCATGATGATCGGCGCCGCGCTCGGCGCGGTATCGGGCAACGATCCCAAGCCCGTGACGGAAGGCGATGCCGCGATCATGAATCCGATGATTGGCGGCCAGGCGATGCTGCCGGACCGTGACATCATGGACAATATCACCGCCTCGCCGATGCATGGTCGGCTGGTGGCGGCGCTGAAGAAAACCGGCGTGGCCGGCGCCCTGAAAGCCAACGGCCAATTCACCATCTTCGCGCCCACCGATGCCGCCTTCGCGGCCGCCGGGGCGCAATCCAAATCCGCGCTGGCGCGGCAGATGAGCTATCTGATCGTGCCGGGAAAATACGACTCGGTAGCCTTGCTGCGGGTGATCAATGAGGCCGGCGGCGAAGCCAAGCTGCGCACCGCGCAGGGCGGCGTGCTAGTGGCGCGGATGAATGGCCCGACCAACATCCAGGTCATGGACGAGAAGGGCAACACCGCCAATATCGCCATCTATGACGTGCGCGACAAGAACGGCATCATCCATGTCGTCGATAATCTGATTGAACCGGCGGGCCCTGCGCGCCAGGTCGCGCAAGCGTTAGTCCGCTAAGCCGCCGTAGGCGCAGCAAGCCCGCGGCCTTCCAGCAACGCTTCTATATGCGGATCGCGGCCGCGAAAGGCGCGATAGGCGGTGGCATAGTCGCGCGTGCCGCCCGCCGAATAGATGAACTTGTGCAGCCGATGCGCGGTGGTGGGATCGAAGGGGTCATGGGCTTCCTCGAACGCCTTGAAGCCGTCAGCGTCCAGAACCTCCGACCACATATAGGCATAATAGCCTGCTGAATAACCGTCGCCGCTGAAGACGTGGGTGAAATGTGGCGCGGCATGGCGTGGCGCGATCTCCTCGGGCATGCCGATGCGGGCCAGGGTCTGCGCCTGGGCGACCAAAGGATCGCTGCCGGGCGGCAGGGTGTGGAAGTCCATGTCGATCAGCGCCGATGCCAAGAATTCGACGGTGGCGAAGCCCTGGCCGTAGTTGCGCGCCGCCAGCAGCTTGTCCAGCAGGGCCTTGGGAATGGGTTCGCCGGTCTCATGGTGGCGGGCGAAACGGGTCAGCACATCGGGCTCTTCCAGCCAGTGCTCATAAAGCTGGGACGGCAGTTCGACGAAATCGCGCGCCACATTGGTGCCCGACAGGCGGGGAAAGCGCACCTGGCTGAGCAGGCCGTGCAGGGCATGGCCGAACTCGTGAAACAGCGTCACTGCATCGTCGAAGGACAGAAGGCAGGGATCGCTTTTGTTGAAGTTGCAGTTGTTGATGATGATGGGAAGAACATTGCCGTTGACCTGCTCCTGGTCGCGGAAGCTGGACATCCAAGCGCCGCCCTGCTTGCCGGTGCGGGCGAAATAGTCGCCATAGAACAGGCCGATCACTTGGCCTTGGCGCATTACATCCCATACCCGCACGTCGGAATGATAGACCGGCACGTCGTGACGTTCACGAAAGCTCAGGCCGAACAGCTTTTGCGCCGTATAGAAAGCGGCCTCGATCAGGTTGCCGAGCTGGAAATAGGACTTGAGTTGCGCCTCGTCGAAATCATACAGCTCCTGGCGAAGCTTCTCGGCGTAATAGCGCCAGTCCCAGGGCGCCAGTCGGAAATTGCCGCCCTCGCGCGTGATCAGGGCCTGCAGGCGCTCGCGTTCTTCCAGGGCGCGCTTGCGGGCTGGCCCCCACACGTCTTCCAGCAGGGCGCGCGCTTTTTGCGGCGTTCCCGCCATGCTGTCAGACAGTTTGAAGGCAGCGAAATTCTCATAGCCCAGCAGGCTAGAGCGTTCAGCGCGCAGCGCCAGCATCTCGGCCATGATGGCGCTGTTGTTGTGGCTGTTCTCATTGTCGCCGCGCGATACCCAGGCGCGATAGAGCTGTTCGCGGGCGCTGCGGTCATCGGCATATTGCAGGAAGGGCTCAGCGCTGGAGCGCGACAAGGTCACCGCGTATGGTGCCTCGATTTTCAGCTCCGCCGCTTTGGAAGACGCCGCATCGCGGATCGATGCGGGAATGCCGGTCATCTGGGCTTCGCTGAGGGGCAGGATCCAGTCCTCCTCGTCGGCCAGCACATTCTGGCTGAACTGGGTGCCCAGCACCGCGAGGCGCTGGGCGATATCCGCCAGGCGGTCGCGGCTGTCCCCTTTCAGCTGCGCGCCCGAGCGCACGAAGTCGAGGTGATAACGTTCCAGCACCCGCAAGGATTCCCCGTCCAGGCCCAGGCTTTCGCGTTGCTCATAGAGTGCCTCCAGCCTGGCGAACAGAACCGGATGCATGGAGATGGCGCTCCAATGCGCCGACAGGCGCGGCGCCATTTCCAGTTCGATGGCCTGCAATGCCTCGTCGGTCGCGGACGAGGTGAGGTTGCCGAACACACTGTCCACCCGGGTCAGAAGCCGCCCGCTTTTCTCCAGCGCCAGCACGACATTGTCGAAACCGGGTGGCGCGGGATCGGACGCGATGGCTGCGATCTCGGCCGTATGCTCGGCCAGGGCGCGGTCATAGGCGGGGCGGAAATGCTCCGCTTTGACCCGGTCCAGCGGCGGGGCGCCGAATGGGCCGGTCCAGTCTTCAAAAAACGGGTTGGTCATGCTCAGCGAATTTCCCAGACGACCGAAACATCGGCGGTGACGCTTTCCTCGCCAGCCGCCACCGGCACGCTGCTGTCGGCCTGCATCGCCATGGCGCGGTACATCGGCCGCGGGGGCATAACGGCGCCGCCTTCGTTGATGGACTGGATCGCGCCGAGCGTAACGCCGGCCGCCCTGGCATAGGTTTCGGCGCTGAGCTTCGCATCGGCAATGGCGTCGGCGCGCGCTTTGGCCAACAGCGGCGCGGGATCGCGGATGGAGAAACTGATCCCGTTCATCTGGTTGGCGCCCGCGGTCACCAGCGCATCCAGCGCCGCGCCCAGCTTGCCGACATCGTCCAGCCGCACCGAGACGTCATTGCTGACCTGATAGCCCGTCAGGCGGGGGCGTTCATTGTTGTTGCCGCCGGTGTACTGCGGCGAGACCGAGAAATTGATGGTCTGGATGTTCTTGGCGGGGACACCCATTTTTTCCAGCGCCGCGAAGACGGTGCGCATGCGGGCGGTGTTGGCAGTCAGCGCCTGTGCCGCGGTGGGGGCGCTGGTGGAGACGCCGGCATTGACCTGGACCTGGTCAGGGGCGCCCTTCACCACGCCATGGCCGGCCATGGAAATGATGCGCAAATCGGCGCCCAAAGCCGGCCCGGCGGCAAGGAAAAAGGCGGCGGCAAGGAGGGCGGAAAATCCGGTTTTCATGGCAATTTCTCTTTCAAATTCAAGGCCCATCCGGCGGGGATGCTGGCGGGCCGATGCGGCAAAATCAGGGCGCAATCAGGCGGTTGGCGAGTGCGCAAATCCTGTTATACCCGCTTTCGGAGGGCCTGTAGCTCAGTTGGTTAGAGCTGACCGCTCATAACGGTTAGGTCCCAGGTTCGAGTCCTGGCGGGCCCACCATTTGCTTCGCTCATGGCGTGTCGCCAGGCTTCTGTGTGTGTGTGCGGCACCGCGCGCATTCGGCAATGTTCGAGAGTGGTCACTCGGTTGTCTTGCCGTCAAAATGTTCATGGGCGGCCCGGGCATTGGCACTGGTGATATGGATCGTCCCGTCAATATGCCCAGGCGGTCCATAAATCGTGTAGAGCCGCAGGACCGCCTTGCCGCGATTGACGACATTATGTCGGGCCCCCTGCGGTACTATGATGCCATCATCGGCCTTTACCGTGTTTCACGCCCCGTCGAACACATCCCCCATGCGCAAAAAAGGCCGGGATCAGCCAGATTCTAGTCCAGCTTCACGCTGGAATTGGTGGCGGCAAACCATTACGCTTTCGACAAAATAAGGGACGCCGCCGATCATGGTACGCGTCCGGGGGAGGACCAATGGGCTTTCAACGACGTGATTTCCTGACCGGCGCAGCGGCAGTGGCCGCGGGCGCGATTACCCTGCCGACGCTGGGCTGGGCCCAGGAGAAATCCAAACTCAAGATCACCGGCATCCGGCTGGTGCGGATTGAGCCGAAGAATCCGCCGCCCAAATACACGCCGGCGGCCGGATCGTGGTCGACCCAGGGCGTGGAAGTCTCCGCTCCGCCCAACATCTATCCGGAATTCCGTCCCACCCGCAGCCTCTTCGCTGCCAGGAATGTACCGACCTTCACCGTGGAGATCACCACCGACAAGGGCATCACGGGTTACGGCAACGGCGGCGCCGGCGGCGGTGCCATCGTGATGGGCCATCTGGCACCCCTGATGATGGGCCGCGACCCCTTCGATATCGAGCGCAACTGGGACATCAACTGGCGCGTCACCGAATCCTACGGCCAGGCCGGCGTCACGATGAATGCCATCTCCGGCTTCGACAACGCGCTGTGGGACATCATCGGAAAGGCGCTGAACGAGCCGGTGTGGCGGCTGCTGGGCGGCGACGCCAAGTCGCGCATTCCGGCCTATTGCACCGGCAACGACACCGAGCAGCATGTCGCCTTCGGTTATCGTCGCGTGAAACTGGCCATGCCGGCCGGTCCCATACGCGGCGAGGAAGGCAAGCGCGCCAATCTCGCGCTGGTGGCAAAAGGGCGCAAGCTGGTCGGCCCCGATGGCGATGTGATGTGCGATTGCTGGATGTCGTGGGACGAGCAGTACACGATCGAGATGTGCAAGCTGATGGAGCCGTACCGCGTCAAATGGGTGGAGGAAGTCCTGCCGCCCTACGAGTTCGAAGGTTTCGGCCGGCTACGCCGGAAGATCACCTCCACCCATATCGCCACCGGCGAGCATGTCTATGGCCGCTATGGTTTCGCCAAGCTGCTGAAGGCGGAAGGCGCCTCGATCTGGCAACCCGATGTCGCCTGGTGTGGCGGCATGAGCGAGCTGCGCAAGATCGGTGCGCTGGCGGAAGCCTTTGACATTGACGTGATCCCGCATGACGGGGGCCGCAATGGCGCCGCCCATTGGTCGATCAGCCATGTCAACGCACCCTGGGCCGAGCTGTTCATGCCCCCGCCGGGTGGTCCCAAGCAGGTCTATGACATGTTTGAACAGCAGTACGAGATCACCCGTGGACCGGAAGGCCTCTACATGCACCCACCCCGCATACCGGGCTGGGGCCATGGAGATGTGGTGGCGACGCCGGTCTAGACGTTATGCGATGACGTGGCGCGGCTCACGGCCGGAAGACCGGGGCAGGCGCTATGCACGTTCACTGCAGTTCGCGTATGTTCCGCGAACATCGAGAACGTGCCATCGCTTGGGCAAGGGAAACAGACATGGTCGAGAATGAGCCTGTGCTCACCATCCATCGCGGTCATCGGAGGCCGGGCGCTGAGCTGATCGCGGCATTCCGGGGTGCACAGACCTCGCACCTGGTCGACGCCATGGACGGGCGCGGCGCGCTGGACTGGCAGATCAAGCCGCTCGATCCCGCCAACGCAAACTTCATCGGTCCGGCGCTGACGGCGCATGCCTATCCCGCCGATTTTTGCGCGGTGGCCGGTGCCGGCATGGAGGCCGAGCCGGGCGACGTGATCATGTGCACCAATGACAGCTATACCGGCACGGCGTTGATCGGCGATCTGGCGTCCGGGATGATGCGCAACAAGGGCGTGGCCGCCTTTGTGACCGACGGGCTGGCGCGCGACCGCGCCGGTATCATGGCGACCGGGCTGCCGCTGTTTGCAAGGGGTATAGTGCCGAATTCTCCGGCCAGCACCGGGCCGGGGCAGGTTGGCGCCCCCATTGTGCTGGGCGGTGTTGCGGTGAGCTCGGGGGATATCGTGGTGGGTGATACCGACGGCGTGGTGGTGATCCCGCTGGTGCGCGCCGAAGCCGTGCTGGCGCGCCTGCGCGCGGTGCAGGCCGCTGAAACGGCGGCCGAAGCGCTGGTAAAGGCGGGCAACACCAGCTTCCCATCCTGGCATGAGATCGTGCGGACGGCGCGGATCGTAGAGTCCTGACGGGACACAAGAAATCCTAAAAGCAGATCGGTGTGGCTGCCGCTGTTCTTAGGGCGCCAAAACCGCGATGCTGTCGGCGTTATGCGGAGGCGAAAATGAAATCGATCTGGCTGGGACTGGTTGCGGCACTGGTAATGAGCGCGCCTGCGCATGCGGCCAATGGTATGGCGGCAGGCGCTTTTGTGGTGGAACGTCCCACGCTTCTGTCGCTGGGCTTTGAGTGGAAAATCAGCGGCGACGACAACCAAAATTCTTCCGTTGATGTCAGTTTCCGCAAGAAGGGTGAAACCACATGGCGCAAGGGCATGCCACTGATGCGCATGGGCGGCGAATTGGTTTCTGGCCCCAAGCCGCAACATGGCGACCAAATTCCCTATTACAATTACACCGTGCCGCCGGGCTTTGCCGGCAGCATCCTGAGCCTTGTGCCTGACACCGAATATGAATGTCGTTTTGTGATAAGCGACCCCGACGGCGTGACGGGACAGGCGGAACAGACCGTCACGGTGCGCACGCGCAAGGTGCCGACCCCGGCCGCGGGAGGCAATGTCTATCATGTCTATCCTTGGGACAAGGACCAGAAGACGCTGAAGAAGAACGAGTTCATCGGTCTGCTGGCGGCCTATTATGTCAGCGCCGACCAGAGCGACCATAACAATATGTTTCCCGCGCGCGTGAAATCGGGCGACACCATTCTTGTGCATGCTGGCGTCTATAAGGACCGTCGTTTCATCTATGGCGGTCAGTCGGGCGACCGCGCCGGTGCGTCTTACGGCACATCGTTCGATGGTACTTATTACCTGACCGCCAAGGGCACCGCCGACAGGCCCATTGTGATCAAGGCGGCAGGCGACGGCGAGGTGATCTTCGACGGCGACGGCAACGATACGCTTTTCAACCTGCTCGCCGCGGATTACAATTATTTCGACGGCATCACGGTGCGAAACACCAATGTCGCCTTCCTGCTGGGCATCAAGGACATTATCGGCGCGACCGGCTTCACCCTGATCAACAGCCGTCTCTACAATATCGGACGGGGCGTGCGGCAGGATTGGCACAAATCGCATGACTTCTATATCGCCGACAATGTCTTTTTGGGCCGCCACAATCCCGACCGCGTGACCGCCTGGATCAACAAGGATTTCTGGGGCAAGTATCCGGGGTATCCCGCGCGCCTCGAAGATGAGTATGCCGTCAAGGTCTACGGCCAGGGTCATGTGGTGGCGTATAACTATGTCGCCAATTTCCACGATGGAATTGATCACGCCACCTTCGGCAATCCGCACGAAGCGCCGCAGGAATATGGCGCGTCCGTGGACTTTTACGGCAACGACATCTTCAATATCACCGACAATTGCATCGAGCTGGACGGCGGCGTCTACAATATGCGCGCCTTCGACAATCGCTGTGTCAATGTCACGTCGCTGGCCTATTCGACCCAGACGATTTTCGGCGGCCCGGCTTATATCTATCGCAACCTCGTCTACAATTCGACGACCGGTGGCGCGTTGAAACTGCTGGACGGGCCTTCAGGCGTCCTTGTCTACAACAACACTTTCGTCGGTACCGGCGGCAGCCTGGGGCCGCTGTCCAATGTGCATTTCCGCAATAACCTGTTCGTGGGCGACCGCTGGAAGCGGCCGATCTTCCAGGTGAAGACCTTCACGCCCTATTCCAGCTCCGATCACAACGGCTTCGGGCCCAATCCGGTGGACGGCAATTTCGCCTGGGAATTTCCGCCTTTTGGCAGCGCCAATGGCGGCAGGGTTCTGAAATCATTCAACACACTGCCCGAATTTCAAAAAGGAACCGGACAGGACGCCCACAGCGTCACGGTCGATCTGAATCTGTTCCGCAATGTGAAGCCGACGGATCAGGCTGACCCGCCCAGGCTTTACAATCCGGAAGATAATGATTTTCGCCTCAGGGCGCGCAGCGCGGCGATCGACAAGGGCGTCGAACTGCCCGGCATCACCGATGGCTTTAGCGGCTGTGCGCCAGACCTTGGCGCTTATGAGTTCGGCGCAGCGCCCACGCAATACGGGCCGCGCGTCTGGCCGGCGGGCGAGGCGCCCAGCAAGCGCCGGTCCGAAACTGGCCCGCCGTCGGGCAAGTAATCCGGCCGCATATCGGTGCTCGCAAGCTGCAGATCGGCGGGCGTGTTGATATTGGCCATCGCGTCCGAGCCAAACACAGTGTGGGCGACGCGGAAGACATCAAGCTATTGATGAAGTCTGCGGATGGATGTCTTCTTCAGGTCATGCTCCAGCCGCTCCGCCAGATCGACCGGCTACAGGCCGATGGTCGGGTGGGTCCCCAGCGGGCAGCTCGCAATGGCGATATCGGCATGCTGGCCGGCAAGGGCCTGCGACAGTTTTTCCACTAGGTCGCCCGGAAGAAATAGCACATCGCTCGCCACGCTGAGCAGATAGGGCGCGCGCGGACTGGTGCGGCGATCCCGCAAACCGGGGCAACATGGCCCAGATCCTGTCCCGGCCGGAATATCTCAATGTCGCCCCCAAGACCGTCCTGAATGCACTCAACGGGACTTTGCAGGTGAACCGGACGGAAACCCGGCGCGATGCCAGCTTTCTCACGCTCGGCGATGCGGAGGTCAATTATCCCGATCCGCGCCGCGCCTGCTGGCTTTACACGCAGATCAAGCGGGCGCGTGGCGAGCCGGTGACGGGGCCTGAAGTCCGCGCCGCGGCCTCGGTCTATCGTCCCGATCTCTATGAAGCGGCACTGGGGTCGCGGCCGAACCAGGCCGAGACCGATCCGGTTGCCCTGAAATTCGGCGCCGCCTTCCCGCAAGGCGATGTCGAGGACTATATCGCGTCCCTGACCGAAGCGGAATGAATCAGCGGCGCGTCGCCTGCCATGTGCTGCCGTCCGAGACCGTGCCTTCCATCCGGTTTCCGGTAACGCGGCCGGTATAGACCTTGTCGCCGGCCGTGAAGGAAATCTGGTCGGCGCGCATCTTGGCGTTGCTGATCGGCGTGGCGCCACCGGGCGATTTCAGCGTGCCGGACATATTCTGATAGGTCTGCGCCAGAGTCAGATCGCCCCGCGGCATCTGCCAGGTCCCGGCAACCTTGGCGGGTATGATCCACAGCATGGCGCGGCAATAGCTGGTGCATTCCGTGGTGGCGGAGACTTCCTGGTCCGGCTCCCAGTCGCCCATGTCGAAGGAATTCGACACCACGCGGGTGCCGGGCTTCATGTCGAGCAGATGCGGGCGCAGGCGGACATTCAGGTCGGGCAGCAGGAACAGGGTAATGACGGTGGCCTTGCTGAAGTCGGTCTTGAAAATATCGCCTTGCACGAAGGTTGCCAGCTTGGCGCCAGCAGTGGCGGCGTTGCGCCGCGAAAGTTCGACCATGTCCGGATTGTATTCAACGCCCAATGCCTTGATACCGCGCTTGGCCGCGGTGATGACGGTGCGGCCATCGCCCGAGCCCAGGTCGATGACATAATCGCCGGGCACGGCCTTCGCCATGTCGAGCATCCGGTCGACCAGGGCCTGCGCCGTGGGCACCCACACCACGTCCTTGCCCTGCTGGCCATATTCCGGCTCGAAGGGCTTCTTGGTGTCCTGCGCAAAGGCCGGGCTGAAAGCCATCATGACCGCGACGCACGAGGCTGTCAGCAATCGGGAAAGAAATTTAGGTGTCATGGGACCTCCTGATGATTTTTTGAAATGGTATTCAAAGGCACTTTCTGAAATTCACTCGGCCGGATCCTGCACCGGCTTCGTCACGCGACCCAGCAGCAGCAGCGGCGCTCCCGCCACCAGCACGCCCACGCCGAACAGTGCGCCGATGCCGGTATAGTCCAGGCTGGAATAAAGCAGATAGAGACAGGTCCCGACGAAGATGATAGGCGTAACCGGGTAAAGCGGCACCCGATAACCCAGGACGCGTCCCGGCTCACGATAACGGAAGATAAATAGCGAAACGGCCACTAGGGTCATGAACAGCCAGAAGACCGGCGAGGTGTACTCCACCATGGTCTTGAAGCCGTTGCGTGCGAAGGCGCCCAGCCCAACCAGCCCCAGCGCGATAGCGCCTTGCAGCAGGAAAGCGTTAGCCGGATTCTCGCCCCTGGCGCTCCAGATGCCGAACAGCTTCAATCCGGGCAGGTCGCGCCCCAGGGCGTAATAGACGCGCGCACCGGTGAAGATGGTGGCATTGAGGGTGCTGATGGCCGCACCGCAGACGAAAATCGCGATCAGGGTTGCGCCGGCGGGGCCAAAGGCCGCGCGCATGACATCGGCGGCGATGGTGCTGGATTTTTGCAGGCCCTCGAAACCGAGCACATGCAGATAGGCCCAGGCGACCAGGAAATAGAGCAGGGTGACACTGACGATGCTCAGCACCAGCACCCGGACGATGTTGCGCTTGCCGTCGCGCAGCTCCGCCGAAATATAGGCTGCCTCATTCCAGCCGCCATAAGTCAGCAGGACAAAAACCATCGCCAGGCCCAGCAGGCCGATATTCATATCACCTGCCGATGTGGTGGCGGGCGCCGCAGGGGCAGCGCCGGAGAAGGTGACCACCAGCCCGGCCACGATGAGCATCAACAGGGCGAGGATGTCCATGGTGGTGAAAATCGTCTGGGCCAGCTTTCCCTGGGCCGTGCCCACCATGTTGATGGCGGTAAAGACCAGGACAATGATGCCGGCGTGAATGGCCGGGCCATAGGGTCCCAGGGGCACGATCGCCTGGGCATAATCGCCATAGACGAAAGCCACCAGGGCGATGGCGCCGGTCTGGATCACCGTGCAGCGGGCCCAGGCGAACATCAACGCTGTTCCCCGGCCATAGGCGCGGGACAGAAAATGATACTCGCCGCCGGCATGCGGAAAGGCGGTGGCGATTTCCGCGTAGCAAAGCGCACCGTTCAGGGTGAGCAGGCCGCCGATCAGCCACAGGGCCAGATAGGTGAAACTGGTGCCGGCGAACTGTGCCACCAGTGATGGCGTGGCGAAAACGCCGACGCCGATGACCATCCCGACCACGATCACCATGCCGTCAGCGAGCGACAATGTCTCGCGCGGCGCGGCGGAGTCCTTACGCAACATGGCGACCCTTCCCCTCAGGCTCTTCAGACACGGCGGACAAGACGGTACGATTGAGCTTATGCATTCATATGGAAAGTCGTGACGTGAGCAGGTAAATTCTGCCGGTCACGGGCCGGTCTGTCAAAGTGACCGGAAGCGGCCATCAGCGCGCGGCGGTTTGGCCGGACAGGCTGTCAGTCGATTGTCAGCTGGCTGTCAGGAAGCTGTCAGTCGGCCGTATCGGGCACCATGTCACGGCCCCTGCGGCCCCAAAAGTACGTCGCCAGAATGATGGCGATCAGACCGCCGGCGATGGCCGGCGCCCGCCAGTCGCTTTGCAGAACCTGGCCCAGGATCAGGACCAGACAGATGGTGGCGCCCAGCAGCGGGACGATGGTGGGGGCGTTGAAGCGTCCTGGCAGGTCTCCCTCGCGCCGCTTCACGACGACCAGCGCGCCGTTGACGATGACGAAAACGGTCAGTAGCAGCAGCACGGTGGCGCCCGCCAGCTGGGTGACGTCGCCGGCAAATTGCAGGGCGGCGACGATGAAAAACATCACGCCGACCGCGATATGGGGGGTGCGGCGCTTGGGATGCACCTTTCCCAGCACCTTCGGGAGCAGGCCCTGCCGGGCCATGCCATACAGCATCCGCGAGCCCATTATGGTGTTCACCAGGGCGGTGTTGGCCACGGCGGCGATGGTGATGAAGGTAAAGCCGATGGCCGGAAACCAGGGCGCGGCGCGTTCGATCACGGCGCGCAAGGGGCCTGTTGCGGTGGCCAGCTCCCGCCACGGCACAACGGAAACTGCGGTGATTGAAACCGCGATATAAAGAAGTGAAACCAGCAGCATGGCGCCGATCATGGCGACAGGTATGCTGCGCTCCGGGTCCTTCACTTCTTCGGCGACGTTGAGCATGTCCTCAAACCCCATGAACGAAAAGAAGGTCAGAAGCGCCCCCTGCAGCAGCAAGGCGATTGTCAGGGCGCCTTCCGGATTGGACGGACTGCTCGCCACTTCCAGCAGATCGGTCCCGCCCCAGAAGCGGATGCCGACCGCGATCACCAGCAGAAGGCCGAATGCCTCCACCAGGGTGCAGACGGTATTGGCCAATATCGATTCCGAAATGCCGCGATAGACGACCCCCGCCACCACCAGCAAAAAACCAATGGCGAGCAGCAGGATTTCCAGCGGCGCTCCCAAGAAGGTCACGCCGGTGCTAAGACCCAGAAGACTGTTGAGATTGCCCGCTATCACCTTGGAGCCGGTGGAGATGGAGCCGATGCCGGAGGCGACCACCATCAGGCCCACCAGGTAACTGAGCCAGGGCTTGCCGAAGGCGCGGTGGGTGACATAGGCGGCGCCGGCGGCTCGGGGATAGCGCGAGGCGATGGAAGCATAGCTGAGGCCGGTGAGCAGGGCGCACGTCATCGCCAGCAGAAAGGCCATCCAGACGGCGCTGCCCATGATGCCCGCGCCCTTGCCGACCAGGCCGTAAATGCCCGCGCCCATCATCGAGCCGGCGCCGTACAGCATCAGCTGGAACGGCCCGATACTGCGTTTGAGCTCTGCCATAATCCGTCTGCCCCGCCAGGATGATTGAACCAGTATGAAGGAGGTCCGGGAATTGTGGTCGAAATAATACCGTTCCGCCCAAGGCATTTTGCGCCGGCGGCGATTGTTGCTACGTTTCGAAGGATGGACGCCTAAAAAAGGAGCGCACCGCCATGACCGGAATGCTCAGCGACAAGGAATTGGCCGCCCTGACCCCGGCGGAGTTCTGTCCCCATCGTACCCCCATCCCAACCCAGACTGTCTCCAGCGACGAGTATTATCCGCCGCCGCAGAATGAAAAGCAGCGCGAAGTCGAGGCGCGCCTGCTGGGCATGGCGGACGAACTGGGCAAAAAATCGGGTCTGGACCGGAGACGTTTTTTCCAGACCGCCTCGGGCATGGCGGCGGCCTTTGTGGCGATGAACCAGGTCTATGGCGGTCTCTTTGAAGCCCATGCCCAGGAGGCTGCCACCCCAGAGCAGGCCAAGGCGCGCGCCGATGGGTTGAAAGACCAGTTCATCATGGACATGCACACCCATTTCCTGCGTGACGACACGCGGCTGACCGGCTTTGTCGCCATGCGCGCCAGCGTGGGCAAGCAGGGCTGGAACAAGGCGCTGGCCGAAAAGGAACAGACCATCGAGGATCTGAAATTCGAGAACTACAAGAAGGAGATGTTCCTCGACAGCGACACCAAGATCGCCCTGATCTCATCCGCACCGTCGGAAATTCCGCAGGACTGGTTCCTCACCAACCAGCAGATGGCCGATGCCCGCGCGCGGGTGAACAAGGAAGCCGGCTCCCGCCGTCTGTTCGCCCATTGCATCTTCACGCCGGGCCGTCCCGGCTGGCTCGACGATCTGGACGCCGCCCTCGCCCTCAAGCCGGAATCGGCCAAGGGCTACACGGTGGGCGACAACACCCACAAGGACCTCAGCATCTATCCCTGGCGGATGGACGACGAGAAGACGACCTATAAGGGCTACGAGCGGATGGTGAAGGCGGGCATCAAGAATGTCTGCGTCCATAAGGGGCTGTTCACCGCCGCCACCGCGCAACGGTTTCCCAAGCTGGAAGCCTATGCCGATGTTTCGGACGTGGCGAAGGCGGCCAAGGACTGGCCGCAGCTCAATTTCATCATTTACCACTCTGCCTATCGCAACGAGAATCCCGCTGCCTCGCTGGCCGAGTTCGACCGGACGGGACGGCTGGAATGGGTCAGCGACCTGGCCGACATCCCCGCAAAGCATGGCGTGCGCAATGTCTATGGCGATCTGGGACAGATTTTCGCCTCCACCCTGGTGTCGCAGCCACGCGTCTGCGCCGCGATCATGGGCATATTGCTCCGCGGGTTGGGTGCCGACCGGGTGGTGTGGGGCAGCGATGCGCTATGGACCGGCTCGCCGCAATGGCAGATCGAAGGCCTGCGCCGGCTGGAGATACCGCAGGACATGCAGAAGAAGCACGGCTTCAAGCCGCTGGGCCCGGCGCGTGGTGCGGTGAAGACGGCGATCTTCGGCGACAATAATGCGCGGCTCTATGGCATCAACCAGAAGCGCGCCGGGCTGGATGTTAGCCTCGACAAATTCGCAGGCCTGAAACGGGACTATGACGCAGCTGGCCCCAATCCTAGCAACCTGCGCTATGGCTATATCAATACCGGCGCAGATCGCGCGTGATTATTCGGGGGACCGCTTGGTGTCGACCTTACGGTCCTTCAGCAGCTGGATATAAAAGACCCGCAGCTTCTCAGGTCCCACCCGGTTGACGAAGCTGCCCGGCGAGATGCGGCGTTCATCGACCAAATTCAGCGCCGCGCCCTTGTCGGCCAGATAGGTAATCACCGGCTCATACTCGGTCGAGGTGCGGTTCTCCACCACCATATGCATAATGCCGCGGCCTTCCTGGGCCAGGGCGTGGATGGCGGAATCGCGCTCCATCGCGAACTTCAGCGCATCGAGATTGCCGCCGCGCGCCGCGGCCAGTGTCAGGGTCAGCCCGTCATCAGCCTTGGCCTTGGGATCGGCGCCGCCTTCGATCAGCACCTTCATGGCGTCCAGCGAACCGGACTGGGCCGCCAGCAGCAGCGCCGGAGTCGGTTTGGCCGGCGGCGGCAGCAGATATTCGAAGGCTTCCAGCGGGCGGCGCTTGACGCCTTCCGCATCGGCCTTGGCCAGCTGCTTGGGATTGGCGCTACCCAAGGCGGCGACCTGAAACACCTTGCCGTAAATGGGCGAGGGCTGAGTCAGCAGAGCGGCGTACATGACGCCCTTCTGCTGTTCGACCGGCGGCGGCGCGGTCACGGCCTTGGCGTCGCCGCCCTTGGACAGGACCAGCTTGATGAAATCGGCATCGCCGCTGGCGGCGGCGACATGGATCATCTGCCAGCCGCGGGCGTCGCGCGCATGCACGTCGGCGCCGCGCTTCACAACATCCATCGCGATGGGAACATTTTTCACCACCATGGCGGCCTGCACCACCGTCGTGCCGTCGGGCGGGACCGCCTTGGTGTCGGCGCCCAGATCCAGCAGCTTCGTCGAAGACGCGGTGTCCCGGCTCTGCAGCGCAAAGAAGATCGGCGTCCAGCCGTTTTTGGAAGCGGCGTTCACGTTGGCGCCGTTCTTGGCCAGCACCGCGATATTGTCGGGGCGTCCCTTGGCGGCGGCCCACATCAGGGGCGTCTGGCCTTGCATGTCGGCCGCGTTCACGTTGGCGCCCTTTGCGATCAGGCTTGCCACGGTTTGCGGCGTGGAGGTTCCGGCGCACAGCGCCAGGGCGGAGATGCCATCCGCGCGCGCCGCTTTCGCATCCGCGCCGGATTTGAGCAGGCTGGAGACGATGGCAGGATTGCCGCCTTCGCAGGCCAGGGTCAGCGGCGTGGCGCCATTGACGTCGGTGACGTTGGGCTTGGCGCCCGCCGCCAGCAGCAGCTGCACCGTATCCGCATCCTGGCGATCGACGGCCCAGGACAGGACGGTGGCATTGTCGGGCAGCAGCGCATTCGGATTGGCGCGATTCTTGAGCGCAGCTTTGATGGCCGGCTGATCGTTATTGCGCACCGCCTGGATCAGGCGGCCCTCCTGGACGCCCGCCCAGCCGGGTACCGGCAGGGCAGTGCCAAGAAGCAGAAAACCAAGTCCAAATACCTTTTTCATCTGTCGTCCGTAATTTACGCGGTGTATCCGGTGAGGCGGCCTGTGCTGTCGCCCAGCTTCTCCACCTTCACGTCCAGCTGATCCATCATGGACAGCATCAGGTTGGTCATGGGCGTGTCCTTCGCCGCGATCATGTGGCGGTTGCCCTGCGTCAGGCCACCCGCGACGATGGTCGGCAGGTTGCGATGGGCGTGCTTGTTGGGATCCGCCAGGCTGGCGCCGGCCAGCAGCAGCGTATTGTCCAGCAGCGTGCCGTTGCCGTCCTTGGTCTCGCTCATCCGCTTCAGATAATAGGCGATCTGCGCCATGTGCAGGGTGTTGATCTTGGTCAGCTTGGCCAGCTTTTCCGGATCGTTGCCATGATGGCTCATGGGATGGTGCGCGTCCGGCACGCCGATTTCCGGATAGGAACGTCCTGAGACTTCGCGCGCCAGCATCAGCGTGTTGACGCGGGTCAGGTCGGCCTGCGCCGCCAGCACCATCAGGTCGATCATCATCTGGGCATGGTCGGAGAAATTGTCCGGAATGCCCGAGGGACGGGTGTAGTTGGGCAGGGCCGCGACATCGGCGCCGCCCTGTTCGATCTTCTGGATGCGGCGTTCGATGTCGCGGACTGAGGTTAGATACTCATCCAGCTTCTTCTTGTCGTTGGCGCCCATGGTGCCCGACATGCGGCGGGCGTCATCGGCGACGAAATCCAGGATGCTGGCCTGGCGCTTGAGACGCATCATGCGGGTCTTGGCGTCCAGGCTGTCGCCATCACCGAACAGGCGCTCGAAGATTTCGCGCGGGTTGACGGTGACGGGCAGCGGGGTGGACTCGTTGCTCCAGGACAGGGTGTTGGTATAGGCGCAGCTGTAGCCGGTGTCGCAGCTGCCCACCAGGCTGGGAGGCTCCAGGCCCATTTCCAGCGAGGGGATCTGGGTGTATTCGGCGAACTGCTTGGCCACCACCTGGTCCATCGAAATTCCGTTGGTCAGGTCGGCGCCTTCGGTCTTCTTGACGTGCATGCCGGTCAGGTAGGTTCCGCAGCAGCGGCCGTGATCGCCCGCGCCGTCGCCCAGGGCTTCGGCCTGGCCATGGTCCAGGTTGGTGATGACCTGAAACTTGTCGCGATACGGTTCCAGGGGCTTGAGGATGGGCGTCATCTCATAATTCGCGCCCTCGGTGGCCGGGGTCCAGTTTTCCATCTGCATGCCGTTGGGGGCATAGATGACGTGCAGCCGCTTGCGGGCCTTGGCCGACAGTTCGGCGGCAAGGCTGCTGGCCGGGATCATCGCCTCCATCAGCGGCAGCGCCAGGGTAGCGCCGGTCCCGCGGAGCAAGGTGCGGCGATTCATGGTGTTGCGCGTGATGATCATTTCTCAGGTGTCCTTCTCATGACAAAGGGAGTGCTTTGAACGATGGCCATAATGACCGTTTGCATGTGGTAGTTATCCTTGACGGCGGCATCGCGCACGATGCGGACGGCCGGCATGTCATAGCCTTCGATGCCTCTGCCCAGGGCATAGGTCATCAGACGTTCGGTAAAGGCTTCGACGAACTGGTCCTTGCGCGACAGCAGCACGCTCTGCAGCCCCTGCGGGCCTTCGAACTTGGTGCCATCCGGCAGCACGGCCGAGACGTCCAGCAGCTTGCCGGCGTCGTTGGCGCGCCAGGCGCCGATGGCGTCGTAATTTTCCAGGCTGAAGCCAAACGGGTCCATCTTGGTGTGGCAGGAGGCGCAGACCGCATTGGTGGCGTGCGCCTGCATCTGCTCGCGCACCGTCATGGCCTTGCCGTTCTTCACTTCGGTCAGGGCCGGGATATCCGGCGGCGGCGGCGGCGGCGGCGCGGCCAGGATATTCTCCAGGATCCATTTGCCACGCAGCACCACCGAGGTGCGGTTGTTGTAGGAGGTGACGGTGAGGATGCTGGCCTGGTTCAGAAGCCCGCCATGGCGCTGCTTGGGATCCAGCTTCACCTTGCGGAAGGTGGTGCCATAGACGCCGGGTATGCCGTAATGCTCGGCCAGGCGCTGGTTCAGATAGGTATAGTCGGCGTCCAGGAAATCCACGACGCTGCGGTTTTCCTTCACCACGCCGTCGAAGAACATCTCGGTTTCCGTCAGCATCGCGGCGCGCAGGCGCTGGTCGAAATTGGGGAAGACGCGGCGGTCGGGGCGCTGGTGCTCCAGCTTGCGCAGGTACAGCCACTGGCCGGCGAAGTTCGCGGTAAGCGCCTTGGCGCGCGGATCGTTCAGCATCCGCGCGATCTGCTGCTTCAGCATGGCGGGCTTGCTTAGCTGCTTGCGCTCGGCCACCTGCAGGAGATGCTCGTCGGGGATCGAGCTCCACAGGAAGAAGGACAGGCGGGTGGCCAGTTCGATGTCGCTGATCCGGTGCACTTCACCGGGCGCGGCGCCGGCCGGGTCGCGCTCGCGCATGAACAGGAAGCTGGGTGAAACCAGGACGGCTTCCAGCGCCGCTTCGACGCCGTGATCGAAGTCGGAATCCTTGCGGCCTTCGTTGTACAGCTTCATCAGCGGCGCGACGTCCGCCTGCGTCACCGGGCGGCGATAGGCCTGGCGGGCGAGCGCGGTGAGGATCTTGTTGGCGCAGGCGGTTTCCTGCGCGCCGGTCGCCGGGCGGCAGATGAAAATCTTGCGGCGGCTGGGCGTGTCGCCCGGGCCCTTCACGTCATAGGGTCCGGCAACCGAAATCTGCATCACGTCGCGCAGGTAGAAATTCTGCTGCATGCCCGGACCGTTGGCGTAGGACGGCACCGAGATGGTCTGCATCCGCGCGTCGTCCACCCACACATCCATGGGCAGTTGCTGCGCCGGGCCGGTCGGCTTGACGGGGCGCGCACCGGTGGTGGTCTTGGGCAGCAGGCTTTCGTCCAGCGCCAGCTGCTTGCGGAACGAGGCGCCGATGGTGCGCAGGCCCGCCTTCAGCGGCACTTTCACTTCGTAGCGGTTATAGGCGTCGATCTCGTTCTCGGTCTGGGTGCCGGAATTCAGGTAGATCTGGACAGCATAGGTTGCGTCATGGGGGGCGTAGAACTTGAAGGCGCCGCCGCCGCGCGAATCCAGGGGAAGATCGTCGCTGGCCCGCTCGTTATAGGCCGGCACGCCGAACGCGTTCTCGAACAGGTCCCTGGTGACCTTGTAGTCGGTGGTGATCACGCGGTGCGAGGTTTGTCCGGTCGCCAGGCGGGCGATCTTGCCGGCCGCGTTCATGTAGCGGTCCATCAAGGTGGGCGAGACGGTGAGGATGTCGGCGATATTGTCGAAGCCATAGCCGGTATCGTCGACGGGCAAATCCTTGCTCATATCGACTTCCAGGGCGAGAAGGTCGCGAACCGCGTTGGCGTATTCCGCGCGGTTCATGCGCCGAAGCGTGGCGCGGCCCGGATTGGGATTGGCTTCGCCCAGCCTGTCGAGCGAGGATTCCAGCCAGTTGGTGAAATCGGCAAGCTGTTCCTTGGACGGCCGTTTCATGCCGCGCGGGGGCATCTCGCCCAGACTGATGCGGCGCAGGATTTTTTCCCAGGTGGGATTGTGGGCGTCGAGATCATCCGCCTTCAGCGGCAGCACGGACATGCCGGCGGTCTTCATCTTGTCGTTGTGGCAACCCGAGCAGTACTGCACCAGCATCTGCTTGCGGTCCGCAGTGGGGGCGGCGGTCTGGGAAACAGGCAGGGCAGAGGTGGTCGGTTTCGTGGCGGCGGCCGGCACGGTTTCAGCGGTAGCGGTACCCAGCAGCTGCAAGCCGATCACGCCCGTCAGGGCGATGATACCGGCCGAGGCGAGAATTTTTCCCGATACGCTACGTTTATTCATCGGCGACATTCGCTTCCCTGCCTTCAAAGCAACACCGGCGGCTTAGCCAACTCGGCCCCACGCTTTGAAAAAGCGCGGGCATATTTGAACACGTTATTATTAGCGCATCCTGCGCATTTCTAGAAGGATTCCAGTGTTGGATCTGGATATCGATAGATTTAAGGCCGGCTAGCTTTTCATCAACCGATTCCCGGAAAAGTCCGACAATTTGCGGCAATTTTTTATGAGCATTTGTCATTTATGTTGCGCGTGCGAAGTAAATTCGCCGTTCGGTGCAACGCAGCATTGGGCTGCCCAGCGGAACTGCGACACGAGGCTGGCTTTGCCGGCCAAACGAAGGCGAACTGGCGGGCCCAGAATCACAGCGGAAACGAACCATGCACATGCACAGGCGAACAGTTCTGACATCCCTGGGCGCCATGGCGCTGGCGTCGCCGCTGCGCGCGCAAGAGGTGCCCACATGGAGCGTGCCGGTGTTGGACTTTCACTGGCATATGCGCCGCACGCCCAAAGCGAACCTGGCGCACATGGATGGCTGCGGCGTACGGGCGGCCAACCTTCTGACCGGCGGCAATGCGCTGGAATCAGTGAGCGTGCTTCAAGCACAAAATCCGCACCGCTTCCCCAGCTGGTTCGCGAGCGCCGACATTACCAAGCCCGATGCGGAAGCGCTTTTGACCAGGGCCGTGAAAGACGGCGCCAGCGGTTTTGGCGAAATCAAATTTCCTGTTGCGGCTGATGGGCCGGAGCTGCGCCGCATGTATGCCCTGGCGGCTGAACTGAACGTGCCGATCATGGTGCATTTCCAGGAAGTGGGGCATACGCCCACCGAAGGCACGTTCGCAGCGGGGTGGAAACGGTTCGCCGCCATGCTGAAGGCGTTTCCCAAAACCAAATTCATCGGTCATGCCGACGCCTTCTGGGCCAATATCAGCGCCGACTATGCGGAAGCAGACGCCTATCCCGCCGGTCCGGTGGTGCGCGGCGGCGTTACCGACAGGCTGCTGGCCGATTATCCCAACCTGTTCGGCGACATGTCAGCCAATTCCGGCAATAACGGCCTGTCACGCGACGCGGAATTCACCAGGGATTTCCTGCGCCGTCACCAGGGCAAGCTGATGTTCGGCAGCGACTGCAATTGCAGTGATGGCAAGGGCAGCAACACCGAGCGCGCCGCGCCGCGCATGCGCGGCAAATGCGTGGCGCGCGAAACGCTGGGCATCTTGGCGGCATCGACCACGCCATCGGTGTTCCGCAAACTGGTGTGGGACAATGCCCACACCCTGCTGAAGCTTCCGGCCTGATAGTTATTTGGCGCCGAACATCCAGCGCATGACGGACGGCAGCAGCCAGCCGCCATGCACGTCGGAATGGGCGCCATCACCCCATTCGTAGCGCACATCGTAACGCGCGCCCGCGACCTTCTTGATATCGGCATTGGCGTTGGCCCATTGCAGCGACGACAGCATCTGCTGGTTGGCGAGGAACCAGCTGCCATGCTCGTTGTTGAGATCGTTGGCGCCATCCTGCAGGAAAATGCGGATGGGGCGGATCGGGTTTTTGCGGATCAGGCCGGGATAGGTGTCGCCGCCCACGATCACGGGACTGGTGGCGGTCGCCGGACGATAACCGATCGACGTATAGCTGCCGATGTAGCTGATGACGTTGCCGAAGGATTCCGGCTTGTTCCACGCCACGGTCCAGGCGCAGATGGCGCCGCTGGAGGTGCCGCCGATGGCGCGCTTCATGGGATCGCTGGTGAAGGCATATTTCTTGGCGACTTCCGGCAGCATCTCCTCGGTCAGGAAGCGCGCATAGGCGTCGCTGACAGCGTCATACTCCTGGGCGCGGTTGTTGGGATTTCCAGTGCAGGCATAGCCGGTGCAGCCCACGGGTCCCAGGCCATCGGGATAATGATCGGTGCCCTTGTTGCCGGGGGTGATGAAGATGCCCAAGGTTGCGGGGATGTCGCCCTTGGCGATCAAATTGTCCAGCACCACCGGAATGTTCAGCGGTCCTTGCGGATTGATGGCGCGCTGGCCGTCCTGAAACACCAGCAGATTGGGCGGAGTCTTGGCATCGTAATTGGCCGGGACATAGATCCAGTAGCGCCGTACCGTGCCGGCGATGATCTGGCTCTTGAATTCCAATGGCCCGATCAGCTTGCCCTTCTTGACGGCGGGTTGCGGCACCGAATCCTGGGTCGGGGGATATTCGCCCGGCTTGCGCGGCTCAGCCGCCACAGCCGGTCCGGCCAGAACCGCCAATGCCAATGCACATAATGTCCAGATTTTCATCGCGTCCGCCCCTTATGGAATTTGCCGCGAGTTTGCTGCATTTGGCGAAAGGCCACAACACCGACAATTGGTCAGCGATCTAATGATCGCGCATGTCGCGCCAGCGGCGCAGATGGGCTTTGACCTCTTCGCTCAGGTCATGGCCGCTGCGCAGCGCCATGCCGTCTTCCACCACATCCTCATACGGTCCGGCGGCAAAACAGCAGGAGCAGACGGCCAGGTCGTGGAATTGGGTCTGGGCAATGCGGATCAGCGGCTCCTTGCAATCGGTACAGGCGACGGTCAGAAAGCTGTGAAAGGGCTCCATGACGTAGTTCTCCTGGCGTGGCCGTGAAGGACGGCGCGGATTGCGATCAGCGATGGGACGCGTTGAAGGCCTCGAGGCCTTTGGCGCCAGGGCAGAGCTGTTTTTCGGACATAATATTGAGCGGCTGGCTGACGGTGTTCAGATTGGCATGCATGTCGGTGGCGCCGGACTCTATATAGATCAGGCCGGTGACCAGCTCGCCTGCGGCGGCGCGGCTTTGCAGATAGGCCATGGCGCCGATGCGGTCATGGGGATCGTAGTCCGCCGCCAGCTTGGACAGCCGCAACGTCGAGCCGTCATGCAGTGCCACTTCTTCGGTGGTGCCGGGGGCATACTCGACCGTGATCGCCTCGCGCGGTTCCATCAGGTCCAGCCGGTTCACGGCTTCGTTATGCTCGCGCACATAATCGTAGGCCTTGGTCGAGCCGGCATGGTTATTGAACGCGACGCAGGGGCTGACAATGTCGATAAAGGCGGGGCCGGGATGGCTCATCGCCGCCATGATCAGCGGCACCATCTGGGCCTTGTCGCCGGAAAAGCTGCGTCCGACGAATGTCGCGCCCACCATCAGCGCCATGCTGACCAGGTCGAGCGGGGAATCCATGTTGCTGCCGCCGGCCTTGCTCTTGGAGCCCTTGTCGGCGGTGGCGGAGAACTGGCCCTTGGTCAGGCCGTACACGCCGTTATTCTCGGTGATATAGACCATGTTCACGCCGCGACGCACGCAGTGCACGAACTGGCCCAGGCCAATCGAAGCGGAATCGCCGTCACCCGACACGCCCATATACAGAAGCTCGCGATTGGCCAGATTGGCGCCGGTCAGCACCGACGGCATGCGGCCATGCACCGAATTAAAGCCGTGGCTCTGGCCCAACAGGTAATCGGGCGTCTTGGACGAGCAGCCGATGCCTGAAAGTTTGGCGACCCGATGCGGTGCGATGTTTAGCTCGAAACAGGCCTGGATGATGGCGAAGGAAATCGAGTCATGGCCGCAGCCGGCGCACAGCGTCGAGACCGAGCCTTCATAGTCGCGGTGGGTGAAGCCCAGTTTGTTCACCGCGATGCCGGGATGGCGCAGCTTGGGCTTGGCGATATAGGTCATTGCGCGGCCTCTTTGGATTTCAGCGCGATGCGCTCGGCGATGGCCGCGATGATGAAGCGCGCGGTGATGGGTGTGCCGTCATAGTGCAGGATGGAAATGAATCGCGCCGGGTCGATGCCGCATTCATTGACCAGCAGCGAGCGCATCTGGGCGTCGCGGTTCTGCTCGACCAGGAAAATCTGGTCATGGGCGTTGATGAAATCCACCACCGCATCGCTGAACGGGAAGGCGCGCAGCCGCAGCGTGTCCAGATGGACGCCATCGGCATCCAGGGCCGCCAGCGCCTCGTTCATCGCCGCGCTGGTAGAGCCGAAATAGATCACGCCGGTCTTGGCTTTCTCCTTGGCGCGGCGCACGACCGGGGCGGGCACCAGCGTCTTGGCGGTTTCGAATTTGCGCAGCAGGCGCTGCATATTGTCCTGATAGACCGCGCCTTCCTCGCTGTATTTGGCGAAGCGGTCGCGGCTGGTGCCGCGGGTGAAATAGGCGCCCTTGGTGGGATGGGTACCGGGCAGGGTGCGCCATGGAATGGCGTCGCCGTCCACATCCAGATAGCGGCCGAAGGTCTTGCCGGCTTCCAGTTCCTCCGCCGTCATCACCTTGCCGCGGTCATAAACCTTGGCATCGTCCCAGGTGAAAGGGTCGCACAGCCAGTCATTCATGCCGATGTCCAGGTCTTCCAGCACAAAGACCGGGGTCTGCAGTCGTTCGGCCAGGTCGAAGGATAAAGCGGTGAACTCGAATAGCTCCTTCGGGTCTTCGGGCAGCAGCACCACATGCTTGGTGTCGCCATGGCTGGCGTAGGCGCAGATCAAGAGGTCGGCCTGCTGGGTGCGGGTGGGCATGCCGGTGGAAGGACCGCCGCGCTGCACGTCGATGATCACGGCGGGAATTTCCGCGAAATAGGCCAGGCCGAGGAATTCCTGCATCAGGGAAATGCCCGGCCCGCTGGTGGCGGTAAAGGCGCGCGCCCCGTTCCAGCTCGCGCCGATCACCGTGCCGATGGCCGAGATTTCGTCTTCCGACTGCACGATGGCGAACTTGTTTTTTCCGCTTTGCGCATCCACCCGGTATTTGCCGCAATGTTTGGCGAAGGCTTCCGCCACCGAGGTGGACGGGGTGATGGGATACCAGGCCGCCACGGTGGCGCCGCCATAGACGCAGCCCAGTCCGGCCGCGTCATTGCCATTGACGAAGATGCGATCACCCACCGCATCGGCTTTCTCGATTTTCAGCCCGCACGCGCCAGAGAGGTTATCGCGGGCATAGTCATGGCCCATGCGCAGCGCCTGATGGTTGGGCGCAATCAGCTTGTCCTTGCCCTTATACTGTTCGCCGATCATCTGCTCGAGCATGGCGTGGTCGATGCCCAGAAGTTGGGCGAGGGCGCCGACATAGATGATGTTCTTGAACAGTTGGCGCTGGCGCGGATCGCTATAGGTGCTGTTGCAGATTTCGGTCAGCGGCATCGCTAAGATGTTGATGTCATCGCGCAAGCGCGACATCGGAATGGGCTTTGAGGAATCGTAGAACAGATAGCCGCCGGGATCGATTCCGGCGACGTCCTTGTCCCAGGTCTGCGGATTCATCGCCACCATCAGGTCGACACCGCCGCGCCGACCCAGCCAACCCTTGCCCGAGACGCGCACCTCATACCAGGTCGGCAGGCCCTGGATGTTCGAAGGAAATATGTTGCGCGATGCCACCGGCACGCCCATGCGAAGTATGGAGCGCGCGAACATCTCATTGGCCGAGGCCGAGCCCGAGCCATTGACGTTGGCGAATTTGACGACGAAATCGTTGACGTGTTTTACCGGTGACATGCGTACCCCGTCTTGGGCGCGTTCAGCAGGAATTTCTGCATGTCCCAGGCGCCGGTCGGGCAGCGCTCGGCGCATAGCCCGCAATGCAGACAAAGGTCTTCATCCTTGGCCATGATGCGCCCGGTCTTGAGGGCGCCGGAAATATAGAGGTCCTGGTCCTTGTCCAGCGCCGGCGCGGTCAGGCGCGTGCGCAAATCCTCTTCTTCGCCATTGGCGGTGAAGCTGATGCAGTCCATCGGGCAGATATCGACGCAGGCATCGCACTCGATGCATTTGGGCGTGTCGAACACGGTCTGGACATCGCAGTTCAGGCAGCGTTCGGCTTCCGCGAAAGCCTGCTGAAGATCAAAACCCAGCTCCACCTCCAGCTTCACATCCTTCAGGGCTTTTTCGATCGGGGCGTGCGGCACCTTGAAACGATGGTCGTTGGAAATGTCGTTGTCATAACTCCATTCATGGATGCCCATCTTCTGGCTGCTGAGATTGACCAGCGGCGAGGGGCGCTGGCCCAGATCCTTGCCCTGGCAGAGAAGATCGATGGAGATCGCGGCGTCATGGCCATGCGCCACCGCCCAGATGATGTTCTTGGGACCGAAGGCGGCATCGCCGCCGAAGAAAACGCGGCTGTTGGTGGACTGAAAGGTGCGCGGATCGACCTTGGGCATGTCCCACTGGTCGAATTCCAACCCGACATCGCGCTCGATCCAGGGGAAAGCGTTCTCCTGGCCCACCGCCACCAGCACATCATCGGCTTCCATCACCACATCCGGCTCACCCGACGGCACCAGGTTGCGGCGGCCCTTGGCGTCGAACTCCGCCTTGACCTTCTGGAAGCGCATGCCGGTCAGCTTGCCGTTTGCATGCAGGAATTCCTTCGGCACCAGGAAATTGTGAATCGGGATGCCTTCATGCATCGCGTCTTCTTTTTCCCAAGGCGACGCTTTCATTTCGTCAAAGCCGGATCGCACCACCACGTTTACCTGTTCGCCGCCCAGCCGCCGCGAGGTGCGGCAGCAATCCATCGCGGTATTGCCGCCGCCCAGCACGATCACGCGCTTGCCGATTTTTGTGGTGTGGCCGAACGACACCGAGGACAGCCAGTCGATGCCGACATGAATATTGGCCGTGGCGTCCGTGCCGCCCGGCAGCTCCAGCGCCCGCCCGCGCGGCGCGCCGCAGCCGACAAAGATGGCGTCATAGTCTTCCGCCAGCAATGCCTTCAGCGAGTCGATCTTCTGGCCCAGCTTCAGTTCGGGCTGAAGATCGAGGATGTAATTCACTTCCTCATTCAGCACGGATTCGGGCAGGCGGAATTTGGGAATCTGGGTGCGCATCATGCCGCCGGCCGCGGCATCGCCGTCATACAGAACCACGGTGTAGCCCAGCGGCAGCAGGTCGCGCGCCACGGTGAGCGAAGCCGGCCCCGCGCCGATCAGCGCCACGCGCTTGCCGTTTTTCACCGAAGCCGGCGCCGGCATGCGTGCCTTCACATCGTCCTTGTTGTCGGCGGCGACGCGCTTGAGACGGCAGATGGCGACCGGTTCGGCCTTCTTGGTGACTTCCTCCACCCGGCCACGGCGGCAGGCCGGTTCGCAGGGCCGGTCGCAGGTGCGGCCCAGCACTCCGGGAAACACATTGGAATGCCAGTTGACCATATAGGCGTCGGAATAACGTCCGGCCGCGATCATGCGGATATATTCGGGCACCGGCGTGTGCGCCGGACAGGCCCATTGGCAGTCCACCACCTTGTGGAAATAGTCGGGATTGGAAATATCGGTGGGCGCCATGCCCGCTGTCGGCAGCCGACTATTCCGCGCGCCCGTAAGGGGCGGTTGCACTGCTGAACTACTCATACGCTGACTGCTTCCCCAATGACTGCCCCGGTACGAGACCAACGTCTTCTGGATACTTATTCAGCTAAGTGCGCGGCTGTTGTTGGTCCTGGTGTTCTTTGTTCTTATGCGGCTTGTCTGGAAGAGAGAGCCGGCTGCGTTTCCTGCGTGCCATACTAGCGAGGGCACAGCCTGCGCAAAAGTCCCGGCTGTGGGATGGCGTAATGAACGTGGAAATTGTTTGTAGTTACAAAGTGTTAGATTAGAATGTCGCGGTCAAAAGGCGCGCCAGGTGCCAGGCGAAGGGAGGAAGAAATGCATCGGTCCCCATATAGGAGGATCTCTGCCGGATTTTTGATGGGCCTTCTGTTGATCGCCGCGCCGGTGTCGGCGCAAACGCCGCCGCCCTTTGTGGTTGAGCCTCCCAGCAACGAAGAAGTCGGCATTTCCATCGATCGCTATATCGGCAATCCGGCCAATGCACCGGCGAGGATCAGCCACGACACCATGTACGTGCAGCGCATCTTCGGCGCAGGCGACAAGACCACCGGCAGCGCCGGCGAAATACTGGCGCCGGGCCAGCAGACCGATCTTGCCACCCTGCTGCCGCGCGATGTCACTTCGCTTTTCACCACCCCCAAGCAGCTGATCTTCTATGTCATCAGCGGCAAGGGCCGGATCGATGACGGCAGGCAGGTTTGGGATCTCAGCAGCGGCATCGGTGCGCTGGTGCCGGCGAACGTGGCGCATCGCCTTTCCAACACCGGCGACGAACCGCTCAAGATGATCCTGTATTCCTTCACGCCCTGGTCGGGCGCGTGGGTGATGAAGGACATCGTGGTGCGCGACAGCCACAAGCTGCTGATGATCGAGAATAACGTCCATTGGCAGCACAACACCAAGCTGCTGTTCGGATCGGAATTCGGCGTGGGCCGTGTGCTGGTGATCACCTTTGGGCCGATGACTATTGCCGGTCCCCATGCCAGCCCCGACAATCCCGATCCCAAAGGCGGCGGCGTGCAATGGATCAATGTCAGTGACAGCAAGATGCTGATGCAGCTGGGCAGCGAAATCCGGCGCTGGCCGATCTATACCGGCTTCATCACACCGCAGAACGCCAGGACGGTGCATGGCCGCCTCAATGTCGGCGACACCATCGCCACCACGCTTTTCATCTCGGGTGTTGGGCTCCCCAATCCGGCCGCGGCGGCGAATGCGCCGCCGCCCGTCTTCTGGCATGACCCACCCCTGAAGGGTGAAGTCGCGAGCCAGGCGGTCGCCAAGTCTTATTATGACGCCGTGGTGCCAAGCCGCCCGCTGCCGAAGTAGGCCGGAAAAGCTGGCGTTGCTGCAACTGCGAGGGCGCGGGTGCGACAGGTGACCGCACCCTTTTGCGAGCGTATGCTTTTCCCCATCTGGAACGGTTGCGCGGTATCGGCGACCCGACGGTGACCTCACCGCCAGTCGCTACCAACGCGCGTAACCCCAATTTGGGAGAGGCGCGATGACGATCAGAAATCCGATTGAATGGAGTGGTGCGCAATTTGTATCGGCGGCGCATGCCGCCGGTTCACTCAAGCGCTCGCTCGATCACATGCACGACACCGCCCATTCGCCCGCGCCGGCGGTGCGCCGCATCGCCAATGCCGATGTCTGGCAATCGCTGCGCCAGGGCTTCGAGGATTTCCAGGCCTATCGCAGCGATGTCCTGTTTCTCTGCGCCACCTACGCGCTGGTCGGGCTGGTGATGGCGCGCCTGGCCTTCGGCATGGATCTGCTGCCGCTGCTGTTTCCGCTGGCCTCCGGTTTCGCCATCGTCGGCCCGCTGGCCGCGGTCGGGCTTTATGAGATGAGCCGCATGCGCGAGCGCGGCGTGGAGGTCGGCTGGGCCAATGCCTTTGACGTGCTGAAGGCGCCCGCCATCGGCGGCATTGCCGCGCTGGGCCTGATCCTGATCGCCCTGTTCCTCACCTGGCTGGTTGCGGCCTGGGCAATCTTCCAGGCCACGATGGGTCCAGTGGCGCCATCTTCGCCCGCGGATTTCGCGCGTGCCGTGTTCTTCACCGCACCCGGACAGATGATGATCGTGGTGGGCGTGGGCGTGGGCTTCTTCTTCGCCCTGCTGGCGATGCTGATCAGTGTCGTGTCATTTCCGTTGCTGGTCGACCGTGATGCCGGCCTGGACACCGCAATCCGGACCTCCTTCCGCGCCGTGCTGGCCAATCCCGGTCCGATGGCGCTGTGGAGCGCCATCGTGGCGGCGGGCCTGTTGGCAGGATCGGCGCTGTTCTTTGTCGGTCTGATGGTGGTGGTGCCGGTTCTGGGCCATGCAACCTGGCATCTCTATCGCAAGCTGGTTGCGCCCGCCTGACGCGATGGTTGTTGGTGTTGCCAACCTGCGTGCTTCGAATAGGGCGGCACTGAAAGCCCGCGAAATCTGCACCCTGCGCAAGCCGTTCGACACGGAAAAATTGTGCGATCTGGTGCACGAGATACTCGCCCGGCCGTAACCGGCCCGAACTACAGGCAGGAAACACAGGCGCCGGTTCTTTGTCAGAACCGGCGTTTGTGCTTAAGCTTGGCCTAGGCCGGCGCGCAGCAAGAACCGGCTTTTTCGTGGGAGGGGATTTTGCCGAAAATTCATACGCGCATCCGCACATTGACCGTTGGATTGCTGGGAAGCCTTTTGTTCGCCGGGGCCCAGGCCGCGCCGCAGGATGACTGGCCCAATTACGGCCGCGACCCGGGCGGCGCGCGCTATTCGCCCCTGACCCAGATCACGCCCGCGAATGTGAACACTCTGAAGGTGGCGTGGAAATACGACCTGAAGCCGGCCGGCGCGGCGCGCGACGCGGCCTCCCAGACCACGCCGCTGGTGATCGACGGCGTACTGTATCTCGCCAACCCTTACGGAAAAATCCAGGCGCTGGACGGCGTGACGGGCAAGGAAATCTGGTCTTACACATTGCCGGACAATCTGCGGCCCAACACGCGCGGCCTGGCCTACTGGCCCGGCGACGGCAAGGACGATCCGCGGCTGATCTTCGCCACCCCCAACGGCAAGCTGATGGCGGTGAATGCGAAGACCGGCAAGGCCGCCGAAAGCTTCGGCGACAAGGGCGCGGTCAATCTGCGCACGCCCGAGATCATGCGCGGCTTTACCGACCGGCCCTATGCCATGAGCTCGGCGCCGCTGATCTACAAGAATCTGGTGATGACCGGCGGGGCGTTGGGCGAAATCCCCAAGGGGCCGTCCGGCGCGGTGCGCGCCTGGGATGTGCGCACCGGCAAGCTGGTCTGGACCTTCGATGCCGTGCCGAAGAAAGGCGAACCCGGCTATGACACCTGGGCGCCCGGCTCCACGGAAAATCGCGCCGGCGTCAATGTCTGGGGCCTGATGAATGTCGATGCCGAACGCGGCATCGCCTATCTGCCCTTCGGCGCGCCCGCGTCGGACCGCTATGGCGGCGACCGCCACGGCACCAACCTGTTCAGCGGCTCGCTGGTGGCGGTCAATGCCGCGACCGGCAAGTATCTCTGGCACTTCCAGCTGGTCCATCACGACATCTGGGATCACGACCTGGACACGCCGCCGCTGCTGATGACCGTCCGCAAGAACGGCCGCAGCATTCCCGCCGTGGCGACCATGACCAAGAGCGCCTATCTCTTCATCCTGGACCGTGTCACCGGCAAGCCGATCTATGACGTGAAAGAAGTGCCGGTCCCGGCCAGCACCGTGACCGGTGAACAGGCCTGGCCGACCCAGCCCATGCCGGTGAAGCCGCCGCCTTTGGCGCGCCAGCACTTCACGGCGGCGACCGACATCGCCACCGTGACGCCCGAGCACAAGGCGTTTTGCGAGAAGCTGATCAAGGACAAGAAGCTGCACGACAGCATCGCCTATTCGCCGCTTACCATGGATTCGCGGATCGCGCGTTTCCCGGGCAGCGGGGGCGGCCCGGAATGGGGCGGCGGCAGCTTTGACGCCAAGCTCGGCTATTACATCGTCAATACCCATGACATGGGCAGCATCGAAATGGTCGAGAAGAAAAAGGAAGGCCATTGGGGCTCCGCCGACGGCCCGGACAGCTTCTTCATCGATGAAGACAAGAAGCTGATGTGCCAGACCCCGCCCTGGGGCACCCTGTATGCGATCAACGTCAATACCGGCGACATCGCCTGGAGCAAGACCTTTGGTGTAACCGACAGCCTGCCGGAAGCGGTGCGCAACACCGGCCGGCCCAGCATCGGCGGCCCGATCAGCACCGCCAGCGGTCTGACCTTCATTGCCGCTACCGACGACAGCCGTTTCCGCGCCTATGAAAGCGCCACCGGCAAGGAAGTCTGGACCTACAAGATGGAGCTGTCGGCGCATGCCACGCCGATGACCTATCGCGGCAAGGACGGCAAACAGTATGTGGCGATCGTCGCCACCGGCGGATCGTTCATCAGGAGCCCGACAGGTCCGGGCAGCCTGATGGTGTTCGCGCTGCCATAGCCACAAGAAGCCTTCAAAAAATCAGCAGGAGAAACACATGACAGATACCTTCAAGAGCAAACTGTCCCGCCGTGGCTTGTTACAGACATCGGGCGGCGCCTTGCTGGCTGGTGCGGCCGGCTTGCCGGCAATGGCGCAGCAGGGGCCGAACGCGCCCTATTCGCCCACGCCCAACAAACGCGTTGGCCAGCCGCAGGAAGGCCCCGACACCCCCAAGCTCACTGTCTACATGAACGATATGCTGGATGATGCGGAGGCGATCCGCATCAAGCAGCTCGGCATCAACTGGATCGACGCCTCGGCCGTGCCGGCACAGCCCTGGGGCACGGATTACCTGCAGCCGCGGGTCGATGCGCTGAAGAAACACGGCATGCATCTTGGCATCCTGATGATCCGCTGGTCCTACCAGGGTGGCCTTGATCCCGAAATGAACAAGATCGTGCGTGGCCTGCCGGGCCGTGATGAGGAGATCGGCAAGATCAAGCAGACCATCGTCAACATGGGAAAGCTGGGCATTCCGGTTTTGGAATGGAATTTCTACACCCACCGTGCCACTGACGGGTACAAGCAGATGCCCGGCCGCGGCGGCGCCGGCTATTCGGATTTCAACTATGACCGCATGAAGGACCTGCCTCCGCTTCCAGCAGACGGTGCGACCCAAAATTATGAAGATACCTGGAAGAACCTGACCTACTTCCTGAAGGAAGTGATTCCGGTGGCTGAAAAAAACAATGTGGTCATGTCGGTGCATGCCAACGATCCGCCGTCGCCGATGAGCCGCGGTTCGGCCCAGGTCCTCAACAGTTTCTCGGATTGGAAGCGGTTGGTCGAGACAGTGAACTCGCCCTCCAACACCATGACCTGGGATTGCGGCGTCACCCGCGAGCTGGGCGAGGACCCGGTCGTGGTGGGCAACTGGCTCGCCTCGCGCAATCGCATCGGCCAGGTGCATTTCCGCAATGTGATCATGCGCAAGCCGCGCCTGGATTATGTCGAAACCTTCCCCGACGATGGCGACATCGACATGTATGAAGTGATGAAGGTCCTGGTGCGCAACAACTACAAGCGCTTGATCTTCCCCGAGCATCCGCGCGCCCTGGATACCGACAAATTGCTTCCGCGGGAGGCGCAGAGCACCAATTCCGGCTGGGCCTATAATGTGGGCCATTGCCGGGCGATGCTGCAGATCGCCTTGCGTGAACTGCGCGGCATGTAAGCATCGACATTCCAACGCCAAGGAGAAACGAAATGAATCAAGACCGTCGAAGCATGATCACGGGGCTAGGGCTCGGCGCCGGAGCGGCCGTGCTGGCCACCGGCGCGCAAGCCCAGGCACAACAGGCGGCCCGCGGCATGCCGACCAACCAGCGCCCGCTGAAGGGAATCGACATCACCAACATCGTCACGCCGAGCGGCCTGGGCCTGGGCGTGAAGACTGCGCGCGGCGTGCTGGACGTCGCCGGTGTGGAGCGCGACCGAAAGATCGGCCTGCCGACCAAGGCTATCGATGTGATCAGTGGCCGTGGCAACCTGGAGGCCCTGGGCCTGCTGCTGGCCAACGGCGCGGCGGGCGCGCCGGCGGGTCGCCTGATCCCGGAAGGCCAGGTGCGCTTCGGCAACATCGTCGAAAACCCGGGCAAGATCCTGTGCGTCGGGCTCAACTACGCAGCCCATGCCGCGGAGGGCGGCAGCAAGCCCCCCAAGGAGCCGATCATGTTCAGCAAGTTCAACAGCGCGTTGAACCACCACAACGGCAGCATCGCGGTCAGCAAGTCTACAGCGCCGCCCAAGTGGGACTATGAGGCCGAACTGGTGCTGGTGATGGGCAAGGGAGGCCGCGATATCCCGGATGCCAGCGCTCTGGACCATGTCTATGGCTATGCCAGCGGAAACGATTTCACCAACCGCGACCTGCAACGCCGCTCGGCCCAGTGGTTGTTGGGCAAGAGCACGGACGGTTCGGGGCCGTTCGGCCCCTGGCTGGTCAGCGCCGAGCAGGTGGACGTCAACAACCTCAACATGAAGATGCTCGTCAACGGCGAGGTCCGCCAGGACACCAATACCCGCCTGATGATCTTCAACTGCGCCCAGATCATCTCCTACTGTTCGAAGGCCTTCGCACTCGAAGTGGGAGACGTGATTTTCACCGGCACCTGTGAAGGCGTGATCAGCGGATACCCGCCGGATAAGCAGGTCTGGCTCAAACCGGGGGACAAGATGGTGACCTCGATCGAGAAGATCGGCGACCTCCACGTCACCCTGAGCTAACCGGTCCCCCGCCGGGGCATGGAGGATTTGAGGCTATGAAAAAAGTCATTGTTCTTTTCTTGTCCGCCTTCCTTGCGCTTATGACAGGTGCGCCCGTACTGGCGCAGGCTGAGCGTGCCGATCTTGCCCCCATCCCGACCCACGAGGTGCATCGCGCCAGAATTGCTCCTCGCATCGACGGCAACCTCGACGATGCCGCCTGGCAAGCGGCCAAGCCGGTGATCTTCGTCTTCCCCTGGGCCGACCAGACCGGCAAGAAGCAGAAGACCGTGGCTCGGCTGACCTGGGATAACGACAACCTCTATGTCGCTTACGCGTGTGACGATAGCGACATCACTGCGGTGCATACTCAGCCGGACGACCCCACCTACAAAGACGATGCCGTCGAAATCTTCATTGCTCCGCCTGGCGTCAAGAACCTGTATCTGGGCCTTGAAATGAATGCCCGCGCTGTCTTGTATGACTATCTCTACCCGTTTCCACAGCGCCTGCTGAAGAACTACGACCTGCGGGGCGTGCAAGTGGCTGTTTCGATCAAGGGCACGCTCAATATTGCAGGAGACCAGGACCAGGGTTGGAATCTCGAAGTGGCGATTCCCTGGCGCGCGTTTTCCGATTTGGCGGAGAACCCTGTCCCCAGGATCGGCGACCGCTGGATCGCGAACATGAATCGTTGGGATGGGACGGAACCCAACCGCCGGCTTTCCCAATGGTCGGATTCGGGCATGTTGAAGCCGAACCCGCATTATCCGGACCGGTTCGGCCAGCTGTTATTTGTGGAATAGCCTTTGGTTGGCTAGCCGAAGCCTGCGCCCCACATTCCTGCCGCAGCTGGTGGAGAGGAGTAACTTACAGGCCCGCGAATGTCCGCTTTTGGCAACGCAAAGCGGACATGGCACGAACTGCTATCGAGAATTTCGACGGTGGGTCAGGCTTCGTCCCGGAAATGATTCACCACTGGCGGGAGGGCGAAGAAATGTCCGACCGCCGCCCGCCACTTGGTGAAATTGTCCGATTGCTTGAAGACAATCGTGTGGTCCTCCAGCGTCTGCCACCATACCACCAGGATGAAAGTGTCGGGCTCCTCGATGCCCTAGCGCATTTCCAATTTGTGGAAGCCCTTTGACGTCTCGACGAATTGCCGCCCCTCAGTGAAAGCAGCCCGGAACTGTTCGGCCTGGCCGGGGTGAATGGAAAAGACAGCGGTCTCAAGGATCATGTCTGCTTTCCTTGCGGCGCATCCCATTTCAGGCGCATCAGGACAAAGCTGAGCGCCGCCGAGATCGCGGCGCAACCCGCCATCAGATAGAGGCCGGACGAGAAATCCGTGCCGCCGCCGCGTGCGGTGGCGCCGACGATAAAGGGCCCCAAAAATCCGCCCAGATTGCCCACCGCATTGATGGCGGCGATGCCGGCTGCCGCGGCCATGCCGCTCAGCATCAACGGCGGTAGCGACCAGAACACCACGGCCTGCGCGTAAAGGCCGATGGCGGCGATAGAAATCACCACCAGCGCCCAGACCGATGCGCCGAGAAAGGCGCTCAAGGCAAGGCCCGCCGCGGCGACCAGCATGGCGATGATGGTGTGCCAGTGCCGTTCATTGTGCCGGTCGGAATGCCAGCCCCACACCACCGCCCCGGTCGCGGCGACCAGGAAGGGAATGGTGGCGGCAAAGCCGACCTGGGTGTTGGAAAGTCCCGCGCCGCTGAGGATCAGCGGCAGGAACAGGCTGACGCCATACATCGCCATGTTGCGGGTGAGGTAGATCGCCGACAGCAATCCGGCGCGCCGGTTCATGATGGCGCCAAGCTGCGCCAGCACGCCGCCATGCTGACCGCGCCCGCCCTCGACCTGCCGCTCCAGCCAGGCGCACTCCTCCGCCGTCAGCCAGCGCGCATCGCGCGGCCGGTCGGGCAGATTGCGCAGGACATAAAATCCCAGCAGCACCGCCGGGACCGCTTCGACGACGAACATCATTTGCCAGCCCGTCAGCCCCAGGGAGCCGTCCAGGGCGAGCAGCGGCACCGACAGCATGCCTGCCACCGCATTGCCCATGGGCGCGGCAAAGAAGAACACCGCCGTGGCGCGGGCGCGATAGCCAGCGGGAAACCAGTAGGTGATGTAGAGCACCAGGCCGGGCACGAAGCCCGCTTCGGCAGCGCCCAGCAGGAACCGCACCGCCAGGAAACTGTTCTGCCCCACCACCAGCGCCATCATGCCCGATATCAGGCCCCAGGTGATCATGATGCGCGCGATCCAGCGGCGCGCGCCGACCCGTTCCAGGATCAGGTTGCTGGGAATTTCAAAGGCGAAATAGGCGATGAAGAAAATGCCCGCGCCCCAGGCATAATCCATTGCCGTCAGGCCCAGGTCGCGATTCATGGTGAGCGCGGCAAAGCTCACATTAACGCGGTCCAGCTGGTTGATCAGGAACATCAGGGCCATCAGCGGCGGCAGCCGCCACATGACCTTGCGCATGGTGCGCCGTTCCAGCTCGGCATCCGTCATGGCGGGCGCGCTCAGGATTTTGGCTTTTCGTACAGCCGCGCCACGGCAGCGCCGTCCACCATCTCATTGTCGGCGGCGAAGGCGTGATAACGCTCGACCGCGCGGCTCAGCAGCGGCAGTTCCAGATTGTGCGCTTTCACAAAGGCCATGACATTCTTCAGGTCCTTGTCCAGCTGGCGGGCATAGCTGCGCGGGGGTACGTAATCGCGCGATTGCTGTTGGGGATAGATGCGCCGCAGCACGGTGCTGTCGGCCATGCCGCCGGCCAGCGCCCCGGGAAGGCGCGCCGCGTCTATGCCGGCGGCTTCCGCCAGCGCCAGGGTTTCGCCCATCAGCACATAGCCGACGCCGACAATCGCCTGGTTGATGATCTTGGCGGTCTGGCCCGCGCCCTGCGCGCCGATATGGGTGAGGTTGGCGGCCAGATCCGTCAGCACGGTGCTCGCCCGCGCCACATCGTCGTCCGCGCCGCCCATCATGATGGTGAGCTGGCCGTCGCCCGCCGCCACCGGTCCGCCCGAAATCGGCGCATCCACCCAGGCCATGCCAGTTTCGCGTTTCAGGCGCTCGGCAAGCGCAAGCGTGGTGTCGGGATTGATGGTGGACGTATCTATCAGAAGCATCGCGCCCGATGCGGCGCGCGCCATGCCGTGCGGCCCAAAGCAGCATTGCTCCACCGCTTCGCCGTGCAGCACGCAGAAGATAACGATATCGCTGGCGGCCCGCACTGCGGCCGGGCTGTCCAGCACGGTGGCTCCCGGCACTTCGGCATAGCGGTCGGCTTCCAGATTCCACACCGCTACCGGCCAGCCCTGCGCCATCAACCGGCGCACCATCGGCGCACCCATGATGCCGATGCCGACAAAGCCGATCCGGGGACGCGCGGTCACGGCTTTGTTCCTTGGCTGAGGCGATAGATGCGCCTGGCGTTGTCGGCGAACAGTTTACGCTGCACGGCAGTCCCCATTGTTCTTGTTGCTTCTGCAAAGCCGGAAAAGATGGTCGCCATGCTGCCGGCCAGGCCGTCCACCGGGAAGTTGCTGGCGAACATGCAGCGATCCTCTCCGAAGATTTTGATCGTGTCCAGAATGACCTGCTGGCTGCGCTCCAGGGTCCAGGGCTGGCCCGGTTCTCCCAGTCCGGAAATCTTGACGCAGACATTGGGCGCCGCCGCAAACAGTTTCATCGCCCGCCGCCAGCCTGCCAGTTCTTCCGCGCTGCGGTTTCGCGGCAGGCCGGTATGATTGAGGATGATGGGAATGCGGGGAAAGTCTGCGTTCAATCTGGCGCCGTCCTCCAGATGCCACCAGGGTGTCTGCAGGTCGAAGGAGAGATTGTATGTCTCCAGCAAGCCATAGCCGCGCCGCCAGGTCGGATCGTTCATCGAGCCCGGAACGCCTTTTTCAATTCTGTCCGGCGCCGTCGCGGATGCGGGCTTGTGCCGGATGCCCCGTACCAGCGGAAATCGCGCCTGCTGGGCGAGGATGTCGGCGGCGTCGGAGCGATGCAGGGTGACATGGCACACGATGGCGCTGGGAAGGCCAGCGTCTCGCGCCAGTTCATGGACCCAGCGCGTTTCGCCGACGGAATCGGTGCGGTCCCATTCGGTTTCGACAAAGACCGAACCCACAAGGTTCATCCCTTGGGCATCGCGGCGGTAATCCGGCGGCATGTAGTTGCGCTTCAGGGCGCTGTAATCGTCATAGCGGAAAGGGATGGGGGGCTGATCGCGCAGCCAGGGCAGGTAATTCTTCTCCAGGTCCCAGAAATGCTGGTGGGCGTCGATAACAGGAATATCGGCCGGAAAACCGGGAAGGGTCATGGCGGCATACTCTTATATATTATATGGGCCAGAAAAAGCGGGTCATTTGACCGGCTGGAATGAGTCCGTCAGACTGAAATTCAAGGGTCGGGGGACAATCTAGCATATGAGTACCGGTAAGCACCGCATCGCCATTGATGTCGGGGGCACATTCACCGATCTGGTCGTATCCAATTCCGACGGTTCTGCCCGAACCCTCAAGCTTCTGTCCACCCCGGACGATTACAGCCGGGCGATTACCGATGGCCTGGCCCAGCTTTTCGCCGACGGCACGACCGACCCCAAGGCAGTTGTCAGCCTGGTGCATGCCTTTACCGTGGTGACCAACGCGCTTCTGACCGGGCATGGCGCCAAGGTGGCGCTGATCACCACCCGGGGCTTTCGCGACATTCTGGAAATCGCGCGCCTGCGGATGCCCCAGCTTTACAACATGGACTGGGACAAGCCGCGCCCGCTGGTGCCGCGCCGCCTGCGCTTCGAGATCGAGGAGCGGATGGATGCGGACGGCAAGGTGGTCCTGCCGCTGGATGCCGCCAGCGTGATCGCGGCGGTGGAGAAAATGCGCAAGCAGGAGGTCGACTCCGTCGCGGTGTGCCTGCTGCACTCTTATATGAACCCGGCGCATGAGCAGGCGGTGATGGAATTGCTGCGCCAGCATGTGCCCGAACTTTCCATTTCCGCTTCGCACCAGGTGCTACCGGAAATCCGCGAATATGAACGTACCAGCACCACGGTGGTGAACGCCTTTGTGAAACCGGTGGTCGACCGCTATCTCGCCTCGGTGGAAAACGGCGTCAAGCGGCTTGGCGTCGATGCGCCCCTGATGGTGATGCAGTCGTCGGGCGGCATCATCACGGCCGATACGGCGCGCGCCTTTCCCGCCTATTGCGTGGAATCGGGGCCGGCCGCCGGCGCCATCGGCGCAGCGGCGTTAGGCGAGATGCTGGGCGAAGCCAATATCATCGCCTTCGACATGGGCGGTACCACCGCCAAGGCCTGTTTGATTGAGGGCGGCGAACCCCGCCTGACCGATGAAATGGAAGTGGGCGCGGGCATCAATATCGGTCAGCGGCTGCTGGGCGGCGGTGGCTATCTGGTGCGCTCGCCCACCATCGACCTGGCCGAGATCGGCGCCGGCGGCGGCAGCCTCGCCTGGATCGACAAGGGCGGGGCCTTGCGTGTCGGCCCCGACAGTGCGGGCGCTGATCCGGGTCCGGCTTGCTATGGCCGGGGCGGCATGCGCCCGACCGTGACCGACGCCAATGTCATTCTGGGTTTCTTGAATCCATCGCATCTGCTGGACGGCGACATGCCGATCGACAAAATGTGCGCCGAAGACGCCATCCGCCTCCATGTCGCGCAGCCGCTGGGCCTGTCCTTGCACGAAGCCGCCTACGGCATTCATGCCGTGGTCAATGGCGCCATGACGCGGGCGATCCAGGCGGTGTCGAGCGAGATCGGCCGCAGCCCACGCGAATTCGCCATGGTAGCGTTCGGCGGCAATGGCGCGGTGCATGGCGCCACCCTGGCGGCCCATGCCGGGATTTCCGACATTATTATACCGCCTGCTTCCGGCGTGTTTAGCGCCCTGGGCCTGTTGTTTGCGCGTATCCAGCACCGCCTGGTGGCGGTTTTCTGGCATGACGTGGACAAAGTGGACTGCGACGCTCTGAATGCGCGTACCCGCCAGCTTCTGCATGACGCGTCCGAAATGATGACGGCCGAAGGCGTGCCGACCGCCCATACCGAACTGCATCTGGTGCTGGAGATGCGCTATGCCGGCCAGAGCTCTGAACTTGGCATTCCCATCGTATCGCCCATGGTGACCCACCAGATTCTCGATGAGGTGACCGAGCAGTTCCACCAGGAGCATGAGCGCACTTACGGCTATTGCAGCCGGACGGAACGGGTGCAGATCGTAAACCTGCGCCTGAGGGCCCGCAGCATGGACCGGCAGGACCATCTGCCGGCGCCGTCCGCGCTCAGGACCAAAAAGGCGAATGGCGCTTCGCCCAGCTCTTCGGAACGCCCGGTCTATTTCGGCGACAAGGGCTGGGTGACGACACCGGTGATCCGCCGAACCGCCCTCAACGAACAACCCCGTCAGGGGCCGCTGATCGTCGAGGAATATGACACGACCATCATCGTGCCGCCGGACGCGACGGCCCGCGCGATTGCCGGAACTGTTCGCATCCGGCTGGATCAGGCAGAATAGACCCATGAAACCCGATCCGATCCGCCTCGAACTGATGAAAAACGCCTTCGCGGCGATTGCCGATGAAATGGCAGCGACCGTGGTGCGTACCGCGCGCTCCTCGGTGATCAAGGAGGCGATGGATTTCTCCACCGGACTTTTGGACCCTGGCGGCAATTTGGTCGCTCAGGGGCTTTGCCTGCCGGTCCATATGGGATCGTTCCCGCCGACCCTGGCGACGGTGCTGAAGAAGTTCGACGGGCAGATCCGGCCCGGCGATGTCTATGCGCTGAACGATCCCTATCTCGGCAGCGGCTTGCACCTGCCGGATATCTTTGTCTTCAAGCCTATATTTTTCGAAGACAAGCTTCTGGCCTTTGCGGCGGCCATCGGTCACCAGACCGACATCGGCGGACGTGTCGCCGGCGGCAATGCCTGCGACAATACCGAGATATTCCAGGAAGGGTTGCGCATACCGCCGCTGCGCGTGATCGATCAAGGAAAACCGGTCGACGCCTTTTTCGACATTCTGCGGCTGAATGTGCGGGTGCCGGAAACGGTGATCGGCGACGTCAATGCCACCATCGCTGCCTGCACGCGCGGCGAGCGCGCTTTGATCGCGCTGGCCAAAAAGCATGGCGCCGAGGCACTCGTCAGCGACATGGCCAACCTGCTGGATTATTCCGAGGCGCTGACGCGCTCGGAGTTTGCCGCCTTTCCAGACGGCACCTGGGAGTTCGAGGATTTCCTGGACGATGATGGCTTCAGCGAGGACCCGATCCGGATTTTCGCCCGCATCATCAAAAAGGGCAGCGATATCACGGTGGATTTCACCGGCACCTCGCCCCAGGTGAAAGGCTCGATCAACCTGCCCATCGCCATGACGCAATCCAGCGTCTTTGCCTGCCTGCGGTCGGTAATCGATCCAAACCTGCCAACCAATTCCGGCTTCATGCGACCGATCCATGTCATTGCCGAGCCCGGCTCCATCGTTCATCCGATTTCGCCCGCTCCCGTCGCGGCGCGCGGCCTTACCTCCATGCGCGTGACCGAAGCGGTGTGGGGCGCGCTGGCCCAGATGCTGCCCCATAAAGTGTTCGCCTGCGGCGCGCAGGGCGATTTCGGCGTCACCATCGCCGGGTACCGCGCCGAGCAACGGCCCTTTGTGCTGCTGGAATTCCTGTTCGGCACCTGGGGTGGGCGCCCCGACAAGGACGCCATCGACGCCCTGTCATCGCTGGCGGTGAATTATTCCAACACGCCGGTCGAAGTCGTGGAGCGCGAGCAGCCGATCCGCATCGAGGAGTATGCCATGCGTCAGGATTCCTGCGGTGCGGGCAAATTCCGTGGCGGCATGGGGCTGGTGCGGGAATATCAGTTGACCGGCGTGGACGAGGCGGTACTCCAGGTCCGCAGCGACCGCCAGAAATTCCAGCCCTTTGGGTTGAAGGGCGGCAATCCCGGCGCCAATGCCGCCAATCGCCTGCGCGAGGCGGACGGCAAGGAAATCGCATTGCCGGGAAAGTTCATGCGCACCTTCAAGCGCGGCGAACGCTATCGCGCCCAACTGGCGGGCGGTGGCGGCTGGGGCGATGCCTTTGCCCGCGCCCCCGAAATGGTCTTGCAGGATGTGCTGGACGAAAAAGTCTCGCGCGACAGCGCGGCACGGGACTATGGCGTGGCGATCGGCGTTGACGGCGTGCTGGATGCCCTGGGGACGGAGCGCCTGCGGTCGGCGCGCCGCGCCGCCGAATGAGCACGCCTAAATCTGAACTGGATACGCCGGCGCTGCTGGTCGATCTCGACGTGATGGAAGCCAATATCGCCCATGTCGCGGCAGCCTGCCGTGCGCAGGGTGTTGCCTGGAGGCCGCATGTCAAAAGCCACAAGACGGTTGAGATCGCGCAGCTGCAGATCGCCGCCGGCGCCATCGGCGTAACCTGCGCCAAGCTGGGGGAGGCGGAAGTCCTCGCGGCAGCGGGCATCCACGACATTTTGATCGCCAACCAGATCGTCGGGCCCATCAAGATGCCCCGCCTGATGGCGCTGCCGCGCGAAGCAGATGTGATCGTGTCGGTCGACAGTGCGCAGAATGTCGCGGAACTGGCGGATGCCGCCAATGCCGCCGGCAGAAAGCTTCGTGTCGTTATCGAGGTCAATACCGGCATGGACCGCGCCGGGGTCGAGCCGGGTGTGCCGGCGGTGGCGCTGGCCGATATCATCGCCGAATATCCTTCGTTGCGTCTTGTCGGAGTGATGGGCTGGGAAGCGCATGTCACGGCCATACAAGATCCAACCATAAAAGCTGAAGCCGTCGCCGACGCCATCGCGCTTCTGACCGATAGCGCTGAGGCTTGCCGTGAAGCGGGGCATGACATGTCCATCGTCAGCTGCGGCGGCACCGGCACACTGCTGTATTGCGTCAGCCAGCCAGGCGTCACCGAAGTGCAGGTGGGCGGCGCCATCTTCAACGATGAGCATTACCGCACTCACTACAGTATCGAACTGCCTTGTGCCCTGACGGTGCTGGCCACCGTCATCAGCCGCCCCAACCCGACGCGCGTGATCCTGGATGCCGGCCGCAAGGCGATGAGTAACGACATGGCTCTGCCGCGGCCGTTGGGCTTGCCCGATATCGCATCGGTGAAATTGTCGGCCGAGCATGCCCAGATCGAACTGAGCGCGCCCAGTGATACTCCAAAAATCGGAGACAAGATCGAACTGGTGGTTGGCTATAGCGACACCACCATCCACCTGCATGAAGAGATGGTTGCCTTGCGTGGCGGCATCGTCGAAGCGGTGTGGAAGGTGGCGGGACGCGGCAAGATCAAATGAGTTTGGGCCCTGTCCTTGCCGCGCCCGGCGAGGAGAATAATTTTCAAAACGCGTATATCGAACGAGTTCTGGCGTCTTATTTCCGGATAACGGGCAATATGCCGATTGTGGATGGGCCGGCGGGCCAGAGCGTCTGGTCCGGCGACTTCGCGTTACTCACCCATCGCGGTGGCCCGGAAGCAAGGTTGAACTATGGCAACAGGTTCGCCCTCGATCTGTGGGAATGCAACTGGGATCAGTTTACCGCCACGCCCTCCAACGCCACCGCGCCCGAAGAAGGCCGCGCCGCGCGTGAGGAGATGATGCAGCGGGTCATGCAGAACGGTTTTGTCACCGGTTATAGCGGCCACCGGGTCACCCGCACCGGCCGCCTGTTCCTGATCGAGGACGTCACCATCTGGCGCTTGCTGGACGAAAGCGGGATAAGTTTCGGGGTTGGCGCGTTCTTCCGCCAATACCGGTACCTTTAAGGTCGCTTCTGCTAGCGCGGCAGGGCGAAGGCGACATAGGCTGACCCCTGCGGGGCGCGTCTGTCGCGCGCATTGTTGGCGTGGATCAGCACGAACTGCCGCCCGCCCGCCATATAAGTGACCGGCGTGGCGTTGCCGGCAAAGGGCAGAGTGGCCTGCCACAGCAGGGCGCCGCTGGTGGCGTCGAAGGCGCGGAACTTCTTGTCATAGATGGTGGCGCCGATGAACAGCAGGTTGCTGGCGGTGAGGATCGGCCCGCCATAATTTTCCGAACCCGTATTGGGCATGCCCAGTTCGGGATACTCGCCCAGCGGAATTTTCCAGAGATATTGCCCGGTGTTGAGATTGATGGCGTTCAGCGTGCCCCAGGGCGGCGCCACCGCCGGATAGCCATCGGGATCGAGGAATTTGCGATAGCCGGTGAAGCGGTATTTGGCGGGGGCCTCGCCGGCAATCTCTTTTGCGTCCACATTGTCTTCGCCGGTTATCAGATAGGTCTGCAGCGCCTTGAGCGCATCGCCCTGGATTGCAGGGAAGGCCGGCATGCGGCCGCGTCCGGTGCGAAGAATTTCCGCGATATTGCCATCGTGCATGCGCTGCCCCAGACCGATCAGAGACGGGAAGGCGGGCGGCGATCCGCGCCGGTCCACGCCATGACAGGCGGCGCAGTTGCTTTGATACGTCGCCGCGCCCAACCCCTTTGTCGCCGGGCTTTGCGACAGTCCGCCGGTCCAGGCGATGTCGTTGGCATTGATATAGATGATGCCGCGCTTGGAATCGGCCGCCGCTCCGCCCCATTCCGCGCCGCCGTCAAAGCCGGGAAAGGCGACGGTCTGCTGGCCCAGCCGCATCGGCGCAAAGGGCCCGTCATTGTGAAAGTTTTTGAACTGCGCCAGCGCCCAGGCATGCGCCTCAGGCGTGCGTTTGGTCAGCATGTCTTCGCTCAGATGCTGGCGGGCGAAAGGCGCGGGAATGCGGGACATGGGCTGGGTCGCGGACGCCATCTCACCGGGCACATCGGACGGCGGCGTCGTCATTTCCTCGATGGGAAACAGGGGCTTGCCGGTGGCACGGTCCAGCACGAACAAATAGCCCTGCTTGGTCGGCTGCGCCACCGCGTCCACCAGGCGGCCGCCATGGCGCAAGGTGAGCAGCACCGGCGGCGACGGGAAATCGCGGTCGAAGATGTCGTGATGCACGCCCTGGAAATGCCACAGCCGCTTACCCGTCTTCGCATCCAGCGCCAGCAGGCTGTTGGCGAACAGGTTGCCGCCCGCGCGGTCGGCGCCATAGAAATCATCCACCGCCGATCCGGTGGGCGCATAGACGATGCCGCGCTTGTGATCCACCACCATGCCCGCCCAGTTGTTGGCGCCGCCGGCTTTTCGCCATGCATCCGGCGGCCAGGTGTCATGGCCCGCTTCGCCGGGACGCGGAATGGTGTGGAAAGCCCAGCGCAATTTCCCCGTGCGCACATCGAAGGCGCGAATGTCGCCCGGCGCGGCGGGGCCGGATTCGGCGGTGCGGAAACCGGTGATGATCGTGTCTTTGTAAATCACGCCCGGCGTGGTGAGCGAGATATACAGATTGGATGCGTCGCGGCCCAGATTCTGGCTGAGATCGATCCGGCCCTTGTCGCCGAACGCCGCGATCGTTTTGCCTGTCAGTGGATCAAGCGCGTAGAGGAAATTCATCACCGAGGTGAACAGGCGCTTTTCGCGCCCTTCATGCCACCAGGTCAGGCCGCGCTGCGCGCCGCGTCCCGGCGTACCGGAATCGAATTGCCAGATCTGCTTGCCCGTCGCGCCGTCCAGCGCGATGACTTTCAGGGACGGGGTATAGGCATAGATGACGCCGCCGATCGCCAGGGGATGGGTCTGCGGATCGCCGCCCGCTTCCATGGAATGCGTCCAGGCCGGCGCGAGCTGGCTGACATTGCCCTTGGTGATCTGCGTCAGGCTGGAATGGCGGGTACCGTCGGACGTGCCGCCATAGATCGCCCAGTCATTGCCGGCGGCGAAGGCGCAGGTTGCGGCGGCGGCGAAAGCCAGCGCGACAAAGGGCAGGGCGCAACGTGACATGCGTCTTTATCCCCGAATCCGGAACAGGGCGCAAAATCGCACGGTTACTTACGCGTCTTGAAAACGATGTATCGCACCTTGCCACCCGCAGGCACTTCCATGCGATGGGCGGTGTCGGCCGGCGCAAAGATATAGTCGCCGGACCGCAGGGTCACGACCCGGCCGCCGGTGATCCCGCTGGAGCGTATTTCGCCGGGTCCGACCTCGCGTGCGCCCGTCAGGGTGCCGCCCAGCGTGAAACTGGCCTCGCCTTCCTGAACAATAATGAAGTCGTTCCAGCCGGCATGGCTTTCGCCTTCGCCGGATTTGTCGCGGGTGGTGATCATCACCAGTCCGCCGGTGCGCGACAGGATGATCTGGGAATAAAACCCCGACGGATCGGCCTTCAGCAGCTTGGTGATTTCTTCGTTCGACAGATATCGCGGCGCATCGGCGGCGGGCGTCGGCACTTGCGCCTGCGCGGTGGCGCAAGACAGGCCGGCGATGACAAGAAACGAAGCGGCCAGATTTCTCATCGCAATCTCCATCACTGTTTGGCGCCGGCATCGGCGGTGTAGTTATGCATGTTGCGGGGACGCGCGATGATCGCAAGCCGGGTGCCGGTCTGGCCGTCTGCGGAACTGGCGCGGTGCCAGCGGCCCGGCGGGGCATAGACCACGTCACCCGCCTCGGCGGTGAGCAGTTTGCGTCCCTCGATCAGGAAATCGATCTTGCCTTCGGGGATGAACCAGAACTCGCTGAGACCGGTGTGGAAGTGTCCCAGGTTGGTGGGCGGCGGCGTGGGCGCGCCCTGCAGGCGGATGACGTTCACCCAGTTGTGATCGTCATGGATGAACGGCTTGACGCTCCGGGGATTGGCCGGGTTGTTCACATAATCCTTCAGGAAATCGACATACGGAAAATTCACCGCTGTATAGGGATCGGGCGGCAGGCGATAGCTGACCTTGGTGTAGCTGAGGCCGATCCCGCTCGGAGGGGCATCGCCTTCCGCAATCGTATAATAGGCCTGCGCATCGGCGCGGCGCACTTCGAAGCGCAGCGATGGTTCATCGCCGACCGTCTCCATGGCAAAGGCGGTGCGGTACGGCACCTGCACCAGGAAGCCCTTGCTGGCGACAAACGGTGCCTGGCCCTGAATGGTGAAGCGGATCTGGCCGCCCCAGACGACAAAGAATGTCCGGTCGTCGGCATAGAATTTGGTGCGGGTCTTTTCGCCGGGCGCCATCTGGATGTAATCTGCGGCATAGTCCTTGTCGCGCACGACGGGCTGGACCCAGCTTTTCTGTTTTTGATGGGCGATCAGGATTTCGGCCAATCGCCAGACCGGCTTGTTGGGCGCTTTCCACCCTTCCGGCGCGGTGGGCTTGGGCGCCCAGGAATAAAACACCTCCTGGGCGATGGCCGGCATGGCGGCCAGGACGGCCATGATGGCGGCGGCGCCGGCGATCTGCGTGACCCGATGCATGCGCATCTCCCAAGAACTGTTTCAGATCGGCCGGCTGTGGGTCCGCCCCAGCGGCGGCGAACATTTTCTTTTGTCCGGCCTGACATACAGCATCGAGTCTGACAGGTGATGCGACTTAAACCCGCTATCTCAAGATAGTTTTTCTAACCTCTTGTAGGACAAAACCGGTGCTATAGGATGGCCGGTAAGGGATATGCCTCGGTTAGCGGGAGCACTGGAGCATCGCTGCTAGTGTGTGAAGCGGGGCATAACCCTAATATTTGACATTTTGTCAGTCGCGTCCGACAGCGGCGCACAGGGGAGAATACTATGGCTTCGAAGTTCAATATCTCGCTGCTTTGCACCGTCGGCGTCGTGGCGCTGGCCTCGGCCTCGTCGGCCTATGCGCAGGGCGGCCCGGTCGAGCAGGTCACGGTTACCGGCTCGCGCATTATTTCGGACATCACCCTTTCCCCCACCCCGCTGACCGTTGTCACCGCCGAACAGCTGCAGGCCACCACCCCGACCAACATCCCGGACGCCCTGAACAAGCTGCCGGTCTTTGTCGGCGGCCGTACCCCGCGCAGCCAGGACAATGGCAGCCGCAACCAGTCGGGCAACGTGCTGGCCCTGCGCAACTTCGGCGCGTCGCGGACGCTGATCCTGCTGGACGGCCATCGCGTTGCGCCGACCAACTTTGACGGCACGGTGGACATTGACACCCTGCCCCAGATGCTGATGAGCCGCGTCGACGTGGTGACCGGCGGCGCCTCGGCGGTGTATGGCTCCGACGCCGTGGCCGGCGTGGTGAACTTCATTCTCGACAAAGAGTACACCGGCTTCAAATACAATGTGAACGGCGGTATCTCGAAGTATGGCGACGGTGCCCGCTACCAGGCTGGCATGGCCTATGGCACCCCGATTCTCGGCGGCCGCGGTCATTTCTTGATGGCCGCCAAGTACGAAAATCAGGACATGATCCCGATTGAGGCGCGCCCCTACGGCTATAACAACAACACCTGGGTTCAGGCCGGCGCCGGCAGCGTGGCAAATCCGTTTGTCTCGGTTCCCTATGGCCATCTGTTTAACCAGTCCCAGGCCGGCACCATCAATTGCGGTACCGGCTGCGCCTTCAACAATTATACTTTCACCAATCCAAGCCAGATCAGGCCGATGATCCGTGGCACGGCGACCGGCACCACCAACCTGGAGTCGGGCGGTGATGGTGGTTACCAGAAGGGCGGCACTTTCCGCGCGCTGTTGCGCACCTATGAAGCCTTCATGCGCACCAGCTATGATCTTAACGACACGACCAATGCCTATATCCAGGGCTCCTGGTCTGAATCCAAGAATTTCAATAGCTGGAGCCCGTTTGTCGTCAGTTCCGCCGGCGGCCGCCCCAACGGCTTCTTCACCAACAACCCGTATCTGTCTTCGGCCGTGCAGGCGCAGCTGGCTTCCGGTGGCCGGACCCTGGCCGCAGCGGCGCTTGTGCCCAACACCAACGGTGGCGGCACCCCGCCGACGCCGTTCCCCGGCGCGACCTACTTCACCGCGCCGTCCTATGTGCCGCAGAGAGTCGACGGCATGCCGGCCTACGCCACCCGCAGCATGTACAACACCGTCGCGACACAGCGGGCGCTGAGCATGCAGGCTGGCGTGACCGGCACGTTCATGGAGAAGTTCAACTGGGAAGTGAATTACACCCATGGCGAAAGCCGCCAGAAGGTGCGCAATCCCACCAATACCGACAATGCCCGACTGCTGGCGTCGCAGGACGCGGTGATCGCGCCGGCCGGCACCACGATCAATGGCGTCAATGTCGCCGGCACGATCCAGTGCTATGTCAGCACCATTCCGAACCTGGCGGCGCTCTATCCGGGCTGCGCGCCAATGAATCTGTTCGATCCGGTTCAGGGTATCTCGCTGGATTCCTGGCGCTTTACCACCCGCTCGACCCAGTGGATCCTGACCCAGGTGCTGGACGATGTCAGCGGCAGCATTTCCGGTCCGCTTGGCTTCGGTCTGCCGGCCGGCGAGATTTCCGGCGCGCTCTCGGGCGAAATGCGCTGGGCGAAATATGACATGCAGACTGATGCGCTCCCGACCGAGTTCGTCAATTGCTCGGGCCTGCGCATGTGTTTGCAGAACGGCAATACCGCGCCGGTGCGCTGGACCCAGAACGTCAACGCCCCGGTCAGCGTCGGAAACAATGTTTGGGAGTTTGCGGGCGAAGTGAACGTCCCGCTGCTCAAGGACATCCCGCTGGTCCAGAACCTGACCATGAACGTCGCGGGCCGTTACACCAACTATTCCAGCTCGGGCAGCGCCGAGACCTGGAAGATCGGCATCGACTGGCATGTCAATGAGTCGGTCCGCTTCCGCGGCACCACCTCGGTCGACATTCGTGCGCCCAACCTGAACGACCTGTATCAGCCGGTGGGCATCTCCTCGACCGGCTTTACCGATCTGCTGACCACCGGCAACAACAGCACCCGCCTCCAGACCCAGGGCAACGCCGCCCTGGTGCCGGAAGTCGCCCGTACCTACACAGCGGGCGTCGTGCTGACCCCAAGCTTTATCCCGGGACTGGTCGTATCGGCCGACTACTTCCAGACCCACCTGTCGAGCGCGATCACGCTCATCAGCGGCCAGGGCACGGCGGTCCAGAATCTTTGCATCAACAGTGCGCCGACCTACAACAGCCCGCTCTGTGCCCTGTATGTCCGGCCCATCGCGCCGGGCCAGCCCGGCTTCACCAGCCCGGCCAACTATCCATCGGTCGTGCTCAGCTCGCCGCTCAATGCGGCACAGCAGCAGATCGGGGGCGTGGACATCGAGGTCGACTACTCCTTCGAACTGGCTGACATCATGGCGGAGCTGCCGGGCTCGGTGAACTTCCGGCACCTGCTGAGCTATCAGCCGGTCAACACCACGGTCCAGCTGCCGGGCGCGGCTCCGAGCTGGGCAGTGGCGCCGAAGACCCGCCAGACCACCTTCCTCAACTATTCGGTGGGCGACTGGGGCCTGAGCCTGCAGAACCAGTGGCTGAGCGGTTTCAAGAAGAACAACTCGATAATCACGCCGACCTCGCAAAACTATACGGTGCCGCGCGTCAACTCCTACAACGTCCTGGACGTGACCATCGACAGGAAGTTCGATCTGTGGGGCGGCGATGCCAGCATGTATTTCGCGGTCAACAATATCGGCAACACCCGCGCGCCGCTGTTCCCGACCAATGGCTCGAACCCCGGTCTGTTCTATCCGACCAACGGCAACCACGACGATACGGGCCGCTTCTTCACTATCGGCCTGAAGGGCAATCTCTAACTTTTACCGAAATTGTTTCCCCCTTGGCCGGCACAGGCGACTGTGCCGGCCTTTTCTTTTCTGGCAGGTGGGAGAGGCACTGCAGGCGAGCCCTAGCCCGCCTTGCGGGTCACGGGTGCGGCGGTACCGGCGATATCGAGTTGCTGGGCTTCCGTCAGGAGCGCCTGCACCAGCCGGATGCGCGGGGTGGCGCGGCGCCACAGCACGCCGACCCGCTGCTTCTGGGACGCCAGGGGCAGGGAGATCTTCCGCAAGGTCAGTCCTTTGGGCCAGGGCTGGGCCCAGTCCGGCACCAGCGATACGCCCAGATGGCGGTCGACCAGCACCGCGATGGTCTCCAGCGAATCCAGTTCATACCGGTCCCGCACGGTCAGGTCGTTTTGCTGCAGATAATCCTCGCCCAGCCGTCCGCCCCACTGCTTGCGGTCGTAGCGGATGAAGGGCTGGCTTTCCAAAATGGTATGGGGGTCGAGTTCGGTGATGCCGCGATGCGCCAGCACGATCAGCGGCTCCGCCCGCCAGGTGACCCAATCGCAGGTCTTGGGCAGCGAGAATTGCGGCTCGACGATCACGGCGGCGTCCAGCTCTCCGCTGATGACCTTGGCATAAAGATCGCTGGACGAGCCCGGGTGCATGGACAGCGTCATCAGGGGGTGTTTTTCCGCCAGGGTCGACAGGATCGGTGGCAGCAGGCCGGACAGTGCGCTGGAGATCGCCCCCAGGTTCAGCTTGCCGGCAAAATTTTTCTCGTTGGCGATGTTGCGCAGGTCGCGCACCCCGACGAGCAGCGCCTGGACCTGGGGCAGGATCGACCAGCCCGCTTCGGTGGGGCGCACGGTGCGCCCCGAACGCGATACCAGCGCCATGCCCAGCTCCTGCTCCAGGGCCTTGAGTCGCTGCGTGACGCCCGCGGGCGTGAGGTTGAGCCGGCGTGCGGATTCCGCGACCGAACCGTGTTCGACCACCAGCAGAAAGCTTTCGAGGAATTACGTATCCATCCCACACAAATTCTATCGTCTGGGGTGGGACCGTTACCATACCGGAAGTTAGTTTTTGTATGCATATTGCAGGTGCGAAGGCGGCCAGCCTGCAGGGCTTTCGGCGGGATTTTGTTAGACGAAGCCCGGCATTTCCATGACACTTTGCGCCATGCCAGCGGGCCAGGGCGCGTGTGCCGCATGTTTCATACAAAGTTCCGCGTCAAATCCGGGCGAAATAAGAGGGGTGGTTCGTGACTCTCGACAGCAAAGCCGCCGGCGTTTTCGCCATCGCGCCTACGCCGTTCCACGAGGATGGCGGCATCGACTGGGTATCCATCGACCGTATGGTCGATTTCTATTTCGAGGTCGGCTGTGACGGCCTGACGGTGCTGGGCGTGCTGGGCGAAGCGGGCAAGCTCGATCCGTCGGAAGCCCTGGCGGTGGCCCAGCGCGTCATCAAGCGCGCCGGGGACAAGCCGGTGATCGTCGGCGTGTCGTCGCCGGGCTTCGCGGCCATGCGCGCCCTGACGCGCAGCGTGATGGATTGCGGGGCCGCCGGCGTGATGATCAGCCCGGCCAGCGGCTTGCGGACCGACGACCAGATCATCGCCTATTTCCGGGGCGCCGTGGAAGCGATCGGCGCCGACGTGCCGTGGGTGCTCCAGGATTTTCCGCTGATCACCGATGTGGTGATGACGCCCGGCGTGATCCGCCGCATCGTCACCGAAAATCCGTCGCTGATGGTGCTCAAGCACGAGGACTGGCCCGGGCTTGAGAAGATCAGCACCCTGCGCCGCTACGAGGAAGACGGCTCGATGCGCCACATCTCGATCCTGGTGGGCAATAACGGACTGTTCCTGGACTTTGAACTGGACCGCGGCGTGGACGGCGCCAACACCGGCTATGCCTTTCCCGACATGCTGGTGGAATGCGTGCGCCTCGCCAAAGAGGGCAACCGCGATGCCGCCCACGACCTGTTCGATGCCCATCTGCCGCTGCTGCGCTACGAACAGCAGGTCGGCGTGGGTTTGGCGGTGCGCAAATATATCCTCAAGCGGCGCGGCATCCTGGGCTCGGACGCCATGCGCAAGCCCTGCACCCCCTTGACCGCCACCGGCCGCGCCGAAGTGGACTATCTGATGGACCGGCTGGCGCTGCGTGACGCCCGCGCCGAGCGCAAGCCGCGACTGGCGCGCGTTTGACGATGCGGGTCGGATGGTTCGCAGCCTGGATGTTGGCGGTCATGGTGATCGCCGTTGTTCCCGCGCAGGCGCAGGAGCAGGAGCTGAACCTTCGCGGCGCCATTGACTTTCACGTGCATCAGGGTCCCGACAGCGTCAAGCGCGCCATTGATGCCGACGATCTGGCGCGGCACAGCAAGTCGATGGGCATGCGCGGCATGGTGATGAAAAATCATTGGCAGCCCACCGCATCGCTGGCCTATCTGATGCGCAAGCAGGTGCCGGACTTCGAGATTTTCGGCGGCGTCACCCAGAACATTGCGCTGGGCGGCATCAATCTGGAAGCGGTCAAGCGCATGGTCGCCACCCAAGGGGGGTATGGCCGGGTGATATGGCTACCCACCTTCGACAATGACACGCCGGTCAAGCGGGCGAAGAATCAGGCATCGGTGCCGATCTCAAAAGACGGCAAGCTGCTGCCCAGCGTGCTGGAACTGATCGCCTGGATCGGCACCCAGCCTGGGCTGGTGCTGGAAACCGGCCATGCCACGCCGCAAGAAGGCCTTGCGATTATTCGCGAAGCGAAGGCCCGCGGCATCAAGCATATCGTGGTCACGCATGCACCCGACCTTGGCTGGACAGTGGAGCAGATGCGCGAGGCAGGCGCGCAGGGCGCCTATCTGGAATTCGTCTATCATTCCACGCTGGGCAGCGGTCAGGCTGAAAAGCTGAAAAGCTATGCCGACATAATTCGCGCCGTCGGCTCCAGGCACTGCATTATGGCCACCGATCTGGGCGATGTACCGCCTGGCACCAACTATCCGCTGGAGCCGCAGGGTTTTCTGGAGTTCATGCAGGCGATGCACAAGGAAGGCATCCCGGTTGCCGATATAAACCTGATGTCTAAGACTAATCCCGCTCTGGCGCTGGGGCTAAATCCGGCGTTCTGAACCCGGCCTCGCCAGGGACGATCGTTGCCGGGGCGCGATTCCCGCAGCCCCCGAAACATAGTATATTTATTCGCGCTAATCTGAGCACGCACGGGGTAACTGTGCCGAAGACTTCTGGAGCTCCATGCAATTGTTCCGGGTTTTCTTTTGGGCACTTGCCATCCCGCTGCTATTGGCGGGCGGTCCGGTTTTTGCCCAAGCGCCTGCCGCCTAGCAGCCTGCCACCGCGTATCGCAAGTTGCCGGGCGTCAGGTAAGCCGCCCCGCGCCCATCTTGGCCGCCAGCAGATAGGCCTGGGTCATGGCTTCGGCATTGGCCCTGCCCTGGCCGACAATATCGAAGGCGGTGCCGTGCGCCGGTGTGGTGATGGGCGCTGGCAGACCGCCCGCCACGGTGACGCCGCGCTCAAAGCCCATCAGCTTGACAGCCACCTGTCCCTGGTCGTGATACATGGTGACGATGGAATCCAGCACGCCATCGCGCGCCTTCAGGAAGATGGTGTCGGCGGGATAGGGCCCCTGGATGGGAAAGCCTTCTGCGTTCAGCTCGCGCGCTGCCGGTTCGATGATGTCGATTTCCTCGCGGCCGCAAGTGCCACCGTCGCCGCCATGGGGATTGAGCGCCGCCACCGCGACACGCGGCTCGGCAAAGCCTGCCACCTTCAGCGTCTTGTAGGTCAGCCGCGCCGCCGCCTTGATGCGATCCTTGGTGACATATTTGGGAATGTCGGCCAGGGGGATGTGGCTGGAAATGCGCGAGGTCCATAGCGTGCCTAGCGTGTTGAACTCGCAGAAGTATTCCCTCACGCCAAAATAGTCGGCGAAGAAGTGCAGCTCGTCTTCAAAGTCCATGCCGCCTTTCTTCATGGCCTGCTTGTTTAGCGGCGCAAAGCAGATCGCGTCGATGTCGCCGCGCTGCACGGCATCCAGGCATTGGGTCAGCGCCGCGCGCGCGCCACGCCCGGCGGCAGGCGTCATCTGGCCAGCGGTCGCGTCGCTTTTTGCAACGCTGTCGATGGACAGGAAGAAAGGGCCTTCACCATCGCGGGCTTCTTTCCAGTCGCTGATCGGCTTGAGGGTCGTGGTTGTCGCCGCCACGCGCTGGCCTTCCTCCCATACCCAGGCATCGCCCACCACCACCATGGTTGCGACGTCCTTGGCGTCGGAGCGCGCCAGCAGCTTGGCGATCAGTTCGGGGCCGATGCCGCAGGCATCGCCAAAGGTCACGGCCACAACAGGTTTTTTCATGGTTTCACCGGAAGAGACGCCAGATAGGCGGTTATGTTGACGATATCGGTTGCAGTCATTTTGGCCACCGAAGGCTTCATCATCGCCGCCAGCGGTCCGCGCCGCGCCCCGGTCTGGAAGTCGTGGAGCTGGCGCGCCAGATAGCTGGGCGAGCGCCCAGCGATGCCGGGCACCGCATCGCGGCCTTCCAGGTTCTGGCCGTGGCACATCGCACAGTTTTTCGACGCGGCCTTGCCCTTGGCCACCGCGCCAACCGGTACATACGCGATGAAATTGGCGCGCGGGTCGCGCAACTGTTCGCGGTGCACGTCTTCGGGCATTTCTATGATACGGTTGCCGATGGGCTGGCGTGGGCTGCCATCGACCGGAAGCCACATGCCGTCCTGGCTTTTCAGCTCAGGGACGGTTTCGGTTTCCACCACCTTGACCGGCACGGTGGGCGGCAGGGATGCGTAATAGGCGGCGGTCTCTGCCAACTCTGCATCGGTCATCGCCTTGGCGAAATCCACCATCTGCTGCGCGTTCTTCTTGTGCGGTTCCGAGCTGGCACGCAGGCCACTTTTCATCTCCTGCATGGTGCGCACGAGATAGGTGGCATTCAGCCCGGCCAGGTTGGTGTTCTGCGGCCGGCCCTTGCCGTTGGGATAATGGCAGGCGGCGCAGGCCGTGATCTGGCGCGCCGGATCGCCCGCCGCCACCAGCACGGGCATGGCGGGATGATCGCCGGGATACCAGTCGGCCGGTGGCTTCCTGCCCGCGCCGCTGATCTGGCTGCGGGTGAATTTTCCGGTGCCGCCAGGCAGGGTGAACAGCGTGCCGTCATCCTTCGGCGCCGTCGCTTCGTTCTGCGCCGTGGGCACGGCATAGGCCCAGTCTGGATAGCTAGCTGGATAGCCGGGCGACTGCGCCCAGGCGGCGGTGCCTGCGAGTGTCGCCAGTGCAAGGGCCAGACGCAGCTTCATGCCGGAACGCTGACCCAGGCGCGGTTCTTGTGGCTGGTCAGTTCAGCATCCAGGATTTTCATCTGACGCAGGCCATCGGCGAATACCGGATAATCTGGAGACAGGGCGCTATCTGCGATGGAAGCATAGAAGCGCCGGAACAACTGCTTGTGGGTATCGGGATAACCCTCGGCATGACCGCCAGGATAATCGGCGAAGGCGCGCGCCTTTTCATCCAGCAGCGATGGGTCTTTCAGCAGGATCTGGTTAGGCGCGTCGCGGTGGCCCAGCCACAATTCTTCCGGGCATTCCTGCCGCCAGGTGGCGCCGCCTTTGGTGCCGTAGATTTCCAGTACCAGCCCGTTCTTGCGGCCCGCCGAAATCTGGCTGGCGGTCATGGTGCCTCGGGCCCGGCCCATGCGGAACAGGGTGGCGCCAAAATCCTCGGTGACAACTTTGGTATCTACCGTCTCGCTTGCGCCGCCCAGTTTGCCGGAAAAGCTTTCTCCGCCGTCTTTGGGTTGCTTGCGGGTCGGCCAGAAAGTCTGCAGGTCGCTGCACACGTCCGTGACCTTCAACCCGGCGACATGTTCGGCCATGTCGAAAAAGTGCGAACCGATATCAGCCATCACCCGGCTATCGCCGCTGACCTTGGGATCGACGCGCCAGTTCCAGTCGGTTTCATACAGCATCCAGTCCTGGGAATAGGTGCCTTGGACCACCAGTATGTCGCCGAAATCGCCGGCTTCGCGCATGCGGCGCATCTGCTGGACCATCGGATAATAGCGCAGGTTGTGGCACAGCCCGCCGCGCAGTCTTTTGGCCACCACCAGGTCGGTCAGCTCCTGCGCCTGCGCCACCGTCATTGCCAGCGGCTTTTCGCACAGCACATGCTTGCCCGCTTCCAGCGCGGCCTTGGCAATTTCGTAATGCGACACGTTCGGTGTGGTGACATGCACGGCGTCGATCGACGGATCGGCCATCACGTCGCGCCAGTCACCGGTGGCGTTCAGCACATTGTAACCGGCAGCGGCGGCCTTGGCCTTGTCCGCGGAGGTTGCGGCAATTTCCACCACATCCACATTCTCGACGCGGCGCAGCGCTTCCAGATGCACCCGGCCCATGAAGCCGGTGCCGATCACAGCGGTTCGGATGCGGTTCACGCTACACCCACCAGGCCGCGGCGGGCTTTTCCTTGATGACCAACTGATTGAGCAGCGCCGCTGCCTTGGTCAGGCCTTCATCGGGCGACATCAGGCTGTCTTCATGTTCGATGGACATGACATTGTCATAGCCATACATGCGCAAGGTGGAAATGAACTCGCTCCACCATTCGGCGCTGTGGCCATAGCCGACGGTGCGGAACATCCAGGAGCGCTCACGCTCATTGGTATAAGACTTGGTGTCCAGCACGCCGGTCATGTCCATGTTGGCGGAATAGAGCTGGGTGTCCTTGGCATGCACGTAATAAATGGCGTCGCCCAGGATGCGCACGGCCTGGATCGGTTCGATGCCCTGCCAGAACAGATGGCTGGGGTCGAGGTTGGCGCCCACCGACTTGCCCGCGATGTCGCGCAGCCGCAGCATGGTCTCAGGATTATAGACCACGAAGCCCGGATGCATCTCGATGGCGATCTTCACGCCATGATCGGCGGCGAACTTGCCATGCGTCTTCCAGTACGGCGTAACGACCTCGTTCCACTGCCATTCCAGGATTTCCAGAAAGTCCGGCGGCCAGGGGCAAGTCACCCAGTTGGGAAATTTGGCGTTGGGGCTGTCACCGGGGCAGCCGGAAAAATCCACCACTGTATCCACGCCCAGTTTTTCAGCCAGCAGGATGGTCTTTCTCGCGGTATCGGCATGTTTGTCGGCGATCGACTTGTCGGGATGCAGCGCGTTGCCGTGGCACGACAGCGCTGAAATGGTGAAGCCCGCGTCGGCGATTGTCTTCCTGAAGGTGTCCAGCTCCGCCGGATTGTCCAGCATCGACAGCTTGGCATGGGCGTCGCCCGGATAATTGCCGGTGCCGAATTCCACCGTGTCGATATCCAGCGACTTCAGCTTCTTCAGCACGGCGTCGAGCGGCAGGCCTGACAGCAATGGCGTGAAAACACCGACCTTCATGACAATCCTCCAACCGCCCCGTTTCGGGGCTTGTGGCGGGATTTCAGACTATCGGGAGAAGGGACGCAACAGGCTTATTGCGCCACCCGCCACACCGCATTGCCCACATCGTCGGCCACCAGTAGACCGCCGCGCTTGTCGACGGCGATGCCCACGGGGCGGCCCTGCGCCTTGCTGTCTTCAGTGAGGAAGCCGCTCAGCAATTCGCGGGGAGCGCCTGACGGCGTGTCATTGTTGAACGGAATGAAGATGACGCGATAGCCGCTCAGCGGCTTTCTGTTCCAGGAACCATGCTGGCTGACGAACGCGCCATGGCTCAGACCCTCGCCCAGCTTGGCGCCAGTCGAAAAGGTCAGGCCTAGCGATCCGGTATGCGCGCCCACGGCATAGTCGGGCGAAATCGCCTTGGCCACCAGGTCAGGCCGTTCCGGCGTGACGCGATGGTCGACGTGCCGGCCGAAATAGGAATAGGGCCAGCCATAGAAGCCGCCATCCTGCACGCTGGTGATATAGTCGGGCACCAGGTCGCCGCCGATTTCGTCGCGCTCGTTCACCGCTGTCCAAAGCTTGCCGCTCTGCGTGAAGAACATGCCGTTGGGATTGCGCAGGCCGGTGGTGAAGATGCGGTGGGTCTTGGTTGCGGGATCGACTTCCCAGATCGCGGCCCGACCTTCTTCCTCGGCCATGCCGTTCTCGCCGACATTGGAGTTGGAGCCGACCGTGACATACAGCTTGCTACCGTCCGGGCTGGCGATCACGTTCCTGGTCCAGTGATGGTTGCGCGGCCCCGCGGGCAGATCGACAATCTTTTCGCCCTGGCCTGTGAGCTGCGTCGCGCCGTCCTTGTAGGTAAAGCGCAGCACCGCATCGGTGTTGGCGACGTAGAAGCTCTCGCCGACCAGCGCCATGCCGAAAGGCGAATTCAGGCCACTGACAAAGGTGCTGCGGGTTTCGGCGGTGCCGTCGCCGTCCGTGTCGCGCAGCAGGGTGATGCGGTTGGCGCTGGGCGTGTCGGCACCCGCCATGCCCATGATCTTCTTCTGCACCCACGCCATGACGCCGCCGCCGCTTCTGGCCGGCGCGTTGGTTTCTGCCACCAGCACATCGCCATTGGGCAACACGCACAGCCAGCGCGGATGGTCCAGATCGCGGGCGAAGGGCGTGACGCTATAGCCCTTGCCGGCGACCGGCATGGTGCCGGCCGGCCAGCCCGTTGCCTTTGCAATGTGCACGCGGGGAATTGTCTCTTTTCTGGGCGCGGGCAGGTCGGGCTTGGGACCGTAACCGACCTGGGCCAGCAGCTTGGCATTGTCGCCGCAACCGCCAAGCGCCAAGGCCGCGATTGTGACAATCAGAATGGTACGCATTGAGACATATCCGGGGGTGGGGTTACGGAAGCGCTCCAATAGCAGCGTTGGTTCCGGATTGGGACTGGAACCAACGTCGCACTCCGCGCGCTATTGGATCTAAGAACAGTCTCATGACAGGAGTGTAAGATGTCTCTCTTCAAGAAGAAGGAAGACGATCATGCCGGCAGCGGTATCGACAAACCGGCGCCTAAAACGATTGTCGAGAAGGTGGTGGAGACGGTGAAGTCCGTCGGCCAGGCCGGCGCGTCGCCGGTTCCGACGCCCGCTCCCAAGCCCAGCCCGCGCTGATTGGTAGCAGGCTCCAATTCTGTTAAGACCTCGCCGGTAGATCGGTGCAAACCGCCGCCGGGGGGCGATGCGTCTTCACGCCTGTGCGCTGCTGTTGACGGCCTGGTGTCTGGCGCTGCCCGCGCAGGCCGAGACCGGCTACGACCTGTGGCTGCGCTACACACCGATCGAGGCGCAGCACAAAGACCGCTATGCCGTCAGCCAGTTGGTTGCCGGTACGTCTTCGCCGACGCTGGATGTCGCCCGAGCTGAGCTGACACGCGGCTTGGCCGGCATGTTGGGCGCCGCGCCCGCGGTGGCCAGCGCGGTGACAGGTGACGGCGCGCTGATCATCGGCACGCCCGCATCCTCAACCGTCGTGGCGGGTCTGAACCTTCCGCTAAAGACGCTGCGCGGCGAAGGCTATCTTATTCGCAATGTCGCCATCGGCGGCCGCAAGGCGGTGGTGATCGCCGCCAACAGTGATATCGGCGTGCTGTATGGCGCCTTCGCCTATCTTCGCCAGATCTAGTCGCGCCAGCCGATCACGGACACCATGTCGACGCCGCGCACCAAGGTTCGCATCCTCAACCACTGGGACAATCTCGACCGCTCGGTCGAGCGCGATATCGAAAGCCGCACCCTGGCGCGCGCGGTGAAATACCACTGCGAGTACCGCGTGCTGCTCAATGGCCGCAAGACGGTGATTTTCGGCTAGGCCAAAAGCTAGGGCGGCGTGATCTTGAACAGCTTGCCGCGCTCGGCCAGGGTATAGACCGCGCCATCGGGGCCGATCTTCACGTCGCGCATGCGCGCCTTCTGGTCGGTCAGCATGGGTTCTTCCGCCACCACCTTGTCGCCCTTGATCTCCAGCCGGTATATGCCGACGCCGCGCAGGCCCGCCACGAACAGGCTGTTCTTCCAGGCCGGGAACAGGTCGCCCTGATAGAAAGCCATGGCCGAGGTGCCGATCACCGGATCCCAGTAATAGGCCGGCTGCTCCATGCCCTTCTTGGCGACGCCTTCGCCGATCGATTCGCCCGGATAATTGATGCCGCGGGTGATCACCGGCCAGCCATAATTGGCGCCGCGCTTGATGATGTTGAGCTCGTCACCACCGCGCGGGCCATGTTCGACTTCCCACATGCGCCCGGTCTTGGGATCGATCGCCAGTCCTTGCGGACTGCGCAGGCCATAGGCCCAGATTTCCGGCAGCGCGCCCTTGGTCTTCAAAAACGGATTGTCCTTGGCGGGCGCGCCTTCGGGCGTCAGGTGCACCACCTTACCCAGATGGTTGTCCAGCTTCTGCGCCAGCATGGCCATGTAGTCCCAATGCCGGTTGGCGTCGCGGTCGCCCATGATCAGGAAGATCGAGCCGTCCTTGCCGAACACGATGCGCCCACCCTGCTTGCTGGACGAGTTGTTCAGCGGCACGGCCGGCGAGCCCCTGAAGATCACCTTCACGTCGCAAACTTTGGCGCCGTCTTCATCCAGCGTCGCATACGCGAGGTTGGTGTTGCTCCAGAAGCCTTTCTCGACGACTTCGAAGAAGCTGAAATAGATGCGGCGGCTTTTGGCGAAGTCCGGCGCCAGCACCACTTCCAGCAGCCCGAGCTTGTGGCCGGCGGCCGCCAGGTTTTCCAGACCCGCCAGCGGCGCCGACGGCGTGTCGGAGGCGTCCAGGAAGCGCAGCGCACCCGGCAGCTTCTCGCTGACCAGCATCTTGCCGGAGGGGAGGAACGCCACGCTCCAGCCCTGCCCAAGCTTGTCGGTGACGAGGCTGACCTTGTGCGGCGCCACGCTTTTGAAGGGCGCGCGGGTCTGTTCCTTGAAGGCGGGCGCGTTCTTGGCGGTTTCCGGCGGGCGCGGGTCCCAATAGGCGCCATCTGCGATCGCGGGGGCGGGGTGTTCGCGCGATTCGCCCGGCGGCAGCGGGGCAGTGGCCACGGTCTGTGCCGCCAGCGGGGCGGGCAGCAGGGCCAAGGACAGCAGCCCGGACTTCAACCAGTGGTTCACGCCAGTCTCCCGATATTTTGGCCGGCAGCTTAACGGGCGTGGGGCGGTGCGCCTAGCCGGCGTTTAAGGGGTGACGGGCCCGGCGGTATACATCTAGACTTGCCCAAAAGGCCGATCACAACGCCGCTGCAAGGCGCGGTCGGCAAGGGGGCAGTGGCGTGACTTCGACATTGGCAATGCTGCCGCTCGATTACATCGAGTTCTTTGTCTTTCTTGTCCTGCTCTGTGGCGTCGGCATCTGGTCGGGGCGGGGTGAGCGCAAAACGACTAACGATTACTTCCTGGCCGGCCGCACGCTGCCCTGGTACGTGGTCGGCGGTTCCTATATCGCCGCCAACGTCTCCACCGAGCATTTCATCGGTCTGGTGGGCATCAGTTTCCTGCAGGGCGTGGTTCCCGCGCTGGCCCAGTGGCAGACCTCGCTGATCGAAATCATCATCGTCTTCCTGTTCGTACCGTTCCTGATCAAGGCGCGCATCACCACCGTGCCGGAATATCTCGCCAAGCGCTTCGGCCAGGGCGTGCGCCAAGTCTTTGCGCTGCTCACCATCTTCGCCAACATCTCCATTTTCATGGCGGCGGTGATGTATGCCGGGGGCCTGGCGCTGTCGGGCTTTTTCGGCTGGCCGCTTTTGTGGTGCATCATCGGCACCGGCATCTTCGCCGGCGGCTGGGCTGTCTATGGCGGCCTCAACACCGTCGCCTGGACCGGCCTGTTGACGGCGGTGGTGAAGATCGGCGGCGTCGGCCTGCTGACCATTTTCGCCCTGAAAGCCATGACGCCATCGGGCGGCATCATCGACGGCTATATGTATGTGATGCACATGAACATGGCCGAGACCGGGGTGTGGAAGCAGGCGGTGGAGGCCAGTGCGCCCAATCTTACACAGTATGGCGAGTACAACCGCATGACGGTGTTCCAGCCGCCGGATCATCCGCTGGCACCCTGGACCGGTACCTTCTTCGGCCTGCTGGCCGTGGGTGTCTGGTACGGCGTGATGAACCAGTTCATCGTCCAGCGTGTGCTGGGTGCAAAAGACATCTGGCACGCCCGCATGGGCCTGTTGATGGCCGGTTACGCCAAGCTGCTGCTGCCGCTGATCGTGGTGCTGCCCGGGTTAATTCTGTTCGCGCGCTATCCTGAATTCCTGCTGGGCGACTGGAAGACCGCCGTCCACCGCGCCGATGGCGGCTTTGTGCTGCTGGTGCAGGAATTCCTGCCGGTGGGCCTGCGCGGACTTCTGCTGGCGGTGCTGATCAGCGCAGTGCAGGCGACCGTCAGCGCCGTGGTCAATGCCACCGCCGCGATCCTGACGCTCGATATTTACGTGCCGCTGATCAATCCCAATGCGACGGAAAAGCAGCGCGTGCGCTTCGGCATGTGGGCCAGCGTCGGCGCCATCGCGGCGGGTATCGCCATGGCGATCTATGTCAGCCAGCAAAGCGCAGGCATCTTCCAGTACATGCAGACGCTGAACGCCTTCGTCGCGCCGCCCTTTGCCGCCATCCTGTGGGTGGGCCTGATTTGGAAGCGCACCAACGGCGCGGGCGCCATGGCGGCCGTGATCGGCGGACTGGTGACGGGTCTTGCCATCAAGCTGGTGGGCTACAGCGTAGACATGCCCAGCTGGTACTATGCTTTCGCCAACCAGGCGGCGGTGTGCCTGGGGGTGTCGCTGCTGCTCTGCGTGGTCGGAACCCTGCTGCACCCAGCCCCCAGCCCGGGCACCGAAACCGACCCTATAACGTTCTGGAATTCGCGCGACACCCTTACCCAGGGGCTGGGCGACCGCTGGTATAACAGTGTGATACTCTGGGCCGGAGTGCTGCTTGTGCTGACCTGCGCCTGCATGCTGATATTTTCGCAAGTATTCTTCCCGACGGGAGCTGGCCCATGAACAAACGCAATCTGTCCGACCTGGTGATCCGCCAGTCCGAATTCAAAGGCGAGATGGGGGTGGCACGCGCCGACATCACCCCGCCCGCCAACATATATGCCCGCTCCTGGGGCAGCGCCGAGCATGACGCCGCCGAAGGCATCCACCGGCCGCTGGTCGTCACCAGCATGTTTTTGCGCGGCGGCGATCCGCAGCAGGAATTGTATCTGGTCTGCTTCGATCTGGGGTGGTGGTTCGACAACGCCCATGAGCTGGAGATCCGCAAACAGATTCTGGAAAAATCCGGCATCCGCAACGACCAGCTGATCACCCATATGGGCCACACCCATGCCGGCCCGGCCTCCAACCTGCAGAACCTGGACCGCGAAGGCGGTCATCTGATCCCGCCTTACCGCGAGAAGATCGTGGAAGGCGCCGCCGCCGCGATTCTGGGCTCAAAAGAAAATGTGCAGCCGGCGGTGATGTCCTGGGCCAAGGGGCGCTGCGACATGGCGCGCAACCGCGACCTGGTGCTGGACAGCGAAACCTTCCTGTGCGGCATCAATCCCGACGGTCCCACCGACGATACCGTGCTGGTGGGACGCGTCACCGATGCCAAGGACAAGATCATCGCCACCTTGGTGAACTATGCCTGTCATCCCGTGTCGCTGGGCGGCGGCAACAAGCTGATCTCGCCCGATTATTATGGCGCGATGCGCGAAGTGGTGGAACGCGAAACCGATGGCGCGCCCTGTTTCTTCCTGCACGGCGCGTCTGGCGACATGACACCGCTGCGTTCCTATGAAGCCGACACCGCCATTGCCGACCAGAATGGCCGCCAGCTGGGCTATGCCGCACTTTCCACTTTGACCGGCATGCTACCGCCGGAGCAGGAATTCGCCTTCGACCGCATCGAGGATTCCGGCGCCCGCCTGGGCCGCTGGAGCCTGCGCCCCAGGCCCGCCAGCACTACATTGCATGCGACGGTGTCGGACACCGACCTGCCTTATGTGGACCTGCCGACCGAAGCTGAACTTCTCAAGTCTCTGCATGGCTGCAATGATCGCGCGTTGAAAGAGCGCCTGGAACGCCGCTTGATGGTCCGCCGCGATGTGGGCAACGGGACATCGCGCAAGGTGCGCATGACCCTGTGGCAGGTGGGCGACGCCTTCTTCGTCGGCGCGCCCGCCGAACCCTATAGCGCCTTCCAGATCGAATTGCGCAAACGCTTCCCCAACAATGCCGTGGTGATGCTCAATATCGTCAACGGCAATGTCGGCTATCTCGCACCCGCTGAGACCTATGACAAGCCGGGCCTCTACCAGATCAAGATTTCCCTGTTCCAGCCCGGTTGCATGGAGCAGGTGATCGACGACACCGCCAAAACCTTAAAGCAGCTTGAAACCGCCCATGGATAATATTCTGCATCACGAAAGCGTTCTGGAGCATAACCGCCGCTACATTCCCGGCGGCATCTCCTCGGTCAATCGCGCCATCGATCCCGCTATCACCTTCATCAAGGGCGAGGGCGCCTATCTGTGGGACGCGGCGGGCAAGCGCTACATCGATTATCACGCCGGGTTTGGGCCGTATTTCCTGGGGCATAATTTCGCGCCCATCAATGACGCGGCGGCGGTTGCGCTCAAAAGCGGCGACAGCCTGTTCGGCGCCGGGCCTTCAAAAGCCGAGGGCCAGCTGGCAGAACTGATCTGCCGGAATGTCCCGGCGGTGGAAAAAGTCACCTTTCTCAACACCGGCAGCGAAGCGACCTCGCTGGCCATTCGCATCGGCCGCGCCGTAACCCAGCGCTCGCATATCATCGTGATGCAGGGAGGATATAACGGCAATCAAGACGAACTGGCCTGCAATGTCTTTAATTCACTGGCAGATATCGGGCCGCGTGTGTCGCCCGGCGAATATCTGCTGCGCCCGCTGGGCGCCGGCACCACCATCGAGCAGACCCATTTCGTCCATGCCATCAATTACAACGACCTGGAATCGGTGCGCTATATCTGCCGCCGCTTTCCCATTGCGGCCCTGATCACCGAGCCGCTGCTCCAGAATATCGGCGTGGTGAAGCCCAAGCCCGGTTACCTGGAAGGTTTGCGCGACCTGGCCGACGAATTCGGCTTTCTGCTGGTGTTCGATGAGGTCAAGACCGGTTTCCGCCACGCTTTGGGCGGGTACAGCCAGATCTGCGGCGTGACGCCCGACCTGGTGGTCTATGGCAAGGCGGTGGCCAACGGTTTCCCGCTCGCCCTGGTCGGCGGCAAGACCGAGTATATGGACTCCATTATTGACCCCGACCCAACGCGCCGCCCCTTCGTGGCCGGCACCTATAACGGGCACCCGGTGGCGGTGGCCGCGGCTACGGAAACCGTGCGATACCTCGCCGCCAACAAACACGAGATCTATCCCCGGATGGAAGCCATGGGCGCGGCGATGGAAGCGGGCATTACCAGCATTTTCGCCAAGCGCGGCATCGCCGCCTGCGTGGCGCGGCAAGGCTCGGCCTTTTCCTTCTATATGATGTCCAAGCCGCCCAGGGATCTGCACGATATCATTGAAGGGCATGATTTTGTGCGCGATGTCGCCTTGCGTCGGGCGCTGATCCAGCGCGGCGTGTTCTTCGTCCCCATCGCCACCAAGCAATGTTCACTGTCCGCCGCCCATAGCGATGCGGATCTGCAATTCACCCTCGAGCAATTCGAAAGCGCCGTTAAGGCCATCTGGTAGGATACGTCTTCGTGAAAAAATCCCTTCTTTCTATTCTGTTGATCACTGGCCTTGCCGGTGCCGCGCTGGCGCAACAGGCCGCGGTGCCGTCCGCGGCGGTTAATCCGCCGGTGCCGCCGCCGCGTCGCCTGGCGCCGCCAGTGCCGGCGCTGCTGCAGAGCCGGGCGCATGAGGTCTTCACCACCAATTGCGCCGCCTGCCACACCAACACGCTCGAGGCCGGCAGCGCCAAGAGCCTGTTCACCGAGAGCTACCTGTCCTCGCACACCGACGCGCAAATCCTGCAGGCGACCGCCGACGGTCCGTCGGGTGTCGCCAATCACGGCTTCAAGACACTGTATCTTCCCGGCGAGATCGGCCAGATCCCGGCCTACCTGCGCATCCGCGGCGGCATTTTGAACCGTAAGGTCGGCGAGACGCCCGATCCCAACGGCAAGATTATCAAGAGCCAGAAAGCCACCTTCAAGGTGGAAGTGCTGGCCAAGGGCTTCAATCAGCCCTGGGGCCTGGGCTTCCTGCCTGATGGCCGCATCATCTTCACCGAACGATCCGGCGCCCTGCGCTTCCTCGGCAAGGACGGCAAGGTCTCTGACGCCGTGAAGGGCACGCCCAAAGTGTTCGAGCGCCAGGATGGCGGCCTGCTGGATGTCGCGCTGCCACCCGACTATGCGAAAAGCGGCTGGGTCTATCTGTCCTATTCCGACGTGCCCCCCGGATTCACGCCGGAAACGGGCACGGAAAAGGCGCCGCTGATGGCGCCGCCGACAATGACCACGGTGGTGCGCGGCAAGGTCAATGCCAACAATGAATGGGTCGAGCAGCAGATCCTGTTCCAGGCGCCGGCCGATCTCTACACCTTCCCGGCGGATCATTACGGCTCGCGCTTCCTGTTCGACGGCAAGGGTCATGTCTTCTGGACCATGGGCGAACGCCACGACATGCAGGCATCACAGAATCTCGCCTCGCCGCTGGGCAAGATCCACCGCATCAATGAAGATGGTTCCATTCCGTCGGACAATCCCTTTGTCCGCACACCGGGCGCGCTGAGCAGCATCTGGAGCTATGGCCATCGCAATCCCGAAGGCCTCGACTTCGATCCGGTAACGGGCACCCTTTGGGAAACCGAGCATGGTCCGGTCGGTGGCGATGAGATCAACATCGTCGAGCCGGGTAAGAATTACGGTTGGGGCGTGGTGACCTATGGTCTGGAGCCGGGCATCACCCGCCAGACAGCGGTCGGCATGACGCCGCCCGTGACCCACTACAATCCGTCCATCGGTCCGGGCGGCACCAGCTTCTATACCGGCAATCGTTTCCCGGGCTGGAAGAACAACATGTTCATCGCCGCCATGGTGGGCCAGAAGCTGATCCGGCTGGAGATCAAGGACCGCCAGATCGTCTCGCAGGAGACTGTGTTCCAGGATCATGGCCGCATCCGCCAGGTGGTCACCGGCCTGGACGGCAACGTCTATCTGCTGCTGCAGAACCGCAACGGCGATCCGGTCGGCGGCTCGATCGCGCGGCTGGTGCCGAGCCTCGAGGCAGCCTGGGACGGCGAGTGGTATCTGCGGGGCACCTTTGACGACGGTAGCCTGCTTGGCGCCGCACTCAACAAGGAAGCCCGGATCGATTCCCTGCCCCAATCATGGGCGGTGCTTTCCGGTGCCGCTGAGCCTAAGCGGGCAGAGCAAGCCATGGAGGCGGCGAGGCAAGAGCGCGAGGCCGCAAAGTTCGCGAAAGCAGCCGAGAAAGCCCAAGAAAAGGTCTTTTCGGACCTGGGTCGCTTACGCGAGCTCAAGCACAATAATCCTAACTTACTAATTGGTGTGGGTGGTTGCGTAG
>JBEENS010000010.1:0-79312 GCA_041192105.1 Pseudomonadota bacterium | reverse complement strand
CTTTTGCAATCCCGCCCTCACCCATAAAAAAAGGCCGGCGTTTCCGCCGGCCTTTTTTCGTTATGTCTGTGCTGTTCTATGGCGTCGCGGCGGGCGCGGCTGGGGCAGTCGGAGCACCAGCCACCGGCACGCTCTTGGCCTTGGCGCGGGCCTGTTCGACCATCGAGTCGTGCGCGGCGGAAAAACCCTTGAGCGAGAATTTCAACTCATAGGCCTTGCCGCTGTCGGCGAAGATCCGGACCTTGGCGTCCGGCCCGGACTTGGCGATGGAGCTGATGGCCGAATTGTCGATCGGCATCTGCACAAAGCAGCCATTGCGGTCGCACATGCGGTACTTCATCTGCCCCGACTTGAAGGCGCTGGTCTCCAGGATCAGGCCACGCGGGATCGAAACTTCCAGCGGCACGGTAATCTGGATGCCGTGCCTGTCCAGGCTGGGAACATAGGCGATGGAGAAAGACAGCACGCGCTGCTGAGTCCGCTGATCGTTCAGCTCCTGGTAAATGTCACAGGGGCTCGGGCTGGCAATCGGGAAGCAGCGCACCACCCAGTCACCGACCGCCTTCACCTCAGGACGACCCTGCGCAGCAGGGGCGGCGGCGGCAGGCGCGGCAGCGTCCTGGGCCAGGGCGGAGCCGGCAGCCATAAGGATGGCAAGGCCAGCACCCATGAAGGAATGCGAAAACGTCATGACCAGAGTCTCCAGAACCAGGATTTGCGTTTTGCGTCGCCGCTGAGCCAAGCCCTTGCGCCGGCGTCATAGCCCTTGAAGGTCACGTTCACCGCGATGGGCTTGCCTTCCAGGGTGGCGAACAATAGACGGGCTTCGGTGGCGCCCTTGAGCGCCGCAGCGAACTTATCGTCGAACGGCACGGTGGCGAGGCAGCCGACCGCGTTGCAGGTCCGGTAGGGATAAACCTTCACCGGATCCTTGCCGATGGTCATACCCATGCCCGCTTCCAGCGCCACACCCAGCGGCATGTGAAAGCCGATCACGTGCTTGCCTTGGGGATCGGCAGTTATGGTGATGCGCGCAACCGGCTGGGGCTGGCTCTTGTCCATGATCTCGCTGGAGAGCTCGCACGAACCCTCTTTCACGGTGGCGGCGGGACAGGTGACACGCCACTCTTCATAAGATTCCAGAAGGGCAGCGTTGGTTTTGTAGGTCGCCACGCCACGCACCATCCAGCCCAGAAGCAGGCCGACCAGCAGTGCGACACCGCCCACAAAAAGACGTTCAGTCAGGTTTTTCATCGGTTCGGTTTCGCTTTTATTTCTTCGGATGGCCGCAGAACCCGCCGTCTCAGCGGTCCCGGACCCTAGCCCAACGCACGAACTACCAGATCGGGCGGGAAAAGCAAACGCCCTAGGCCGCCCACCCCCGGCCAGGGCGACGGGTTTAGCGCGGCTTGGTGAACGGCAGACCGGATGACGGGGTTTTAATGGTCTAGCTGCGGGCCAGAAGAACCGGGGTTTCGCGCCAGAACTGGGGCCAGACCCGCTTCAGGGCTTCGATCTTCGGCAGGTCATTGGCCCGGATGTAGGACGCGTTGGGATTCTTGACCAGATAGTCCTGGTGCTCGGACTCCGCCCAATAAAATCCTTTCAACGGACCGGTCCTGGTGACGATGGGCGCGGCAAAGATCTTTGCTGCCTCGAGCTGGGCGATATAGTCCTTTGCCGTCTTCAGCTGCGCCGGGCTGGCGGCGAAGATTTCCGAGCGATAGCTGGCACCCCGGTCCGGACCCTGGCGGTTGAGCTGGGTGGGATCGTGCGCCACCGAGAAATAGATCTGCAGCAGCTGGCCGAAACTGACCTGTTTCGGATCGAAGGTGATCTCCACCGCCTCGGCATGATTGGACCGCTGATTGCCGACCGCATCGTAATTCGCTGTTTCCCTGGTGCCGCCTGAATAGCCCGCGACAACGCGCGTCACGCCTTTGACATGTTCGAACAGGCCCTGCTGGCCCCAGAAGCAGCCACCGGCCAGAACCGCTGTTTCGGTCGCGGCGCGGCTGGCCGGATCGGAGATCGGTGCGGGGATCTGTTTGTTGAGATCGCCGGCGGAGACGCGCAACGACATAAGTGCCGGAATCGCGATGATCATCGCAACGGCGGCGGCGGCCAGGAAAAGCGGTTTGAGTTGCATTGAATGGCTCCTCGTCTTCTACGCAGGTCAATTCGTTTGGATCAGGCCTGCGGTTACACGCCAAATTCCGCGGCGGCCGCTTCGATTGCATCATAAACCAGATCGAGTTCCGCCGCCGTCACGCAATAAGGCGGCATGACATAGATGGTGTTGCCCAGCGGGCGCAGCAAGACGCCTCGGGCATGGAAAAACGCCGTGAGTTCCGGCCCCCGCCCGGCGAGATAGCCGGGATCGGGCACTTTCAGGTCCAGCGCCGCGATGGTGCCCAGGCGGCGGACATTTTCAAACCGGCGGTCATCGCGGAAACCGGCCAGCCGCTGTTCCTGCATCTCTCCCAGCGCCGCCACACGCTCGCGCACGGGTTCTTCGCGCCAGACCTGCAGATTGGCGACGGCCGCGGCGCAGGCGATGGGATTGGCGGTAAAGGAACTGGAGTGAAAGAAGGTTTGGCGACGGTCCGTGGAATAATGTGCCTGGAAAATCTCCGGCGTGCACAGGGTGGCGAACAGCGGCAGGCTGCCGCCGGTCAGCCCCTTGGCCACGCACAGGATGTCGGGCGTGATTCCCGCCTGTTCGCAGGCAAACAGCGTTCCGGTGCGGCCGAAACCGGTCATCACTTCATCGGCGATGAACAGAGTGCCATGTCGCTCGCACAGCGCCTTCATCTTGCCCAGCAGTTCAGGGCTGTAAATGTGCATGCCGCCCGAGCCCAGGATCAGCGGCTCGACGATCAGGGCGGCGGCGTCCTTTGCCATTTCCTCCAGCGCCGCCAGAGCGTCGCAGCCGCGCCCTTGCGGAAACGGCAGGCGGGCGACATCGAACAGCAACGGTTCATAAGCAGCATTGAAGACGCCGCGCGCGCCCGCCGACATCGTTCCGATCGTGTCGCCATGATAGGCGTGCTCCAGCGCGATGATGCGTTTGCGCGGGCTGTTCTCGTTGCGCCAGAAGCCCAGTGCCATCTTCAGCGCCACTTCCACCGAGGTAGAACCGCTGTCGGAATAAAACACATGCGCCAGGCCCTTGGGCGCGATGTCGATCAGTCCGCGCGCCAGATCCTCTGCCGGCTGATGGGTGAAGCCGGCGAAAATCACCTGATCCAGCCGGTCGGCCTGCGCCTTGATGGCGGCAATGATTTTGGGATGGCGGTGGCCGTGGGTGATCACCCACCAGCTTGAGATCGCGTCCAGCAACCGGCCATGCTCGGTTTCAAGCCAGGCGCCTTCGCCGCGATCCACGCGCGGCATGGCCGGCGTCAGCGCATGCTGGGTGAAGGGATGCCAGACCGGGGACGTCACGCGAAATCCGACAGAGTGAAGGTCTTGGCAAAAACGCCAGACAAGCGTCCCCGCACCAGGGGTTCGATCGGCGGCAGGCGGCCCAGGCGTTTCACCCTGCCCTTTTCCACGATGATGCTTTCACTCTCCTCATTGGCGTCGCCGATAAAGGCCACGCCGTGTAGCGGGATATCGCGGGCGCGGATGGCTTCCAGCGACAGCAAGGTGTGGTTGATGGTGCCCAGCCGGGTCGCGGCGCACAGGATCACCGGCAACCGCCAGCGGGCGAAGACATCTATAAAGAGTGTGTCGCGGGTCAGCGGCACCATCAGCCCGCCGGCGCCTTCGATCACCAGCGCACCGTCCGGGGGATTCAGGGAATCCGGATCAATCGTGACGCCCTCGTCCGCCGCCGCCTGGTGCGGCGAAGCTGCCAGCTTCAGGCGATAGGCTTCCGGCACGATCTCCACCCCGGCAAGCTCGGCCACCGTCTCGCTGTCGCCGGGTTCACCCGCCTGGACCGGTTTCCAGTAACGCGCACCAATCATGCCGGCGAGACCAGCGGCGAACACCGTCTTGCCGATATCGGTGTCGGTTCCAGTGACGACAAATCTCATGCTTTTGCCATTTCCACCGCCAGATCGGCGAACAGCGCATCCAGATCGCCCGTCGTGACATGCAGGGTCAGCGCGATGCGCAGCCGCGCGGTATCTTCCGGCACGGTCGGCGGGCGGATGGCGCGAATGTCATGGCCGAGCGCCTGCAAGGCCGCTGCCAGAGCAACCGCCCTGGTATCAGCGCCCAGGATCACCGGCACGATCTGCGAACCGGAAAAGGAAAGCCCGAGGTCTTTCATCAGCCCGCCGGCATGGCGCACCAGCCCCTGCAACTGGGTGCGCTCCTGCTCGGCGCCAGCGCAGATTTTCAGCGCCGCGCGCACCACCGCCGCCATCAAGGGCGACGGCGCGGTTGAATAGATGAAGGCGCGGCCACGGTTGATCAGAAAGTCGCGATACAGGCGCGGCAGGCAGACCAGCGCCCCCGACGCGCCCAGACCCTTGCCGCAGGTGTGCAGGGAAATGATGTTGGGAGCGCCTTCATATTGCGCCCCCAGCCCGCGGCCCTGATCGCCATAGACGCCGGTGGCATGGGCTTCGTCCAAAATCAGCATCGCGTCATGGCGCACCGCCAGGGCCACCAGATCGGCCAGCGGCGCGCGGTCGCCGTCCATCGAATAGAGCGTTTCCACCGCGATCCACACCCGCCCGGTACCGCCCTGCCCGCGCCATCGCGTGATGATGTCGTCCATAGCTGCCACATCATTGTGCGGGACGGCCAGCCCCGGGATACGGGCCGGATCGAGCCCGTCGCGGATGCTGGCATGGATCAGCGCGTCATGGACAATCAGGTCGCCGGTTCGCGGCAAGGTGGCGATCAGGGCGGCATTGGCGGCAAAGCCGGTGGGAAAATACAGCGCCGTCTCACTGCCGAAGAAACTGGCGGCTTCCTCTTCCAGCATTTCATGCTCGGGATGATTGCCGCGCAGCAGGCGCGAGCCGCCGGCGCCTACCGGCACCCCGCGCGCCAGCGCATCGCGCGCCGCATCGCGCAGCTGCGTGGATTCCGCCAACGCAAGGAAATCATTGGAGGTGAAATCGCGACCGCTGCGCGGGGCCAGTGCGCGCAGCCGGCCTTTGGCCGCCAGCGCGTCCAGAACGTCTCTGTGTTCCTTGGCTTTATGGGGATCGACGGTCATGGGCAGGCATGGATTCCACACCCCTACCCAAAGGGCAAGTTAGAGGGCGTTGTCGCCGGTTTCGCCTGTGCGAACCCGCAGCGCCGCTTCCAGGTCCACGACAAAAATCTTGCCGTCGCCGATCTTGCCGGAGCGCGCGGCCTGGGTGATGGCGCCGACCACTTCTTCCACCCGGTCGTCGGCCAGCGCCACTTCCACTTTCAGCTTGGGGGTGAAGGAGATGGTGTATTCCGCCCCGCGATAGATTTCGGTATGGCCCTTCTGGCGGCCATAGCCGCGCACCTCGGTCACCGTCATGCCATTGATGCCTAGGGCGGTGAGCGCCTCGCGCACCGCGTCCAGGCGGTGCGGCTGAATGATCGCGGTGACCAGTTTCATCAAAAACTCCTAGCGGTTGTTATGGTAGCCGGTTTCGCCATGGCTGGTGAAATCCAGGCCCTGGGTTTCATGCTCCGCGTCCACCCGCAGCCCGACCAGCATGTCGGCCAGCTTGGTGATAATCCAGGTGGCGACGGCCGAGAACAGCGCTACGGCGGCGACACCGATTGCCTGCACGCCGAACTGTTCCAGCGGCGCATGATTGAGCTTGCCGCCCGCGATTCCGATCAACGCGACAAAGGGCAGCGCCAAAGTACCGAGTGCGCCGCCCACGCCATGCACGCCCAGCACATCAAGGGCATCGTCCACCGCTATGACTTTCTTCACCAGCCAGACCGCGAAATAGCAGACGCAGGCAGACGCCGCACCCAGCGCCACCGCGCCCAGGGGTCCGGCGACACCGGCAGCCGGCGTGATGGTGGCCAGTCCCGCGATGGTGCCGGTGACCGCGCCCACCAGGCTGGGCTTGCCGAACTTGACCCATTCGATCGCCATCCACACGATGGTGGCGGTGGCGGCCGACAGATGCGTCGCCAGCATCGCCATGCCGGCATCGCCGCCAGCCGTCAGGGCGCTGCCCGCATTGAAGCCGAACCAGCCGACCCACAGCAGCGACGCGCCGACCATCACCATCCAGGGCGCGTGGGGCGGGCGGATGCCGTGGGGAAATTCGTGCCGCGGCGCGATCATCCAGGCGATCACCAGCGCCGATACGCCCGCCGTGACATGCACCACGACGCCGCCTGCGTAATCCATCACCCCCATATCGGCCAGCCAGCCGCCGCCCCACACCCAGTGCGTCACCGGCGCATATACGATCAGCATCCACAGCGCGGAAATCAGCAGCACGGCGGCAAAGCGGATGCGCTCGACATAGGCGCCGATAATCAGCGCCGGGGTGATGACCGCGAAGGTCATCTGGAACATGACAAAGACGCTTTCGGGCAGATGGGTACCGGGATGCGCCCCGTCCCGCGTCAGGTTTTGCAGGAAAAACGCCGCGCCATCGCCCAGCCAGGCGCCGTCGCCGGAAAAGGCCAGCGAATAACCGAAGGCAAACCACAGCACCGAACAGACGCAGGCGACAGCGAAACACTGCGCCAGCACCGACAGTATGTTCTTGGCCTGGACCAGCCCGCCATAAAACAGCGCCAGGGCTGGAAGGGTCATCAACAGGACCAGGGCGGTCGCGGTGAGAATCCAGGCGGTATCAGCGGCGTTGATTGCTGCGTCGATCACTTTCTGCCCCATCCCAATGCAATGCCCGTTTTTCGGGCATATGTTCTTGCCTATTTGTCCATCAGACTGGCGAAATTCAGGGCGGCTGACAAGCGGCTGTTTCACCTGTTAAAGACCGCAGGATGAACCTCATTCCCCACCTGATCGCGGGAAACCCCCTCGCTGGCACCGAGACTTCGCCCGTGTTCAACCCGGCCACGGGAGAACAGAGCGGGTCGGTTGCGTCGGGCGGAAAATCCGAAATCGACGCGGCGGTGACCGCGGCACAGGCCGCCTTTCCGGGCTGGGCCGCCACCACACCCAGCAAGCGCGCCAAGGTGATGTATGAGATGCGGCGCCTGCTGGGGGCGCGCGGGGACGAGATCGCCCGCGTCATCAGCGCCGAGCACGGCAAGATGCACGCCGATGCCCTGGGCGAAGTGGCACGCGGCCAGGAAGTGGTGGAGTTCGCCTGCGGCATCCCGCACCTGCTGAAAGGCAGCTTCAGCCCTAGTGTCTCGGCGGGAATGGATTCCTATGACCAGCGCCAGCCGCTGGGCGTGGTGGCGGGGATCACGCCCTTCAATTTCCCGGCCATGGTGCCGCTCTGGATGATGCCGATGGCGCTGGCCTGCGGTAACGCTTTCATCCTCAAGCCATCGGAACGCGATCCGTCCGCCGCCAACCTGCTGCACAATCTGTGGCGCGAGGCCGGGCTGCCGGACGGCGTGCTGAATGTGGTGCATGGCGGCAAGGCGGCGGTGGACGCGATCCTTGATCACCCCGGCATCGCCGCGGTGTCCTTTGTCGGCTCCACGCCCATCGCCGAATATGTCTACGCACGCGGCTGTGCAGCGGGAAAACGCGTGCAGGCGCTCGGCGGCGCCAAGAACCATCTGGTGGTGATGCCCGATGCCGATCTCGACCAGGCGGCGGATGCCCTGATGGGCGCGGCTTACGGTTCGGCCGGCGAACGCTGCATGGCGGTTTCGGTGGCGGTGCCGGTGGGCGAGAAAACCGCCGACGCGCTGATCGCCAAACTCAAGCCACGCATCGCGGCGCTGAAGGTTGGTCCCGCCACCGATGCCAGCGCCGAGATGGGTCCGCTGGTGACGGCGGGGCACCGCGACAAGGTCATCTCCTATATCGATGCGGGCGCCCGCGAAGGCGCGCAGCTGGTGGTGGATGGCCGCGGGTTGAGACTGCAGGGATATGAGCAGGGCTTCTGGCTGGGCGGCACGCTGCTGGACCGCGTCACGCCGGACATGACGGTCTATAAGGAAGAGATCTTCGGCCCCGTGCTGTCGGTGGTGCGCGCGGAAAATTACGAAGGCGCGGTTGGCCTGATCAACAGTCATCCCTTCGCCAACGGCACCGCCATCTTCACCCGCGACGGCGATGCTGCGCGCGATTTCACCGACCGCATCCAGGTGGGCATGGTCGGGGTCAATGTGCCGATCCCGGTGCCCGTGGGCACTCACTCGTTCGGCGGCTGGAAGTCCTCGATCTTCGGAAGCCACGGCGTCTATGGGCCTGAGAGCGTGCATTTCTATACACGTCTGAAAACGGTCACGGCGCGCTGGCACACCGGCCTCAGATCCGGCGCGCAGTTTCATTTCTCCGAGCGGTAAGTCGCGACCTTATTGCGACCGTTTTTGCCTTGGGAGCGCCACATCCTTGCGCTAGGGTCCGGAAGCTCCAAAACAATTGCCGATCTTTCAGGGAAACTGCCCATGCACGCGCTGACCAGACGCCTGATGCTGTCCACCACCATCGGCGGACTTGCCATGGCGGCGACGCCCCTGCGGGCCCAGAGCCTGGCCCAGGCCCCGGCAGATACCGAATGGCGCAGCTATGGCGGCGATCTCGCCCATACCCGCCACGCGCCGCTGGACCAGATCAATGGCGAGAATTTCAACAAGCTGGAAATCGCCTGGCAGTTCAAGACCGACAATCTGGGCTTCCGCCCCGAAGTGATCCTTCAGGGCACGCCGCTGCTGATCAAGGGCAAGCTCTATTGTACCGCCGGCGCACGGCGCGATGTGATCTGCCTCGATGCCGCCACCGGCGAACTGCTCTGGCTGCATCGCAGCCCCGATGAAGGCCCGCGTTCGCGCAATGCGCCGCGCCAGCTTTCGGGACGCGGCGTCGGCTATTGGACCGACGGCACTGTCGAACGCATCATCTATGTCACCATCGGCTACCAGATGATCTCGCTGGACGCCCGCACCGGCCTGATGGATCTCAGCTTCGGCGTGCATGGCATGGTTGACCTCAAGAAGGAAATCGACCAGGACCTCGACTCGGAAAAGGCCGATATCGGCCTGCACACCGCGCCCACCATCGCCAAGGGCGTGGTCATTATCGGCGCCGCCCACACCGCCGGCAACACGCCCGCCGTCATCAAGAACGCGCGCGGCTATGTGCGCGGCTTCGACGTGAAGACCGGCAAGCGGCTGTGGATCTTCCACACCATCCCGCACAAGGGCGAGTTTGGTTACGACACTTGGCTCAAACCCGGCTCGGCCGAGGAGGCCGGCAATACCGGCGCCTGGGCGCAGATTTCCGCCGACGAAGAACTGGGCCTGGCCTATCTCGGCGTCGAGATGCCGACCGGCGACCAGATGGGCTTCTATCGCCCCGGCAACAACCTGTTCGCCGAAAGTATCGTCGCGGTGGATATCCTCACCGGCAAGCGCAAGTGGCACTACCAGATGGTGCATCACGGGCTGTGGGATTACGATGTGCCCTGCGCCGCCATTCTCTGCGACATTCCCCACAATGGCCGCATCGTGAAGGCGCTGGCCCAGCCGACCAAGCAGGCGTTCCTCTTCGTGCTGGACCGCGAGACCGGCAAGCCGATCTGGCCGATCCCGGAAAAGCGCGTGCCGGCCGGCGACGTGCCGGGCGAATGGTATTCGCCGACCCAGCCGATCCCGTCGAAGCCGCCGGCCTTCGACCGCCAGGGCTTTGGCGAAAGCGACATCGTCGATTTCACGCCCGAGATAAAGGAAAAGGCGCTGGCCATCGCCAAGTTCTACAAATGGGGTCCGGTCTATACCGCGCCGATCATACCCAAGAAGGGCGGCCCTTACGGCGTGATCAACATGCCGGGCTACATCGGCGGCATCAACTGGCCCGGCGGCGCCTACGATCCGGATGTGCACACGGTCTATACCTATTCGCAGACCAACCTGCTGACCATCGGCAACCTGATCCCCAATCCGGAAAAGAAGATGGGCGCGTTCGACATGGTGCATGTCAATCCGCCCGCCGACACGGACGGCGTTCGCCCCGGCGACCTGACGGTGGACGGCATCCCGCTGGTGAAACCGCCCTATGGCCGCATCACCGCCACCAACCTGGCGACGGGCAAACAGGATTGGCAGGTCGCGCATGGCGAGACGCCGGACAATATCCGCAACCATCCGCTGCTGAAGGGCGTGAAGATTCCGCGCACCGGCATGATCGGCAAGGTCGGGCCGCTATCCACCAAGTCCCTGGTGATGTGCGGCGATCCCATGACCTATACCGACGAGACCGGACGGCGCGGCGCGCGGCTGCGTGCCTATGACAAGAAGACCGGCGAGGAAAAAGGCGCCGTCTTCCTTCCGGGCGAGCAGACCGGATCGCCCATGAGCTACATGCTGGGGGGACGGCAATATATCGTGCTGGCGATCGGCGGGCGCAGTTACAACGGCACCTTCATCGCCTTCCGCCTGCCCGTCGCGTCGGACGCCGCGCCGGCCCGCCGCCGGCCGTAGCCAGCACGGTTGACCCCACGGCCCGACTTACTAAAGTCGGGCATCAAGGCTGAAGAACGAGCCGCGCCGGGGAAGGGTCTGTCATGTCATTGCCGTCACGCCGAAGCGTGCTCCTGTCGGGCATCGCGGTTTTTGCCGCGTCTCGTCTGCCCGCTTTTGCCCAGGGCACAAAGCCTGCGGATACCGAGTGGCGCCATTACGCCGCTGACCTGGCCAATACCCGCTATGCCCCGCTGGACCAGATCACAGCCGCCAATTTCAACGATCTGGAAGTCGCCTGGCGTTTCAAGACCGACAATCTGGGGCCGCGCCCGGAATATCAGTATGAAGGCACGCCTTTGGTTATCCGGGGCCGCATGTATGTCACCGCCGGTTCGCGCCGCGCCGTGGTGTGCCTGGACCCTGCTACCGGCGAACTGAAATGGGTCTATTCGCTGGACGAAGGCGATCGCGGCCGCGCCGCGCCGCGCCAATTTTCCGGGCATGGCGTTTCTTATTGGAGCGACGGCAAGAACGACCAGCGCATCCTGTATGTGACGCCCGGCTACCAGCTGGTGGCGTTGGATGCCGCCACCGGACAGCCGGTCAAGAGCTTCGGCACCGGCGGCATTGTCGATCTGAAAAAGGACAATGACCAGGACATCGACCTGGTGAAGGGCGCCATCGGCCTGCACGCCACGCCGCTGGTCGCAAAGAACACCGTCATCGTGGGCGCGGCTTTCCTGGGCGGCAGCGTGCCCGCCAAAAAAGGCGAGATCAAAGGCTATGTCCGCGGCTTCGACGTCCGCACTGGCAAGCGCAAATGGATCTTCCACACCATTCCGCGCAAGGGCGAGTTCGGTTACGACACCTGGCTGAAGCCGGGCGACGCCGAACAGGCGGGCAATACCGGCGTATGGGCCCAGCTTGCCGCCGACCTCGATCTCAACCTCGCTTATCTGCCGGTCGAAATGCCGACCGGCGACGCCACCGGCATGTACCGGGCGGGCGACAACCTGTTCAGCGAAACCATCGTCGCGGTGGACATCGATACCGGCAAGCGCAAATGGCATTACCAGCTGGTGCATCACGGGCTGTGGGACCGCGACATTCCCTGCGCCCCGATCCTGTGCGACATCCCGCATGAAGGAAAGATCATCAAGGCGCTGGCCCAGCCCAGCAAGCAGACCTGGCTCTATGTGCTGGACCGCGCAACCGGAAAGCCGGTCTGGCCGATTCCCGAAAGTGCCGTGCCCAAGGGCGATGTGCCGGGCGAATGGTATGCCCCCACCCAGCCGATCCCGTCCAGGCCCGCACCCTATGGCACGCAGAACGTCAATGCCGACACCATCCTCGACTTCACGCCCGAGCTGCATGCCAAGGGCATGGCGCTGATCAAGCACTACAAGACCGGCGGGCCTTTTGAACCGCCCAGTCTTTCCACGCCCGAAGGCACCTGGGGCACCTTGCTGGCGCCGGGTTTCCAGGGCGGCACCAACTGGCCGGGCGGCTGCTACGATCCGCAGACCCACCGGGTGTTTGTCTTTACCCAGAACCTCGCCGAACCGATCGGGGTCGTGAAGGGCGATCCGCGCTACACTGAGAATGAATATGTGCGCGGCATCGCGGGCGTGATCTCGCGCCCCGCCGCGCCGATGGGCGATGTCAGCGCCGGGCCCGGCACCAACCGCGCCGTGGGCATCACTTCTGCAGACGGTTTCCGCGCCGGGCAGAACACGGTGGATGGGCTGCCGATCCTCAAGCCGCCTTACGGCAGCATCACCGCGATCAACCTGGCGACCGGAGACACCGACTGGAAGATCGCCCATGGCGACACGCCCGACGCGATCAAGAACCATCCGGCGCTGAAGGGATTGAAGATTGCACGCACCGGTCGTCCGGGCCTGCTCGGACCGATGGTCACCAAAACGCTGGTGATCTGCGGCGAGGCCGGCTTCAACACCACGCCGTCGGGCGTGCGCGGCGCCATGCTGCGCGCCTATGACAAGGCGACGGGCGAAGAAAAGGGCGCGGTCTATCTGGCGGCGCCGCAGTCCGGCTCACCGATGAGCTATATGCTGGACGGACGGCAGTACATCGTGCTGGCCATCGGCGGCGGCAGCTATTCGGGCGAACTGGTCGCCTTCCGGCTGCCGCGCGGCTAGAGCGTCACCGGCCTCCCCCTTGCGCGAAGCGCAAAAGGGGGAGGTGCCGTAGCAGCGCCTGCGCTGCGAAGGCGGAGGGGGTCACTTAACGGGCGTGAGCTTCAGCAGCTGACCGGTGGCGGGCGGGTTGACGCTCATCGAGGTGCCGCCGCTGTCGGTCACGACATACACCGCGCCATCCGATCCCATGCGCACATCGCGGATGCGCGCCTTGCGGTCGGACAACAGGATTTCCTCGTCCACCGCCTTGTTGCCCACCAGCTTCAGGCGGGACACGCCGCGCCCATTGAGCAGACCGATAAAGACGCTGTCCTTCCAGGCGCGCGACTTGCCCTGATAGAAGGCGAGGCCCGCCACCGCCACCGACGGCGACCAGTAATAGGCGGGCTGTTCCATTCCTGCCTTGGCCACTTCGCCATCGCCGATGTCCGCACCGCGATAGTCGATGCCATGACTGATGACAGGCCAGCCGTAATTCTTGCCTCTTTCGATAATGTTGAGTTCGTCGCCGCCGCGCGGACCATGCTCCGTCTGCCACAAGGTGCCGTTGGGGTCGAAGGCCAGGCCCTCCTGGCTGCGGAAACCGATGGCCCAGATTTCCGGCAGCGCGCCCGAAACACCGATGAAGGGGTTGCCCGGCGCCGGCGCACCGTCCTTGGTGATGCGCACGATCTTGCCCAGATGGGTGTCGTTGACCTGCGCCACAGCCCAGGGCCGATTGCCGGCATTGTCGCGATCGCCGATGCTGACATAGAGAAAGCCGTCCTTGCCGACGGCGATCCGCCCGCCGGTCTTGGTGCCCATCGCCAGGGTCTGGTCGTTCGGCAGGAAGGGGTGCGTCTTCAGCAGCACCTTCACGTCACGAATGGCATTGGCATTCACGTCCAGCACGGCGCGGGCGATGGAGGTGTTGCCGATGGTTCGGTCGTGATACTCGGTATAGGTGAAATAGATGGTGCGGTTGGCAGCGAAATCCGGGTCGGTCACCACATCCAGCAGTGCCACCATCGGGGTGCCGATTTTCAAACCTTCCAGTCCGGTCAGCGGCGCGGACAGGTTGCCCTTGTCCAGCAGGCGGAACTGACCCGGCAAGCGTTCGGTGATCAGGATTTTTCCGTCCGGCAGCGGCGCGACGGCCCAGGCAGCCGAGAGCTTGTCGGTCAGCACCTCGACCTTGAAATCGGTGGCCTTGTGATAAGGGGCGCGGGTCTGCTCCGGAAACTGGCGGGTATCCGCCTTCTTCTCAAAGGGGCGGGCGTCCACCGGCTGGCCTTCAACGGTGCCATAGGCGGGCGTGCGCGGCAGGCCGCCGGCATTGTAATCGGGCGCCGGTGCGGGCGCGGCTGCCGGGGCCGTCGGAGCCGGTGTCTGTGCGGTGGCAGGCAGGGTGGTGGCCAGCAGGGCCAGGACGAGCAGACGACGTTTCATTGAATTCCCCGATTTTTCGGACATTTAACCCCCTGCCGCCCCGCCTTGCCAAGGGCGGCGGAACCCAAAGCGGCGCCGAATTGTTCCCACCCGACGATATTTGGACGGGATTCAAACCATGAAATTTCAAATTGCCGGCATTGCCCTGGCTGCTTTGGCTCTCAGCGCCTGCGCGGGACCGCCCGGCAACCCCAACGGCCAGCCTTATGCCAACGAGCCGGGCGGCACCATCGCCGTGGCGCCGGGTTCGGTGGACGTGGAAAGTTATGATCCGACCAAGCCGGCGCCGCCGTTCCAGGACATGCGCCCGGGGCCTTATACGCCCATGCCGCGTTAACCGGCGGGCGGACAGGCCTGGGCCAGCAGCGCGAAGGATTTCAGCCGCGCCGCATGGTCGAAGATTTGCGACGTGACAATCACTTCGTCCGGCCGATAACGGGCGATGAAATCGGCCAGGCCCTTGGCCACCGTGTCCGGCGAACCGACCAGCGAATGACGCATCACCTTGCGGATCAGCGCCAGGCGCTGCTGGTCCAGCCGTTGTTCGTAATCGGGGATCGGCGGCGGCAGCGGACCGTCGCTGACCTGCTGCGCCGATGAGAACAGGAAACGCGCTTCTTCATCCGTGTCAGCGCAAACTACCGCGACCGACAGCATCACCTGTGGCTTGGGAGATTGCGCCGACGGCACGAAGCGTCCGCGATAGGCGGCCAACGCCACGTCCAATTGGTCAGGCGCGAAATGCGAGCCGAAGGCGAAGGCCAGTCCCAGGCTCGCCGCCAGCTGGGCGCCGCCCAGACTGGTGCCCAGAATCCAGACCGGGACATTGGAATTCTCGCCCGGAACGGCGCGTACTGCCTGGCCCGGCGCGGCGGCACGCAGATAAGAGAGCAGCTCCTGCACGTCGCGGGGAAATTCCTCCATGTCGCCGGGAATGCGCCGCAGCGCCTGCATGGTGGCCGGATCGCTGTTGATGCCGCGCCCCAGGCCAAGATCGATGCGGCCGGGATACAGCGCCGCCAGAGTGCCGAACTGTTCGGCCACCATCAGCGGCGCATGGTTGGGCAGCATGATGCCGCCTGCGCCAACCCGGATGCTGCTGGTGCCCGCCGCGACATGGCCTATCACCACGGCGGTGGCCGACCCGGCCACCCCGGCGGTGTTGTGGTGTTCCACCAGCCAGTAGCGCTTGTAGCCCAGGATTTCCGCGTGCCGGGCAAGCTCAAGGGTCTCGCGGAAGGTCGTGGCCGCGTTGCCGCCCTGCTTGATGGGGGTGAGATCGTGAATGGAAAGTGGCGGCACGCTGCGGGTCCGGGCGGTTGGTTCGCCCAGACACTTAGCAGGAAACCGGGCCGTGAAACACCCCGGAGCGGCCTTGACGGCGAGCGGCCATAATATCTACTCTGTATATCAAATGGTGGTTTCGCTGGGCCAGTTCGAGCAGATCGTCCTCACCGCCGTGCTGGCGCTGGGCGACAATGCCTATGGCGTCACCATCCATGCCAAGGTCGAGAAACTCTCGCGGCCCAAAAAGGTCACGCGCGGCGCGGTCTATGCCACGCTGGACCGGATGGAAGACAAGAAGCTGATCGCCTCCTGGCTGTCGAAGCCGACGGCGGAGCGCGGCGGGCGTTCGCGCCGCCATTACCGGCTGGAAAAATCCGGCCAGCAGGCGCTGCGGGAATCGGCCAGGGCCGCGCGCGCACTTTATGAAGCCATCGCACAAAACCTTGGGGGGCTGTCATGGAAGCCGCCGCACTGAACGCGCCGCCGCCCTGGCTGGAAGCAATCGTACCTTGTATGTCCAGCTAGTCGAAGGCTGGCTGGCGGCGGGCAAGCTGATCCTTGCGGTGTTCGGCAGCGTGGCGGCCTTGCTGCTCTGCTTCCTGATCGTTGCGCTCAACCGCGAATATGGCGGCCGGGTGCGCGAACAGGTCGGTCTGCTGGACAGGATGCGCGAAAGACTGGCGTCCAGCCGTTAGACCGGCAGTCCAAGCTGGCGCCACAACAACTGGATCTGGATCATTTCCAGTTCGACGGATGTTTCCAGTTCTTCGATCAATCCGGGCGCTTCTCCACCCTGATGTCTCGCATGCGCGACCTTCGCCAAATCCTCGAGCGTGCCCGTCACGCTTTTGTCTTTGAGACCCCATCCCGGGGATTTCATGCGTTCGACCAGTTCAGCGTCCGTGTACTTCTTCACCATCGCCACGCACTCCTGCTTTCTGTTGCCGGACTCTAGCACACCGTTGGCTGGGGAACCGCTTGGAACATCATTTTTCAGATGTGAAGCGCACGGATGCGATGATTCTCCGAATCCCCGATGTACAGCACGCCATCGCGCAACGTGATGCCGTGCGGGCGCGCCAGGGCGCAGCGCAGCGGATCGCCGCCCGGCCCGTCGCCCCGCATGCCGGTCCCCACCACCGTGGAAATGGTCCCGTCCCGCAACGACACGCGACGAATGACGTGGTTTTCGGTGTCGGAAATATAGAGACTTCCATCCGGCGCGTAAGCGATGCCTTTGGGTCCGTTGAATGTGGCATCGCGGGCCGGACCGCCATCACCCGTATGGCCCTTCTCGCCGGTGCCAGCGATGCGCCGCATAATGCGCCGGTCCGGATCGATGCTGAAGACCTTGTTGCCCTCGCGCAGGATCAGATACATCGTGCCGTCCGGTCCGATGTCGATCGAGCGCGGACCGCGCAACGGCGCGTTCAGCGGCGCTGCATCCGGCGTGTCCGCCGTCTCACCTGTTCCAACAAAGGTGGTTATGACTCCCGTGGCGGCGTCCCGGCGGCGCACGCGGTTGTTCTGGATATCGCAGATATAAAGATTGTCATCCTTGTCCAGCGCGATGCTGTGCGGTTGCCGCAGCTGCGCCATCCCGGCGGGGCCATTATCGCCGCCGAAGCCCGGCATCCCGGTCCCCACCAGGGTCGAGAGGATGCTGGTGCGGCCATCCATAAACCGAACGACATGCGCGTCGCGTTCAGCGACCAGCATATTGCCCTTGCTGTCGAAACGTATCTCGTGCGGCGCGCTGAGCTGCGCCGCCCATGCTGGTCCGCCATCGCCGGCATGGCCCTTCACGCCGCTGCCCGCGACCACGGACACAAACCCGTTCCTTAGCTTAAGCACCCGGTCGCTGCCGAAATCGGCCCAATAGAGCAAGCCATCAGGACCGAACAACACGCCGAAGGGATTATTGATCCTTGCCGTCTTGACCGGCTCATCATCAATAGCGCTACCCGCAACGCCCGTTCCGATCACGGTGAAAATCTGACCGGCGGCGTGGGCACGAGAAGACAGCAAGACGAGTCCCGCGCCTGCACCGACCATTGCGCGGCGCGTCAGCTTCACAGTGTGCGCCCCAGACGCGTCAGCAACTGTTGTCGCGCCACTACGCGTTCGCGGTCGGTGACATGGATCAGGCCGGCGACACGGCGGATCAGCAGATCTTCTTCCGGGTCCAGCACGCCATCGGCATAGGCCACTTCCCACAGCATCTCGACCATGCCGACACGCTCCTCAGACGTCATCTGCTCGAACACCTCGCTGGTATGGCCATGCAGTTGCACCATCTGCGCCGCGCGCACCTCGCCCGCCTCGAGCAGCACGGAGCACTCGTCCGGCGTCAGGTCGAATTTGCGCGTCAGCAATTGCGCGATCACCGCGCGTTCGGCGGAATCGAACTGGTCGTCCTGACGCGCCGCTTCCAGCAGCAGGACTGCCACCGACAGGCGCAGGTCGGGCCGGCGCGAGGCTTCGGGCGATTTGAGCATGCGCATCAACTGGTCAAACATCGTCCGCTCCGCAAGCCATAACAAGCCGCTATTTCTACTGGAATTTCATGCCTGTTGAAACTCCTTGCCGGACCGCCCCCTTGGACGGGAACAGGTGATATAAGCTGAGCCGCAGCGTCCATGCATGGCGGCCCGATGAAACGCGTTCTTCCCCTTATGTCCCTGTTTTTGGCAATACCGGCCCTGGCCGCCGGGCCTGGTGACTGGAGCAGCGTCGGACGCGATGTCGGCAGCCAGCGCTATTCCCCGCTGACCCAGATCGCCCCCGGCAATGTCGCAAAGCTGAAGGTGGTCTGGACCCATCACATGAACCCCAAATACGATCCGTCGGCGCCGCCGTCGCCCCGCACGCCGGGTTCGGAGACCACGCCACTGGTGGTTGACGGGGTAATGTATTTCTCGACGCCCTATGCACGCGTAGTCGCGATGGACGTTGATAGCGGCAAGCAGGTCTGGTCCTACAGCCTGCCCGAAGGCGAACAGACGCCGATCCGCGGCATCGGTTACTGGGCCGGCGACAGCATCCACGACGCGGCGGTCATCTTTGGCACCAGCAGGGGCCGGATCATATCCCTGTCGGCAAAGACCGGCCACCCGACGGAGAAATTCGGCAGCAACGGCATTCTCGAGACCAAGACGCCGGAAATCATGAACGGCTTTCCGAAGGCCGCGTACCGCTACAGCTCCGCGCCCACCATCTACAAGAACCTGATCATTATCGGTTCGGCTGTCGGTGAAAAGCCCCAGGGACCGGCCGGCGATGTCAGGGCTTGGGATGCGCGCGACGGACGCCTGGTCTGGCAGTTCCGCTCCGTCCCGCGCACTGGCGAATTGGGCAACGACACATGGAAGGGCGACAGCTGGGCCCGGCGCTCCGGCGTCAATGTGTGGAATATCGTCACCGTCGATCCGGACCGGGGCATTGTCTACATGCCGTTCGGCGCGCCGGCCTTCGACCGCTATGGCGGCGACCGCCACGGCGCCAACCTCTTCGCCAATTCGCTGGTCGCCGCCGACGCCACCACCGGAAAATATCTCTGGCATTTCCAGCTCAATCCCCACGAGATCTGGGACTGGGACTTCAGCTCACCGCCAACGCTCTTGGAGGTGAAAAAGGATGGCAAGACCATTCCCGCCATCGCCGCCATCACCAAGTCGGCGCTGCTGTTCATCCTTGACCGCGTCACAGGCAAGCCGATCCATGGCGTAACCGATGTGCCGGTGCCCCCCAGCCCGGTGGAAGGCGAGCAGGCCTGGCCGACACAGCCGATGCCGGCGGTCACACCGCCCTTGGCGCGGATGGATTTTTCCTTCGACGAGATCGCCACGGTGACGCCGGAACTCAATGCCTATTGCAAGGCCTGGAACGCCCGGGAAAATCTGCGGCCCAGCAAGCGCTTCGAACCCATCCCGTTCGACCGGCCGATGATCCGCTTTCCCGGCGGTGAAGGCGGTGCGGAATGGGCAGGCGGCGGTTTTGACTCCGCGCTCGGCTATTACATCATCAGCACCAACAGCCTTGGCTATGTGGAAAAACTGGTCAAGGACAAACAGGGCAAGTGGGGCTTCACCACCGCGCACTTCGTGGACAAGGATCAGAATCCCTGCCAGCAGCCACCCTGGGGTCATCTGACCGCCGTGGACGTGAACACCGGAAAGATCGCCTGGCGCGTCAATCTGGGCACCACCGACAAATTTCCGGAAGGCAAGCGCGATACAGGCCGGCCCAGCAATGGCGGCCCCACTCTGACGGCATCGGGCCTGACCTTTATCGGTGGCACGGACGATGCCTGGTTCCGGGCGTTCGACAGCAAGACCGGCAAGCTGCTCTGGTCGCACAAGCTCGACTTTGCCGCGACGGCGACACCGTCGACCTTCACCGGCAAAAGCGGCAAGCAGTATGTCGCGGTGATGGCGACGGGCGGGACAGCGATCTACGCCCCGCCCGGCGGCGACAGCCTGGTAGTGTTTGCCCTGCCTTAAGCCTGGGCCTAAGTCGGGGGCATCTTGAAGGGCTGGGGATCGGAGAACCGCCGGAGCACATTGGTGGTGATCCGGGCGATGTCGTTGTCGAAGCCGTTATGGTTCAGCGAACCGATATAGGCCATCGAGCCGACCGAAAAGACCGCGCCGCCTGACTTGGTCTCGAAGAAGACGATAGAGGCGTATTGCCGGTCGTCATAGTCGGTGCGCAACTTGGCTGCCTGCTCAGCGTTGGCCCAGTGCGGAATGGGAAAACCCTCCGACTTGGCCAGGTGCAGCGTGTGCTTGGGCGAGCCCGCCTTGAAATCCAGCCGGTCCACCTCGTCGCCCGCGGCGCCCGCGAAATGGGTACCGTAGTCACCGATGATCTCGTTCTTCACGCCTTCAAAGATGAATCGCGCGCGCGGGTTCTGCGACTCCGGCAGCACACGGTAATAGCTGTTGCCCGACTGGAAGGTGGTGGCGACATACTGAAGGCCAAGGTTTCGCGCCGTCCAGTTATGGTCCCATTCCAAATTGTCGACGCCATCCAGTTCGTCGCGCCGCTCGCCTTCGAAATTCTGCGGCGTCCAGTAGGTCTCGTTCAGGCGCCGCAGTTCGACGGCGGGAATGCCGTCATTGCGCCAAGCGGTGGGATTGCGAAAGCCATTGCCGCCCAGATACATCACCCGTCCGCCGCGGCCCAGATACTGTTCCATGGCCGTGAATATCTCCGGCGACTGATACTCCGGATGCTGGCCCGTCATCACCGTGCGGTAGCCGGAAAGAAGGCCGATGCCGTCCTTGTGCAGAAGATCGTCGGTGATGATGTCGTAGGGCATCTTCTCATGTTCCAGCCAGTCCACGATCTGGGTGTCGGAATTGAGGATATGCAGCCAGCTTTTCAAGGTGACGGTCAACAGGGGACGCCGCCAGGACGAACGGGTGACCATCGAGCCATCGATGTGCTGGTCATACAGGCTGCGCCCGAATTCGGGATGCTGCATCAGGAAATCGATATCGTCACCATTGAAGTGGAACGCCGGATAACGCTCCAGCTGGCAGAAATTGCGCGTCCAGTTGCTGTAGGCGAGATAGGTAGTGGTCGGCACCAGGAAGGCCGTGGGCGCGGTGACGGTGCCCTTGGGCGGCGAGACGAAGAACGGCACATAATGTTCGGACTTGCCGTGCCGCAGATGAACCGCATAGATGCCGCTGCGCAGGCCCTGCGGCACCGTATAGGTGAAGCTGGGCGTCCACTCCGCGTCCATAAGATCGTCTTCTCGAAAATACATCGCCGAGAATTCGACCGGCTGCAGGCGCCAGTCCTTGCTGGTCTTCCAGTGATAGCCCTTCAGCGCGCGCTGGGGCCAGTTGACGCTGCGCCCATGCCAGGCCTGGGCGGTGGTGTCATGCACGACAAAGTTACCGATGCCGCGCGAGAAATCCCAGAATCCGCGCACATCGTCGGCCACCGTGATGTCTTCGTATTTTGGTGTGCGCGCGATGCGGATCATATCAACCGCCGACAGGGCTTTTCCGGATATCCTGACCCCGTCGATGCGGCCGTTGAACAATGCGAAAGGCGCGGGCTGTCCGTTCGCCATGGTCTCGCCGCAGCCGGCGGCAAAGCGCATCGGCGTCCCGGCGGCGATGGTCCAGTCCGGCGCAAGCCTTCTGGTGCCAAAAATGTAGTGCAGCGGATCGGCGGGATGGTCGAGCGGGAAATTGGGATCGGTCAGCAACACGTCATAGACCCGCCATTCGCCGGTGAGCGCATCGAACGAGGCGCACAGCATGGTCCAGTGTCCCGGCTGGATGTAGCGCGAGGTGCGCAGCTTGAAGGACTTGCCGCCCCCCTGCCCGACCCACAGCGCACCTTCGCCGCGTTCATCGATGCCGATGGCCCAGCCGATCTTGCCCGTCTGGTTCCATTGCGACACGACAAACTGGATACCCTTGCCGGGCATGGTCGGCTTGATCAGCGCCATCACCGAAAAGCTTTGCCGGGTGCTGGCGATGGCGGACGGCGCGGTCTTGTCGAAGGTCACATAAGAGCCCGGCCAGGTCTTCTGCTCCGCGCCCTTGTAGGTGCGCGCGAAATCGGCGGCCACGGGGTCCACCCGGAAACGGCCGGCGCCCGACAGCGTGTCGCCATTGATGACCCGCACCAACGAGGCCCGATAGTCGCCCGGCGCATAGGTGCTGGCGAAGAAAGTGATCTTCTCGCCCGGCCGCACCGTGATCTGGTCACCATAGCCGACGATGGTCTTGTTGGACGCCGCCAGGGTCAGGGCATGGCCCTTGTCTTCATTGGTGACGGGACGACGGGGGCGCGCGGTCAGGCTGGTCAGTGCCTGGGCCGGAAGCTTGGCCAGCGCCGTCAGGGCGGATACCGCCGCCATCACCATCAAGGATGCACGGCGCGTCAGTTTGGTCATGGATAGAACCCCCGGAAAATTATTTTTCTTGCCCGCAGATACAAGCGGAACGTCCGCGATACTTCGCGCGATGGTATCGCGTTGGGGGAAATCTTCCAGACGTCTTATGTTTATGGGCGAAGCAACCGGCGGGATAACTCAACCGACTGAATACAATCGGGATTTTTCGCCCTGGTTATTCCGGATTGCGGTCGTCCTTACAGCACCGCTTTCGCGATGATGCAGTTACCGCCAAGCCTCTCGCCCAGAAGATTTTTTCGTCGGCAGACTTGGCCGCGAAAGGGAAATGCTTTTCGACGGCGAGAATCTTTGATGTTGGTTAAGGCGTAGGCAGGAAAGACTGTCGCCAAATCAGACTGTTAGCTGCACCATCGCATGATACTCAGGAATTATCCCCTGCACTATCGCGGGCGCGGCTTATCAAGAACGGAACAACCTCATAGGTTTCTTCATCGCCATCACTGGCGGCCCTCAGTCACGATGTCACCAGGTCAGCCGCCGTCATGAAAAACCAGATTTCCATCCGCGCCGCCCTGGTTGTGATCGCCGCCGAGGCGGTTTTCATAGCCTGTATTGTCTGGGCCTATGCCGGCCTGCCGGGGGCGCGGCTGGATACGGGCGCACCGTCGATCACCATCCGCTTTGAGCCGCCTCCTAATAACGCCTATCAGCACGCGGGATCGCAGTGGCCGAAATTTTCAGGACCTGTCCCGCGTGCGGTACGCCCCACGGCGTACCTGTTGGCCGCAACAAGCCGCCCGGCGCGACCAATATGAATTGCCGCTGTGGCGCCCCGATCTTCCAGTATTTTGCAGAACCGGAACGCGATAGCGGCGGTTCCTGGACAAAGCCCAGCCAGCCCACCCAATAACCGCACCGGCGGCGTTGATACGCGGCGCTATTTCTTCGCCGCACGCTCCGGTTTTTTGGCGGGCTTGGAATCGGCTTTTTTTGCCGGCGCTTTGGCCTTCACCACGGCTTTGGTCTTGGCCACCGCTTTGGTCTCCACCTTTGCCTGGGGGGCTGCCACGGTCTTCCTGGGCCCAAGCACAATCTTCGCCTTTGCCGGAACAATTTCCGCCACCGCTATTTTCTCCGGCGCATTCTCGGCAGGTTTGCGCAGCGGCCTTTCAACCACTGCCTCGACGACGCGCGGCGTCACGGCACCGCCCGCGACCAGTTGCAGCAAGCGGGGCGACAAGCCTTTCGGCTTGGCGACCGGCGGTGCTTCCCCGGTCGAGACGGCCGCCAAAAACGATTCAACAGACTCTGCGGAACGGCAAATGCTGGCCCTGGTCGCGGTGGCCACCACCGGCCCATGGATCAACGACGGGTGTTCATGGATCGCGCCCCAGAATTCCGTGTCGCTGATGAACCTGTCATCCAGCCGAAGTTCCAGGAACAGCGGCTCGTATTTGCGAACCAGGCTCTGATTGCTGTCGCGCAGGAGCATGGACAGCCGCCGGAGCTCCTCCCCCGTCGGCGGGGTGGCGATATAGTCCACCATATGGGGTTCATGCCCGGCATCGCGAAGTTCCGCGAGCACGTCACTGGCCTCATCGCAATCAGGATCCATATAGATTGTCAGGCCCGGCTTGGCCTGTTCCTTCGCGGCCGGAGCCACCTTTTCCGCTCTGGGCGTAGGTGCAGGGGCGTCGGCCAACACTTTCAAATTGACGGCCTTGGGACCTTTCTTGTCCGGCTCGGCCTCGAAAGAGACGCGCTGGCCTGCGTTCAGGCCCGGTATGCTGGCTGCCGTGATGGAAGCAGCGGGAACAAACACATCCTTGCCCCCCTCATCCGCCGTAATAAAACCGAAGCCCTTAGCAACATTGAAGAATTTAACAGTGCCGTGTGCCATGAACTTCCTGATTGACGGCCAGCCCTCTTTCGAGCCGCTGACGTGACCTGCTGTGGTGGGTTGTTCATGTTGCTTTAATTCGTGCAGGACCGCAGCGCAAGCGACCTGTTCTGAAGCGGGAATTTCAGCCCTGTGACTGATCGAACCTGATGCTTGACCTGTACGCACGCACGTCAATATGCCTTACGAGAATATGGCCGAATTCACCCATGCCGGTGCCCGGATTCGTCCACGCTCGGGCTTCGCATTTATTGATTCGGTTACTATTAAATTTTTTTCCAATGGCCCCATGCCGCTGCGCGCGCATTCTCACTGTCGCAAACCAACGGCGAAGGGTGGGGCGATGCGGCTGTTCGATCTTTACATGTTCGACGACGAAGGACGGGTGTTTCAGCAGATACCGATCCAGGCGGCCAGCCAGGAGGGTGCGCGCGAAAAAGCGCGTTATCTCCAGAAGACGCAGCGGGCCGCCAAGCATGTGCTGATGCCCTTTGTGCGCCCCGGCAGCTTCGTGCCGCCGAGCACATTGGAAGTTGAGGCCCATCACCGGCTGCTTCAGGCCCGGGATCAACTTCGCCGCTAGGTGCATCCCATGACTCGTCCGCACAAGATTATCGGGGTGCCCTGGTTCACGCCCGAATCGTATGGAAGTTGCCGTTTCCAGATGGCGGACAAGGAAACAATGCCGCTCGATTTCCGCGACTGGCGAGAAGACGCGCAAAGCAGAATTCAGGCAATCGAAGAGGCTGGCCAGAACGCACTCAAGGTTAAGATCGATCCCGGCCGCTTCCCAGCATGGTGCCGCGAACGGGGCCTGGCAGCAGATGCGCGCGCCCGGCAACGCTATGCGAATTTTTATGCCTTCCGTCTGGCCATCGCCTGAGATCCTGACCGCGCGCCAACAACAGGCGGCCCCAACAGGCTGATTTTATTCGGTATTTTCTTGTGAAGCAACGCGCGCGGCTTCAAAATTGCCTGCTACACTATCGCTGGAGAAGCGCAGCGCGATCAACCAACTCATGACCAGAATCTTCCTCGCCGGAATCTTTCACGAGACCCACAGCTTCACGGATGATCGTACCGGCATCGCGGATTTCCTCATCCATCGCGGTCAGGCCTTGCTGGACCGGATTGGTGACGGCTCGCAGGTCGATGGCTTCCTTACCACCGCCGCGCGGGAAGGCTGGGAGGTCGTGGCCGCCGCCAACTATCTGTGCGGTGCATCAGGCATGGTCGAACACGCCGTCTTCGAAAGTTTCTGGGACGACATAAGGCCCGTCCTGGTCACCGCGCTGGCGGATGGCCTGGACGGGATTTTTCTGTCGCTGCATGGCGCGATGGTGACGACCGAGCTGGAAGATCCTGACGGCGAGTTGCTCGCGCGCATCCGTGCCCTGCCGGGCGCCGCCCAATTGCCGATATTCGGGGTGTTCGATCTCCATGCCACGCTGACACAAAAAATGGGCGATCTGTCCGACGGCCTGGTCTGCTATCGCGAATGCCCCCATGACGACACCTATGAGAGCGCCGTGCGCGCGACGGAGCTGCTGGCGCGGTGCCTCCGGACAGGCATACGCCCCCGCCAGCACGTGCTGGTGACACCCATTGTCTGGCCACCCACCGGCACCGGAACCCGGGACGGCGCCATGCATGCCCTGGAAGCCGCGGCCCGCCGGATGGAACGCGAAATTCCGGGCGTCCTGGCGGTGAATGTGTCGGCTGGCTACGCCTATGCCGATGTCCATGATGCCGGTGTTGCCTTCAGCATCGTGACGGAAGGCGACGCGGATGCGGCCAAGGCGGGGTTGCGCGTGCTGGCGAAGATCGCCTGGGAACTGCGCCAGGAGGGGATTCCCCCAGAGCATGACCTGGATCAGGTTGTGCGCGATTTCATACCGCGCGGCGACGGCCCGGTGCTGCTGGTTGAACCCGCCGACAATATCGGCGGCGGTGGGCCGGGCGACTGCACCGATGTGATGCGCGCCCTGCTGAAGCATGATGTGGACGGCGCCGGCGTGGTGATGGCCGACCCCGAAGCGGTTGCGGCGCTCCAGGCCATTCCGGTCGGCGGACGCAAAACACTGAGCATTGGCGGCAAGGGCAGCCGGCTGGACCTTGGGCCGGTCACCCTGGATGTCGAACTGGTATCCCGCAGCGATGGCCGTTTTGAACTGGAAGACCTGCAAAGCCAGATCGTGGTGCTGGGACACAGCATCGATATGGGTCCTTGCGCCGTTGTGCGGCATCGGGGCCTGACCATTTTGTTGACCAGCAAGCGGCTGGCGCCGATGGACCTGGGGCAATGGCGCAGCCAGGGCATCGATCCGGAAAAGCTGACCATGATCGGGGTCAAGGCCGCGGTGGGGCACCGCCGAGCCTATGAAAAAATCGCCTCTGACAGTTTCACCGTCAGAACAAACGGCCCCTGCACGTCGGACCTCGGCCGCCTGCCCTACAAGCGGATCCGGCGGCCGGTATTCCCGCTCGACCAGATGCCCCTCGACAATATGGAAGGATAGACTCTGGATCGCCGCGCGATATTAAGAGCCGCGGCAGCCGCGCCCCTCCTCGGCGTTCCGCATCCTGCATGGGCGCAGCAGGGTCATGGCACGCTCAACGCCATGATGGCGTCCGAGCCGGCGACCCTGAACTATCCCTTATACAATTTCCGCCTGACGCAGCAGATCTGCAGCAACATCAATGAATCCCTGCTGCTGCTGGACTGGAAGTTCAAGCCGCGCCCGAACCTGGCGAGGGGCTTCGAAATATCGCCCGACGGCCGGACCTACACATTTCATCTGCAGCCCGGCGTGGTCTGGCATGACGGCGCGCCTTTCACGTCGCGCGATGTCGTCTTCAGCAGTGACGTCATGCTGCGCCAGCTGAACACCCGCAGCCGGGCGGCCCTCAGCCATTGCGAAAGCATCCGGGCGTTGGACTCTTTGACCGTGGAATACCGGCTGAAAGAGCCGTTCAACGCGTTTTTGCTGTCGTTCATGGCCTCGTCCGGCCCCATGATGCCGGCGCATATATATGAAGGCACCGACTTTCGAACCAATCCCTTCAACAACAAGCCGGTCGGCACCGGCCCGTTCAAGTTCAAGCAATGGTCGCGCGGGCAATTCATTCATCTGGTGCGCAATGAACGCTATTGGCGCCCGAACCGGCCGTTCCTCGATGAGATTTATTTCCGGATTGTGCCTGCGGCGGAGCAACGGATGGTGGCCCTGGAATCCGGCGCGATTGACATCGGGTTTGGCGATGCCGTCGATACCGTGGTGATGTCGCGGCTGCGCATCCAGCCCGGCCTGAAGCACATTACCAACGCCTATGACGGCGATGGCGAAATCGGGCTGATGGAAATCAACCAGCGCCGCGCGCCCTTTCATGACCGGCGCTTCCGGGCCTCGATCATGCACGCCATCAACCGGGACTTCCTGGTCCAGGGCCTGAATTTTGGCTCCGGCAAGGTCGCCCATGGGCCCATTCCCTCGGCCGCGCCCTATCATGATGAAAAGGCCATCGTCAAATATCCGTTCGATCCGGCCCGCGCCCGCGCCCTGCTGGACGAGATGGGATTGAAACCCAAAGCCGGCGGTGTGCGGGCAAAGCTCGGCCTGATGATGCTGCCCGACGGCGGCGGCGCCTGGACCCGCTTCGCGCATTATACCAAGCAGGCCTTGGGCGAAGTGGGACTTGAGGTCGAACTGCAGTCCACCGACTGGGCCACCTTTACCCGGCGCAACGGCAACTGGGATTTCGATCTGTGCTGGATCAGCTATGGCATGTTCGGCGATCCCGCCATCGGCATGTCGCGCCTCTTCATGGCGTCCAATATCCGCAAGGGCGTTCCCTCGACCAACGTTCAAGGTTACGTCAATCCGGAAATAGACACCCTGTTCGCCCAGGCTTCGGCGGCCATCGATCATGGCGTGGCGCAGCGTCATTACAGCCGCATCCAGACCATACTGACCCGCGATGTCGCGATGTTGTGGATGCTCGAAACAAAGCCGCCGGTATTTCACAGTACGCGGTTTCGCAACGTCATTACCGGCCCCAATGGCCCCAGCGACGGCTTTGGGGAGGCGTCTCTGGCCTGATAACGGGGCAAAGCCGCGCTTTCGCTCAGGTTGACAGTGTGCGAGATTGCGCGCGGGAAATAGCTATCAGCCGCGGGGCAACATGCGGATTTTGTCGTTTATCGTACTCTTGATCACGGGGCTTGGGCTGGCACTGCCGGGACTTTATCTCGCAGCTCTGGGCGGCTCATTCTATTACATCACCACTGGCCTGCTGGTGCTGCTGAGCGCCTGGCTCGTCCTGCGCCGTGACCGTGCCGGAACCCAGCTCTTGTGGCTGGTCCTTCTGGGAACTGCTGTGTGGTCGCTGTGGGAAGTGGGCCTCGACGGCTGGGCGCTGATGCCGCGCCTGGTCTATCTGGCGATCCTGGCCCTGGTGGTGTGGTTGCTGTCGCGGATCGGCGGCGCGGAGCGTTCCACCTTGAAGCCTGTGATGGCGATGCTTGTCGTGATCTTCGCGGTTGCAGCCACCAGCGCAGCCGTCTGGGCGGCGATCCAGCTGCTCGCTGCGCCTCCGCCCACCCAACTGGCCATAGTGAAAGCCGCAGACGACGGCGAATGGACTCATTACGGCAAGACTCAAGCCGGCACGCGCTATTCCAGGCTTGCCCAAATCACTCCGGCCAATGCCGGCAATCTGGAACAGGCCTGGGTCTACAATTCCGGCCTTCGCCCGCGCGGCAAGCTTTCCGCCGACCTGCTGGAAGTCACACCCCTGATGGTGGACGGCACGCTCTATGCCTGCACCGGCTACAATGCCGTGTTCGCCCTCGATCCTGTCACCGGCAAGGAAATCTGGCGGTATGATCCCAAAATCAATCCGGCGCTGGGCAATCGCGGCGTCTGTCGTGGCGTGTCGTTCTTCCGCGTGCCGGGCGGCCAAGGCGAATGTCCCACCCGGCTTCTGCTCGGCACCGCCGACAACCGGCTGATCGCGCTGGACGCCAGGACCGGCGCGCCCTGCCGCAGCTTCGGCACCAATGGCGCCGCCGACCTTAAAGAGGGTATGGGGCAATTCCCGGAAGGCTGGAGCAATCCGACTTCGCCGCCCGCCATCGTGCATGGCACCGCCGTGATCGGCGCCTTTGTCGTGGACAACCAGGCGGTGGATGTGCCGCCGGGTGTCATTCGCGGTTATGACGCGGTCACCGGCAAGCTGAAATGGGCGTTCGATCCCGGCCGCCCTGACGATACGGCGCCGCCCGCGCCCGGCAAGACCTATACGCCGTCCACGCCCAACAGCTGGACCGTGTTCAGCGGCGATGAAGCGCTGGGAATGATCTATGTCCCGATGGGCAATGGCAGCCCCGACTATTATGGCGCCCACCGCACGCCCGAGACCGACCGTTTCACCAGCGCGGTCGTGGCGCTGGACGCCGATACCGGCGCGGTGCGCTGGACCTTCCAGGCCATCCATCGCGACCTTTGGGATTACGACCTTGGTGCCCAGCCGGTGCTGGTGGATTTCCCCATGGCGAATGGCAGCGCGCCTGCCCTGATCCTGCCCACCAAGACGGGACAGGTGTTTGTGCTGGATCGCCGCACCGGCAAGCCGTTGACGAAAGTCGAGGAACGGCCGATCCCGGCATCGGATGTGCCGGGCGAGCGTTCCGCTCCGACACAGCCCTTCTCAGTCGAATTTCCGGATTTCTCCGGGCCGAGGCTACAGGAAGCCGACATGTGGGGCATGACGCCCTTCGACCAGCTTTACTGCCGCATCCGCTTCCGCCAGGCGCGCTATCAGGGCATGTACACGCCTCTGCGGGTGGGCGTTTCCATCCGCACCCCTGGCGAGCTGGGCGGCATCGACTGGGGCAGCGTCTCGGTGGACGAGGATCGCGGCATCCTGATCGTCAATTCCAACCTGATGGCCGACTGGGATGAGCTGGTCCCCCGAGAGCAGGCCGACAAGGAAAACATCTTTCCCCGCGGCTCGGCGCGCGCACTCGCCAATCCCTACAAGGGCAGCAACGCCGGGGCGATGGAGGGCACGCCCTATGCCATCCGCTTTACCGGCTTCCTGACGCCCCATCTGGCCATTCCCTGCCAGCGGCCGCCTTACGGCTATCTCACCGCCATCGAGCTGAAAACGCGCAAGGTGCTGTGGCATAGGCCCTTCGGCGATGCCTCCAACAGCGGGCCGTTCAACATTGCCCTGGGCCTGCCATTCAACCTCGGCGCGCCCAATATTGGCGGCTCCATCGTCACAGCGGGCGGGGTGATCTTCATCGGCGCCAGCCAGGACGGCCACTTCCGGGCAATCGACGAAGCCAGCGGCAAGGAATTGTGGAAGGTGAAGCTTCCCGCCGGCGGCCATGCCACGCCCATGACCTATCTGGGCAAGGACGGGCGGCAATATGTGCTTATCGCAGCGGGCGGCAGCGGCGGATTCCGCACCGGGGTAAGCGACAGCTTCATCGCCTACCGGCTCAAGCAATAACCTGAACCAGGAGACGGCCATGGACAATGAGAAGGCCAAAAGGAACGCAAGAAGGCGTCCGATTTTCCGCAGGAACTTCTCAATCTGCTGGATTCCTATGTGCATGGCGGCATCGGCCGCCGCGAGTTCATCGCCGGGGCGGGAAAATTCGCCACCGCCGCCGTCAGCGCCGCGGCGCTGGTGGAGATGCTGCGACCCAATTACGCTTGGGCAATCCAGGTCCCCGAAGACGACAAGCGCATCACGGCGCAAACCGTCAGCGTACCGTCGCCGGCCGGCAACAGCCGCATCGACGGCTATCTGGTCAGGCCCTCCGCTGCGCGCGGCAAGCTGCCGGCCATCCTCGTGATCCACGAAAATCGCGGCCTCAACCCTTACGTCAAGGACGTGGCGCGGCGTTTCGCGACCGCCGGTTACATTGCGCTGGCGCCCGATGGGCTAAGTTCGGTCGGCGGCTATCCCGGCGACGATGAAAAAGGCGGCGCGCTGTTCCGCACAGTCGATGGCGCCAAGATGCGCGAAGACCTGCATGCGGCGGCTGTCTATCTGAAGACCCGGCCCGACAGCACCGGCAAGATGGGCGCGGTCGGCTTCTGCTTGGCGGCGGCGTGGTGGGCTATCTGGCGGTGCGCATGGGCGCCGACCTGGCGGCGGGCGTGCCCTTCTATGGCTCGCAGCCCAGCGCCGAAGACGTGGCCAAAATCAAGGCCCCGATCAATGCCCAGATGGGCGAACTGGATACCCGCATCAATGCCGGATGGCCTGCCTTTGACGCGGCGCTGACCCAAGCCGGTGTGCCGCATGAAGGGCATATCTATACCGGCGCGAACCACGGCTTTCACAACGATACGACGCCCCGCTACGACGAAACCGCCGCCAAGGAAGCATGGCGGCGGACGCTGGAGTGGTTCGATAAGTATGTGAAAGCCTGACGCTTCTGTTATCGCGCCGGTTGTATGACCGCGCAGTAGCTGGATTTGCGCAAGACATATTCGATCGGGACCAGGATTGCGGCCGAGACCAGCCCGATTGCGGCCAGCACGGCGAAGATGCCGATATTGCCAAGCTCGTTGGCATAGGCGCCAAGCAGGCCGGCCAGGAACGCGCCGCCACCCATGGTGAATATCCAGACGCCCATCATGATGCCGATCACCTCCTTGGGTGAGCGGCGGCTGACTTCGACCAAGCCGGCGGGCAACACGCAAAGCTCGGCGCTGGTGATCAGCACATAGAAGACGACCAGCACCAGCGGCGAAGCGGCCTGCGGCGCCCAATACTCGACCCCGATCATGAAAAGGAAGGAACTGCTCATCAGCAGCAGCCCGACCGTGACCTTTTCGACAAACACGATGCGGTGGGATTTTTCGGCGCGCTTGCGCCACAGGTCCGCGACAGTCGAGCCCAGCAACACCACCAGCAGCGGGTTGAGCGCCATGAACCAGGTGGTGGGAATCAGCATGCCCCCCACCATCCGGTCGACGCGTTCCTCGGCATACAGGTTCATGACACCGCCATAGGTCTGCTGACCGGCCATATAGAGGGTGGCGAAGACAGCCATCAGCAGGATCAGATGCACATGCTGGGATTCGATCAGCACCCGGCCAATAACGGCCTTGGGCGCGGCCGCTTCCGCCGGCGTCGCAACCACTGCCGGGAAAGCGCGGCGGGCCTGAAAGGCGAAGATAACAAAGCCGATCAGCATGCCGACGCCCGCCAGCAGGAAACCCCAGCCCCAGCCGATGCGCTCACCGGCGGTGCCAGCGCCGAATGGCGCGAACAGCGCGCCCATGTTGATGCCCATATAGAAGAGAATGAACCCCGCTTCGCGCCGGGAATCGTTGGGACCGAACAGTTGGCCCAGCAGCGCCGAGGCATTCGACTTGAACAGGCCGGCGCCCGCGATCATCGTGAGGATGCCGATCACGAAAAAGCCCATGGCGGCTTCGGGGCGACCGCCCTTGGCCGAGAAACTGGATGCGGCCAGCAGGAAATTGCCCACGGCCAGGCCGATACAACCGAGCAGCACAGCGAGACGCGGCCCCATGAACCTGTCGGCCAGCCAGCCGCCGAGCAGCGGCATGAACCACATGAAGCTGGTGAACAGGCCGAACAGGAACAGGGCGCGGCTTCTGTCATAGCCAAGGCCACCCGCAACGGGGTCGTCGACCATGAACAGGACCATGATGCCCATGAAGCCGTAATAGGAGAAACGCTCCCAGAACTCCGTGGCGAACATCACATAGACGCCGCGCGGCTGTCCCTTGAATTTACCGAACATCGCTACCCTGTTTATCGCGCTTAAGGCTTAGCATGGGCATCGCGCGACCAAGGGCGAAATCCCATGGGCACTTTCTGCGGCCAGACTTGGTCAAGCGTGGAGCGCTGCAGCAGCCGGCCATCGGTCATCACATAGGCGATATCGGTGGTGTTGCGGATGTTGCGCATCGGATCGTTGTTGAGCACCACCAGATCGGCCAGCTTGCCCGCCTTGAGCGAACCGATCTGGTCCTGGGCCCCCAGGAAATGCGCCCCCGCCACGGTAGCGGTATACAGCGCCTCCATCTCGGTCATGGCGTCGGCAAAGGTCCAGATGTCCCAATGCGTGCCGATACCCGGCTGCTCGCCATGCTCGCCCGACGTCACATAACCGCCGGCGCGCTGGATGTCGGCCGAACCTTCGGCATAGACCGGATGCCAGAAGCGTTCCTTGGGCTGCTGCACCATCGAACGGGCATTGCGGCCGTCAATGAAGGATTTGGACGCGACATAGCGGTACATCAGGTCATTCTGCAGCAGCGCATAGGGCCGGAAATAGGTCTGGGTGCCGTCTGGCCAGCCGATGATGGTCATGGTCGGCGAATGGGTGACGCCGGTCTTGGCGAAGAAGGTCGTCATGTCCTTGAACAAAGGCAGCGCCGCGATGGCATGCTCCCAGCCGGTCTGGCCGTCCATGGCAAAGCCCAGGGCCAGGATCGGCGAGGCGCCTTCCGCCGTCACCGGCATGTTGCGCTCCCGCGCCGCCTCGATCAGGAACTGGTGCTTCTTGCGGTTGGCGACACGGAAGTTCTTGAGGGACTCGACGCCCACCGCCAGGCGCGCCGAAACGTGGTAGCGGGCATCTTCCATGTTGTCGATGCGCACGTGATCCCCTAACCCGATGAACCCGCCTTCGGAAACAACGCGGCCGGTGCCATAGGTGCGCGGACCGAGGGTATAGCCGACCTCGGTCAGATCGCGCAGCAGCGGGTGGTTGATATTGTTGCCCGACGGATCGCGCACCGTCGTCACGCCATAGGCCAGCGCAATGGACAGGCGCATGTTGCGGCGCATGGCGACGCCGTCATCCGCACCATCGCCGCGCACGATATGCGCATGCATGTCGATCAGGCCGGGGATAATGGTCTTGCCTTCCATGTTCATCACGGTATCGCCGGCGGCGGGCTGGCATTCACCAACGCAAAGTATCTTGCCTTTCTCGACAATGATGTTGCCCTTTTCGATCACCTGGCTGCCTTCCATGGTGATGATTTTGGCGCCGACCAAAGCCAGACGGCCCGGCGCGGCCGCGTTCGGCACGGTGACCTGAAGCGGAGTTTCCGTTTTCTGGCCGGTGGCGGTGTTGACCAGCACGAAACGATTGCCGGAAATCAACTGCACTTCATTGGGGCTGAACGAGGTCGCGCTGGAAATGCCGTTGGGGTCCAGGCGGGTGCGGCCCTTGGCCATGTCATTGGGTTGGACCGGAATGATGTCCCCCGGCCTGAAGGCGGAGAGTCGCTGATGGAACAGGCGTTCGCCGCTCTCGAACAGCACGGCATCGCCATTGGGACGCAGCATCGGGCTGTTGCCCGCACCGCTGCGCGGCGGGAAAAGCGCGTGTACGCGCTCATCGCCGCCGCCCGGCGCAACGGAGATCACCTCGAACACGCGCGAGGTCGTGTCATCGCCCGGGAACGGTTCCATCATCACCATCGGATTTTTGGAGCGGCTCTGCCGGGTATAGGAGATGCGTCCATCGGTCATGATTTCGGCCGGTTGGCTGAACACCAGTTGTGCGATCCGGGTCTGCGTGCAGCCTGCCGGATTGACGCGGCGCAATTCCCAGCTGCCGCCTTCCCAGGGCGAGCCATCGTTCGGCGCGACGCTGCGCGCGGTCACCACCAGGGTGTCGCCCTTTTCCCATCTGGGATGTATGAAGGCCGTGGCGCCGGCACAGCTATGCACCACCTTGCCGCTGGCGACATCCAGGACATTCAGCGCGCCGAGTTTTTCATCATGCCAGGTGGCGAAGGCGAGCTTGCTGCCGTCCGGCGACCAGGCGGGCGTGATCTCGGCCGGTCCCTTGCCATCACCGGCGATCAGCGGGGTTACCCCGTCGCCCACCATGTCCTTGCGCCACAAGCGGCCGATGGCGGCGAACACCAGTGTGCGCTTATCGGGCGACAAAGCCGGCCACAGATAAAGCCGCGGTGTAAAATTGACAGCATTGGCGGCGTCGAGCTTGCCTTTGACCAATTCGCTGACAGTGCGCTGGTAGCGCGCCGTGAAGGGAATCTGGGTGACAGCGTTGCTCGCCACATCGACCTTCCAGAGATGGCCTTCGCGCCAGAACAGGACGGACTTGCCGTCGGGAGTCCAGTCATGGCCGGGCATCTGGGTGTCGACGTAATAGGCGTGCGAGCGCGAAACATCGCGCGTGACGGGATTGACCAGCACTTTCTCGGTGCGGGTCTGTGTATCGAGCAGCACCAGCGCCGTGGTGCCTTTCAGATGGTGGCGGCGCCAGAAATAATTGTCCTCCGGCATTTCCCTAGCATAGGCGATATAGCGCCCTGACGGATCGGGGTGCGGCTCCATCTCGGCCGGCGAGCGGTCCGGCAGCTCGTGATAGGCCATCACCCAGGGCGAGGCGATCTTGTCTTTTGTCGTGTCGGGCAGTTCGGGACTGGTCATGGTCTCGATCTTGCCGGTTGCCAGTTCGATGCGTTTTACCTTCTGGCGGTACTGGAAGATGGATAGGCCACGGAACGCCATGATGGCGGAGTGGAAATAGACATGGCGGCCATCGGGCGAGAAGGTCGGCGCGTAATACTGGTCGGATGTGCCCGCCAGCAAGGTGCGCGGCTTGCCGCCGCTGACCGGCACAAGTGCGAGTGCCCAGGTGCGGCGATGCCAGCCGCGGCCCGGCGAGGCGACATTGCGCACGGCAACAATGGTCTTGCCGTCCGGCGACCAGGCCGGATCGGTAAACCGCATGACGGGATCGCTATAGAGGATGCGCGCGTTCGAGCCGTCGGCATTCATCACCCACAGATTGTCCTGCCCGCCCCGATCGGAGACGAACACGATCTTGCTGCCATCGCGCGAGAAGCGCGGATGGGCGTTGACGGCAATGCCGCTGGCCTGGGTCAGCGATTCCGCGGCGCCGCCATTGATGGGAAGGCGGTAGATGTGACCAAGCAGATCGAAGACAACAGAATCGCCTTTGGGCGAGACGGAGAGGCCCGCCATGGTGGCCTCGTCGACCGTGAAATCGAGCCTGTTGGGGTTCGCGCCCTTGGCGCGGATGAATTCCGCGTCGGCGCCCTGCCCGACTCCGCTGGCACTTCGGATTGGCGCAAACGGGGACTGTAGCGGGGATTGGGCGCTGGATTTCAGGATGGGCAGAACAAGACCCGCGCACAGCGCCGTGGCCAAGAACAAATGACGGTGTTTCATGTCCTACATCCCCTTTTGCACGCGTTTGAGCTGCGCGTTTGAGAAAGCCCGGCCCACAATGGCCGGCGAGGTCCAGCCGTTTGCGTCACCTGTTTATGGAATTGCTGAAGAATGCCCCGCCGATACCCAATCGGCAAGAGCGTGGGGGAGTACCCGCGACAAGTCAATCAGCCGCGCGGCGCCCTGCCGGATCAGGCGCGCAGTTTTCCGGCCTTCACCTTCACCCGCATCAGATGTTTGTTGGCGGCGATATAGAGATAGCCATCGGCGCCAAGCTCGCAATTGGCCGCCGGCCCGCTGATGCGGATGACGCCGATGCGCTTGCCTTGCGGATTGACGATGCTGATGCCGTCGCCCGACAGCCAGACATTGCCGGCTTGGTCGACCTTGAAGCCGTCGCCGCTGGTGGATTTGAAACCCTGCGCGGTGCGGTCGATGAAGGCCCTCGAGGACGTCGACCGCCCCTGCGCGTCCAGTTCATGAACCACCCAGCCCATGTCACGGTCGGTGTGATAGAGCCGGCGGCCGTCGGGCGAGACGCCGATGCCGTTGGGGGCATTGTATTTCCCGATCAGCGTGATGCTGTTGTCCGGCGCGATGCGGAACACGCCGGTGAAATTCAGCTCGCGGTCGGGCGACTTGTCGGTGCCCGTCAGGCCATAGGCCGGGTCGGTGAAATAGATCGAGCCGTCAATCGGCGAAACACACAGGTCGTTGGGGCTGTTGAGGCGCTTGCCCTCGAACCTGTCGACAATGACGGACCTGGTCTTGGTTGGGATGTCGATCTGGCTGATGCAGCGGTTGCCGCTGTCAGCAATGAGCAATCCGCCACGTCCCAAGAACAGGCCGTTGGAGCCCGCTTCGCGCAGCCGCGGCGTCGGCGGGCCCTGATAGCCCGACGGCTGCAGCCAGACGCTACCGCCGGACTTGGGCGACCATTGGAATATCACATTCTTGGGCGGATCGGAGGCGAGCAGGAAACCGTCGGCGCCGCCGATCCATACCGGGCCCTCGGCCCATTGATAGCCGTCCATCACCGCTTCGACGGGAGCGTCGGCGTCGATCAGCGCATCCAGGCTGGGGTCCAGTCGCTCAATGCGCGCGGTCGGCGTGGCGCCAGGTGCCTGCGAAAAAACCGACCGCGAAAAGCTTGCCATGCCGACCAGAGACAGTCCGGTCGTCAGCATGAGGCGGCGCGAAAAGTCGGTCATTTTCCAGTCTCCGGTTCAGGGGTCGGAAGAATGAAACAGGGCGCGCGGAGAGGCAAGCAACGGCCCGGCTAAAGTGCGCAGGCCCCGCGACCGACGCGCTGGACCAGATGAGCGTTACCCATGTCGCAGAACATATCCTGTTCGATTCGCAACGGGGTTGGCGCAAGCGGATCGAGTTTATCAGGATGAGCCTGGTCCGCGACGAAGTTGTCTATAAAATGACCCGCGCAGGACAGGCAGTCTCTGTGCGCTATGTCAGCATTGATCCGGGCAGATCCAGCCCACATAGCCAAGACATCGACCGGGCCTATTGGCATTCGGCGACGATTGACGACAAGATATTCGACCCTAAAAATCGCGTCTTTACAGGGCCAACGGGAACCGGCGTGGCGCCCGCGCAAATCTATGAACGCGGCACGGCCCCGAAGCTGGATGTGCACCAGACATGGCCGCCCGCCAATGCCTTCCACAAAGCGTGGGTGCTGCTGTGCATCTTCTGCGTAAGGCTTCGATATGGCTTTCCCGAGATATTGCGAGATAAGCGAACGTTCAAGCGGTGCAAAGCCAAGGCATGACGTTTCCCATAAGGGCCGCGCGCCAACAACACAGCGGCGATCAACCGTTTGTGGCGGCCCAGATGATATGACGCATGCCGCGACCCTTGTTGGCGCGCGCCTTGATCTCTTCCACGGTAAAACCCGCGCGGCCAAGACGGGCGGCAAACGCGGCATTGCGCGCCGCCGACCAGATTGCCAGCAGGCCTTTGGGGCGAAGGGCCTTGCGCGCCGCTTCCAAGCCTCGCAGGTCGTACAGCCGGTCGTTCACGCTGCTGCTGAGACCATCGGGGCCGTTGTCTACGTCCAGAAGGATGGCGTCGAATGCTGCGCGCTCCGCGGCGATGACGTCACGGACATCACCCTCGCGGATGCTGACCCGCGGGTCGCTGAGGCAGCCGCCGGTCAGCGCGGCCATGGGACCACGCGCCCACATCATGACGGCTGGCACCAGCTCAGCGACAATAATACGGGCGTCAGCGCCGAGGCCGGCCAGGGCAGCCCGAAGCGTGAAGCCCATTCCATATCCGCCGATCAGGACACGGCAATTTTTGCGCCCCCGAAGGCGATCACAAGCCAGCTGCGCCAGCGCGATCTCCGAACCGCTCATGCGGCTGTTCATGAGCGTGTTGGAACCGACCATGATCGAGAATTCCTGGTCCCGCCGCAGCAGCCTGAACACGCCGTCACTGCCCGGTACCAAAGCTGTGTCCAGCTGAACCCATGGCTTCATCGCAGCCCGCTTCCCTATCGCCGTTAAGCCATCGTCTATACGCGCATTGCGCGTGTCGGCGCGACATGTGCTCCAGCTGGAACAGGCCGTTCCATCAGGGGAACACGGCCGAGAAAAATGTCGTAAGCTTCTGAAATAAATGGAATAAATATGACCGTCTTCATCATGGATCGCTGCAAAACTTAGTTTTTCGAGCAACTGACTGCCGTGGCAATTGGCACCCGACATGATCGAGCAGCACATAATTTCATCCGGCGTGCGCGTTGAGAAATCTTCTCCCGAAAAAAACCAGCTGCTCGACAAGACCTGCGAAATCATCGTCGCCTTTCTGAACAAAAACGAAGCAAAGGTGTCCGAGATACCGGACATTATTACCGACGTTCATCGGACGCTTACAACACTATTTGCAAATGCCGGCGAACATCGCGCAGCGACAGGTCATACCACCGGTAAAGCGCCGGCCGTGGCCGTCACGGCATCCATTACGCCCGATCACATCATCTGCCTGGAGGATGGCAAGAAACTCAAGACACTGAAGCGGTATATCGGCGGCCGCTTTGGCCTGACGCCGGATCAGTACCGGACAAAATGGAATCTCCCGGCCGACTATCCGATCGTGGCGCCGAATTATGCCGCCAAGCGGTCCAGGCTCGCAAAAAATATGGGCATGGGAAGCAGGCGCACGAAGCGCCGCGCACGGAAATCATAAAAATGCAGCGTCAGGTGGTGGCCCAGCTTCTCAGCAGGTTGTGATAAACCCCCGTCAGCTTGATAAGGTTCTTGTCGTTGGCCGGAAGGCCGGGCGTTATGCCCTGAATTGCCTGGTCCAGTTCGTAGAGTAATGCGCGCCTGCCCTGCTCCCGCACAAAGCTTTCGATCCAGAAAAAAGACGCGATCCGCGCGCCCTTGGTCACCGGCGTGACGCGGTGCAGGCTGCCCGACGGATAGACGACCATGTCGCCGGCGTGAAGCTTCACGCTTTGCACGCCATTACCGCTTTCAATCTCCAGGTCGCCGCCCTCATATTCATCTGGCTCCGACAGGAACAGGGTGACGGAAAGATCGCCCCGCACCGTGACCCGGCTGCCAGTCACCGGCATCAGGGCGCTGTCGACATGTGCGCCATAGGTGCCGCCCCCCGTATAGTGATTGAAGCGCGGCGGATAGATTTTCGACGGCAGGGCGAACGCGGTCAGCCCCTGATGCGCGGCCAGTTTGCGCAGGATGTGATTGCCCAGGCTGATCGCCAGATCGCTGGATTCCTCAAGCTGCTGATTGTCCTTCACGGCTCGCGCCAATGTCCCGGCGGTCTTGACGCCATCCTGCCACGGGGCAGTCGCCATATGGCCACGGAACTGCTTGACCTCGTCCTTGGTCAGGATCTGCTCGAAAAATGTCAGCATGGTCCGCTCCGCTCGCCCGACGACATACACAGAATGAATAGAGCCGGGCGTTGGCCCGGCCCCATAATTTCTGCATCAACCGGCTTTTTCAAGCCGAACTTCTCAGAGCGCGTAGTCCAGCGTGATTTTCACCGACCGCGCATCACCCTTGTAGAGGAAGAATCCGGCGCGATAGGCCGCCAGATAGTAGTTGACGTCCCCGACATTGTTGACATTCAGGCGGGCGCTGAGGTTATCGTTGACGCGATAGCTGGCGAACAGGTCGACCACGCTATAGGCCGGCACCGGCTGGCTGTAGATGCCCGTGGCCACCGCGAAGGGCGTGGCGGTATCGGGCTGGCCGCCGAAGCGGCGGCTTTCATACTTGAAGGCGCCGCCCACGGTCGCATCTTCGGTGAGACGATACTTGGCCAGGATGTTGGCCGAACTCTTGGCAAAGTTGGCCAGCGTCTTGCCGACATTGGCGGGCGTGGCCGATTTAAGGACTTCGGAATTCATCAAGGTCAACCCGCTCGAGACCGTCAGGTCGTCGGTCAGCATGCCCGTCACGCCGAACTCGACACCCTCCACCTTGTTCTCACCGGTGTTGAAGGTGCCGAAGGACAGATAGTCGGCGCCTTCCATCACGTCCGTCTTGGTGGTCTGGAACAGCGCGGCGGTCGCCAGCAGGCGATCATCGAACACATTCCACTTGGTGCCGATTTCGAAGTTCAGCGAGGTTTCCGGCTTCGCACCGGCCACCGAACCGTTGAAGATCACCACGCCGCCATAGCCGCTGCTGGTGCCGACGTCGGATTCGCCGCCATTGATGTCCTGGCCGGTCGAGAAGCTGGCATAGACATTGCCGATCGGGCTGAACTGATAGACCAGACCGAAATGGCCGTTAAACAGGGTGTCGGAATAGGGATAGTTCACCTGGGCCAGTGTCGTGGTGTTCTGCGTCGTCAGGCGGTAGTCGAAACTGTCGAGACGAACGCCGCCGAACACGGTGAACTGATCGTTGAGGCTGACGGTGTCCATCAGACCGACCGACGCGGTGTTGACTTCCCAGTCGAGGTCGAAATTGGCCTTGACGATCTGGCGATTGAGCAGATTGCGCAGATTGCTGACCGGCGTGCCGTTGGCATTGGTGATGCAGAAGGCGTTCAGGGTGGTAGCCGTGCCGGTAGAGCAGTTCTGTCCCGAATTGGTGACGTTGTAGACGCCGTTCCTGACGGAATGCGAGGAATACTCGCCGGTCAGGATGAACTCATGCTTCATCCCGCCCAAGGTCGGGCTCCAGAACAGGTTGGTCTGGTTGGCGACGTAATTGACGTCCTGCCAGCCCTGATGGCTGCTGATGGCAGCGGTGGTGTAGACACCGCCGGGATTGCGGACATTGGTGGTTGTGCCGTTGGCGCCGGAAATCACATAGCCGTTAAAGGCTCCCGCCGCGCGCAGCGTGCTGGAGATGCGCCATTCGTCGTTGAACTTGTGCTTGATCCGCGCCGTACCGGTATGGACGTTCGACTTTATGAAATCGGCGCCTTGGGCGAAAACCGGTGGCAGCGGTGAAACCGGGAAACGGTCGTTGCCCGCGCCGCTGAGATAGCTGCCAACGTCGGGATTGTCCTTCGCCTTCAGGCCGTAATAGTCCACCACAATCTGGGTCGCGTCGCTGACCTGGTAAAGACCGGACAGCGCAATGCCCTGACGCTCGCGGTTGGCGGGCGCGCGGCCCGGAACGTCCGTGTAGCTGTAAAGGACGTTGGCGCGCACCGCGAATTTCTCGCCGATGGCATAGTTCGTGTCGACGGTGAAGCGCCGGTACAGATCGGTGCCGAAGCCCGCCGAGAATTTGGTGAAGTCATAATCCGTGGTCGCCACCTTGGTGATGGCGTTGATCGCGCCGCCCGAGGTGCCGCGGCCGCCGAAGCTGGAGCTGGGACCCTTGGAGATTTCCAGCTGCTCGATGGCGAAGCTTTCGCGGATGGTCATGCCCGGATCGCGCAGGCCGTCTACGAAGGTGTCGCTCTTGGCTTCCTGTCCGCGGATAATGTAGCGGTCGCCGAACGCGTTGCCGTTTTCGCCGGTGCCGATGGTGATGCCCGGTTGCGCATCCAGAATCTGCGCCATGTCGGTGTAACCAGCATCGTCGATCTGCGCCTTGGTCAGCACGGTGATGGTCTTGGGCGTTTCGGCGATCGGACGGGTGTTGCGTTCGTCGCCGGAATATTTGGCCTTGTACGGCACGCCGGGCTCGGCATTGGGATTGGGATCGATCGCCTGGCTCTGGACCTTCACCACGCCCAGCGTGGTTTCGGCGGCGGCCTGCTGCGCCTGGGCCGGCGTCAGCATCATGGTCATGCCCAGCGCCATGGTGGACACCGCGCCGAGCGCGCGCAGACGCACGCTTCTGTTTTCGCCATTCGTCATTGATCTGGTCCCTTCATTGGCCCGTCCAGCCTCACGCCACCGCCAGATAAGTCTATTGAAAACAAGCCATTGCGGCGAAATCTCCGCCGAAATCGCACTTTGGTGGCATCATATTAATGAGAGGCATTCTTAACTGCAAGGGCTAATGATAATCATTCTTAGTATGCGCCAAAATGACAACAAGTCGGGGTTGGCGGGTATTTTGGTGGCAGCATCACAAAGCCGATCCCGGCTTCGCGCGCTTGCCCTAGCGCTTGTCCAGGCTGAATTCGAGCGGGACGATCACCCACGCTTCAACCGAATTGCCGTTCCGTTTTGCCGGTTGGAATTTCCATTTCTGCATGGCCGCGCGCGCGGATGCGTCCAGCCGCTCATAACCCGATGACTTGAACAACTGGATTTCCAGCGGCTCGCCGGCAGCATTGACCCGCACACGCAGCTGCACGACGCCAATCTCGCGCAGACGGCGCGACATATTAGGATAGACCGGCAAAGGATTGTTCAGATATGTGGCGTCGAAGCGCGGCGGTATCACAGCCGCCGCCTCCGCGCCCTTCATGTCCGTCGGCATCTGTGCAGGCGGAGGCGCGGCCTGGATTGCGTTGGGTGACGGCGGCGCGGCCGTGTCGATCTGCGGCAAATTTGGCTGCACCACCTGTGGCACCGGCTGCAGCTTGGGCATCGGCGGCGGTTCGGGTTGGCTCACTTCCGCCGCGGCAATCGAGACGGTGATGGTCTCCATCTCCGCCTTCTTCGGCACAGCGAAGGACACGTAAAGAACCACGTACAGGATCGCGGCATGCCCGGCCAGGGACATCGCCACGGACTTCCAGCGGTGCCGCGGCTTGGCCAGTTGGAGCGCGGTGAGATTCGCGGCCATGCCCCTGCGAGCAGGCTGCTCCGCAGGCTCTTCATCAGCCCCAGGCGACCAGTCGGGATAGGCGACGCTCATGCGCTTTATGGACCTCACCCACGGTTAAGGTGAAAGCAATAGTCATTCGCATTCGCACCGGCAAGAGACTTATTGCCGCCTGTCGACCTTGAACCTAAGAGCTTGGAAAATATGCAATTTTAGTGGGTCTGACGCTATTTTTCCGGGACGAAACCATAGCGCTCGAGGCGCGCGACTTCATCCTTGTTCACATACTTGCCGATTTCATGGCGGAACTGGCCGATCGAACGATAAGGCCGGTACTCCCGGAATTCCCCCATCATTCTTCGGCTCATGCCCGGGATCAGCATGATGTCGTCCGCTGTCGCCGTGTTCAGGTTCAGCGGCACGAACAGGCGGGTGTAAAGCTGCTGGCGCTGGGTTTCGTTCAGGCTGCCGGCCAGCACCTTGTCCAGGTCCGTGGGCGCCGCGAAGGGGCGCTTGGCGATGACGGCCTGGGCGAGCGGCGCATTGAAGTGCGGCATCGAACCAAGCTGCGCCTCTGTCGCCGTATTGGGATTGAGCAGGGCGGGTCTGACCTGCGCGGCAGCCGGCACGGCAACGAGCAGGACGGCAGCAGCAATCCAGTTTTTCCAGAACATGGCTTTCCTCATCGAATGAAATGCGTCAGGCGGCAGAACTCTTCCATATCCGAAGCGCTTCCAAGGCGGCAAGAACAGCCAGATGCAGACAGGCTGTCAAGGGATCAAAGGCACTGAGAACCCAGTGCGCGAACGTCAACAGCGCCGCGACATGAATCCAGCGATGCAAACCGCGCCACGACCTGCCCAGCCACCGGACCGACGCGTTGTTGCTGGTCACAGCCAGCAGAAGGAAAATGGCCAGGGCAAGCCATCCCGTCCAAAGTTCCGGACCAGCCGCCTCTTCCGCCACCAGCGCGAAGGTTTCCTTCTTCATAAGGTAGGCAAGGACATGCGGCACGGCATAGGCGAATGCCGCCACGCCGAAGTAACGCCGGTTCTGGACCAGCCAGCGTGTCCATCCCTGCCCCGGAAACATCAGCCGCAGCGGCGTGACGGCCATGGTCAGCAACAGCACCCACACGGAAAAACGACCCGTGTGCTTGATATACTCACCGTAATATATCGCCTCGCTCTGATACCAATAGGTCACGACAACCAATGGGAGGCCGAGGAGAAACCACATCACGTAAGGCGAGACGGCCGTCCAATGATTGCCAGCGGTCAAAGCGAGTTTCCATCCATGCCAACTCAGATATCAACAATCATGCCATCAGAAAACAGGTCCAGGCTGCGGTCGATGAACATGTGCCTGCGTATGGCGCGGGGCCGTGTTTCCCGGTACCTTCCCCCCCGCGTCCATGCAAGCTCTTGGGGTGCCTGATGACCCGTATCCGGTGTGTTAAGCGGTGGCTGTTTGTGGTCGCGGTGCTGGTGGGGACCACGGCCCAGGCCCAGCCCCCCCCCCTCTCCACAACGACCTGCAATTCCACAAGCGCCAATCCCCCGGCCTGCACAGCTGTTCGCGGTGACCGCGCCGATGGCTGGATGGCGCAGGGGCGATCGGAAGTCATGGGGCGCAACGGCATCGTCGCAACCAGCCAGCCGCTCGCGACCGAAGCCGGGCTCGAAATCCTGCGCAAGGGCGGCAACGCGGTGGATGCTGCGGTCGCAGCCGCCGCCGTTCTCAGCCTTATCGAGCCGATGAATGTCGGCATTGCCGGCGATCTCTTCGCCATCATCTACACCGCCAAGGACAAGAAGCTGCACGTACTGAATGCCAGCGGCATGGCGCCCGGCGGCGCGACCCTCGCCTTCATGAATGCCAAAGGCTATCGCGCCGACCCGAAAAACTGGGGACCGGGATCTGGCATGCCGGCGCGCGGCATTCTCACCGTGACGGTGCCCGGAACGGTGTGGGGCTGGCAGGACGCGCTCGAAAAGCATGGCACCATGACCTTCAAGGACGTGCTGGAGCCCGCCGCCGTTTATTCCAGTGAAGGCGTGCCCGTGCCGGAACGCGCCGCGTTTGACTGGAAGCTTCCCGTTGCGATGAATGCCAATCCGTCCGACGCCACCAAGTGCTGCACGGAACTGGACCCGGATTCGATCAAGGCCTGGTACATCAACGGCCAACCGCCGGAAGCGGGCCAGATATTCCGCAATCCCGATCTGGCCAAGGCCTTCCGCCTGCTTCAGGCCCAGGGCGCCGACGCCTTCTATAAGGGCGATATCGCCAAGGCCATTGTCGCCAAGTCAAAAGCCTTGGGCGGCACCATGACGCTGGAGGACTTGGCCGCCTATCGCGGCGAATGGGTCGAGCCGGTGCTCAGCGACTATAAGGGTTTCACTTTGGCCGAACTGCCGCCGCCCAGCCAGGGCTTCGCCGCCAACGCGATGCTCAATATTCTGGCCGCCTGTGTGGGCGTGGTTTACCCGGGCCAGACGTTGGCCTCGCTCGGTCCCAATGACCCGCGCTATTGGCATGTTCTGGTGGAAGCCAAGAAGCTGGCCTATACCGACCTGATCGCCATCAATGGCGATCCCAATTTCAATCCCGACCTGGCCGCGAAAGTGAAAGCCGTGACCTCGCCCGGCTACGCCCAAAGCCTTTGCGGCAGGATCAATCCCGCCAAGGCCGCCACGCCTGCCCCGGGCCGCGTTAGCGGCAATGGCGACACGATCGTGCTTTCGACCGCCGACCGCTGGGGCAACATGGTCTCGTGGGTGAACAGCAATTACAACAATTTCGGCTCTGGCATCACGGTGCCGGGCTATGGCTTCTTCCTGCACAATCGCGGAGGACTGTTCAGCCTCGATCCCAAAAGCCCCAATGCCATCGCGCCGCAGAAGCGGCCCTTCAATACCCTGGCCGCAGGTTTTGTACTGCAGGGCGGGCGCACGGATGGCCAGATGATGACCTTGCTGCTGATGGGCGGCGACATGCAGGCGCAGGGCCACGCCCAGATGATGGTCAATATGGTGGATCTGGGCGCGAACCTTCAGGCGTCAACCGATATGGCGCGCTTCCGCCATGAGCAGCTCAGCAACCAGCTGTTCATGGAATCGCAGCTTGCGGCGCTGATGGGGCCAAGGCTTCAGGCGATGGGACACAAGGTCGTGCCGGTCAATGGCTCGATCGTCGGCGGGGTTCAGGCGATCCTGTTCACGCCGGACGCGAAGGAACCGCCACCCGATCCTGCGCGCACATCGCGCAGGCCGATCAATGGCACCTATCGCGCCGGCTCGGATCATCGCAAGGACGGCCAGGCTGGTGCCTGGTAGAATAAATAAGTACGGGGTGAAATGATGGGTATTATACGCCACTGCCGCCGCATTCTGGCGGCTTTGTTGCTGATGCTACCCCTTGCGGCCAGCGCCGCCGCGCCGTCGGAAACGCTGTCCCTGCCCGGCCTCACCCAACCGGTGGAGATCATCAAGGACCACTGGGGCATCCCCCACATCTATGCCAAGAATGAATCGGACCTCTTCTTTGCCCAGGGATTTAATGCGGCGCGGGACAGGCTGTTTCAGCTTGAACTCTGGCGGCGCCAGGCCACCGGCACCATGTCGGAAATTCTCGGCCCCAAGGAACTGAAGCGGGACGTGGGAAACCGCCTGTTCCAATATCGCGGTAACATGAAGCAGGAACTGGACTGGTATCACCCGGGCAGCGCCGCGATCATCGAGGCCTTTGCAAAAGGGGTGAACGCCTATATCGACCAGACAGAGCGCAATCCCACTTTGCTCACGCCGGAATTCCGGATGCTGGGCATCAAGCCCGGAAAATGGACACCGGCCGTAGTGATCTCGCGCTTCAATGGCCTGATGCGCAATCTGGACGAGGAAATGAATACCGCCCTGGCGGTACGCACCATCGGCGGCGACAAGGTCAAGTCGCTTTCACACTATCAGCCCGCCAACCCCAATCTGACCATCGATCCGGCGATTGACGCATCGCTGCTGTCGAAGAACATCCTGGAATATTACAATGCCTTCCGCGCGCCGTTGAAATTCACGCCCGACCAGTTGCTGGCCGGGTATCGCGCGCAAGACGCGCGAAAGCTGGCCAGCATCATTCCCTCGCAGCAGGAAATAGGCGACCGGCGAGCCGACATGGGCAGCAACAATTGGGTTGTCAGCGGCCGGCTGACGGAGAGCGGCATGCCGATGGTGGTGGGCGACCCGCACCGCGTGCAGAAAGTGCCTTCGCTGCGTTACTGGGTGCATCTCAATGCGCCGGGCTGGAATGTGATCGGCGCGGGCGAGCCTGCCATTCCGGGCGTGTCCTATGGCCATAACGACCATGGCGCCTGGGGCTACACCATCTACAGCGCCGACACCGAAGACCTCTATGTCTATGAGATCAATCCGGCCAATCCGCTGGAATACAAATATGGCAATGGCTGGGAAACCATGAAGGTGGTGCGCGAAACCATCCCGGTGAAGGGCCGGGCGGTGGAGAATGTCACGCTGAAGTTCACCCGCCATGGCCCTGTCGTCTTTGAAGACAAGGCCAACCGCAAGGCTTATGCCGTGCGCGCGGCATGGCTTGAGCCGGGCGGCGCGCCCTATCTGGGCACCTTGCGAATCAATCAGGCCCAGAATTTGGAGCAGTTTTCCGACGCCATTAGCTATGCCCGTATTCCCGCCCTGAACTGGGTCTGGGGCGACCGGTCCGGTACCATCGGGTACAACGCCGCCACCATTGCGCCGCGCCGCGAGAATTTCAGCGGGCTCGTGCCGGTGCCTGGCGACGGGCGTTATGAATGGAAAGGCTTCTTGCCCATCAAGGATCTGCCGCAGATCCTGAATCCGGAGAAAGGCTTTCACAACACCTCCAACGAGTATCAGGTGCCGCCCGGCTATCGGCACTGGGACGCGATTCAGTATGTCTGGACAGACCCCTATCGCGGACGCGCCGTGGCAGAGGTGCTGGGTTCGGGCAGGAAGTTCTCCGTCGCCGACATGACGGTCCTGCAAAGCAACAATCTCTCGATTCCGGCGCGCAGCATTGTGCCGCTGCTGCGCGACATTGCGATCCCCGGTCCGGTGAGCCGGCAGGCGGCCGACCGCCTGTTGCACTGGAATTTTTTTCTGGACAAGGATTCGGTTGAAGCCGGCATCTACGAACTGTTTCAGCGCAGTCTGATGGACAATGTCCGCGCCATTATCGTGCCGGCGGCGGCAAAGGATTTTATTTCGCCGCCCATGACGCGGATCATTGCCGCCCTGATGGCGCCGGACGGTAGCTTCGGGGCCGATCCCATCGCCGGACGCAATGCGGTTCTGGTGAAAAGCCTGGACCAGGCAGTCGCCGACCTGACCAAACGCTTCGGTCCCGACATGACGAAGTGGACGCTGGGCGCTTATCACTATGCCCGGATATTCCATCCCATGAGCGATGCGCTGCGGCGCGACCAGCAGGCAAAATTCGATGTCGGCAGGCTGCCGCGGGGCGGCGATGCTTACACCATCACGGCGACCGGGGCTGCGGATATCCAGACCGACGGCGCTTCGTTCAAGATCGTGTCAGATACCTATGACTGGGACAATTCCGTCGGCCTGAACAATCCGGGCCAGTCCGGCGACGTCAACGATCCCCACTATCGCGACCTCTACGAGCTTTGGGCACGGGACCGGTATTTTCCGGTCTTCTTCTCCCGGCCGAAAGTGGAATCGGTCGCCGAAAAAGTGATCAACCTGAAGCCCCGATAGAACCGGCTAGCCACCGGCCTTGCGGAAATGCAGGAGATAGTTCTCCCGAAGGTCAGGCACATTGACCTGTTCGACCAGCCGGAATCCCGATTTCTCGATCTCCGCGATCACGACGTCCTTGGGCGCACGGACATGGGACGCCGATGCCCCGGTTTTCGCCAGCTCCAGGACATAGAGACGGCCATTGGGCTTCAGGGCACGCCGAAGATCGGTGTTCATTGTCATGGGAAATTCGAAGTGATGATAGACGTCGGAATGAAAGATCACATCGACCGACGCGTCCGGAAGATTGGTACTGCGGTCGCCGCCCAGCACGGTCTCCACGTTCTTCAAGCCGTCCTTCGCGGCACTCTGCGCGATGTAAGCAAGGAATTTCGGCGCAATATCGTTGGCATAGACCCTGCCGGTCGGACCGACGGCCTGCGCGAACAGCCGTGTATAGAGCCCCGTTCCCGCCCCAACATCCGCAACGCGATCGCCCGGCTTCAGCGCCAGCGCCTTTAGCACATCCATTCGCGCGTTAAAGGCCTCGCGGCTTTCGCCGGTAAAGCGGGTAGCCCAACCTTCCACATCCAGTTCGGCACTCTTGAAGTTCTGATTTATGGCAGGCGCAACATTGGATTCCTGCGCCCAGGAGACGGAAGTAATGCCCGTCATCACCATGCAGACGGCCAGAAAGAAGGCCCCAATTGTCAGGATCGTTCGCATAAGCTTCTCCTTGAAGAGATTGACGGTTCAAGCCATCGCACTGTGGCAACTCAATAATTTTCCACGCCAGCATCCGCTGGGGAGCGGGTGCGCAGGCCAATGGTGCATTTTGCTGTAATCACACTATTCGCGCCAGTCGATTTCGGTCATTTATATGCAAAGAGACCGAGCATTTCATTACCGCTTCAGCGGTCATTTAGAGAATACCGTTGCACACCGACCTTATCTTTTACGCCATCGCTATCCCTGCCGTTGTGCTGATGGGGCTCGCCAAGGGCGGATTCTCGGGTGTCGGACAGATCTCGGTCCCGTTGCTCGCCACCGTCGTTTCGCCGGTGCAGGCTGCCGCCATCCTCCTGCCCATCCTGCTGGTACAAGATGCCGTAGGCGTCTGGGCTTTCCGGCGGGATTGGGACGCGCACATTCTCAAGGTCATGGTTCCTGGCGCCGCCGTGGGCATCCTCGCGGGCTACCTGCTGGCATCATGGGTTTCCGTCTCCGCCGTGTTGGCGACACTGGGCGCAATCTCGATTGTCTTTGCGCTGTACCAGCTGTGGGGACGCCGCGCCGCCCGTGCCTTGGCAGCGCCACCTCGCTCGTCCACGATCATGGGGTTTGCCTTGGGGATCGCGTCAGGCTTTACCTCGCAGATCGCCCATGCTGGCCTTCCCCCGTTCCAAATGTGGGTTCTGCGAAAAGAACTTCCCCCCGCCACCTTCATAGGAACCGCGGCGCTTTTCTTTGCGATCATCAACTGGGTGAAAGTTCCTGCCTATGCCGCGCTGGGCCAGTTCACGCGCGAGAACCTGTTTGCAGCCCTGACCTTGATGCCCTTGGCCATAGCGTCGACCATTGCAGGGGTCGTGCTGGTACGGCGCGTACCGGCAGAAGGATTTTATACCTTAATTTATCTTCTGATGATTGCCGTCGGCGTTCAACTAATCTGGAAGGCGATCGGCTTTGGCTAAGCGGCGCAGACCTGGATCAGCTTTGTTGTTGTTGCGCTGGTTTTGGTGACGTCCTGTGACAGTCCTGATTCTGAACCCGCGCGTAGAGATGTCATTGCCTGTCATCGCAAGATTATGAAAAGCCAACTGCACAGTGCCGATGCTATTATTGAGGTAGCGGAACACCGCAGGATGTTGGCTTGCATGGTGTCCCGCAAGGCACGCGGAGCGGCGAGATGCAGCGTTGCAGCTATGGCGAACAGAACAGCAAGTGAAATGGCGGACGCGGGCTAATCCCCTGGCGGCGGTGTTGTTGATGCGCGCGCCGGCGCGTTGATCACAGGCTTTTCGACTGGTTTGCTCGGGCCTGCTGATAACCTCAACCCGACGAGACGCCCCGGCATCGGGCCGGTGCAAGCGATGGCGATATATTGCTGACCATCGACGGTGTAGGTCATGGGAGAACCTGAGGCGCGGCCGGGCAATGGGACTGCTCCGACCTCCTTCCCGGTTTTCTTGTCGTAAGCCCGCAGCCACCCCCCCAGCCTGCCGTCCTTGTCGGTCGTGGCGGTGCCATCACCCGCAATAATGAGCGTTTTCGTCACAAGTATTCCCACCTTGCCCTGGCTTCCGGTGCGCGGAATATTCACCCCTTTCAGCGCGGGATGATTGCGCACCACATCGGGCGTCTCGCCATGCGGGATCTGCCAGAGGATGTCCCCCTTGTTCATGTCGTAAGCCGTGATGCGGCCATAGGGCGGCTTGAAGATCGGCAGACCCTGCACCGCAAGCCGGCCGCTGGGCGCGGTGGCGCCTGAGGCGGCATCCGGGTTTCTCACCTGCCCCGACATCATCGGCGCGTCCGTAACCGCGGGATCGGCCGGCACCGCGCCCCGCAGACCAACCGAGAGGTTAGAGAACATGAACAGCATATTGGTTTCCGGATCATAGGCGCCCCCAGGCCACTGCCCTGCGCCGTCACCGGTCGGCGACGAGATCATCGCCAAGGGACGCGGCCATTTGCTGAAAATCGGCGCCGCCCACAGATTTCCTGTCCGATAGAAGGACATTATCTTCAACCCTTCCGCATGCAGTTCGGGCGTGAAGTCCAACAGGCGCGAAGGATCGGACCCGCCTTCGTCGAATGGCGGCGGTTTTGTCGGGATCGGCTGGGTGGGAGAATACCATTCCGTGGGCAAGTCTCCCTTGGGAACGCGAACTTCGGGGATCGGCCAGACCGGCTTTCCGGTCGCGCGATCCAGCACGAACAGATAAGCGTGCTTGGTGGGTTGTGCGATCGCCTTGATCGCCCTGCCATCCACGGTGATATCGCACAGTATGGGCGCGCACGGGATATCACGATCCCATATATCGTGATGCACGGTCTGATAGTACCAGACCCGCTTTCCTGTTCTGATATCCAGCGCCGTTATGCAGTCGCCATAGAGATTGGCGCCGTGGCGCTTGCCGCCATACCAGTCATCGGTCGGCATTTCGGTGCCAATATAGACCAGCCCCAGTTCCGCATCGGCGCTGTTTTGCGACCAGTTGCCCATATTGCCGGCCACTTCCGCGGAGCCGTTTAGCCAGGTGTCGTAGCCAGGCTCGCCTTTCCCCGGCATCGGATGGTAGATCCAAAGACGATTGCCCGTGCGAATGTCATAGGCGCTGATATACCCCTTGATATGCCGCATGCGCGGTGATGTGGACGGCAGATGTGCCGCTCCCACCACGATGATGTCGCCGACAACCAGGGGCGTGGCATTCAATCCGATATCGTCTCCGCGCCGCTTGCCCGTGATGTCAATGTCCTGCCGCGGATCGACCTTCATCTCGACGATGCCGTTGGTGCCGAAGCCGGGAGCGGGCGCGCCCGTTTTCGCGTCCAGGCAGACAAGCTGAAAACCTGGCGTGACATACAGAATGCGTTCCTGCGCCCCATCGGTCCAATAGCTCAGGCCACGGCCCAGCGGGCGGGCCGCATTTCTGCCCCGCTCACCCTCGTCGAGATTGAATTTCCAGAGCATTTCCCCGGTGCGGGCATTCAGCGCAACCGCGGCGCGGCGCGTGCCTGCCGTTAGATAAAGTACGCCTTTCACCATCAGCGGCGTGGACTGGAGATTGGGGTCCGGCATCGGACCCAGATTGTCCGGATAGAAATTCCAGATGGTGCCCAGCGAATTGAAATTCGCCGCGTTGATCTGGTCGAGGGCCGAATAGCGCCAGCTGGCAAGATTGCCGCCATAGGTCCGCCACTCGCCATGTGACGTATCATAGGGCTGGGTCGGCAGCGGCTCCAGTTTGTCCGCGGCGGATTTCTGCATCGCGAGCGGCGTCAGGGCTTCACCGCGCAGAATTCCCAGACCAAGCATGGCAGCCGTCCCGCCCATTAGAGTGCCGCGGCGCGTGAACTTTCCAGACATGACGAACCTTCTTGGGATGCCGTTGGCGTCTGCAAACCGCAGACTTCTCACCAAGCTATTCAGCGCTGATGCGCGCGCCTAGAGGCAGACCAGCACCATGCCGCAAAGTTGTGCGGTGCAAACTCATCAGGTGAGAAAACGCGCTTTGCCATCGCTTTGAAAGCGGCATTACTTGGCCCAAAACCCTGGAAGGGCGACGAAAGAAAGTGACGATCTATTTCGGAGTCTCCCCGGGCTTCGTCGCACCCCCTGTGGCGGAGCCCGGTTTTTCTAGCCATGCGCCACGAACGGAATCTCGTGCGCCGCCGGCAGCCGCGGTGACATTGGTGGCACCACCGACGGGCCTGGCGGAAATACCTTGTATTCCAGGGCGCACGACGCCTCCTGCAAGGCGATTCGCACTTCCGTCTGCCGAAATTCGTCCATGCGTTCGGCATGATCGGTGGCGGACATGGCGGCAACGACGCGTCCATCGGCGTCATGGATCGGTACCGCCAGGCAACGCATGTCCGCGCGGATCTCGCGGTCATCCACGGCATAGCCGCGTGCGCGCACCTTCTGCAATTCGGCCCGCAGGACGGTGCGGTCAGTGATCGTGTAAGGCGTCAGCGCCACCAGATCGCCGTCCATGATGAAGCCATCAAGCTGGTCTTGCGGCAGGGCAGCCAGAAGGACTTTGCCCAGACCCGAACAATAGGCTTCTAGCTGCGAGCCGAGGCGCGTATGCGGCGAAAGCGATGTGGGCGTGCAAACCTTGGCGATATAGGTGACCATGCCGCCTTCCAGGAGCCCGATGTGAATGGTCAGGTCGAGACGATGGGCGAGATCGGTAATGATCTTGTGGCTGGCTTCCCGGAGCAGATCACCGATCGCCACATTGTGGGACAGCGAAACCAGGAGCATGCCGGGGCGATAACGGCCCTTGGGTCCCCGGACAACCGCACCGATCTGTTCCAGGGTCTGGATCAGGCGATAGCCCGAAGCCTCGGGAAGATTTGCGCGGCGACTCAGTTCACAACTTGTCAGCCATTCGTCGGGGCCATGAAACCCCTTTAACATACGAAAAGCTTTTATTACGGACTGGTTCTTAGGCGTAGCCATGGATTTCCCCCGCTTGTCTGAATGCTAGTGCGCCCCGGCCTTTCGGACAATGTCGAGCGCGACATCGGTAATCATGTCTTCCTGACCGCCCACCATGCGCCGCCGGCCAAGTTCCACCAGAATTTCCCGCGTATCGACGCCGTAGTCCCGGCTCGCCTTCTCGGCATGCCGCAGGAACGAGGAATAGACGCCGGCATATCCCAGGCTAAGCGTCTCGCGGTCGACCCTGACCGGACGGTCCTGCAGTGGCCGAACCAGGTCTTCTGCCGCATCCATCAACTTATAGAGGTCGCAGCCATGCTTCCACCCTTTGCGGGTTGCGGCGGCTATGAAGACTTCCAGCGGCGCGTTGCCCGCCCCGGCGCCCATTCCCGCCAGGCTGGCATCAACGCGCACCGCCCCTGTTTGCACTGCAACAATAGAGTTGGCGACCCCAAGCGAAAGATTGTGATGGGCATGCACGCCGCGCTGGGTCGAAGGCAGCAGGACACGGTCATAGGCTTCAAGGCGGGCCCGGTAGCCATCCATGTCCAGGGCGCCGCCGCTGTCGGTGACATAGACACAATGCGCGCCATAATCCTCCATCAGCTTGGCTTGCTGCGCCAGGGGTTCCGGTTCCGCCATGTGGCTCATCATCAGGAAGCCGGAGACGTCCATGCCGAGCTTGCGCGCAAAGGTGATGTGCTGCCTGGCGATGTCGGCTTCCGTACAATGGGTGGCCACCCGCACCGACACGACACCCATATCGAACGCCCGGTGCAGATCTTCCACAGTGCCTATGCCAGGAAGCAGCAATGTCGTAAGCCGCGCTTTGCGGACCACGCGCCCGGCTGCCTCGATCCAGTCCCAGTCCGTGTGGGCGCCGAAACCGTAATTGAAGGATGAGCCGTTGAGGCCATCGCCATGCGCGACCTCGATGGCATCGACACCCGCCTCGTCCAGCGCCTTCGCGATCTTGGCCACATGGTCAACGCCATACTGATGACGGATCGCATGCATGCCGTCACGCAGTGTGACGTCCTGGATATACAATCCTGTTTCATGTACGGGCATCATGCAGCCTGTTGCGCCATTCTTCGCGCGGCGATCTTCTCGGCCGTGCGCAAACCCGCCGAGGTCATGATGTCCAGATTTCCCGCGTAAGCTGGAAGATAGTGGGCGGCCCCTTCGACTTCCAGAAACACGCTGGTCTTAAGGCCTTCGAAGACGCCGACACCGGGAATGGAAACAGGATTGTTCGATCCGAAGCGTTCGAACTGCACTTCCTGCTTCAAGCGGTAGCCCGGCACATAGGCTCTGACTTTCTCGACCATGCGATGAATGGACTTCGTGATCTGCTGTTCGTCCGCGCCCGACGACAAAGTGAGCACCGTTCCGCGCATCAGAACCGGTGGTTCCGCCGGATTGAGAATGATGATGGCTTTTCCCTTCGCGGCTCCGCCGACTTTCTCGATGCCCAGAGCGGTGGTCTGGGTGAATTCGTCGATATTGGCGCGCGTCCCCGGCCCGGCCGATTTGGAGGCGATGGAAGAAACGATCTCGCCATAATGCACGGTGGCGACCTGGCTTACCGCCGCAACGATGGGAATCGTAGCCTGCCCGCCACAGGTCACCATATTCACATTGAGCGCATCCAGATATGCATCGCCATTGACCTCGGGAATAACGTAGGGACCGATTGCAGCCGGCGTCAGATCGATCATCACCTTGTTATCGGCCAGGCAAATATCACTGTGATGCTTGTGGGTCGCGGCGCTGGTGGCATCAAAAACGATGCCGATCTCTTTCCATACCGGCATCCGCACAAGCCCAGCTATGCCATCGGCGGTGGCGGCAACGCCAAGCCGCTTGGCCCGGGCAAGGCCATCGGATTGCGGATCGACACCGACCAGCACCCCCATCTCCAGGATGGATGACGTGCGCATGATCTTGATCATGAGGTCAGTGCCGATATTCCCCGATCCGAGGATGGCGACTTTTATTTGCCTGTTGGACATTTTTGCTTTCCCCCCAATAGCTTATCGAGGAGTGCGGTGAATCAAAAAATGACGTACCGTCATCTCTCATTATTTGAGAGATAAGGCTCAGGAGCAGTCTTCTGCTGCAGCGCCGCAAAACGCTACCGCGCTAATCGACGAATAGCTTTAAATCGATGGCATCACCCATCAGCGCGTAGCCGGCATCGTTGGGATGCAGCCGCCCTCCCGAGTCGGCAGTGGCCAATAGCTGCGCGGGGCGAAGCGGATCACGTATTGCCCGGTCGAAATCGATAACCCCGTCAAACGCACCGCTGCTGCGGATCCATTCGTTTACTTTGGACCGCATTGCCTCGCCGTCAGGGGAATAGCTGCTGGAACCTTCAAATGGCGTGATGGTGCCGCCTATCACGCCCACGCCCCTAGCACGGGCGCGGGCAATAAGTTGCCCCATCGCCGCAATCATATCGTCTGCGCTGACAGCTTCGACAGGGTTGCGGCGGCTGTATTGGATATCGTTGATCCCCAGTGAAATAATAACTTTCGACACACCTGGAACCACCAGGACATCCCGGTCGAACCGCGATAGCGCGCTGGTGGAGGGCGTGTTGTGCAGCAGCCGATTGCTGCCAATGCCGGCATTCACCACGGACCAGGCGCGCGTGAAAGACGATGCTTGCAGGCGCTCGGCCAAGCGGTCCGGCCAACCGCGAAATTCACCGCGCGTGGACCCTACCCCTTCCGTGATGGAATCGCCCAGACAGACAACGGTATGCTTTGCCGTCTGAGATACGATGTCGATCTCGCTGAAATGGCTGCCGCTGCGCGCCGGCACAGCGCCGACCAAGCTCTGTGCGCCGGCCTGATTGCCCGGCGCAGCCCATGCGTTCCGGGCATAGAGCGTATGGGCTGGCGGGACAGTTTCAATTGGGTAGTAGACCGTGATCGCAAGCTTTGTCATGGCCGGGGCACCCCAGTCATGCGGATCACTCAAAAGTGGCGCCCCGGCAGGAATAACAGCACTGCGCTGGCCCGCGAAGGTAAGCACATGATCGCTGCCAGGAATGATTTCTCCATTCTCTGACGCCAGGGCTATATGCGCTTCCCCAATCTGCAACGCGCTATCCAAAAGTTCATTGCTGAAACGCACGCGAATGGAGCGGGCTGAGGCGCTCAGGCGAATGACATCCCGCACGGTCGTCTCCGCACGGTAAGGGGGCAAAGGCGCAAAGCCCGGCGTAACGGTGCGAACCGTGCCGTCGGGTCCCAAATTCGTCGAAGGCGGCGACAGATTGTAAGCCGTCGGAGCGTGGCCAAAGGCGCCAAGCCATCTGTCTTGCGCTGCGCTTCCGGAAGCTGAGATCAAGACCAAGCCTATGACGGCGCCAATGATCCTGCGCATTGCCTTCATCGACCTCACGCCACCAAATAGCGCTTGAGATAGGTGCCCAGCGCCAACCGGATCTGCGTCTTGTGCGCATCGGTGATTGCCCCGGCCCGGGCCCGCGCGCCCCCAGGTACCGCGCCAGGATTGGAACGCATGATCGCATCCTCTGCGAAAACTCCGCGCGCTTTCATGACATACATGTTCGCATGCGGCAGGGAATTGAAGGCCAGGAAGCGGCCGAACATGTCATAGGCTTCCTGCTTGCGGCCGGCTATGTAGGAATTGAAGCAGGTCTGCAGCAGGTCCGACATTCCCGCATAGGGCATGGTCCCACGGAATCCCAATTCCAGCTCGGCGAAGAATGTCATGCCGCCCATGCCCGAAAAATCAGTGAGCTTCCCCCCAGATTTCTGCAGCAGCCTCGTCACACGCTCCAGCGGATCTTCTTCCGTTTCGTCTTTTACCGCCACGACCGCCGGGACCGCTTCTGCCAGCGCGATAAGACTGTCCACACTGATATCTCCCACGGCCTGAACCATGATTGGCAACCCGCTCGCATCCGACAGCGCTTTGAAATATGCGACAACTTCGGAATTACTCGCGCCCGGAGGGGTCAGTGAAATGATCGCGTCAGCGTTCAGGCTCTTGGCTTTTCTTGCGTAATCCTGGGAAGCAGTTGTGTTAAAGCCGATGGTCTGCACACCCAGTACCAGCGCCGTATTGCCCTTGACCGAGGCCAGAGCCTCCGCGCCGGAATGCCATTCCGCAGACGTCAAGCTCTGCCAGCCGCTGGCATTTTGCGGCCAGGCGATCCCGGCAACCCTTCCACGGTTCAGGAATTTCTGCTGCCTCACCATCGCATCGGCATCGAAGCTGTTGTCCGGCCTGCACGGCGTCCAGCCGATCGGGAACACGCCGGCCAGCGACTTGCCATTAGGGGACTTTAAGGCACTTGCAGCGGCGAGCGCCCCGCCACCGGTGACGGCGAGAAGACCAAGCGATGCGCCCGTGCGCTGCAGAAATTTCCGGCGATTACCTGTCATGCAACTGTCCTTTCGATGATTCCCGTCCGGGGACTTAAGATCTTTAATCAGTGAGCCGTCACTTCATAGACAGGAAAAATCTTCCGGCTGATCTTCTCGGTGGCCAACACCCGCCGGCCCAGGACCTTTTCCTGCCAAGTCGAGAACAAATTCATCGCCGTATCTGCAAAGGATACTGCCGCCGCGATATTACCGTTCGGGTCACGAATGGGGGGCGCCAACGCAGCATATTGTCTGGAATACTTCCTTGTTGCCCATGGAGAAGCCTTTCTCCTGGACCTCGGCGATTTCAGACCGCAGGCCGCCGATCGTCGTAATCGTCTGCGGGGTCAGCGAGACAAAATCGCCGTCATGCTCATGACATCTTACTCCTGGAACCCAGACATCTGCGGCCCAGTGAAAAAGAGACCCCGTCGATTTCTGCTCGACGGGGCCAGTCCGGTAAGGGGGACTTACCGGGCATTTGATTATGCACTCAGAATTGCTTGCGCAGGCTCAACACGGTGTACCGGCCCAACGTTGAGCCGCTCGCCACGATATAGGCGCCACCATTGTTCGACTTAGCCGCACCGCCCGAGCGATAGATCGGCGGGCTGGCGTCGGCAATGTTGTTCATCGTGACGCTGAATTCCGTATCGCTCAGCCACGGGGCCAAGGCGCCCAGATCATAGCCGACATGCATGTTGACCGGGGCGAATGATTCGATGCGCTGCTGGTTATACAGGGACAAGGCCTGGTTAAGGACGGGCGAAACGTTGAAGCCCGGGCTATAATTAACCGTCACCCGGCCTGTCACCGGACCGACCACGGCCGCCAGGAACGCGGTGGAGGCCCAGAGCGGAACGCTATACCGCACGAGATTGAGGGGAGCCAGGCCCGGGGCAGGCGTATTCTGGTTGGTCGAGTTGACGGTGCCCGAAAATCCGCCCGACAGGGTGCCGAAACCTTCGATATCCGTAACGTAACTCAACGCGATATCCAGACCCTCGATCAACGCCTCGCCGAGATTGTTGCGGCGCAGGTCATAGAAGATATACGGCTGGTTCACGCCCGGAGTGTTGAAGGCCGAGGCAAGATCCGGTCCGGGGAACCCGGTGGCTGCGACACCGGCCGTGGCATAGCGGGCCTGAATCTGCGCCAGGGTAGGATTGATAATAGAATACTGAGGGTAGGCCCCGCTGAACAACACACCAGGGTTATTGAGGATCAGGCCCTGCTGACGTTGGAACTTGGTATGGAAAGCGGTGACGCTGATTTCGAGTCCGGTCAGGTTTATGCCCAACTCGGTGGTGGGATGGAAATCGCCGCCGATCGACCAGGTCCTGCCGGTTTCCGGCCCCAGGAGCGGATTGCCGCCCGGGGAGCTGATGGAGGGGCGCAGCGCGTCGGCAGCCGATGTGCCCGGCGGCACGTTGGTGTTCGCGGCGGTGCGCTGGGCGGTATAGGTGAAACGCGTATCCGGCGCCGAGGTATCGGCAAGGCTGGGCGCGTCATACGAAGTACCATTGGTGGCGCGGATTGTCAGTGCCTCGAAGGGGTCATAGGTGATACCCACTTTGTAGTTTTCGGTGCTGCCGAAGTCGCTATAGCCGTCGATGCGGCCCGAGACATTGAGGGAGAGGGCGCGCACCAACGGCAGTTGATTGTCCTTGCCAACAATCGGGATGTTGATTTCGGCAAAGCCCGAATTGATAATGCGGTGCGGCCTGGCGATCGCCATCTGCGAGCCGGGCGCCGCAGGGCCCGCAACCGTACCGATCGGCCAGTTGGTGTTCCAATTGGCGACATAGTCTTCAAATGCCGACTGGCCGCCGATAGCGGCCTTGACCGCGCCGCCGGGCAGGTCGAACAGCGTACCGGTTGCCGACCCACCCCACTGGATCTGATGCTGGATGGCCTTGGCGTAATTCCCGGTGTTCAGAATAGTGTCGACGAGCAGGGCATTACCGGCGGTGAGATTGTAGGGATTCACCGCATTGCCGGCGAGACCCGGGCTGGCGACCAGCGCGGGCGACAGAACGCCGCCGACGGTCACCTGGCGCATCGATTGAGACAACAGCGCCGTATTGACCCCTCTGTTGAAACCGGTGGTGTTGCTTCGGCCATAGTTGAGGGTCGCAGTTGCCTCCCAGTCGCCGAACGGCAGGTCCACCGTCAGCTGGGGCGTGATCTGGAACACCTGGATGTTGTTGTAATCGGTGAGGCTTTGGCTGCCCCAGAAAGGACTGAAGTCAAAGGAAACGTTATGGGTGGTTTCGCCGTTGATGGACTGGAAATAGGGATTGGTGGTGTTGATCGCGATATTTGTGGCGCTCACCATAGGATTCACCGCCGAATTCAGGCGCGTGGACCAGAGGAACTTGGTCGAAAAATCGACGCCCGGCATGATGCGCTGGTGGAACTGGCCGAAGAACGAATTCTGTTCTTCCCTGGGGAAAAGCGACATGGCGGAATTGGTGTCGCAACGATTGAGCGAACCCGCATTGGTGATGGAATTCAAAGGGCCAAACGGACCCGCGGCAGCAGCTATCAGCGAACCGGGCGCGATGGACACCCTGCTGCTGGTCAGGGCGTAGTTCTGGCCGCCGGCAGAGATGTTCGCCAGACCGCACGAGGTGCCGCGCGAGTCGCGACCGCCGATACCGGTCAGGTCCATCTTGGTATAGGACCGGTTCCTGGCCATCAGGAAGGTATTTTCCTTGTGTTCGAACGCCAAATAGGCGCCGCCGCTACCCCAATCGGTACCGGCCATCATGGCGGCGTTGAAGGCGCTGTAGCCGTCGGCCATGCCGACCGAGACATTGGCCCGGAAGCCCTGATAGGTATCGAGCGTCACGAAATTGATGACGCCGGCGATCGCATTGGCGCCATAGATCGACGAGGCACCGTCGGGGAGCACGTCCACCTGGCGCAGCACGATCGTCGGAATGACACCCGCGTCCGGCGTGGTCGCCAACCCGCTGACGCCCACCATGTTATGCCCGTCCAGCAGGAGCAGGGTCGATGAATTGCCGAGGATGGTCTGGGCAGGGTTATAACGGATCGAAGGCCGCACGCCGCCGATATTGATCGCTGTGGGCGAGACGGGCTGGGTGTTGAAGGTATTGGCGAGCTGGGGAATCTGGCTCAGGATTTCTTCCGTCGTGATCGCGCCGGTGGCCCTGATGGTGTTGGCGTCAACCGTAATCAGGTTCGTGCCGCCCGGGGCGATGCCCTTAATCGACGTGCCCGTGGCGGTGACGGTGACTTCTTCCGTCGCCGCGACCTGAGCCTGCGCTTGTCCCGCGAGTACTGTTGCCAGCGCACCCAACGATGCGCCGCACAAAAGCTTCTTGACGAAATTCGCATTGGCAGCGTTGAAATTCATGCCTCTCCCCTTCGATTAATCTAAGTATTCCCGCGTTCGGCACGCGGGCCCTTACATGTTGTGTTAAGGGTTGCAGGGGGGGGGGGGCTAATGTCAAGATAACCCTAGATGCATCTCTCATATTATGAGAGATGCCCGCGACCTGCACTTCCTGCGCGGAAACTTGGAAAAACAGCATCGCGGCGGCGCCGCACGCCGCCAGCACAGCAAGCGTAATTTTTTCAAGGAAATTCTCCTTGGAAAGATCAAGAAAGTCTTGGCTGCTCTGGTGCTCGCTTGATCCACTTGTACGCGGCGACGGAATTTTTCCAAAAATATTTCTCGGCCGCCGCACGGCTTTTTCCGGAAAAATACTCCCGGACCAGGGCAACAGTGTCGGGTACTTCCGAAACACCCACGGCGTTCGGCCAGTCACTGCCGAACACAACGCGATCTTCGCCAAAATAGGTCATCAACATGTCCAGGCGCTCGCGATGGGCCGCCAGACCCCGGACAATCACGGGCGGCGCGGCCGGGGGCCTGGGCTGTGAAGGCTGCTCCGCGGCAGGTGTGGGCCGTGCGGAGCCGGGCGGACGAACGGGATGCACGATCTGGGACAATTTCGCCCAGATGTTCTTGCGCTGCGAAATCTCTTTCAGGACCGCCTCGTACTCGGCCTGGTTTTCCGGCGAAGGATCGAACGCCGGCAAGTGATCCAGCACAATGCGCAATTCGGGAACCTTGTCGTTCACCCGGACAGCGGCCTGCAGCAGCGCGATATTCTGGTTTGCCGTCTCCAGCACTAGGTCGTGCTGGGCCAGCAGCTTGAGGTTGTCGATGACCAGCACATTGTCCGTCTGCTTGGGCAAGTCATAGGTCCAGAGATTGCCGTAGCGAATGCCGCGATACAGGGGGTTTTTGGCGAACCGCTCGAGATACTCGCCGAATTCCGGTTTTTCCGGCCTCAGATTGCCGACCGTACCGACCATGATGGGTTCGGGCTGGATGGTCTCCAGCACCCAAAGATTGTCCTCTAGCCAGGGACTGGCATCGACTTCGATCACCCCCACGATCCCAAGCGGTTTGGCGATCTTGGCGTACATGGAGGGCAAGGCGACGCCCCCGGCAAAACCGCGCCCGCCCTTGTAGGGAGCCCCCTGCGGACGATTGGCATCGAACAGATGGATGTGACAGTCGATGATGGGAATATCGTCAATCGTCGCGGCGCGCGCAGGCGCGGCCGCCGCCGCAAAGGCGGTTGCGGTCGTTCCGGCAAGAAATTTTCTGCGACTGCACGTCATTGCGGGCCATCACGGTTTTGCAGGCGAGCACGGAATGCGCCAGCCGCTTTGAACCGTTCCCAGTGCGTCCCTGCCTGTCAATGCAAATCGCGGGTGCCGCCCCTCATATACTGAGAGGGCCGCGCAACAGAATCCGCGCCGACGTTGCTTTATGCGCCGCCCGCTCGAAATGCCGCGGGACTTTCGCCACGTCGGGCCCGCGCCTGCATTTCGAGATAGGCAGTTTCGATGCCGCCGACAAGCCTGTCCATGTCAAACAAGGTTCCGCGGGCGCTTGCCAGCCGCCCGCGTATGTCAGACAGCCGGCTGCGATTTCGGGCCAGCGACAAAGCGATGTTTTCGTATTCCCCGGCTGTTGAAGCGACCAGCTCTTCCAGTCCGGCATTTGCCAGAAGTCCAGCCGACACCCGGGAGACGAAACTTTGTCCCCTCAGCGTGAGAAGGGGAAGCCCGGCCCACAAGGCATCGCTGGCCGTGGCATGGGCGTTGTAGGGATGGGTATCCAGAAACAGATCGGCCTGCGCCAGACGCCCCAGATGACGGGCAAAACTTTCCATCCGGCCCGCGAAATGAATGCGATGCGCATCGATACCCCGCGCCGCCACCTCGTTGCGGAATCGCGCATTCATGGCCGGCATGCCGTCGCGAAGCCAAAGCACGCTGCCGGGAACAGACTGCAACAGTCGCGCCCAGACATCGAACATCTGCGGTCTTATCTTGTGATTAGAATTAAAGCAGCAAAATACAAAGGCATCGGCGGGAAGCCCCACCTCTGCGCGGCTTCCCCCCTCTGGTTCCGGAAGCACGGTGTCGCTCGGCCAGAAGGAGCCGGGCAACTGAACAATCTTTTCCGTCATTGCCGGCCCCAGCTCGAAAGGGGTCACATGGGCATCCCCGATAATGTAATCGACGAACCCGGCGCCGGTGGTTCCGGCATATCCCAGATAGGTCGCGATGACCGGGGCGGGACGAAACTTCAGGATCGCCGGGCGCCACCCCATCGTCTGTCCATTGAGGTCAACCAGTATGTCTATCTCGGCTTTATGGATAAGCGCTGCAGCGTCGCGGCTGCCAATGTGACCGATGTTGAAAAACCTGTCGCAGGCCTTGACAATACGCCGATGCATTGCGCTGTCGTCCCCTCGTCCGGTGGACAGGCCGACGACCTCAAAACGCGCCCGGTCATGGCGTTCCAGCAATCCCACCACCTGGGCGGCAACCGGATGGTCGCGGAAATCCGACGACAGATAGCCGATCCGGATCTTGTCGTGCTGATAGGCCCTGATTGCCATGGGCGCGATGACAGCGTCGCCCAATTCGGTATCCGCCAGGCTGCGCCGGGTGGTGAGTTCCGCGCACTGCCTCTGCAGCAAAGGATCGTCGCTCAGGGCCAACAGCGTCAACGGCGGAACGGCGGCCGAGCCGTCCTGAATGGCCGAAAACAGCCGGGGAAGAAGCCGCTCAACCGTTTCCCAATTGCACGCGCGCAAGGCCGCCGTTGCCAGGCATCCCAGGATATCGCCATGGTTCGGATCGATCTCCAACGCCCTGGCCAGGATCTGCTCTGCCTCATTAAAGCGCTTCAGCGCCAACAGCATGATGCCGGCATTGTAGAGTGCCCGCGGATCGGATGGCCGCAATTGCAGCACCCGCATGGTGTTGTCCAGCGCCTCTTCGGTCCGCCCCAAAGCCTGCAAAACACCCGCGCGGTTGTTCCAGGCGTCCGCCATTGCGGGAAATTTCGCGACGATGCAATCCAGTGCCGCCAAGGCATCCTGCCAGCGCTGCAATTGCGCAAGTGCGGTCGCCTGATTGTACAGAGCCGGGGCATGGCCGGGTTCGATTGCCACGCAACGCGCATAGGCTTCGACCGCCTCGTCCAGCCGGCGCAGCATGGCCAGTGCATTGCCGCGGCCATAGTGAACAGCGGCAACGTGCGGCGCCGTCTGCAGCGAAACATCAAAGGCGGCCAACGCGCCGGCAAAATCTCCAGCTTCGTGCAGACTTGTGCCCTTGCGATAACTGTCTTCCGCGGCGCTCATCATCTCAGGTGCAAGCCCTTAAATCCGGGCGTTCCATGCCGAGTCATCCCTATACCGAAGCGTTGAACTTCCCAACATTCCTCTGGACCGAATCTTTGCCGCATGACCTAATGGGGCGGGCAACGAGCCGCTGCATATGGAAGGTGCCCCGAGCACATATGTAGAATTTCCCGATGGAGCCATAATGAAAAGGTCTGTTGCATGCGCCGTGCTGGGCGGCGTCCTTCTGGTCCAGCCGGCATTTGGCGATACGCGGGACGACGTTTATGCAGCAGCGCAGCGATGCCGAATTCTCCAGGATGACCGTGGGTGGCTAGAATGCATCTACGGAGCCCAGCAGCCGATGCGCGCAAAATTGGGGCTGCCCCCTGCAACGGAAATTCAGCAACGCCTTGTTCCGCCCGCCGGTTTGTCGCCGGCCATGGCAGCCGCTCCGCAAAGAATGCCGCCTTCTTCGCAACCCCAGCCTTCGGTGCAACCCCATCGCCGGGCGAGCTTGATGCAAATTCTTACCGGCAGCGCGCCCCCTGTGGCGGTCTCTGCCCTTGCATCCGTGCAATATAACAGCCAGGGCGCCTTTGTCGCCACCCTGCAGAACGGTCAGGTCTGGCGCCAGGTCAACGCGCTCGGCGAAAGAGCCCCGCTGAAGGTCGGAGCCAGGGTAACCATCACACCGGGCGCCATGGGCAGTTACAATCTGAAGGTGGGCGACACGTCCCACACCTACAAGGTTGAACTGAGATCGTAAGCCCCTGGATTGGCGCCAGTCTCAATGTCGATAAGAAGGCTCTAATGATATATCGCGTGCCTAGTTTCGAGAGGCGGGGCGCACTTGGCATTTCTTCCGTCTAGCGGGAAATCCATGGTGAGATCCTGGGATGGCCAATGGGATGAAGAAGGTCGGACATAGTATGGTTGGCGTCTTTTACAACCACATTCCCCGGAACTGCTCTAACCGGTGGTGACTGTGGAGGGCACGAGCGGCGTAGGAAGGGTAGTGTTGCCACCCTGGGATACAACAAAAGCTATAAATGCAACCGTCCCCAATCCGAGCGCACCGAGCAAAATAATATTGTCACCCGCTTGAGCTTGCTTCACGCCGGCAGGAGTCCCGGCCGGCAGTGGGCCCAAGCCCCCGGCCAGAGCGGCTGAGGTAGATAAGGCCAACGCTACAAAGGTCGAAAGAATCCGCATCAGCCATGTCCCCTTGCTGGTTTTGACCATCAATGCATGGCGATTATAAAATAATCAAGAGATTGCGATAGTTTAGAAATTCGGTCATTACCGACGCCTCTCACCTAGTGAGGCGCCACTCAGCATTGCTTCCAATGCCGCTGCGAGGATTTCATCAGGCTGTCCGGCCCTATCCATGGGCAGCAGACATCCGAGAGGTTCATATACAGAGAGGGCAACGGACTATTTTTTCTGCTGGCGCCAGGGCAGTCGAACCGGTGTGGTGTTGGCACCTTGACCTCCTGGCTTGCCGGGCTCTTTTTCATTTCTCGGAGAATGCCGCTAATCGCCAGATTGCTACTGTCGCCGTCCTGCGTCTTGTACACTCCGCGCAGGAACGCGAGATCGGCGTCAGGCAACGCAGTTATGTTGGGGCTTGCATAACAATCTTGCATCAGATTCGTGATGCTGGGCATATTGCGACAGGCCTCGAACGCGGGCCTGGGACAGGGTCAGCATGGCGATGTAACAGCGCCCCTAACCAGGCACTGGTGCAGTTTGACGTAGCTGAGCGGCACTCGCGTCCTGAATTTGCGGACGGGAACGCGCATCCTGCAAAATAGTTTCAGGGCGTCATTGGAATCATCGCCGGCGGCTGTGGCGTGGTGAATGCGGTCATAAGCCAGTGGCTGTAGTTCGGGTTCAGTTTCCATCCCGGCCTGCAGTCGCAGTCCGCCAAGAATTTCCAGAGAATTTCTTGGGACCTCGATCTGACTTGACTATCCGTGACGCGTTTAGCGTCGCGATCTACCGCAAGCGCCTGCATGCTCGCCGCGTATACTTCAAACGCATCCATCTTCGTCAAGTTGATGCTCTTGGCAAAGCCGCTTTCGGCAGTCAATTGGCAAGCTTGCCACTCGGAATACGTCTTGAATTCCTTTGCAGTCCATCTGGTTTTGCAGGCGACCGTCTCCTGCTGCAGTCCGGCGGCAGCCATTGGCATAACGGATTTGTCGTAGCCGTCCGCGCAGCTTGCCAGCATTAACGCGAAAATGGCGATGGTCAGGATACGTTTCATGCATATGCCTCCCATTCTTCGAGCAGATTCACTATATCGCCAATGTCCCAAAGCCGTTCCCAAAGATGCGCGGCGATAGCGGACGAAATGCGAACACTGCTGTTGATACGGGCAAAATTATACCAGCAAGCGTAAGGGTTGTCATATGGACATGATTATCACTGTTCTTGAAATGAACGGCCGTCAGTTGGGTAAACCGCTTAAAGTGCTGGCGCATGATCCGGTTATGCTTTTCGACATAGCTGGTCCAAACCAAGGCTCCGCGCGGCTTTCCCAGGACGAGTTCTCATATCCGTTGAAGCTGCGCTTGAAGGACCTTGAGATGAAGGCAGGATTAGCTTAACCGAGTGTCATCCGAACCGGGTGCAGGCCAACCGGCCTCTCAATAGGCGAGAGACCAGGGCGCGGCCCAGCTTAGTGTCCGGTTACGCGCCATTTAAGATCCCGCTGTAGCACCACAAAGCCGAGCGAACTCATGATCATCGACAAGACGAACCGTCGCCGCGTGATGGCAGCCCTTTCGGCCAGCGGCGCGCTGCTGGCCGGCGGCGCTGCAGAAGCCCAAACCGCCATGACTGCGCCCCTCAGGAAGCTCAAAGGCGAAGCGCAGAAAATTGCCATCAAAAGCGTGACCACGTTTGACGTGCTGGTTCCCCCAATAGGTGCCGCGCCCCCCACCCGAACCGGCGGACCGCCGGGGCGCACCAATGTCACATGCGTGGAAACAGCGAATGGTGTGAAGGGCTATTCGTTTCTCGGCTCGACGGCGCAGCAGATTTCCGCCGCCCAGCCGGTGCTGGTGGGCCACGATCTTTTCGAAATCGAAAAACATCTGAAGAACGGCCTTATTCGATGGGGCGGAATCGAAGAGGCGATGTGGGACGCGATTGGAAAGATCGCGGGAACATCCGTCGCCCGCCTTCTGGGAGGCAGTGCGCCCGACCAGCCGGTCTACGTCACTTATGTCTGGCCCGGAACAAACGGCCAGGAGACCATCACGCCCAAGCAGCAGGCCGAGCAGGCCAAGCTCCTCAGAGCGGCAGGCTTCCGGGCGATGAAGATCCAGGTGTTCCGGCGCAACTCCCAGCTGGACGCCGATGCCTGCGCCGAGATCCTTTCCGTGGGCGGGCCGGACTTCCGGGTCATGGTTGACCGCACCGCCGACCGCTCGCCCAATGGTCTTTGGAGCTATGACCAGGCTCTGGCGGCAGCGCATGCGCTGGAAAAGGCCGGCTGTTATTGGCTGGAAGAGCCTCTGGCACGCGACGATTATGAAGGACCCGCGCGCTTGCGCCGCGAAAGCGGGATCATCATTGCAGGCGGCGAAGGTTATCACGGACTGGAACCCTACAAGCAGTGCCTGATTCACGGCACATACGAAATTCTCCAACCCGAACTGCGCCTGATAGCCGGCATCTGGACCGCGAGAAAGGTAGGCGTGCTGGCCGAAGCCTGGGGACTCAAGACGGCACCGCACGGAATCTCGGGATTGGCCTGGGCCGGACGCCTGCAACTCGCCGCGGCGATGGGTTCGGTGTACCAGGAAATAGCGGTCTTGAATCCGCCCTGGCTGCCGGAAGACTATTGCAGGCCCTACCTGCCGCTGCTGTACGGCGAGCAACCTTTCAAGTTTGAAGGTGGCGGGTGCCGTGTACCACCATATCCCGGGCTGGGATTGAACATCGACGAAAAGGCGTTGGCGCATTATCGCGTCGAAGGTCTCCAGGGCATTGGCCCGCCCGCACCTCCGCCCCCCTGACATTCTGAGCAACACAGAACTTATGCTTGCCCGTCATTTTTCAGATACAAAAGTACAGCCGTCAGAATAGGTGGCGAACAGGGGACCGAACGAAATGTCAATTGTTTCTCACGAAGTTTATTCACTTTTTGTCGAACCTTATTTCCGGGCGAACATCGCCGGGACCATCACCCCAAAGCAGATCGCCTTCATCAAGAATTTGAAGATGGTCAACAACATGGAGAATCTCATTTCCGAGAATCTCTACATTTTCGAGGAGCCGGAACTCAGGAGCATCAAGGACGCCGTGCAGGATGTACTCGACATCTATGCCCGCGAAGTAATGTGCATTCCCCAGAAGCTGTATGTCACCCAATCATGGTCACTGACCTGCAATTCCCAAGTCGGCATGCACGGCCATTCGCATTCCAACTCGGTGCTGTCGGGATCGCTGTATTATTGTGAGCTGCCTTCGCCGACCGCGAGCATGATCTTTACCCGCCATGTCAGCTATCAGCAGATAGACCTGGCTCCCGATGCCAGCAAGCGCAACATATACAACACGCCGATAAACAGGATCATACCCAAACAGGATGACATCATTCTGTTTTCTTCGCGCCTGACTCACCTGGTCGAGCAGAATGCATCGAGCGAACCGCGTCACTCGATCGCGTTCAACACCTTCGTAAAAGGAAAACTGGGAAACTATCGCGACGTGTCAGAACTGTCACTTTAGTTTTTGGACAGATCGACGCCGGTAATTCAAGACAGAATACGAATGAAAGGTGAGTAAGTTCATGGCCGCCTCGAGAATGAAGACACTGATCGTCGCCGGTATCGTCGTTGCAGGACTCGGATCTGCGGCCTGGATAAACGCTATTGCGCAAAACGCGCCCCGCGCGGCGGCGCCCCTCTCTGCCGCCGATGAGGCCAGCGCGCTTCAGCAGATCAACGCCACCTGCGCCGGCTGTCACGGCCAGAATGCCGCGGGGGGCGATCGCGCGCCTTCGCTGGTCGGTTCCCCATCCTTGCGCAAAATGGATGCCGCGCAGATAGCGGCGATCATAACCGGCGGAACGCCGCGCGGCATGCCGCCTTTCACCAACCTTCCCGCCGCGCAAGTCGCCAATATTGCCGCCTGGATACATTCCAAAAACCTGACCAACGCCGTCCAGGGCACGCCCGAGCAGATCGCGGCTGGCGAGACGTTTTTCTTCGGCGAAGGCAATTGTGCCGGCTGCCATATGGTGCGCGGCAAGGGTGGATCGAACGGCCCGGATCTTTCGGCGCTGGCTGCCAATCTGACACCGGCCGAGATCGCCGGATACCTGGACAATCCAACCGATCGCATGGGCACCAAGCGTACCGCCGCTTGTCCGGGCTGGGCTTTCTGCCCTGACCTGCAATGGACGGTTGTCAATGTGCGTATGCGCAATGGCACAACCCTGCGCGGTTTTGCGCGCGCCGAGGCCGAGCACAGTCTGGCGGTGCAAAGCTTTGACGGTAAAACACACCTTCTGACCGCCAAGGATTATGAGGGCTATACGCGCGAGACCCAGTCCTACATGCCGCCGCTGAAGGCGACGTCGGCCCAGCGCGGCGACCTTGTCGCCTATCTTGGGAGCTTGCGCGGTGTGCCGCTTGGCCCGTTGGCCCGTGCTGCGGATTTCAGCGCCGCAGACATGGATGCGGCCGTGCGGCCCAAAAAAGGGGAATGGCCTTCCTATAATGGCGGCCCCGACGGCAATCGCTACAGCGCGCTCGACCAGATCAACGGGGGCAATGTCTCGCGGTTGAAGGCGGCCTGGCTGTTTTCACCAGGCGGCCTGGGGCTGGAAACGACCCCGGTCGTCATGGACGGCATCATGTACGTCACAGGCGCACAGCAGGTTTGCGCCCTGGATGCACGCACGGGCCTTCGAATCTGGTGTGCGCCGCGCGTGTCGGGCCAATCCGTCCGTGCCGGCGGCGCACCCATTACGCGCCCTGGCGCCGGCGCCGCGGCGCCCGCCTCGCCTGCCGCGGCATCGCGACCGTTTGGCGGCGTCGCCAGCGGCGTGGGCCCCAATCGCGGCGTTGCGGTGCTGGGTGACCGGGTCTTTTTCGAGACAGACGACTCCTATCTGGTCAGCGTGAACCGCCGCACCGGCGGAGTTGTCTGGGTGGTGCCGCTGACCGACCCGAAATTCCCGGGGCTTTATTACTCGACCGTTGCACCGATGATCGTGGGGGACCTGGTCGTGGCTGGTGCTTCGGGTGGAGGGCCCGGCCCGCGCGGTTTCCTTGTCGCTTTCAAGGCGTCCACCGGCGAGCTTGCCTGGCGGTTCTGGACCATCCCGACGCCGGACGAACCGAACGCGCAAACCTGGAAAGGCAATGCGCTGCGCACCGGTGGCACAGGCGGTGCGGGCACCTGGATGACCGGCTCCTACGATCCGGATGCCAAAATCCTGTATTGGGGAACCGCCAATCCATTGCCATCCAACGATGGCGATGAGCGTCAGGGGCGAAACCTGTATGCCAACACCATTCTCGCGCTCGATCCAAAGACCGGAAAGCTGAAATGGTTCTACCAGCCCACGCCGCACGATCTGCATGACTGGGATGCGACGGCGCCGCTGGCGCTGGTCGATGCCAACTATCACGGCCGGCCGCGCAAGCTTCTGATTCAGGCCAATCGCAACGGTTTCCTGTATGTGCTGGACCGCATCACCGGTCAGCTGCTTTTCGCCAAGCCCTTCGTCAAGAAAATGAACTGGGCGAGTCATATTGGCGCCGACGGCATGCCCGTGCTTCTGCCGGACTATGCTCCCACTGACGAAGGCCATGTGAAGTGTCCCGCAGTACGCGGGGCAACCAACTGGTTTTCCACATCCTACAATCCGGGCACGGACCTGTACTATGTCATGGCCGCCGAGGATTGCGGCTATTACCGCAAGACCGGACGGCAGTATGGCCCCAATCCCGACCTGAAAGACCCCGGCAAGCGTTTCCTGCGCGCCCTGAATATCCATGACGGATCACTGGTGTGGGAAAAGCCCTTGTCGGGCTCGCATGAAGCCAACTATTCCGGCGTGCTTTCGACGGCGGGTGGTCTGGTATTCGGCGGCGAAACTGCGGGCGGTTTTGCGGCCGTCGATGCCAGGACCGGGAAGACGCTGTGGAGTTTCCCGACCAACGACTCCTGGCGGTCATCACCCATGACCTACATGCTGGACGGCGAGCAGTATGTCGCTGCCGCAGCAGGCGGCAACATCATCTCGTTCAAGCTGGGTGAAAGATAGGCGGGTCGCGCCAGGAAAACTTGCGAGTCACCGACTCCCTTGCCGGGAAGCGGTCGGCGGCGGCTATCGCCGCCGCCTTCGCAAGTCATCAGGCCGGCATGCGGAAGCGGAACATCCAGCCCGCATCGTCGCAGTTGTACATATGGCCGTTCCACAGTTTTGCGCCGTGGATGACCGGGGAATCCGACGGCAGTTGCAGCCGCTCGGTCATCTGGCCGGTGGTGGCGTCGTGCAGGAAGAAGGCGTTCAGGTCAGAATCCGAGGCCCAGAAGTGGGTCTTGGCATCGTTGGTCCAGGTCATGTCATGCGGACGGCTGCCAGCCGTCTGGATCAAGTTCTGAACGACCCATGTGTTCTTCTCGATGACGAAGATCATCCGGGCGGGCGGCACGGCCACATAGAGCAGATTGCCCTTGACCAAGATGCAGTGCGCGCCGGTGCCTACGGGGCCGGCTTGGACACTGTCGTCCTGAAGGCCCGCCCCTCGGCGACCGCCCGAAGTCAGGGTGCCGGCGACCGGCGGCGGGGGCTTCGGCGGTTCGGGATAGGCGGGTTTCAAGTTGGTGCGGCGGCCCGGCACGTCGGAAACGACCTTGTAAATCTGGCCAGCGCCCGGGGTCGAGTATTTGCCTTTCAGCTTGCCGGTGCGCTCATCAACCGCGACGATCAAGCGGTTGTAGGTCGAGCCGACCCAGGCCGTGTCGCCGTCGATGGCAATGCCCGAGGCCGAACGAACGCCCTCGCACACATACTCGCGGATCAGGGCGCCGTTCTGCGGATTGATCAGGGAGGCGTAGTTTTCAGGGCCCTGGTCCATGATCCACATGCCCTCGCTCGTGACGTCCAAACCGTTCGGCTTGGTGTGCGGGGTCTTGTAGATGACCTCGATGGCGCTGGAGGCGATATTGCGGGTGCGAAGGCCCGACAGGTTCGGCAGGGCCGCAGAAGCCAGTTGCGGGAAAGCCGCAATCGCTGGTGCAGATGCCGCCATTGCCAGAAGTCGCCGACGATCGATCATGATGTTTCCTCTTATATTATTGCTTATTGAACGAAACGAACCGGTGTTGCGGCGAAGGTAGACGCGAGCCATTTGAGCGTCAACGAAGCCAGGAGATGGCGGCACCCCATCTTTCACCAGATGAGAGAAAGACATGCCTGGGTGGGGCACAAATGTCCCGAAAAATTTATGCTGTGACGCGCGCCTGAGTTCGGCGTTGCCTTCATGCTAACTTGCCCGGTGCATACGCGCCCGGCATTTGTTCTTGCCGCAACGGCACCAGCGCGGCGGAGCCACCTATCGCAGCTTTCTTCATGAACCAACCGCCAGGCGCAGGGTCCGCATCATGATTTCGTTCTTACGACTGAAAAGCGCGTTGTTCGCCGCAGCCCTCCTCCTGCCGGGACAGGCAATCGCGGCGAGCGCGTATATCGGCAGTTATACGCCCGAGCCAACAGCGCGTGGTGTCAATCACGGCGAAGGCATCTATCTGGTGGACGTTGATCCGGCGACCGGCGCACCTGGCAATGTGCGATTGGTTGCCAGAACCCTATCGCCTTCCTGGCTGGCATTGTCCGCCGACAACAAGATTCTCTACGCCAATAGCGAAGTCCTGTTGTACGGGGGCGAGCGCAATGGCTCGGTTGCTGCCTACGCCATCGCCCCCGACGGCACGCTGAAGGAACTGAATAGAATCGGTTCGGCCGGCGCGGGGCCGGCCTATATCAGTCTGCATCCATCGGGGAAATTCCTGCTGCTGGCGAATTATTATGGCGGCAGCTCCCCCAAAGGCGGCAGCTTTGCGGTGATACGGATCAAGCCCGACGGCAGCTTGGACGAGGTGACCGACATGGTGCGTCCGACCGGCCCGCGCAATCCCGATACCGCCAGCGATTCCGTTCCGGGACAATTGTCTCCCAGCAATCATGAGACATCGCGTGGCCACATGATCGCGGCCGATCCGTCAGGACGCTATATCATCGGCGACGATGCCGGTTTGGACCAGATATTCGTCTGGACGCTGGATGGGAACAGCGGAAAGCTGACGCAAGTGTCCAGCACACTGTCGCTGCCCGGTTCGGCGCCGCGTCACTTCGTGTTCGCGCCGGACGGCAGGCGCATGTACCAGCTGCAGGAACAGGATTCGCGCGTGGCAGTCTATGATTTTGCAGCCGGGACGCTGACCCAGGTTGGCCAGACCGTCTCCATCCTGCCGGATGGCTATGCCGGCAGCAGCACGGCATCGGAATTGCTGATCTCACGCGACGGCCGATATTTCTACGCCGCCAACCGCACGCAGGATTCCATCGCGGTGCTGCAGACCGGCGTGCAGGGTGTGAAAAGAATCGCCAATGTGCCGACCCAGGCCAATCATCCGCGCAGCCTGACCATCGATCCGTCCGGCCGCTTCCTTTATTCGCTGAACCAGCGCGGCGACAATATCACGACCTTCCGTATCGGGGACGATGGCATCCCGCACTTCACCGGGCACTTCATGCCGCTGGGCAGCCCAACCATGATGCTGTTCCGGCCGCAGTAGCGCACGCCGGTGACGATCGCTTCATGCTCCGCACACTGAGAGATTTCTTGACATTAGCCATTCGGCGATGTTATTAACAATTTGTTAACCATAGTGCCGGGCCGAATCTCCGAACTTCTGCGGCCACAGGTGCAAGTGCTGGGTCTGGACGGGTGCCGACAGGGAAGCAGAAACTCTCATTCGAAAGGATGCGGTTATGCCTTCCACGATAGCAAATACGGTGCTCACCAAAATCGGTGCGCTGGTTTCAAGCTCACACCCACAGCGTGAACAATCCGATCTCCAACAGAACAGTCACCTGGAAATACCAACGCTTAATGCGCGGCTGGCCCTGCTTGTGGCTGAGCATGCTGATCTTGATGTTGCGATTTCCGCACTTCTGGAGGCCGGCAAGTGCGATGACCTCCTGATCTCGCGGCTGAAGAAGCGCAAGTTGCAGATCAAGAATGAGATCGCGAGCATTACGTCGCCATCAAACGAACATGATAGCGCCGGAATGCCGCAAGAGATGATTTCTTGCGTGGCCTAGGCGTTCGAACAGTCGGATTTCACCGCAACGGGAGCCGCTAATGACCGAGACTCCACCTATGATCAAAGCGTCGCTCCCCCGCGACGCGAAGAAGGGTGCCCGATCTTTGTGCGATCAAGCTTAATGTAAGCGAACAGCGGAGCGGGGCCCACGGATGTCCCGACACATGCGCACAAGGGTGAACGGTGAGATGGTGCCAGGGACGGCGCTTACGTCGAGCGCGCCAAGCACTGATTTCTCCGGCGCATTGATGCCGCCACGGGCATCCTGCTGTGCACTGCAACCAGGCTGAGGTGTTGAGATCGGCAACCGTCTTGTGCATCATCCAGACCGACGCTGGGGACCGTATCATGCAGACCAAGACTTTCCTTTTCGCCGCCGGATTCGCTGCCGCCCTCTTGGGCGTGGGCAGCGTGATGGCGCAGCAGACCACTACCCCTCTGCCGGCAGGGTCCATGGCGGGCACGGCGGACCTGTTCTCCCAGAGTTGTGCAAGCTGTCATGGCACCGATCTGGTTGGCGGGCGCGGACCCAGCCTGTTCGCCGAGAGCCTGTTGCAGAACCGCACCGACGACCAGCTCCGCCGCACCATTCTGGAAGGCTTGCCGACCTCGGGCATGCCGTCCTTCAATGGCATTCTGAGCGAAAGCCAGATGAGTCATATTCTGGCCTATATACGGATCCAGAGTGGCATCGTGCGGACCCGGCCCACCTATGTGCCCGATCCCGCAAACCAAATCATCAAGAGCCAGAAGCAGACTTTCAAGATCGAAGTGATCGCCTCGGGGCTGGACACGCCCTGGGCGGCGGCGTTCCTGCCCGACGGGCGCATGCTGGTAACGGAACGCGCCGGGCGCATCCGCATCATCGACAAAAACGGCCAGTTGCTGCCGGAACCAGTGAAGGGCACGCCCGAAGCCTGGGTGCGCCAGGACGGCGGATATTTCGATATCGAGGTGAATCCCGACTACCGGCGCAACGGCTGGATATATCTTTCCTATTCCGAGGTCGTGCCCGGCCATGCCAGCGCGTTGCCGCCACCCGGGATCCTCACAGCCGCGCTGATGCCGCTCTCGATGACCCGTTTCATCCGTGGCCGCATCAATGCCAAGAATGAATGGGTGGACCAGCAGGATGTCTATCGGGCGCCGGCCTCGCTCTACACCGGCAGCATCATCCATTACGGCTCGCGATTCCTGTTCGACGGCAAGGGTCACCTGTTCTATTCGATCGGTGATCGCGGCGATCCCGCGACCGGACAGGATCTGGGTTCGCCGCTGGGCAAGATTCACCGGATCAATGACGACGGCTCGGTTCCCAAGGACAATCCCTTCGTCAATACCCCCGGCGCCATTCCCACCATCTGGAGCTATGGCCACCGCAATCCCGAAGGGCTGATCTACGATCCCGCCACCGGCCTGTTGTGGGAGAGTGAACACGGTCCCACCGGCGGCGACGAGGTCAACATCATCGAAAAGGGTCATAACTATGGCTGGGGCGAGGTCTCGATGGGGCTGCAGCCCGGCATCAGCGAGCAGAGCCGTCCCGGCATGAACAACCCGATCGCCTATTATTCGCCTTCGATCGGCCCGAGCGGCATCGTCTTCTATAACGGCAAGAAATATCCGGGCTGGACGGGCAACATGTTCCTGTCATCGATGGTCGGCCAGAAGCTGCTGCGTTACGAGATCAAGGACCGCCAGATCGTCTCGCAGGAGACGGTGTACCAGCAGTTCGGCCGCACCCGCGACGTGATCGTCGGGCCCGACGGCCTGTTGTACCTGCTGCTGCAGGCCCCTACCGGCGCCGGAACTGGCCTGTCCGGGTTCGCGGCGTCGCGCGGCATGGTGATCAGGCTGTTGCCACAGGACTAGCAGCATTGCTCTATTTTTATTGGTCGTCCGGCGCCCTCTAAAACACAAGGCGCAGCTATCTCCTTAGGCGCCTGTTGAACGATACTTGCAGCTGTCAGTACAAAGATGAAGTGTCCCACCTTTCAGGTGGGTGAGACAATCCGGCGAAATTCTCCAGAGAATTTAATGCTGAATAGAAGGAATGGTGCCCAGGGACAAAGTGACCCTTCTGAAAAAATTCAGTGGGTTACGCCATGGTGAGGCCGCTTAATGCCCCCCTGAAGCGCAAAGGTTCTTTTGAGCACCGCCCTCACCCTGACCCGCGCCTTGATGGGTCCCCTAGGTGCGAGGCCGATTTAATTTCTTCACACCAATCGCGGCCAGCTATCGAGAAGTTAGCCTCCCCCACCACAGGCTCGGCAGGGACCACGCCATGCCACTGGTGCCGGACCCCTATCCAGGCCGGGCGTCGGCATGGCAGCGTCCGCAAGTTTTGTTGCCCTGGTCACCGACAAGCGTTCTGGAGAGCGTTGCGCCGCTATGCGCTGGCGCGGTTGAAGGCCGGACATATCACCGTCGAGATGCTCCGGGCTGGGCGGCAAAGCGTAGACGCTTACACGGATAGGGCACAGACGGCGTTTCAGGACCCGCGCGGTATCCCTCTACCCGAAACTGAGAACGCGCCCTCATGATGCAGGCCGTGCGCGTCACCAGTAGAACAAACCGGTCCCTGCCTATTCTTGGAGAATATCCCCGACGGCAGATACCTCGCGCCGCCAGCAACCCATTGGTGCGCGTAATTAATCCGAGCCTTGTGGTTCGAGGGCAAGCGTGCACCAGGCTTCTATTAGTTTCTACTGTGTTCTCACTAGCTGATGGAACAGCCCCGCAAGCAAGCGCCCCCAAGGCGCTGGCGAAGCGAAGCGGGGCGAGGCTCGGTGCCAAAGAGCAATCTCGGACCTTTTGCTGCTACGGCGCGCAGCGCCGCTGCCTCAAATCGCTGGGGCCGGGCTGATGCCTAGAAGGTCTGACTACCGCTCCAACGCCCATTCCCTGGCCAAGGTACGTGAAGCCATCGCCGCCCATGACTACGCCAAGGCGATAGGCTGCCCGCTGAACTTCACGTTGGACATCCATTGGCAATGGACACGGTTCGCCAAGGAGGGCATCTGGAACCGCCGCAAGGCCGTCCCTGCCCTGCTCGAAAGCCTGCGCCATTGGCTTGGCTACCATGGCGTCGGGTTTTTCAGCATTGCGGTCCGTGAGTGCCCGCCCTCATCGACCGAAGGTGAACATCTGCACCTGCTCGTCCATGTCCCGTTCGATCTCCAAGAGGCCTTCCTGCAACACACCAAGGACTTCCTTCGCGGCACCAAGCGGCACCGGAAAAAAGCGCTGGCGTGGGCTGCGACCTACAGCGACGGCAAATTGGCCTACATGCTCAAGGGCTGCACGCCGCTGGCGCGCGAACTGCTCACA
>JBEENS010000009.1:0-82766 GCA_041192105.1 Pseudomonadota bacterium | reverse complement strand
CTGTCCCGCCGTAAACCAAGTCCGGGCTGTCCATTCCATGCGCTTACCTCCTGATCCAGTAAGATTAGAAGGTGTTGCGCCGACCCGTTGAACCCGCCGGGGAAAGCAGACATTCATTCCTGCAGCCCGCTATATCCATCTCAGGCTGGCGCGACGGTTGATTCAAGCGCCGCGCAATCGCAGTTCGTGGGAATCAGGTGGAGGCCGAATACAGAATAGTTATCGGTGTAGGTGTCCCGATTGGATCCGCTTCGCGCGCCTCTGCGTCCTAGCCTTGCTGGGCACGGCGCTGGTGATCCAGACCTTGATCTATCCGGAAGCCGGGCCCGACCATATCCAATGGCTGGCATTCATGTTCATTCTATTGGCACGTGGCCCGGCACGGTCTCAGTCGACGCCGTGATAAGCCGGTGGCTGGAAAAACCCGGAAAATAATCTAACACTACCGGGGAACTCGGTTGCACATTTGTCTGTTTCCACACCTGCTGCTCACAATCCGCGCCGCCCCCGCATTATCTGTCCGCCTGTCTTTTGAACGGAATTTTGATGAAAGCCGCCATTCAGCCCTCACCCTCTATGGCCCAGGCCTATGCCCATGTGCGCGCCCTCAGCTGCACCTTGGCCGCACCCTTGAGCGCGGAAGACTGCGCCATCCAGTCCATGCCCGATTCCAGCCCGGTGAAATGGCATCTTGCCCATACCAGCTGGTTCATTGAAAGTGTGATCCTGTCGCGCGTAAAATCCTATAAGCCATTCGATCCGCGCTTCGCCTATCTGTTCAATTCCTATTACGAAGCGCTGGGACCGCGTCATCCGCGCCCGCGCCGCGGGTTGCTGACGCGGCCCTCGCTGGAAGAAGTCCATGCCTATCGGGCCCATGTTGATGCGGCGATGATGGAGGTCTGCACGGATGAAACCTTGAGCGACATCATCACTTTGGGGCTGCATCACGAACAACAGCACCAGGAACTGATCCTCACCGACATCAAGCATGCCTTTTTCTGCAATCCGCTGCTGCCCGCCTATCGGACCGATGCGCCCCCCGCCCATCCGGCGAAACTCCAGAGCAACATCACCATTCCCGGCGGTGTGGCGCTGATCGGCCATGATGACGCGGGCTTTGCCTTCGACAATGAGTCCCCGCGCCACCAGGTTTTTCTGCGCCCCTTCCGCATCGCTTCGCGCCCTGTCAGCAATGGCGAATACCGCGCTTTTATCGAAGACGGCGGCTATCGCCGTCCTGAATTCTGGCTGTCGGACGGCTGGGCCAGGGTGCAGGAGGAAAATTGGCAAGCACCACTTTACTGGCTGAAGGATGACGACGGCAGCGAGAGCATTTTTACGCTTTCGGGCGTACAGCCGCTCGATCCCAATGCGCCGGTTGAGCATGTCAGTTTCTTTGAAGCATCCGCGTACGCCGCCTGGGCCCAGGCGCGACTGCCCACCGAATTCGAATGGGAGACTGCCGCTTCACAGCTCGATCATGGTCAAGTGTGGGAATGGACGCGCTCGGCCTATGACCCCTATCCCGGCTTCAAGCCGTTCGAGGGCGTCGCCGCCGAATATAACGGCAAGTTCATGGTGGGACAGATGGTGCTGCGCGGCGGCTCCTCCGCCACGCCGCCGGGTCATGTCCGCGCCTCCTATCGCAATTTCTTTCCACCATCAGCTCGCTGGCAATTTTCGGGAATCCGCCTGGCGGAGGACATTTGATGGACGCCCAGCTCGCGCGCCTGCAACATGTCGCCCCGCCTCCCGCGGATTCTTTTGCCGACTGCCTGCTGGCAGGACTCAGCAAAAATCCAAAGGAAATTGCCTGCAAATATTTCTATGACGCGGCGGGCTCGGCTCTGTTCGACAAAATCTGTGCATTGCCGGAATATTACCAGACCCGCACCGAGACCATGCTGTTGCGGCGCCATGCCGGCGAGATCGCCGCCCTGATGGGCGATGACGTCGAGATCGTGGAATTCGGCGCCGGTTCCCTGCAAAAGATACGCATCCTGCTGGAAGCGGTTAGCCCACGGGCCTATAGCCCGCTGGATATTTCCGGCGACTATTTGAGTGGCGTGGTGCGCGCTTTGGCGGAGGACTATCCCACGCTCACTTTGCGGCCACTGGTGGCCGATTTCACTTTGCCGTTAAACATTTCCCCGATGCCGGACAATCCGCGCCGCGCCGGATTCTTCCCCGGCTCAACAATCGGCAACTTCAAGCCTGACGCGGCCATGGCGCTATTGCGCCGGATGCGCGGCACCCTGAACGGCGGCGGGCTCCTGGTCGGCGTGGATCTTGTGAAGGACCCCGCGCGTCTGCATGCCGCTTATAACGATGCGGCAGGTATCACCGCCCTGTTCAACAAGAATCTGCTGGCGCGGGCCAACCGCGAAATGGCCGCGGATTTCGATCCGGACGCTTTCGCCCATTACGCACCTTACACCGCCGCGGCCCACCGCATCGAAATGTACCTGATCAGCCTGAAGCGTCAGCAGGTCACGGTTGCAGGAGAACAGTTCGACTTCGCCGAGGGCGAGCCGGTGCATACCGAGGACAGCCATAAATACACCATCGAGTCTTTCCGGGAGATGACAGTGCGCGCCGGCTTTTCCCCGCGTGCGGTATGGACCGATGCCGAACGATTGTTCGCAGTCCATTGGCTGGAGAGCTAAGTTTGTGCGCTTCGCGCGCGAAGCGACGGAGCGAATTCGCATGTTCCACGACAGCGGTGCATGGCGCAAATAGGCGCTTATTTAATACGGCAGCAACTCGGCCTTTAAACCCTATCGCGCCATCAATGACCTGAACCGACCCTAAATCTGTTAGAATGTTGCTCGATATTCGCTCGACTTTAGACCTGGACAGAGCATCAATTGCTCTGATGAGGGAATACAGCCCCGATGGCGTCGGCCACCAGCTGGACCGCGTCGCGAACCCCGGCGAAATCTGCACTGTGATCTAAAGGAGATATATTGAACTACGACATAATAGGCGACATTCACGGCCATGCTGACCGGCTCAAGGCACTCTTAAGAGAGCTTGGCTACTTAGAGCGTAGTGGCGCCTGGCGACATCCAACTCGATCAGCTGTTTTTGTGGGTGACCTAATTGATCGGGGGGCCCGGCCAACTGCCGACGCTAGAGCTGGTCCGTTCGATGGTGGATGCGGGCTCTGCTCGAGCTACGATGGGTAATCACGAGTTTAATGCTATTGCCTGGGCTACACCGGACCCATTGAACGAGCAGTATCACCTGCGGCCACGACATGGGGACAAGGGCGAAAATAATCGGCACCAACATCAAGCATTTCTGAAAGAGATCGGAGAGGACAGTCCCGAGCATCGCTATTGGATAAACTGGTTTTATGGGTTGCCCCTTTGGATTAAGGACCCTGATTTTCAGGTTGTGCATGCATGCTGGAGCCCCAAGCACTTGGATGTGCTGCGTCCGCATTTACGGAACGGTGATTGCCTCACCCCGAAGGTGATTAAAGCAGCAAGCAAAAGGGGCAACCCCATTTACGATGCAGTGGAAACGCTTCTGAAAGGCGTCGAAGTCAGGTTACCCTCAGGATATAGTTTTACGGATAAAGACGGCCATATTCGCTAAGAAATTCGGACGAGATGGTGGAATCCCGAGCTGGCAACGTACCGCGACGCATATATAGGTCCTAGCGGCGTTGATATTCCCAATATTCCCATGAGCTCGCTGGAAAGCGTCCCTGAACCAGACCGGCCTACATTCATTGGGCATTACTGGTTTGATCCCAAAGGGGCACTCGAGCCAGTATCAATACGCGTCGCCTGCGTTGACTACAGCGTAGCGCGCGGTGGGAAGCTAGTTGCCTATAGATTCGACGGAGAATCGGAGCTATCAAAAGACAAGTTCGTGGCTGTCTGAGCGCGGAAGCACTCATCGCCCTGTACTTCAGGTTCGCCGACTATTTTTGCGTCCGCGGTTCATGTGGTGATGCATAAAATTGGAAACCGGATCCGCGCTCCCTACGATAAGAGCTTCCGATTGATCGAGGCCTTTGGCGGCAGCTTTAAGTGCATTGTAATGGTCTTCAAGTGCTTCCCCATGAAGGCGTAACAGGCGGTACATAGACGGGCTGTGTCCTTCGAACGCTTTGCTGCGCATTTTTAGTAGGACGATTTGGAATGCTGAAAGCTTCTTGATTCCTTTCGCAGTTTTGATTTCTAATATCTCTTCGGTGACTTCGAGGATATCGCGAGTTCTCTGCCTTGGAAGAAATGCCCGCTCTCGATGGGGCGGACGACCTTCCGGGTTAGCCGACACCCCTTTCTTAAATTGGCCGTTTTTTAGACGTTCTATTTTTGGCTTTTCAGCCGCTTTGTACTGCCGCTCACGCACCCACTTAATAAAACTGTCTTCGGGTTCCTCGCTCATGCTGCCTGCTCCCCCAGTAATCACCCACCCGCGTCGCTGTTGCTCGACAGTTTCAAACGTTTCGTTAGTGCCGGAGAGGAACGCATTCTTTCCGGTAAGTTTCTGCCACCGACGAATGATCACATCACAATAAATGGGATCAATCTCGATGAGCCGTGCACACCGGCCAGTCTTTTCGGCTGCTATCAGTGTCGTGCCTGAGCCGCCAAATATGTCCAGGACCACTTGGCCGCGGTGGGATGCGAAGCTAGTTCATCCATACGTTCTGACTTGAAGGTGTTGACGCCGGCATAGCTCAAAACATTGGTGCGATAGCGACCTTTATCACCTAATCCGAATGTATTGGTATGAGGCGCGGTCCTAATTTTCCACACTAGGACCATCTCATGTTGAGAGCGATAGAATGTTCCCATGCCACCGTTCGTTTTGGCCCATACGCAGACGTTTTTAAGTTCGGAAAATGCGCTTTTTCCAGCTTCTAGAATTTCCCCAAGATGACGCCAGTCCATGCATGTATATGCGATTGCGCCATCACGGCAGGCTATCGCGGCTATCGACAGGGCCTGTGCCAGAAATTGCGTAAACTGCTCGGATGACATCTCGCCGGACGCCTGCACGAATTCACGGTGCTGTGTGCGACCTAAACCTGAAACATGACCAGCAATAGGTACGTTGTATGGGGGATCAGTGAAGATCATGTCGGCCTTGGAGCCAGCCATCACCATTTCAAGAACTGCACGGTCCTGGGCATCACCACATCCAAGTGTGTGCCGTCCCATGTTCCAACAGTCGCCTGCCCGCGTTACCGGCACAGCCGCAACCTCAGGTATATCATCTGCCGGAGCTACATGATCGGGCGACGCCTCGGCAGCTTCGTCAAATAGGATATCGATTTCAGGTAGGTTGTATCCAGTCAGCTCAACGTCGACCCCTAGCTCTATAAGATCACGGAGTTCGTCAATAAGGAGACCTTGGTCCCATGCAGCCTGAAGAGCGCTCTTGTTATCGGCGATAGTGTACGCGCGTTTATCGGCATCGCTCATTCCACCTAGCCGCAGGCATGGGACTTCAGAAAGGCCCAATAGCTTTGCCGCGGCCAACCGTCCGTGACCTGCCAAGATCATATTGCAGTCATCAATAAGAATTGGGTTTGTGAAACCGTAATGCCTGATCAACTCAGCAAGTTGCTTAAGCTGACTTTTTGGATGCACACGCGCATTGCGCGCTGCGGGTTTCAGTTTAGTAATTTCAATGATTTCAATAGAGCGATGATTCTTGTCCGGCACCGAGCATAACTCCCATGTATGCGGACCGTCAACATGACGGGCCGCCGACCTACGAATTTTTTGCTCAGTTACAAAACGCCGGGCGCATCACTGCGCTCAAGTTCGACACTCCATCATCAGCCGCGCGTCGTCAACGCTCGCGCAGGAAATATTTTCGGTGGGCGAGATTTCCCTGCGCAGCCCGAGACAATTATCGCGCAAACACCATACTCAAATCTAAGTACGTGATTGTTTCTCGATAACGATGCTGGAATAAGTCTGACTGCTGTTGTTGCTACGAAATGCCAGTTGGTGGAATTTACACAATTCAAATAGTAGCCGCTGTTGCAGACGAGTGTTGCTGATCAATGCAAGTGACCTACTTGCTTCACTTTGATGCTAGCGGTCGTTCAAAAATATCATGCATGCTTCTGTTGAATCTCTAATCGTTACAGCCAAACGCCATCCAACCATTAGTTGGTCGTTCTAGTGACCAAATGTTGTTGGACATTCATCAAAGCCAAAAGGCTCTTGGTTTTGACGTGCTCCTGGATGGCGTGCGCACAGGCTTCACGGCCGAGATCCCCGCCAGAACCGGGCCTGATCTCGACCTGATCCCCACCTGATATGAGCCTGTTAATTTGGGGAGCAAAAAGCCGCCGGGCGGGACCAAAAGGGCGCTATTGCGCCGGAAATCGGAGACCCGGGGGCTGAATTTCCCGACAATCCGTGTAATTTCCGGAATTATCAGGGAAAACAGGCTGAGACCGGTTAGGCCAGTACTGGGACCACAGCCACTCGACCATGTCGGGACGGCGGCATAACATCGCCGCCACAAAAAGCCGGGTCCAACCGGCTTTCAGGGGAAAACAGCCCGTAGGGGCTTTCGTGCCATCAACGCCGAACGGGTCATTTGCGCCATGAATATCGAAGTGAAGAACGTCAACACCGCCACGCTCAGCGCCGAAGAGCGCGCCCGTTTTGAAGATGTCGGGTTCATGACCTGCATGACCCTTGTGCTGCTGGGCAACTATGCCCAGACCGGTCATTTCGGCGGCCCGCTGGCCTATACGCCCTTCAATATCACCGCCCATCTCCTAGGCCCGGAGCGCGGCGGGCTGCGCTACGACATCCGCCGTCCCAAGCATCCCTTTGGCGACAAGTTCATGATGGCCGCCGGCCATAGCGTGCCGACCTGCTATGCTCTCTACATGATCCTGGGCCAGGCGATGGAGCGCCGTTTCAAGGCAACCGGCGACAAGAAATACCAGGTTGATCCGGACGTCGCGATCCTACCGATTGATGCGCTAGGCTTCAGGCGCGGCGCCGGTGCACTGGAGACTTTGCTGTCTGACCAGGGCCTGGATAATGACGCCCTGTTCGCCCAAGCCAAGGCGCGCGGCATCAAGGCGCTGTCGGGTCATGCCGAAAGCATCGATGTCACCAATGACGTGAACGGTGGGCCGTCGGGCGTGGGTGTCGCCACCGCCGCCGGCAAGGCCGCCTTCTGGGACATGATGGGGGCCACCGACAGCCCCAAGATCATCGCCCTGGAAGGCGAGTTCGCAATGACCGAGGGCCATGCGCAGGAACTCAAGACCCAGGCCCTGTCGCTGCAGGTGGGCAAGCGCCTGCGCGTCATCCTGTCGGACAACAATGCCGGCATCGACGATGTGCTGCTGGGCGGCGTGGTGCCTGCCAAATACGCCGACTCGTACAAGCTGCCCGATCAGTGGTCGTCCTATGGCTGGAACGTGCTGAGCGTCGAGAATGGCGCCGACTATGGCCAGATCGCCGCCAACTTCGCCGCCATGGAAAACTGGGACGCCAGCGACCGGCGGCCGATGATCTCCATCGCCAAGACCACCAAGGGCTATTGGCCGAGCGCCGCCGACGGCAAGCTGGGCAGCGTCAAGCAGATCGTCAGCTATGCCAGCCATCCCTATGGCTACAAGATGAACTCGGAATATTTCGTGGCGCTGGCCGAAAGCTTCGAGCAGCGTTACGGCATCAGCTTTGACGGCATCCGCGACGGCGCGGTGACCGATCCCCGGCAGCGGCTGGTCCAGTTCAAGACCAATATCGACAAGGTGATGTCGGTGATGGACAAGAACGGATTGGGCGACTGGCTAGCCGACCGGCTGGTGGAGATCGGCGATGGCGTCAAGGACGACCGCAAGCTCGGCATCGACAACAAGACCGATCCCTTCCAGGACGAGCGCCTGCGGGTTGCCAAGCTACCCACCGATACCCAAAAGTTGAAAGTGAAGAACCGCATCTCGGGGGCGGAAAAAGAAATCTCCGTCAGCCTGTTCAAGAAGCCGGGCGAAGCGGCGGGTGCGCGCCGCGCCATTTCCGAAGTCATCAAGTGGATGAACTATGTCACCGACAACCGCTTCGTCACTTTGGCGGCGGACCTGTCGGAATCCATCAATGTCGAGCATGGCAGCCTGTGGGGCCATTACGACCCCGAGACCAATCCGCTGGGCACCCGCATCAAGGCCGCGATCCAGGAAGCCGGCAATGTCTGCTCCGCCATCGGCATGGTCAGCCAGAGCGCCAGTGTCGATCCGGACAAGTTCGCCGGCGTCTGGGCGCTGTCGGGCACCTATGGCGCCTTCACGCCGCTGATGTACACGCCGGCGCGCGTCTGGAGCCAGCAGAACCAGGACAGCCGCTTCCGCATGGGCGTGCTGCACATCCTGGCCGGTCACTCCGGGCCGGAAACCGCCGCTGACGGGCGCACCCATTTTGGCATCTTCGCTACCCAGGTCTGGCGCCTGTTTCCGCGCGGCCAGGTCATTCACCTGAATTTCTGGGACTATAACGACGTGGCCTCGGGCTATTTCGCCGCCGCCGAAATCGCGGCGCGCGATCCCAAGGTTGGCGTCATCATCATCGAGGTCGCCCGTCCCGACAACGCCGTGACGGATCGCAGCAAATTCACCGACACCGACATCAAGGCGGCAGCCAAGGGCTTTTATGTCATCCGCGACTACACGCCGGGCAAGCCGCGCCACGGCACCGTCATTTCGCAAGGCGCGTCCTCGACCGTCAATCTGGTGAAAATCCTGCCGCGCCTGGAAGAATCCGGCATTAATGTGAAGATCATCTCGGCGATCAGCGAAGAACTGTTCGACCGCCAGCCGCAAGGCTATCGCGATGCCGTGCTGCCGGCCGCAGCGCTTCTGGATGCCATGGTGGTTTCCACCGGCACCCGCCGAATGATGCCGGTGAAGAATCTGGGTCCGCTGGCCGACGAATATTCCCTGACCTCGGACTGGGACAATCAGTGGCTGACGGGCGGGCTGGAAGGCGAAGTGATCGAAGAAGCCCATCTCGATCCGGAATCGATCTTCAATGGCATTTCGCGCTTCGCCAAGGATCGCGACAAGCGGCTGTCTGGGCAGGCCACCCAGCTCAAGGCGCTGGAAAGCTAATTAGGCAATCATCACCGCGACGCGGCCGAGGGCGCCAAAATCGCCTTCGACCCGTTCGCCTGCGGCTATCGGTACCGGCTTGATGCAGGTGCCGGTGGTGACCACCTGGCCTGCTTTCAACGTCATGCCGTGGCGCGACAATTCATTGGCCAGCCAGGTCAGGGCGATGCGGGGATCGCCCAGCACATTGCGGCCCTCGCCTTCTTCCGCCACGGCGCCATTGCGCAGGCCCCGCACCTTATGCGCGGCGAGGTCCAGTCCACGCCAGTCCCGCGCCGCAGGCCCCAGCACAAAGCGGTGGGCGCAGGCATTGTCGGCAATCAGACTGGCTAGGCCGACGCGCTCGAAATTCTCAAAGCGTGAATCTGGAATCTCGATGGCGGGATGCAGGCTTGCGACGGCGGCCATCACTTCGTCCTGTGAAGTGGGCGCGCCGCGCGGCGGCAGGTCGCCTCCGATGCGGAAGGCGAATTCCATCTCCGCGACTTTCATCAGATTGTTGCCCAGCGGGCAGACACCGCCATCCTCTATGACGCGTTCGGCCAGCAGCCGCCCGGCCAGTGGACCATCGACGCCGATATGCCTCTGCCCCGCGATGCTGGTGGCCGCGATCTTCCAGCCGTAGAGCGGCTGGCGGCTATGGGCTTCGATACAAGCCTGGACGCGATAAGCCTCGGCCCGGTCCGGCGGCAGGAATTCCGGCGGCAGAGTGTCCAGCCGTGTGCCGTGCAGCCAATGCTGGTACAGAAATTCGCAGGCTGCCTGTCGCTGCTCTGGTGTCACGCGCCCTTCCCTAGGACTGCTTGCGCATCCGGTCCGCAATCTTGATTGCGGTGAAGATAAAGATGAGCACCAGCGGGATCAGGGCAATCGAGCGGAATGACGCCTCGGCGGCAGCGGCCAGTATCTGCTGCAACTGATCGCCCTGCGCCGTGGCGACCAGACTGGCGTCGCCGCCCGCCGCCGCCAGCTTGGCGGAATCGGAAATCCGGCCCAGCGTGGGCAGCACCACCCAGGTGCAGGCCGCGCCTGCCGCGCCCATCAGGCCGAACACCATGGTGCCGCTGCGCGGATAGCGTTCCGCCACCGTCGCCAGCATGGTCGGCCAGAAGAAGCAGACGCCAAAGCCCCAGGCGGTAGACGCCATGATCGCCCCAATCGGACCATCCACGAAACTCAGCGCAAAAAGCCCGATGGTGGTGAAGATCGCCGAGACGATCAGCAGGCCGACATTGCCCAGTAGCCGCACCATTGGCCCCGCGAAATGGCGCATCACGAACATCAGCGCGCTGACATAGACCAGCAGCCAGATGCCGCGCATGCCCACGATCTGGGACAGCGCCACGTCCACCCACTGGCCGGGCGCGAATTCGGCCGCCGCGGTGAACATCATCAGGATCACCCACAGAAAGATGGTGGGGCTCTGGATCGTGGCCTTGATCATTTCGCCGGGTGTTACCGGCGCGTCGGTCGAAGCGCTGACGGGCGGGAATTGCTCGGCCCAGGCCAGCACGGCAAAGGCGACACAGAGCACCGCCAGCACCACAAGCTCAAGACGCCAGGCCATGCCCGCGCCATCGACCGCTAGCCCCATCAGCGCACCGCCCACCACGCCCGCCGGATACCAGGCGTGCAGGATCGAAAGACGCGAGACGCGGTCCTCGGCATAGATCGCGCTGGTCAGGGGATTGATCACGGTTTCGATCAGGCCCCAGCCCAGGCCCTGCACCACCATGCCGACCAGAAGACCGCTATAGGGCGACATGCCGAGCGAGCCGGCATACCCCACCAATGCAAAACCCGCGATCATCAGGACGGCAGCGGCGATCAGCGCGTTGCGGAAACCAATCTTGGCCAGCACGGCGCTGGCCAGAAGCAGGGTGATGGCGAAACCGGCAAAGGCCGCGCCCAGCGCCGTGCCCAGCATCGCACCGGCATTGGCCGCATCGATGGGATCGAGATATTCGGTGCGCATATGCACGGCCGTGGCGGCGCGCATGGAAACCGCGGCCCCGCCCGTGAACAGCGCCATCAGCGCGACGATGAACAGGCGTCTGCGGCGCAGCGGCGTGTCGGTATTGGCGGTCTGCATGATCCTGCCCCGGTTGCTTTTTTATGAGTAGGCCACAGGACCGGCGTGTGCGCAAAGCATCCGATGGCGTCCCTGCCTGGCTCTTTTAGTCTTTGCGGCCGTTGGGCGTTACCGTTACCATTTTCCGGGTCCTGGCTCAATGCGCCAATATCCGACACAAAAGAACAGGTCCGCGAAAAGACGGGCCACCGGAGGGAATGATGCGCCGCTACATGGGCATCCGCTGGTTCACCATCGCCCTGATCATGATGGGCGCGATGGTGAATTTCCTGTCGCGCGCCACCCTGTCAGTGGCGGCGCCGACCGTGATGGAAACGCTGGACATCACCACCCAGCAGTATGGCTACATCACCGCCGCCTTCCAGTTCTGCATCATGCTGCAACCGCTGGTGGGCTATATCATCGACATTCTGGGCGTGAAGATCGGCTTTGCAATCTTCGCCTTCGCCTGGTCGGTGATCTGCATGGCGCACGGCTTCGCCACCAGCTGGCAGATGCTGGCTTTTTTCCGCGGGTTGTTGGGTTTCGCCGAAGGCGCCTTCTCGCCCGGCGGGCTGAAGGTGGTGTCGGAATGGTTTCCGGCCAGGGAACGGGGCTTTGCGGGAGGCCTCTACAATATCGGCCCCTCGATCGGACAGATGCTGGCGCCGCCGCTGGTGGTGTGGGCGATCCTGTATTTCGGCAACTGGCAGGCGTCCTTCGTGATCGTCGGCGCGATCAGCCTGTGCTGGGTCGTGCTGTGGCTGATCTTTTATCACCCCGTCGCCAATCACCCCCGCCTCTCGGCGGAGGAACGCGAACTGATCGTCTCGGGCCAGGAAAATTATCTCCAGTCGGATGATACCAAGCCCTCCATTATCAGCATCCTGAAGCGGCGCAACTTCTGGGGCATCGCCCTGCCCCGGTTTCTCAGCGACCCGACCTGGGGGATGCTGTCCTTCTGGGTGCCGCTCTATCTCACCCAGGTGCGCGGCTTCGATCTCAAGCAGATCGCCATGTATGCTTGGCTGCCCTTCCTGGCCGCCGACCTGGGCTGCATCTTCGGCCCCAGCATTGTCCTGTTCCTGTAGAAGCGCGGCTGGGACCTGATCGATGCGCGGCGCGGCGCCTTCACCGTGGGCGCCTTCCTGATGATCGGCGTCGCCTTCGCCGGCAACGTGCAGAGCGCCGTTGCGGCGGTGGCGCTGATCAGCCTGGCCGGGTTTGCCCACCAGACCCTGTCGGTCACCATGATCACCATGGCGACCGACCTGTTCCGCCGCAACGAGGTCGGCACCGTAGCGGGCATGGCGGGCACCTGCGCCAATCTCGGCATCCTGATTTCATCCCTGCTGATCGGCGGGCTGGTCAGCACCATCGGCTACACGCCCTTCTTCATTGCGTTGGCGGCGCTCGATCTTGTCGCCGCTGTCGTCGTTTGGACCGTTATCCGGAAACCCGCCACCCATGCCTGATATTCCCAATACCGTTGTTCATATTCAAAACCCCATCCTGCGGGGCTTCCATCCCGATCCGTCCATCCTGCGGGTGGGCGACGACTATTACATCGCGACCTCGACCTTCGAATGGTTTCCGGGGGTGCGCATCCATCATTCCCGCGACCTGGTGAACTGGCGACTGCTGCCGCCGCCGCTGCGCCGCCCCAGCCAGCTCAACATGCTGGGGCAGCCCCGATTCCTGCGGCGTCTGGGCGCCCTGCCTGTCGCATGACGGCGTGAATTTCTTCCTGACCTTCACCGATGTGAAGCGCTATGGCCGCACTTCGGTGAGCGGCGCGACCGGTGCCTCCCTGCGCGATTTCCACAATTACATCGCCACCACCACGGTGATCGACGGCGAATGGTCCGACCCCCTCTATATCAACAGCAGCGGTTTCGATCCCTCGCTGTTCCACGATGATGACGGCCGCAAGTGGTTCATCAACATGCTGTGGGACCATCGCCCGGGACATAACCGCTTTGGCGGCATCGTGGCGCAGGAATTTTCCCTGCAGGACCGCAAGCTGGTCGGCGAACGGGTCAATATCTTCAAGGGTACGGCGCTGGGGCTGACCGAGGCGCCGCATCTCTACAAGCGCGGCGGCTATTACTATTTGCTGACGGCGGAAGGCGGCACCACATGGAACCACGCCGTCACCATGTGCCGGTCCAGAAACCTGCTGGGGCCTTATGAACTGCACCCCGACATCACCATCATCAGCGCCCGCGACCTTCCCGACGCGCCGCTGCAGCGCGCCGGCCATGCCGATCTAGTGGATACGCAAAACGGCGACACCTACATGGTCTATCTCTGCGGCCGGCCGCTGACGGAGCGCGGACGGTGTACCCTGGGACGCGAAACCGCCATCCAGAAAATGCAATGGCGTGACGATGGCTGGCTTTATACGGAAGGCGAAGCGGGCGTGCCGCAACTGACAACGCCCGCGCCCGCTCTCGCGCCTCATCCCTTTCCCGCCGAGTCCCCGCGGGACGACTTCGACCTTGGCACCATCAGCAGCCACTTTCAGTGGCTGCGCACGCCCTGGCCGAAAACCATCCTGAGCCTGACCGCGCGGCCCGGTTATCTGCGCCTCTATGGCCGCGAAAGCATCGGCAGCCTGTTCACCCAGGCGTTGGTGGCGCGCCGCCAGCAGTCCCATTGCTACAGCGCCGAAACCGAAATGGAGTTCGAGCCGGCGCATTTCCAGCAGGCCGCGGGACTGGTCTGTTATTACGGCCAGAACAAATTCCATTACCTGCACGTCAGCCATGACGAAACGGTCGGCAAGCATATCCGCGTCATGACGATGATCCCCGACCCGCTCAGCGATGCCTTCACCGCACCGATTGCCATACCGGCGGACCAGCCCATCGGACTGCGGGTCGATGTGGATGGCGCGCGGCTGTATTTCGCCTGGCGGCTGGGCGACGGCGCCTGGCAGCGCCTGGCCGGGAATTTCGACGCCTCGATCCTGTCGGACGAGGCCAATCTGCCGGGATCGCCCAACTTCACCGGCGCCTTTGTCGGCATGGCCTGCCAGGACATGGCCGGCACCGCCGCGCCTGCCGACTTCGACTATTTCACCTATGTCGAGCGCGACTTCCGGGAAGACCCTTTCACCAGCTAGAGTGCGGTCCGGCTTTGAAGGGATGCGCTGTGCTGAAGATCGTTTCCGCCCGGGTGATCGTGACCTGTCCCGGGCGCAATTTTGTCACCCTGAAGATCGAAACCTCCGATGGCCTGACGGGCGTGGGCGACGCCACCCTTAATGGCCGCGAGCTTTCGGTGACCAGCTATCTGACCGATCATGTCATCCCCTGCCTGATCGGGCGGGACGCGCATGCCATCGAAGACACCTGGCAATATCTTTATCGCGGCGCCTATTGGCGGCGCGGGCCGGTCACCATGTCGGCCATTGCCGCGGTGGACATGGCGTTGTGGGACATCAAGGCCAAGGCGGCGGGACTGCCGCTGTACCAGCTTCTGGGCGGGCGATGCCGCGACGGAGCGATGGTGTACGCCCATGCCAATGGCGCCACCATCGAGGAGACCATCGAACAGGCGCAGTCCTATCTGGCACTGGGGTACAAGGCGATCCGCCTTCAGTCCGGCGTGCCGGGCCTGAAATCCACTTACGGGGTTTCCAAGACGCGACTGTTCTATGAACCCGCCGATGCCGATCTTCCCACCGAGAATGTCTGGTCGAGCGAAAAGTACCTGCGCAGCGTCCCCAATCTGTTCAAAGCCGCGCGCGACGCGCTGGGCTGGGACATTCATCTGCTGCACGACATTCATCATCGCCTGACGCCGATCGAAGCGGGACGGCTGGGCAAGGACCTAGAGCCCTACCGGCCCTTCTGGCTGGAAGACGCAGTGCCGGCGGAAAATCAGGCCAACTTTCGCCTGATCCGCCAGCACACCACCACGCCCCTGGCGGTGGGGGAAATCTTCAACAGCATCTGGGATTGCAAGCAGCTGATCGAAGAACAGCTGATCGATTACATCCGCGCCACCGTGGTCCATGCCGGCGGCATCACGCACTTGCGCCGTATCGCCGCCCTAGCCGATCTCTACAATGTGCGCACCGGCTGCCATGGCGCCACCGACCTGTCGCCGGTGTGCATGTCGGCGGCGCTGCATTTCGACGTCTCGATCCCCAATTTCGGCATCCAGGAATATATGCACCATACGAAAGAGACGGACGCGGTCTTCCCGCACGCCTACAGTTATCGCGATGGCGCGCTGCATCCGGGCGAGGCGCCAGGGCTGGGCGTGGAGATCGATGAGAAACTGGGGGCGCAGCATCCCTACAAGCGCGCCTTCCTGCCGGTGAACCGGCTGGAAGACGGCTCGATGTTCAACTGGTAGCTAAAGCGCGATGCTGTTTTGCGGCAGGCCCGGCAAATCCGCCATGAAGCGGAACAGCCCACCGGCCAGCGGCTGGGCGGCAAGGTCGTCCGGCGAAAGACCCTTGCGGGCAGTGGTGGCATAGACGGTGGTAAGACCCGCACCGCCAAACGCGATCTTGGTGACATTGGCGACCGGAAACCCGACGACCTGCAACAGCGCGCCTTGCGGCGAATAGCGGCGCACTGCCCAGCCACCGAACAATCCGGTCCACAGGCAGCCTCCAGCGTCGACCACCGGCCCATCGGGATAGCCGGCGCCGTCTTCGATGCGGACAAAGACGCGCTTGTTCCGCAGCATCCCGTCCTCGCCCGTGTCAAAAGCGTAGATGGTCTTTTCCAGCGTATCGGTATGATAGAGCGTGCCGCCATCCGGGCTGAAGGCGGGACCGTTGGTAATGACGTAACCCGAATCCATCCCCGCCAGCCCGCCGGCATCCAAACGGTAGAGCTTGCCGCTGGCGGCGCCTTCCCCATCGTCCATGGAGCCGAACCACAAGCGGCCCTTCCCATCCACCGCGCCGTCATTGAGGCGGTTGTCCGGCAGCTGCGGTTCCACGTCACGGATCAGCGCGAAAGTGCCGCTGACCGGATCGAAATCATAAAGACCGCTCTTGGCGCCTGCGAGAAAGTGGCCGCTTTGGCGTGGTGCCAGGAAACCCACCGGCGATGGCGCGGTCCAGCTGCGCTTTTGGCCCGCCGGCTCGAAGCAATGAATTTTCTGCTGCTTGATGTCGGTGAACCAGAGCGCCCCGTTCCACCAGACCGGGCCTTCGCCCAGTTGGGCCCTAAGCGGCCAGACACATTCGGGCGTGGCTACCGCCATCCCGCATCAATCCAGTATTCATGGCCGGTGCACATGCGCCCGTCATCGGAAGCCAGGAACAGCACCAGCGATGCGACATGGGCGGGCAATATCCGGTCCTTGAGGCATTGCTGCGCCACGATTCCGGCTTCGCCCTCGGGCGTGTACCATTTCATCTGGCGCGGGGTTTTTACATTGCCCGGCAGCACCGCAGTGACGCGGATATTGTCGCCGCCCAGTTCGCGCGCCAGGCCCCGCGTCATGCCTTCGATGCCCGCCTTGGCGGTCTCGTAGAGCAGCAGGCCCGGCAGTCCGATGTGCCAGGATATCGATCCGAAATTGATGATGGCGCCGCCGCCGCGGCCCTTCATGCCCGGCGCCACTGCCTTGGCCGAAAACAGCATATGCCGCAGGTTTATCGCGATGCGCTCGTCCCAATAAGCGGGCGTGATATCTTTCAATGCATGTCGGTCGTCATTGCCGGCATTGTTGACCAGCACATCAATCGGCCCCAGCGCCTGGAAGAAAGCCTCGATGGCGGCAAGGTCATTAAGGTCGAGGCGGTGAAACACCGGCTTGATGGGGGCATCCGCCATCTGCGCCACCAGGGCGGCGCTTTCGCGCTCCAGTATGTCGACGAAAATCGTCTGCGCGCCCTGGTGCGCAAAGGCTTCGACCAGTCCAGCGCCGATGCCCGAGCCGCCACCGGTCACCACCACGCGCTTGCCCGCCAGGCTGGGATAGACGGCGGACGTCAAGATCTGGCCTTGCGCTTGCGGCGTGGCGCGGGCTTTTGCGAAACCGCAGCCGAGGATTCCCGTTCCACCAGCGCGAATTTGAGCATCTTGTGGACCACCCGCGGCAGCGTGCCGGCGCGGCGGCCGCGAATCTGGTCGATCAGCAGCCGCACCGCTTCGCGCGCCATGTCGGCAATCGGCTGGCGGATGGTGGTCAGCTCCGGCCAGACGGTGGTGGCCAGCGGCGTGTCGTTGAAGCCGACAATGGAGATGTCACCGGGCACATCGAGGCCCCTGCGATGCGCGATGGCCATGGTGGCAAGCGCCATATCGTGATTGCTGGCGAAGATGGCGGTGGGCGTGAAATTTTTCAGCAGCTGCTCCGCCGCCGCAAGGCCCGAGCGATAGTTGAAATAGCCCTGCGCCACCTGATCGGCGCCGACCGTCAGCCCCGCCTCGGTCATGCCTTCGATATAGCCGCGAAAACGCTGGCCGCTGGAGGCCTGGGCGGGATGGCCATTGATGAAACCGATGCGCTTGTGCCCCAGCGCCAGCAAATGCCGCGCCATGGCGCGGGCCGCATCGAAATTGTTGATATGCACGGCGGAATGTTCCGGCGGCGGCATTCCCGGCGACACCAGCACGGCCGGAATGCCGGCTTCCGCCACCCCGCGCAGCGCGCCCTCGGAATCGCTCAGCGGTGCGGGCAGGATCTTGCCGTCAATGCCGCCCTTGGCCAGCCGATGGATCGTCTCGCGGTCCTTCTCCGCCCCGTCGCATTGCTCGATCACCAGCTGGCAACCGCTGCGGCGGGACTGATCCAGGCTGCCCAGCAGGAGTTCCGTCAGGTAGCCGGCGCTGGGATTGCGGAAAAGTATGCCAATATGCATGCCGTTGGCACCGGCAAGGCTGCGGGCCGCCAGATTGGGCGAGTAGCGCAATGTCTTGACCGACGCCGCGACGCGGGCGCGGGTTGCATCGCGAACATTGGGCTCGGAATTCATCACCCGCGAAACCGTCATGGGCGAAACACCGGCATGGCGCGGCACATCATGAATGGTCACGACACTGCCGCTGCGATGAGCACTTTTCTTCTTGGCCAATGGCTTTCCCCTCCCACAAATCCTAGCAAAAACGGCGTAAAAGGGAAAATGCGCCCCGGTTGACTTGAACGCCGGCGCCAGAATATCGCTTTGGCCTGTTTTCACAGGCGGATGGACATGAACCGGTCCCTTTACGGCAGCAAGAGCGATGGCGCGGCGGTCCATGCCTTCACCCTGAAGAATGCGCGGCGCATGAGCGCGACGGTGCTGGACATGGGCGGCACCCTGACGGCGATCCACCTGACAGGCCCGGACGGCAAGATTCGCAACATGGTGCTGGGCCTGAAAGACCTCGCCGCCTATGAGGCAAGCGGCTGGTGGAATTGCCTGATCGGCCGCTATGCCAATCGCCTGCGCCATGGCTTCACCCTGGACGGACGGCAGTATCCGCTGGCGCAGAATGAGCATGGCGTCACCCTGCATGGCGGGCGCGGCCAGAGCTGGGGGACGCGGATCTGGGATGTGATCGCATCCAGCGACACGCAATTGACGCTGCGCCTGATCAGCCCGGACGGCGACCAGGGCTTTCCGGGCAACCTCACCGTGACGGTGACCTATACGCTGATGCCGGAAAATGAATTGCGGCTGGAGTACCAGGCGATCACAGACGCGCCCACGCCGGTCAATCTCACCAACCACACCTATTTCAACCTAGCGGGCCATGGACCCGTGACCGCGCAGCTGCTGCGGCTGAACGCCGACCACTATACGCCGACCGACGAGAGGCAAATCCCCACCGGCAAGATCGCGCCGGTGGCGGGAACCGCGCTGGATTTTCGCGAGCCCACCGCAATCGGCGCGCGGGTGGATTCCGCGGAAGTCCAAATGGCACTGGCGCGCGGCTATGATCACAATGTCGTGCTGAACAAATCCGCACCGGGCGCGCTGGAATGGGCGGCGCGGATGGAAGACCCACAAACTGGCCATGTGCTGGAACTGCTGACCACCGAGCCGGGCATGCAGGTCTATTCCACCAACAATGTAACTGGCAGCCAAGTGAATGCGGCGGGCGCCGTGATAAAGCCGCGGGAAGCGCTGGCGCTGGAGACCCAGCATTTCCCCGACAGCCCTAACAAAGCCGCTTTTCCGGACACTATTCTGCGGCCGGGCGCGACATTCCGCTCGACCACCCTGTTGCGCTTCTCTTAGGCTGTCCCCATGCCCGTCCATCCCCAAGTTGCCATCGCCATCCAGCGCGCCGGAGATCTGCCGACAGACCTGCCGCCCGCCGACCTGCGCATTGCCTATGAGCGCCAGCGCCTGACCCTGCTGCCGGAAAAGCCGCAGGTTGCGGTCACCTATCAGCTCTCCATCCCGTCTGACTACGGCCCCATACCGGCGCGCTTCTACCGCGCCTGCCGTAGCGCGGCACCCGCCACGCTGCTGGTCTTTTTCCATGGCGGCGGCTTCATGCTGGGAACATTGGCGCTGTACGACACCGCCTGCCGCCGCCTGGCCGTGGCGGGCGGGTGCGCCGTACTGTCGGTGGACTACCGCCTGGCGCCGGAAACGATTTTCCCCGGCGCGGTGCTGGACGCCTATGCCGCGACGCGCTGGGCCAGCGACAATGCCGAGCTCCTGGGCATCGACCCGGCGAAAATCGCGGTCGGCGGCGACAGCGCCGGCGGCAATCTGGCGGCGGTGGTGGCCCAGATGGCGCAGGACAGCGGCGAATTTTCGGTGGCCTTCCAGGCGCTGATCTATCCCATCACCGATCACAGCCGCGAATATCCGTCCTACGAACGCAATGCCAGCGGCTATATGCTGACCCGCAAGGCGCTGCACTGGTTCATGGACAATTACATTCCTCATTCCGAGGACCGCCTGGACCCGCGCGCCTCGCCCATGCTGCGCGAAAGCCTGAAAGGCCAACCGCCCGCACTGATCATCGGCGCCGAGTTCGATCCGCTGGTCGACGACAATGAAGCCTATGCCAAACGGCTGAAGGAAGCGGGCGTGCCCACCGACTTTGTGATCTTCCCCGGCATGGTCCATCCCTTCTTCACCCTGGGCGGCGTGGTGGACGATGCCGCCAGGGTGGAAGCCCTGATCGGAACGGCGCTGCGCAAGCTATGAGTATCCAGCAAGGCATCTTGAGCATCGCGATCCTGCTGGCGCTATGCACCACAGTGGACGCGCGGGAATTCACCAGCACCGTCAGCGAAAGCGGCGCGATCGTGCGGTTGCGCCCCGAGTTCAAAATCCCGGACGAGCCGAACCAGCTTTTCTATGTCCAGCGTTCGCCCAATTCCAACACAGTGATTTATACCGCCCGTCTCGATGCCGGCGGCGCGCTCGACCGCCACGAACCGGTCGAGGGGTTCTGGCGCAAATTCAACATGGATGGCAGCAAACAGCCGCTCAACGTCATCGAGCGCATGATGGCCTATGGTGTCCGGACCGGACGGGACGGTGCAAATGTCACCTTCACCATCGCCGCGCTGCCGGAGCGCAAGATTTCCGTGAGTCTGGACGGCAACAAGCGCCCCCAGGCCCTGCTGCAGGTCGGCGCCCGCACGATCAGGCTGGCCTATGTCTACCTGCATGTGGTGGAAGGCGGCCTGATGCCCGATGTCCCGGGGCTCGACATTTTCGGCACCGACATCGCCAACGGCAAGGCGGTTCACGAACACCTTGTCCAAAAATGAACTAGGCTTCGTCCGCGAACTTCGGCGTTTCGCGCAGGCGCAGGCCCAGCCCACGCTGCCTCTGTATCACCAGCAGCGCCCCGGCCACCGCCAGTATCAGCAAGAACGGCGCCAGCCATCCCGCCACGATCGGAGGGATGTAACCGAATTCGCCCACCAGATAGAGCGCCTTGAACGCGAAATGGGCCAGGTATCCCGCCAGCAGCACCATCACCAGGGCGCGCCAGCGCGTCTGATAGGCAAATGCCAGCATCGCCAGCGATGCGCCGAGCAGCGCCATGGCACACGTAAAAAATGGCCCGCTGTAAAGTGACTGCAAACGGGTGCGATAGCCGCTGGAATCTCGCGACACGATCCCGGCTTGCGCTAGGCTGCGCAGTTCGCCAAGCCGCAGATATTGCGGCGACAGGCCTTTGTTGTGCAGCCATAGCGGGTCGAGATTCAGCGGCACGATGCGTTGCCGGAACGGAATTTCCGCTTCCTCATTCGTCTTGCCGGTGGTGAGAACATCGCCGCGATTTTCGAAATCGGCGCGCCAGTAGCGGCCATTTTCCAGCTGCCAGCGCTGGCCCGACAGCGGACGGGCGGCCCTGGCGGTATTCACCTCGGCGAGATGCCCGTTGGTGTCCAGCCGGTAGATGGTGACATGGCGCAGGATCACAGGTGGTCCGTATTCGATCTGCGCCCGCATCACCCCATCCGGAAGCGCGATCCAGTGGCTGCCGCCGCTCTGGGTGCGGTCCAGGCGGATGCCTTCGCGGCCCAGAACCTCGGCCATCTGGACATGGATGGCGGCCGGACGCAGCAGGCCGTCCAGTATGAAAAGCGACGCGCCCATCAGCAGGCCCGCCAGTATCGCGGGCGTCAGGCACAGCAGCGGCGAGCGTCCGCTGTTCCAGATCAAAAGCCGTTCGCGCGACTCGGTAAAGGCGCTTTCGCTCCACACCACGCCCAAGAAGGTGGCGAAAGGCAGCAGCGGCGGCAGCAGGTCGGGCAGGCGCAGCATCGCCAGCCGCGCGATATGCCAGATCAAAAATGGCCCGCCCAGATCGGGATCGGCACTCAGCAGCGGCACCTGCGGCCACAGGTCTATGGTAAGCGCGATTGTCATCAGGGCCGCCGCCACCATCATGGTGTGCCGCAGATAGGCGGCCAGCATGTAGCGCGAATGCACCCCCAGCGGCGTCAGGTAGATGGGACGGCCGCCGCGCCGCCTGGGCAGGACGGGGGTCATGCGCGCCCTAACTGCGGCCGGACGAAACTGTTATGGCCCCATACGGTCAGGGTCATAACCAGCCAGGCAACCGCCGCATAGAGCAGCAAAACCGGAAGCATCGCCCCGGCAACACTCTGCGGCGCAATGTTGGTGATCAGCCACTGGCCGCCCAGATTCACCGACATCAGCGCCAGGCAGGACAGCGGCAGAGCGAACCAGTTGCTCAGGCGGTTGGTGAGCGCAACGCCCAGCAGCGCCACCAAGGGCGCCAGGAACGCCAGCAGGCTGCGGGAAAAACGCTCGGCCAGCAGGCGCATCTGCACCGCGCGCGCCTGCGCTGTGCTGTGGTCGGGCACGAACAATTGCTCGAACAGGGTCTGCTCGACGGCAACGCTGCCGCGCGATCCAAACGGCAGCAGCTGGTCCACCATCATCAGCTGGCTCATATCGCGCACCTTCATGTTGATGCGCGGCACGTTCTTCAACTCGTCCAGGCAATTGGGACATTTGAGCGGATCGGTGCGCGGCGGGGCGCCGTTCGCCGTTGTCATCGGATTGTCGTCGGCAAAGGTATGCGAGGTGAAATCGTTGAGGTTGAGCACAATGCGCCCTGACCGGTCGGGGCCATCCAGCCGCGCCTGGCCGGCAGTGACCACACGCGAGGTTTGCGGCGCGATCTGCTGATAGACGAACAGGCTGCGATCGGGACGCGGCCCCGAGGCATCGATCACCGGCACGGTGCCGGGGGCGCTGGGCGGCGGCGCGCCATCTTTCACATGATCCATGGCATAGGCGACATAGGAGGGAAAATAATAGAACTCGCCCGTCGCCACGCCCTTTTTCAGCGAGCGCAATTCCGAACTGAACAGGATGGAGCGTTGCGTATATCGCGCCAAAGGATCAACGAGTCCGGAGCCCAGTATGCTCACCATCTGCCCGGCCAATGCCACCACCAGGATCAGGGCGCTGAGCTGATAGGGGCCCAGCCCCGAGGCGAACAGCACCAGCATCTCGCGGTTTTCCCGCATCCGCAGCAAGGTGGCATAGACCGCCATCAGAATGGCAATCGCCAGTGCCAGGTCGAAAATCTCTGTGCTGGTGAACATCAGGATCAGCGAGATGCCGAACAGGTCGGCCTCATGGCGCACCGCGTCCTTGAACACCCAGGTGAAATGCTCGGCCAGGAAGATGGCTTCGATCAGCACGATCACCGCCAGCGTCTGTCCCGCGACGCTGCGGAAAAAGCCGCGCGCATAATCGCCGCGCACGAAGGATTTCAGCATTGTCTTCAGCCCCGTCGCCGGGGCCGGACCGCCGATGTCAGGCAAGTCTGAGGGTGACGCCATCAGAGCCGGAACGCCTCGCCCAGATAGACCCGGCGTACCGCTTCATTCGAGACGATGCTGGCTGTTTCGCCTTCCGCCAGCACGCGCCCATTATCGATCACATAGGCGCGGTCGACGATGCTCAGAAGTTCGCGCGCCTTGTGGTCGGTGATCAGGACGCCGATGTCGCGATCCGAAAGATGCCGGATCATGGCGGTGATTTCCTCGGTGGCATGGGGATCGACACCGGAAAAAGGCTCGTCGAGCATGGCGAAGCTGGGTTCGCAGGCCAGCGTGATGGCGATCTCACAGCGGCGGCGCTGGCCGCCCGACAATTCGCCCACGCGCTTTGCGCGTTCTGCGTCCAGCCGGAATTCCGCGATCAGTTCGTCAAGCCGCGCCTTGCGCGACGCGGCGTCCGGCAAACGCGCCTCCAGCACCAGCAGGATGTTCTGCTCCACCGTCAGCCCACGCGGCACGAAGGGCGCCTGCGGCAGATAGGCGATGCCGAAACGGGCGCGGTCATAGAAGGGCATGGTGGTGATGTCGTGATCGTCGAGCAGGATCGTGCCGGCATCCGGCGTCACCATTCCGGTCAGCATATTGAAAGTCGTGGTCTTGCCCGCACCGTTGGGACCGAGCAGGCCCACGACTTCGCCGCGCTCAAGCCGCAGGGTCACATCTTCTATGACCCGGCGTCCGGCAAAAGCCTTCACCAGATGCTGCGCAGAAAGCATGACTTTCTCTTCGAATCTGTGGGGTGTCGCGGCCGGAGGAACCATGGCGCCTAGGGCCAAGAATCCGACTTTTCGTCCTTTTGTGGATACTATGACGCAGGTTATTTCCTGTACAGGCGCGGGCCTGCACGACAGCAAGCATCTGATATACAGGGAAATACTACAGAATATTACATGCACTGCGCCGCGGAACCGGAAAATAAGCGGTTTTTTGAAAAAGCGCTGTTACCGAACAGCCACCAAAGAGCCCTTAAGCCAAACCAAAAAGCCATTTTTTTGTCCAGATACTTAGACTTACCATAAAGGTGAAGATTGTGGCATATAGTTTTCTGGTTATGCTCTGTGCGCGCCGGCCGGTTTGGTCGTGGGGGGCAGTTTTAGAAATTATTCTGAGGGGCAATGACGACGCATTTCGCGGCCGCCGAACACCCGGCCACCCCGGCAGAAAACGAACCTGAGCGCAAAAGCGTCGTTGACGATTTTGCCGGCTATCGGGCGCTGCGCCGCCGCATCAACGACCTGCATGTCAGCGGCTTGGACCTGCCCTTCTTCCATCCGCGCGACGGCGTCAGCCACAGCGTGATCCGCCGCGACGGCGTGAGCCTGATCAGTTTCTCGGGCTACAACTACCTGGGCCTGAACGGCCATCCTGCCGTCACCGCCGCCGCCAAGAACGCGATCGACAAGTACGGCACCAGCGCCTCGGCCAGCCGCATCGTCGCCGGCCAGATCGAGCTGCATGGCGAGCTGGAACAGAAGCTGGCGAAGTTTCTCGGCACGGACGACGCGCTGATCTTCATCAGCGGCTACCTAACCAATGTGAGCGTTATCGCGCACCTGCTCGCCCGTCCCGACGCGGTGATCTACGATTCCGGCGCCCATAACAGCATCATTACCGGCGCGCGCCTGTCGGGCGCCAAGACTTTCACCTATGAGAATGGCAATTGGGACGAGCTCGACGCGCTGCTGACGCGCGAACGCGGCAATTTCCGCCGCGGGCTGATCGTGGCCGAAGGCGTATACAGCATGGACGGCCAAATCCTGGACCTCGCCAAGCTATCCACGATCAAGAAGAAGCACGATGTACTGGTGATGGTGGACGAATGCCATTCCTTAGGCGTTGTCGGCCAGACCGGCCGCGGCGTCTGCGAAGCCGCCGGCCTGCCGGTGGACAGCATCGACGTTTACATGGGCACATTGAGCAAGACCCTGGCCTCGAGCGGCGGCTATATCGCTGGGGACGCAGGCCTGATCGAGTATATGCGATTCCTCTGCCCCGGCCTGATCTTCAGCGTCGGCCTTTCGCCCGCCGACACCGCCGCAGCCATAGCTGCGTTGGACATCCTGGAACGCGAACCGCACCGCCCCAAGCGCCTGCGCGAACGCGCCAGGTTTTTCCGCAAGGTGGCGCGCGAATACGGTCTGTCCATTGGCGGCGATGAGGAATCTCCTGTCGCCGCTCTGATCGTGGGCGACGACAGGATGGCAATGATGCTGTCCCACAACCTGCTGGCATACGGCATCGAGGTTCAGCCCATCGTGCGCCCGGCCGTGTCGGCCACCACGGCGCGGCTGCGCTTCTTCCTCACTGCTAACCATACCGAGGAACAGATACTCGAAACGGTGCCGGTGGTGGCCCGTGAGCTGGAAAAGCTGCGCCGCAGCGCCGATTGAGCTTCGTGCCTTCCGACCGGCCGATCCGGGTGGCGCTGGTCACCAGTTCCTACAACTTCATCCCGGACGGCGTTGCCCTTACCCTCAACCGCTTGGTGGCGTATCTGGAATCACGCGGCGTCGAGGTTCTGGTTTTCACGCCCACCGCGGCCACGCCGGCCTTCGCGCATGAAGGCGCCATCGTGTCGGTGCCCTCCCTCCCCCTGCCCGCGCGCCCCGAGTATCGCCTGGCGCTGGGCCTGCCCGGCACTGTGAAACGCCAGCTGCTGGATTTTGCGCCGGACATCATCCACATCGCCGTACCCGACCTGCTCGGCCATGCCGCGCTCAGGCTGGCGAAGAAGCACGGGATTCCCGCCGTGGCGTCCTATCACACACGCTACGAGACCTATCTGAAGCACTATTGGTACCTGTCGCCGCTGGAAGGCCTGCTGAAGCGCATCCTGCGCCGCTTCTACGGCGCCTGCCGCGAGGTCTATCTGCCATCGGACTCCACGCGCGCCGCGCTGCTGGCCAATGGATTGAGAGACAATTTCAAGCCCTGGCCGCGCGGCATCGACATGGCGCGCTTTGCGCCCGACAAGCGCAGCGCGCAATGGCGCGCGCAGCATGGCATCGGCGCGCACGAGCTGGTGATCCTGCATGTCTCGCGGCTGGTGCGGGAGAAGCGGCTAGACACGCTGACGCAGGCCCTGGGCCAGATCACCGCGCCGCACCGGGTCGTCATTGTCGGTGATGGCCCGGACCGCGACTTTGCGCGGGACGCGCTGCCCCATGCGATTTTTGCCGGCTTCTTGGGCGGCGAAGAACTGGCCCGGGCCTATGCCTCGTCCGACATCTTTGTTTTCCCGAGCGACAGCGAAAGCTTTGGCAATGTCACGCTGGAAGCCATGGCCTCGGGTCTTCCTTGCGTCTGCGCCGACGCCACCGGCAGCCGTTCGCTGGTGGCCCCCGGCGAAACCGGGTTCCTGGTGGATGCCGACGATCCCGTCGGCTTTGCTGACAAAATCTCGGCGCTGGCAACAGACGCCGCTCTGCGCCACCGCATGGGCCAGGCGGCCCATGCCCGCGCCCTCAGTTTCAGCTGGGACGAGACGATGGCCCGGATGCTGGGCTATTATAGGACGCTGCTGTCCAGGACCGTGCCGTGAAGATTGTTGACGTCTGTGAGTTCTATTCGCCGACCGGTGGCGGCGTGCGGCGCTACATCAACCAGAAACTGGCGCTGGCGCATCGCTTCGGCCATGAGCTGACGGTGATCGCGCCCGGCGCGGAAACCCGCATGGAAAAGGCGCATGGCGGCACCATCGCCTGGGTGAAGAGCCCGCACCTTCCCTTCGACCGCAATTACCGGATGTTCTGGCGCGCGAAAGATGTGTGGCGGGTACTGGATGCACTGCAGCCAGACCTAGTGGAAGGCTCCTCGCCCTGGCGCGGCGGCTGGCTGGCGGCGCGCTGGAAAGGCTCCGCCACCAAGGTCTTCTTTATGCATGCCGATCCAGTGGCAGTCTATCCCCAGACCTTCCTGGGCGGATTGCTGGGGCCAGAGCGGGTGGACCGATTGTTCGGCTTTTTCTGGAATTATCTCAATCAGCTCAACAGCAAGTACGACGCCGCCATCGTCACCAATCCGGCGCTGGCCGAACGCTTCGCCGGGTTCGGACTGGAGAATATCCAGGTGGCGCCCTTCGGCGTCGAACGCAGCAAATTCTCGCCCGACTTCTACGACGTCACGGCGCGGCGCGAAATGCTGGCGACCTGCGGGCTGGACGAAGATGCCGCGCTGCTGATCGCGGTGGGCCGCCACCATCCCGAGAAACGCCTGCGCACCATCATCCAGGCGGTCACCCGCGCCCAGAAAAAGCGCAAGATCGGGCTCTACATCGTCGGCGACGGGTTTTTGCGCGCCTCGGTGGAACGCTGGGCGCAGGGCGCGCAGCATGTTTATGTCGCGGGCCAGATCAACGATCCCGAACAGCTGGCCACCGTGATGGCCAGCGCCGACGCGCTGATCCATGGTTCGGCGGCGGAAACCTTTGGACTGGTGCTGGCGGAAGCCTTGTGTTCCGGCACCCCGCTGATCGTACCCGATGCCGGCGCCTCCGCCACTTTCGCGGGGCCCGGCTATGCCGAAACCTACCGCACCGGCGATGCGGTGGACGCGGCGGGCGCCATCTTGCGGTTGCTGGCGGGCGACCGCGCTGCCCAGTCCCGCGCGGCCTCTGCCGCGGCGGACGCCCAGGTCTTCAATGTCGAACAGCATTTCGAAAAACTGTTCGAGATCTATGAGCGGATCGTCGCCGAACGTTCCACGCGGTAAAGCGTGTACCAAGTGAGCGGCAGCAGCTTGAGCCAGCCATGGCGGGCGGCAAACGCGGTATAACCCTGAATGTAGCGCGTCCCTGCCGCGCCAAAACCAAAACGCGCCAGCGGAAATTCCGAATAGAGCAGCGTGACTACGGCATCGGCCGGCGTGGCGGGCGGCGGGACCGGACTGTTCGACAGAAGATAGATCGGACCCTGGCCCAGCAACCCCTCCAACTGCATCGGGCTTTGCAGCTTCTCCGAACGGAAACCGGCCCGCCGATACATGGGATAGGACTGGAAAGGCGCGGCGAAACTGTAGATGGGGCCGGTGACATGGCGATAGAGATACTGCGCCATCGGCATGTGCGGACGAACCCCGAAGGGATACAGCGCGAAATAAATCATGCCCGCCACCGACAGGACGGCCATGGCTTTGGCGGCAATGGAATTTCGCCAGTTCCAGACGCGCGTGAAAATACCCTGCCAGCGCGGCAGGCGCGGTGAAAAACCCAGCACCGGAAACGCCGTCGCCAGGATGGCGAGCGGGAACAGGAAGCGGGCTTCCTTGTGCGCCACCACCATATGCAGCAGCACAAAGGGGATCGTCGCCCAGGTCAGGACATGGCGCGGGTTGCGCAGCCACATCGCCGTCATGCCGGCCATCAGCACCAGGGTGATGGCGAAGAACAGCTGCGCCGGCAGCAGATACAAATACGCAAAGACCGGTTCGCGGCCAAAGCTTTTGGCGGCGACACCCTGCACGATATTGACCTGGAAATAATCCCAGGGCGGAAACACCCAGGCGCCATAACCCCAGCGGTTCGCCAGTGCGCCCAGCGCCAGCGCCGCCAGACCTCCGCCCACGAACACCGCCAGCCCGGCGACCTGGACACGGGCGATCACCGCCAGCCAGGCGAACAGGCCCAGCCCCAGCATCGCGGTCTGATAGCGCGCCTCGAATGCCAGCCCGCACAGCACGCCGGACAGTGCGAGAAGCCGCGCGGACTTTCCGCGCATCGTCAGCGTAACAGCGATGGCGAAGAAAGCCGCCGACAGGGTTTCGGAAGAGGTACGCACAAACAGATAGGGCAGGAAACCGAAGAACGGCAGATACAGCGCGAAGGCGCGTTTTTCCGCCTCGTCCTTCAGGGTTTCCAGTACGGCGCGCGCGAAGATCGCCAGCGCCGCCACCGAAAACAATCCCGTCACCAGCCGCAGCACGAAGACGATGGCGAACATATCCTGATCGCCAAGCCACAAGAGCGGCTTGGCGATCAGAAAATAGAGCAAAGGCTGGAGCCATGGCCGGATGCGGGCGTCAAATTCCCAGGGCAGTTCCGACGCCGGGGTAATGCCCAGCTTGTAACTCATAAATTCGAGCACCTGATAATGCTCGTCGGGGAAATAGAAGGTCTGGCTGAACCAGGCGGTAACAATAGCGACGCCGGCAAGGATGGCCAGGCTGCGCCGCAGGATGCGCGCCAAATCGGGAGACATAAGCTCAGGAGACACGCGCCCTCACAAGCTGGTCGAACCAGTCCAGAAAAGCTTTGGCGCTGATCTCGGGCGCGAACGGCATGGCCAGAGGGCGCAGCTTTTCCAGCGGCGGACGCGGCTTTTCGCACAGCGCAGCCAGTGCGGCGGCGAGATCGGCGGGCGCACGCGAAGCCACCACGCTTCCGGATTCGGGAATCGTCAGCACTTCATGCACCAGATAGGAACAATCGGTGGTGACCACCGGGGTACCATGCGCCAAAGCCTCGACCGCCACCGCCGGGCCGCCTTCATAGCGCGATGTCACCAGCAAGGCATAGGCATTGGCGTAATAGGGCGCGATATCGGGCACATGGCTGAGCAGCGTGACCTTGTTCTGCAATTGCAGCGCCGTGATTTTTTTCTCCACCTGCGGGCGCTCCGCGCCATTGCCCAACAGGGTCAGATGCGCCGGATGGATCCGGTTCAGCGCCGCGATGGTGTCCAGCGCTAGGCCGACATCCTTCTGCGGTTCCAGCCGGCCGGCCCAGAAGATGCTCCACACGCTATCGTCGGGCTGACGCGGTGGCAGCGCGGCGGAGGCAATGACATCGAAAGGCGGGCGCAGCATGACCACCGCTTTTCCCGGCGCCAGCGCAGCCACCTCACGCGCCAGACCATGGTTCATGGCCGCAAAGCCGTCCACGGATTGCGCAAAATAGCGGTAAAACGGCTTTATCAGCAGGCCCAGGATGCCGTCCGGCAAAGGCGGGTTGGAAACCTTCTGCACGATCACGCCCGTAAAACCGGCGCGGCGCATCCCACGTGCCAGCGGCAGATGGAAATTGCCGGGCAGGAAGACAAGGTCGGGCCGCAGTTCGGCCAGCTTTGGCCCCATGGCCCGCCCCAGCCCAAACCGCGACACGAGCGTGCGCGGCATCGGCGGGTCCAGCACCACCACCTTCACCCGCGGATCGACCTGCTCGAACAAGCCGCCGTCGGTGGCGCCGCACAGGATGGTGACGTCGCGGCCCGCATCGGTCCAAAGCCGGGCGAAGGTGACGGCAACGCGTTCCGTCCCGCCCCGGAAGAAGTCATGCATGGCGATGACGATGCGCTGGGCGGTCATGGCAGGCGCTCGAAAATGCCGATGGGTTCGGCTAGGCTGTCATGGATGCGAACCGGCGCCCAGAAGCGGCTGTCATAGCGCGCGACATGCACCAGCCGGTATCCCAGCCTGCCTTCGTCCAGCGACGCGAAATAGCTGCGCGCATCGATATCGCGGAAGGCGTCCTGCTGCGTCTTGGGATAGATGCGGCCCGCTTTCAGCGGCACGGCTTCGCGCAGGTAGCGCCGCACCCAGTTGCCGCTGAGGATAATGAATTGGGGATCGCGCCGCGCCGTGAACGGCTGCTTTAGCTCGGTGACGCCCGGCAGCGGATTGCGCAGCTTCAGATCGCCCTGCCCAACCCGGCTGACCCGCGCCGTGGCAGGAAAACGCGGCTGGAAAATATTCTGGCCGTAGATTTCGATCGTGTCGCCGGGCCGGACATGCGCCGCCATCCAGCTTTCCGCGTCATAGCGCGGGTCCAGCAGCATGGCGGCGTTGACAGCTATGGCTTGATGCAGGGCCAGCAGCGCGGTTGCCGCCAGGACAACGCGCGCGCCCACGGCCAGCCAGCGCCGGGCATGAAACGCCAGATACGCCGCCGCGATGCCGATATAGACGGCGCTGAAGACCGCCTGCGGCAACAGAAAACGATGGTCTGTGCGCAGTGCGGAAAAATTAAAGCAAAGGATGAAAGAAATAATCGCCAGCGCCGGCAACAGGCCCGCCACCCATTTCTCGCCGCGAAAGCGCGACAGATGCAGGCCCAGTCCCAACGCCGCCAGCAGAACGGCAACGACGCCATATCCGCGAAGGAAGAAACGCGCCATGTCCCACAGCAGCGCCGCCCATCCGGCGGGTCCCTGGACATATTGGGCGTAATCCTGGCTGGCAGGACCGGCAAGGAAGGTGATGCGCTTGGCAAAACCGCCGGGATTGGTGATGGCGCCGTCCACCAGCAGCAGCGCGAACAGCGACACGGCAGAGGCCATCAGCAGGGTGGTGAGAATCGCGCGGACATGGCGGCGCGGCCAAGGGTCAGCCGCGAACCAGGCCAGTAGGAACAGCGGCAGACTCACGGCGAACAGGGCATAGGCCTGGTCCTTGGTCGCGACCGCGCCAGCGGCCAGCAGCGCCGCCCACCAGAACTGTTTGGGCTGCTGCGAGATCACCGTGCGCATACAAAACATCAGCGACAGCGACGACCAGAAAAGATAGGGCACATCCAGATTGCTGACCTGGCCGTAATAGGTCAGCACCATGCCAAGGGCGCAGGCTCCCGCCGCGAACAGGCCCGCCCGCGCGCCCGCAATCAGCCGCGCCATCTCGCCGACGCACCAGATAATGCCCAGCGACAGGACCAGATTCACCAGCCGCGCCACCACGGCGAAAAACGTCGCAGTGCCGGGCTTGGTGAATTCTGCGATCACATCAGCTTGAGTAAAAGACGGCGCCTGCAGCAATGCGATCAGGATACCGGGCAAGGTCAGGATCGCCAGCACAAAGGCATGCAGCGGTGGATAGGTGAAATAGGCCCCCGGCGTATAGGTCAGCGCCAGTGCGGTGAGGAAATTGCGCGGCGCAAAACCGTCATTGTCCCAGCCATCTGACGCCGGCAGGCCCCAGAACAGGCCGGTGATCCGCAGCGCCGCGGCAACACACAGGATCCAGGCCAGCGGCGAGCGGAGCAGTGCGCGCATCACGCCCTACCCCGCTTGCGAAACTGCTCCAGCGCCCAGGGCAGTCCCGCCACCACTGTCACCAGGCCCAGATCGGCGGCGGCCAGGATCACCAGCACGGTGGCCACCGGCGTGACCGGCAGATTGGCCATGCCCGCCGCCGCGATGCCGGCGCCGACATAGATAAGGTCCTTGTTGGGCACCATGGGCAGGCGCGTGACCACCAGCCGCAGCGCCACGAATTGCAGGCAGGCGACAGCGGTGGGCAGCGCGCCGGACAAGAACCACAACCCGAACTCCACCGTCAGCACCGACAGGCTGCGCAGGAAATGGATGCCGAAGGTGGCGGCGATCTGGGTGCGGCTCAGCACCGTCACCTTGCGATGCGCTAGGACCAGGATGGCGCACAGCGCCAGCGGTACCGATCCCACCGCGATATAAAGCCAGAGATTGCCCGCCACGGCCGCAGGGATTTGCAGGCCGCCGCTCGCCATCAGCATCAACGCCATCACCCACACCATGGCCAGGCCCGCGCCCGCCGACAGGACATTGCTGTCCTTGATGGCATGGATCAGCATGCCGGACGGCAGCTTGAGGCGGGCCTGCGCCCAGAAATAGAAGAAGACCTCGCCGGAATAATCCAGCATCGCGCTGTTGAGAAACCGCTTGCGCAGTATCACCGCCAGCGGCGGCGCATACTGCGCGCCCCACAGATTGCGATAAACCATGAAGTCGCCCAGCGGCTGCAGGAAGAACTGTGCCACCAGCATCACATAGAAGCCGAAATTGCCCGGCCGCGCCGCCCACATGTCACGCCAGCCCAGATCGCTCAGCCGGTAGCCGACATAGGCCAGCAGCACCACCGGAAACAGCCAGCGCAAGATATGGATCAAGCGCACCGCCCAGGGGCGCGATGCCAGGAAGGCGGGAAGCGGCGGCTGCACATTGAGATCGGGAACCGAACTCATGCGCGGCCGAGTATTGCCCGCACCAACGCGCGCGGCAAAAGATTGCTGGCGGCGCGGATCACCGCGAACTGCCACGGCACCACGATGCGGCGGGCGCCTTTGGCTATTCTGCGGGTAATGATCGCGGCGGCGGCATCAGCGGTCATCAGGAACGGCTTGGCCTGAGGCACCTGACGGCTCATCGCCGTGTCGATGAAACCCGGAGAAACCAACGTCACCGTGACATTGTGCTTGGCCATGCGGATGCCGAGCGCCTCGGCGAACATGGCGAGTCCCGCCTTGGTGGCGGCATAGGTCGGTGCCATGGGCAATGGATAGGATTCGGCGATGGAGCCGACCAGCACAATATGGCCCCCACCCCGCTGGGCCATGGCGTCGGCCATCAGGCTTGCCCCGACCACCGGAGAAACGAAATTCACCTCCGCCGTGGCGCGCGAGGCCTGCGGCGCTTCGGCCCGCGCATCGTCGCGCACGCTGCCGCCCAGGCCGGCATTGAAGATGGCCAGGTCAATCGGCGCGCGCGCATCGCTGGCGGCAAGTCGCGCGATCACCCCGTCAATGTCGCGAATGTCGAAGGCATCCACCGTGCAGGCGGCGCCCAGCGCACGGCACTCAGCCGCCGCTTGATTCAACCGCGCTTCGTCGCGGCCCCATAACAGCAGCGTCACGCTGGCGCGCGCATGGGCGCGGGCCAGTGCCGCCCCAAGGCCGCCGGATGCACCGGTAATCAGGATGGTCTTCGCAGACATGAATCGCGCCGTTATGACCCGCAAATGCGGCCTATTGCTTACTATCAAATCGGGGTGTCCGAAGCTATGGTGCGCCGCTTTCACGGGAAAACCCGCCTTGAACGCCGTCCTCGACATCGTGCCGGTTCGGACGAAACGCCAATGGCGCGACTTCCACCATCTTCTCTTCAAGATTTATGCGGACGACCCGCACTGGGTGCCGCCGCTGCTGCTGGAACGAAAATTCCATTTCCAGCCCCAGCACAATCCCTATTTCCAGCACGCACGGGCCGAATTCTTCCTGGCCTATCGCGGCGGTGAGCCGGTCGGGCGCATCACCGCCCAGATCGACCAGCTGCATCTGGAGCGTTATCACGATGCCACCGGCCATTTCGGTTTTATCGAAGCCATCGATGACGCCGCCGTGTTCGCCGCGCTGATCGCCGCCGCCGAAGGCTGGCTGAAGGCGCAGGGCATGACCCGCGCTATCGGCCCGGTGAGCTTTTCCATGTGGGACCAGCCGGGCCTGCTGGTGGATGGCTTCGACACGCCGCCTCACGTTATGATGGGCCATTCGCCCCGCTATTATGAAAAGCACATCGTGGCGAACTTCTATCGCAAGGCCGAAGACCTGATCGCCTATCGTTATGGTCCCGACGCACCGGCGCAGACGCTGGAAAAGCTGCTCAAGCGCTCCATGCGCGGCGGCGAGGTCACCCTGCGCAACATCCGCATGGACAAGGCGCATTTCCGCGAGGAAGTGGACCTGCTGCTCGACATCATCAACGACGCCTGGTCGGACAATTGGGGCTATGTCCCCATGACGCGCGCCGAGATCGACGACCTGGCCGGCATCCTGCGCCTGCTGCTGCGTCCCGGCGATGTCGCCATCGCCGAATATCAGGGCAAGCCCGCCGCCTTCAGCGCGGCCTTTCCCAATCTCAATGAAGCGATCCGCGACATGAAGGGGCGGCTGTTTCCCTTCAACTGGATCAAGCTGCTGTGGCGCATGAAGGTGCGCCGCCCGAAAACCGGCCGCATGCCGATGATGGGCGTGCGCAAGGGGCTGCAGTCTTCCTCGATGGGCGCGGCACTGGCGCTGTCGGTGATCCAGTCGGTGCGCAAGTTCAATTTCGACCGCGGCGTGGTGGACAGCGAGCTGGGCTGGATCCTGGAACGCAATACCCGCGTCCGCCATGTGATCGAGATGGTGGGCGGCGTGCCTTACAAGACCTACCGCGTCTACGAAAAGCCGATCTAGCCTTTACCCCGGCACCCAATGCCCGCTGGACCAGGCGCTGAGCTTTTGGCTACCGGTCCCCCGGGCTTGCGGCTATAAGGACGCCGCAAAACGGGGTCCGCCATGGCTTTTGACGACGAGTTGCGGGCCACCCGCATCGTTCCGGTGATTGTGATCAAGGACCTGGCCCATGCCGTGCCGCTGGCGCGCGCGCTGGTCGAAGGCGGCCTCAACATCCTGGAAGTGACCTTGCGGACCGACGCCGCGCTGGCCGCCATTGCGGCCATCGCCGCCGAGGTAAAAGGCGCCATTGTCGGCGCGGGCACCGTCATCAATGCCGGCCAGTTTTCTGCTGCCGTGGATGCCGGCGCGAAATTCGTCGTCAGCCCCGGCACGACCGAGGAGGTTGTGCAGGCTTCGCGCCAGCACAACACGCCGATCCTGCCCGGCGTGGCGACGGCGTCCGAAATAATGCTGGGCCTTTCGCTGGGGCTTTCCACCTTCAAATTCTTTCCCGCGGAAACCAGCGGTGGCGCCCCGGCGATCAAGGCGCTGGGCGGCCCCTTTCCGCAGGTGCGCTTCTGTCCCACCGGCGGCATCGGCGCCAAGAACCTCAATACTTACCTGTCGCTGCCCAATGTGATCGCGGCGGGCGGCTCCTGGATGGTGCCTTCCGACCTGAACGAGGCCGACGCCTTCAGCCGCGCCGCCGTCATGGCCCGCGAGGCCCGCACCGTGGTGCAGCCATGACCCTGGCCATCAGCATCGGCGAATGCATGGTCGAACTGCGCCCCGTCGAAGACGGCCATCTGCGGCGCAGTTTTGCCGGCGACGCCTATAACACCGCCGTCTATCTCAAGCGCAGCGCGCCCGACATCGATGTCGCCTTCCTCACCGCCACCGGAGACGAAAGCCTGAGCAATGCCATGGTGGAAACCTGGCGCGGCGAAGGCATCAGCGACAGACTGGTGTACCGTATCCCCGGCGAACGCCCCGCTCTGTACCTGATTGAGACCAACGCCAAAGGCGACCGCAAATTCCATTACTGGCGCAGCGACACGCCTGCCAGGGAATGGCTGCGGCTGTTGCTGGCGGCGGGCGGCGCCGATGTGCTGAACAAGGCGGATCTCGTCTATGTCTCCGGCATTTCGCTGGCCATCCTGGGCCATGATGATCGCCAGGCGGCCATCAAGCTGCTTGGCACGCTGAAGACCAAAGTGGCGTTCGATCCCAACATCCGCCCGGCGCTGTGGAAATCGATGGACGAAGCCCGCCACACATTCGAGGCAATGGTGAAGCTGGCCTCCATCGTGCTGCCCAGCCGCCAGGATTATCAGCTGATGTACGGCATGGACGATCCGCGAAAGCAGATCGAATTCACCGCCACCATGACGGCGGCCGAGATCGCGCTGACCTGCGACGAGGATGGCTGCCTGCTGCGCGTCGGCGACGAGATCACCGCCCTGCCCACCCAGGCGGTGGGGGTGGTGGACACGTCGGGCGCCGGTGATTCCTTCAACGGCGCCTATCTGGCCGCGCGGCTGAAAGGCAAACCCCCGCAAGAAGCGGTGAAGGATGGCTTGGCGCTGGCCGCCAGGGTGGTGGCCCTGCCCGGCGCGCTTATTCCGCGCTGATCCCTATTTTCTGACGAATTTGACCACGTCCTGTTGCCCAACCCGGGCGCTGTAGACCGCGCCTTTGCCATCGGCCCAGACGCCTTCGCCGCCGCTGGTGCTGGAGCCTTCCGCGTCCGCAAAGCTGTCGGGAATGAAATCGGTGACGATGCCGTCCTTCAGGCTGCCGATGCGGATGCCGCGCTTCCAGCCGGGATTGTGGCCATACTCGTTCTTGTCCTTGGATTCGGAATCCGTGACATAGATCATGTCGTTCCGGTCGATGGCGATGCCGCTGGGCCGCCCGAACTGTGTCATCTGTCCCAGCAGCTTGCCGTCCTGGGTAAAAATCTGGATGCGGTTGTTGTCGCGGTCGCCGACATAGAGCCGGCCCTTGGAGTCCATCGCCAGGGTATGCGGCATGCCGAGCTGGCCCGGTTTGGTTCCCGGTGTCCCCCATTGCTTGAGGAACTTGCCGCTGGCGTCGAACTTGATGATGTGGGGCTTGTTCTTGGCGCCGCGACTATGACCCTCGGCCACGAAGATGGTGCCGCTCGGCGTCACCAGCACGGCATTGGGTTCGGTGAAAAGATTGGGCGCGCCGCCGCGAACGCCGGGCTTGCCCATGGTGCGCAGCAGCTTGCCGCTGGGATCGAACTCCAAGACCGCATGGCCCTTGGTGCCTTTTCCGTCGGGCGGGACGCCGTCGGTGATCCAGAGATGGTCCTTGCTGTCGATGGTGAAGCCGTGGGGGAACTGCATCAGGCCGGCACCGAACGACTTGAGGAAATTGCCGCGCGCGTCGAACTGCATGATGGGGGACAACTTGCTGCCGGTGCAGCTGTTGGCGGCACAGCGATCCACCACCCAGATATTGCCTTTGCTATCGCCGCGCACGGCGCTGGAGGCGCCCATGGCGCGGCCCGCCGGCATCTTGAAGAAGCCCGGCGCTGGCGCATAGCGGTTGGCCGTCGGGTTGGGCGGGGATTTGGGGCGGTCAGGCGGCGTTCCCTGGGCGCTGGCGCCCAGCGGCATCGCCAGCAGCGCGGCGGACAACCAAATGGCGTGGAGTTTCATGTTTCCGTCTCCCCAAAAGCTCGGGTCTTCGCCCGGCAGCGCAACGATAGCAGTCCTTGCGGCGTTTGCTGGATCACTGATTTTTGGTCGGCGCGCGGTCGCTTGAGGTATTATCGGTATTAATAAGACAGATAATCGGCACATTTCCCGGGCGGTCTTGAGAACCATTCTCAGCAAAAGAGGTTCTTTAAAGGCAAAAGGCAGAAACAGCTTGCGCCCGGAAAGTCGACACATTCTAATCCGCGCAAAGTCGGAAAGCCTTGCCAGGCTTATGTTTTTTCCGGAAAGGAAATACAAATGAAGATCAATCCCAAGAAGTGCGTCGCCTGCGGCAACTGCACGTACATCTGCCCGATGGGCGCGATCTATATCGATCCGCTGCTGCAGCGCGCCACCATCAACCGCGACGAATGCGTCGAATGCTATGCCTGCTACAACGGACTGAGCAAAGAAGTGCTGCCGCCGTCCACGGTCCGCTTCGTCCGCCGCACGCTGGCAAATTTCCGCGTCCGCTTCGAGCCCGAGCCCGATGTCTGCCCCACCACCGCCTTCGAGCCAGACCAGCTGGAATGGCCGCGCGTGGTGCGCCGCGCCTTCTCCGACCCACGCGTGCCCCATGAATCCACCGGCATTTCGGGCCGCGGCACCGAGGAAGTGAAAACCAATGACGTCACCGACCGCGTCGGCGTTGGCGAAGTCGGCTTCACCATCGAGCTGGGCCGCCCCGGCATCGGCGCGCGATTCCGCGACTTCCAGGAAATGTCGCGCGAACTGGCCAAGGCCGGCGTGTCGTTCGAGAAGAACAACCCCATCACCACCCTGATGACCGACGTCGCCACCGGCGATATCCGCACCGACATCCTGAACGAAAAGGTGATGAGCGCCATCATCGAGATCAAGGTGCCGGTGGAGCGCACCGAGGAAATCGTCCGCATCATCTGGGAAGTCGAAAAGCGCATTCCCACCCAGGTGGTGATCGGCGTTGGCGTCCGCTGCGATGCCGAGGGCGAAGAGAACATGGTCGCGCCGATCCTGGCCAAACTGGGCTACACCCCCCAGCGCGCCAAGACCAATATCGGCCTAGGCCGCAAGGTGATCCGCGACCTGAGCAAGGCCGCTCCCGTCAATGAAATGGTGAACGCATGACCAACACCCTGCACCGCTACGGCAAGGCCGAAAGCTTCGTCGACGACTACATCGTTTTTTCGCTTCCCGCCAAGAGCAAGGCCGCCGGCCAGAGCGGCGACGCGCTGGCCGCGCAGAAGCGCTTCATGCAGATCGCGGCAGAATACAAGCCCGCCAGCCTGGGTGACGCGCTGCATGGCGGCAGCCTGCGCCCGACCCGCAGCAAGAGCATCTTTGGCCACTGGGGCAAGCGCAACAAGCCGAACTTCAAGAAAGTGCTGGAAGGCATGAGCAAGGCGGGCACCATGGCCGCCGTGTTCGACAGCCGCGCCAATGCTGAAGCCTTCGTCAAGCGCATCAAGGAAGAAGATCTCGGCCTCTCGGTGAACATCTCGTCCTCGATCGAAAATGCCAAGAACGCCTGCAAGGTGGCCGGTATACCGCGCCACTCCATCGCCTATTCACTGGGCTTTGAAGAGGTGGGCGACAACACGCCGGGCAAGCAGGCGATCATGCTGTCGACCATGTGCGGCCACGGCATGTTGTCGATCAACTTCGCGCAAAAAATGATGAGCTTCGTGAAGGAAAACCGCCGCACGCCCAAGGAAGCCGCCGAGACCATGGCGCGCTTCTGCTCCTGCGGCATCTTCAATACGACACGCGCCCGCCGCATCCTGGAAGATGTCCGCGTCGGCGTGAAGTAAAGCCTGATAATACTGGATTAGAACAGCGCGCCGGGTTTTCGCCCGGCGCGTTTTTCTTTTACCAGCTGGCGGCCTGGGCCTGCGCTGTGATACGCGCCGCATCCGCCGCCAGCATGGTGCGCTGCGCCACCAGGCCATCGGCGGCTGCTTTCACCCTGGCGACATAGGCGGCGTGGCTGGGATAGCGTTCCTCCAGCGAGGGGCGCGGATCGCCATTGGCCAGGCGTTCGGCTCTCGTCGCGGCGAAGGGAATATAGCCGCCGGTATTGCCGCAATAGCGCCCGGCCTGGAAACCCGCTATGGCGATGTTCCAGCCGACATAGGAACCGAGCGGCGCCTGCAGCAGCGGCGAGCGGATGCCGTCGAGTTCATTGCCGTCGGCATCGATGCGCGGCATCAGCTGGGGGATGGTCCGCACGATGGTGGGCGGATTGATGCTGATTGCGCCCGACATATCCGGCACGTCAAAGCCGGCGCCGAAATCATACTGATACAGCGGGCTATAGGCCGGACGCGGCTGACCCAGAATCGCGGGAAATGCCCGGTCATACGCTTCCGGCGTGATCAGCTGGCCCGCCGCCAGGGTCGGATATCGGCTGGGCGGCGGCGGGGTCCCGTCCATCACCCAATCCAGCAGCGCCTTGAACAGCGCCCGGTTGGCATCGGAGGTGGGATTGGGATTGGCGGCCAGCACACAGGCATTGGTGGGGACGCCGGCGCGGTCGAAGCCGCCGCGGCCGCCATTGTGATGCGTGCCGGCATTGTAATAGCGCCGCACATTGGCGGGCAGCGCAATGTCGCTCTTGGCGTCGGTGCCCACGAAATTGACGCTGGCGCGCAAATTCCAGAACTCCGCCGAACCCAGTATTTCCGCCACTTTCGGGCAGTTGCCTGCAGCGGTGCAGCGGTCCAGCAGGCCATGCCGGCCTAGCCCACGCACCTTGTCGTCATAGGCACTCCACCAGTTGGTGCCGTCATTGCCCACCTCATAAAGACCGACCAGTCCGCCCGGCGACGCGAAGCGGTAGCTCATGGAATTCATCCGCATCGCCACGATGGGATTGATGCCGTTGAACACCGCCAGGCCATCCTCGCCGGTATTGAAGCCCAGATTAACGAAGGCGCGCAGGAAATTTCCTGATTGCGACACGCCGCGCCCCACCGCCCAGCGCATCTTGCCCGCCAAGGGATTGGGATTGCCGGCCTCGTCGCGCTGGCCATAGCGCAGGAAGGTGACAAGATCGCGGGTGGCAGCGAAGCCGATACCCAGCACCTTGGGATTCTTGGCGGTGAAGGCCAGCGTATAAGCCAGCTTGGGATCAAAGCCCTCCTTGACGCACAGCTTGGTCAGATCCAGCGTGCCGGGGAACGGCGCCTTGCTGCAATCGGCGAAGGCCCAGTTGCGCCCCTGTATTTCGTTCTGGATGCCGGCCTGGCTGTCAGACGCGCCGGTAAACAGCTTCGCATTTTCCTCGGCCGCCACTTCAAAGACGCGCCCGCCCTGTTTGCCTGGGACGCCGCCCTTGACCGACAAGGTTGTGGTGCCGGCAGGAATATCGAGGAAGCGCAAATAAGCCGGGCCGTTTACCGGCGCGGCGGGCACGCGCAAGGATTGAACGCCCGGACCCTCCTCCAGATCGCCCTGCCATCCGCTGACCACACTGACATGGCCATCGCCCAGGACCGTGGCCGCGCCGCCGCCCCGGTTGGGCACGTCATAGACCAGCAAGCCGGACGAGCGACTGACATCAACCGGCTTGGCGATGGCGAAGGTGGCGGAATACTCCACCTTGCCGCCCGCATTGCGCGGCGCCAGCTTGATGTCGTTGATCAGCGCGTTGCGCGGGCTGTCCGGGTCAAGCTGACCGCTGTAACGCCCCTCCAGCAGTTCATAGCCGTTCGCCATCGGGGTGGTCTTTTCCACCGTGAAGCGGGTGACCGCGGCAGAAGCCGGCATCGCCGCCAGCAGGCCGGCCAGCACAAGTAGATTGGTCTTCATGATCACCACCCCGTATTTTGCGGACAGTTTAGCCCTTTTGGGCCGGGGCGTCAGCGGCGATCCAGGCTGGCGAACTCTTCGTCGCTCAGGGCGATCGCGGCTGCGGCGGCATTCTGTTCCAGATGCGCCACCCTGGAAGTGCCCGGAATCGGCAGCATGACTGGCGAACGTTTCAACAGCCAGGCCAGCGCGACCTGGCCGCTGGTTGCGCCCTTGGTCTTGGCCAGCACGGCCAGCCGGCCCCCTGCCCGCGCCAGCTCGCCGCCGCCGCCCAGCGGATAATAGGGAATGAACCCAATGCCGTTGGCCTGGCAGTAATCCACCACATCGTCGCTTTCGCGGTCGGCCAGATTGTAGGCGTTCTGCACCGTGGCGACGGGAAAGACCTGGGACGCCGCCTTGATGTCGGCCACCGAGACTTCCGACAGGCCGGCATGCGCGATTAGCCCATCGTCCAGCAGCTGCCGGACCGCGCCGAACTGCTCGGCGCGCGGCACGCAACCATCGATGCGGTGCAGCTGCCACAGACCGATCTGCTCCACGCCCAGCTGACGAAGGCTTTTGTGGACGCTGGCGATCAGGTGTTCGGGGCGGCAGTTGACGTGCCACATATTCGGGCCGCTGCGGGTGAAGCCCGCCTTGGTGGCGATCAGCAATCCGTCATAGGGATGCAGCGCCTCGCGGATCAGTTGCTCCGACACGTCGGGACCATAGGAATCGGCGGTGTCGATGAAGTTCACGCCCAGCTCCGGCAACCTCCTCAGAACGCGAATGGCTTCGCCGCGATCGCGCGGCGGACCCCAGACGCCGGGACCGGTGATCTGCATGGCCCCGAAGCCCAGGCGGTTCACCGATATGGCCCCGCCGATGGCGAAACTGTTTGTCATGACCCCAATCCGCGCGGCTCCTTGATCACCTGGCGGGCCGGCCAGGTGCGGGGCGTGTGGCCGCTGATTTCGGTGCCGGCTTCGTGGGAGAAACGCCGGTTCCAGATGGTGGCGCTAAGCGAGATGATGGCCACGATCCAGAAGGCGATGGTGAAATCCCAGAATTGCGGCATGGTACCGCCGCGCACTGTCATGGCGCCCTGCAGCGATGCCGCGCCGGCGCAGATGCCCATGGACAGCATCAGCTGCTGGAAGGTGGTGTAGAAACTGGTGGCGCTGGCCATGCGTTCGGGCGGAATTTCGTCATAGGCGATGGTGTTGTAGCCGGTGAACTGCACCGACATGAAGAAGCCGGCCACGATCATGATCACGAACATCACCGGCATCGGCCAGCCGGGACGAAACAGGCCGCATATCGCATATCCCGCGCTGCAGAACAGGCCGTTGATCATCAATGTGTCGCGAAAGCCGTAGCGGCGCAGCACAATGGGCGCGACCGGCTTGGCGACAATGGCGCCGATCGCCGTCGCCAGGGTCATCAAACCAGACTGCATGGCGGTCAGGCCAAAGCCCAATTGCATCATCAGCGGCAGCAGGAAGGGATGCGCCCCTTGCGTGATGCGGGTGATCGCACCGGCGATGACAGAGGTGCCGAAGGTCGGCAGCCGCATCAGCGAAATGTCGAGGATAGGGTCCGCGGTACGGCGGGCATGCAGGATATAAAGCGTTCCCAGCATCGCGCCCACCGCCAGCAGCGCCAGCGCCAGGGGCAGCTTGCCGCTATGGCTGGTCAGCTCAAAGCCGAACAGCAACAGGGCCAGGGACAGGCTGGACAGGATGATGCCGCGAAAATCGGTCTTCTCGGGAATATCGCCGCGCGTGTTGGCGATGTAGAGGCTGACCAACACCACGCCCAGGATGCCGATCGGCACATTGATGTAGAAAATCCAGCGCCAGTTTAGATAGGTGACGATGAAGCCGCCCAGTGGCGGCCCCAGGATGGGGCCGACAATGGCGGGAATCAGGACCCAGGATGTCGCCTGGATCAGGTCGCGCTTTTCAACGCTACGCATCAGGACCAGTCGGCCCACCGGTATCATCATCGCGCCGCCGATCCCCTGAAAGAACCGCGCCGCCACCAGTGCGGCGACATTGGGCGCCAGAGCGCAGGCAATCGAGCCCATGATAAAAACGATGATGGCGCTGCGAAAAACGGTGCGGGCGCCGAATCGATCAGCGATGCGGGCGGATAGCGGGATGAAGATCGCCAGGCTGATCAGATAGGAGGTCAGGGCGATGGACAGGCTGGGCGCGGAAACTCCCAGTTCATGCGCCATGGTCGGCAGGGCCGTGGCCAGCACCGTACTGTCCAGCGTTTCCATGAACAGGGCGGCGCCAACAATCAGGGCGATGGTGCGAAAGTGTGGGCGTGGCTCGGACATAGCCGCTGTATAAAAGGTGGGCAATCCCGTTTAGGCCCGGCTCACTGGATGCGCAAGGGCAGGAACTGACCGCGGAAATTCGCCAGATACCCTGCCGACAAAAGCCCCGGCAATGCCGGGGCCTTTGGTTACTACAGGCGCGCTGCGATCAGTAGCGATAGCCGTAGCCGTCATACCCGTAACGCTGACGATAGCGCGGCGGAGGTGGTGGCGGCGGGCCGTAGTCGTAGCTGTCAAAGTTTCGGTCGTTGTAGCGGTCTTCGTAGCGGTCACGCTGGGACGAGGCCGCAATTGCGCCAAGGACAAACAGGCCTAGGCCCAGGCCAACCAGTGCTGCGCCATTGCCGCCATTGTGGCCGCGGTGATGGCCGCCGCCGCGATGGTACGGCTGAGCGGAAGCGGCGGTCGCTCCCAGCAGCGACAAGGCGAGTGCTGCACTTATCAGGCGTTTCATGACTTCTGTCCTTCCCATTGCGCGCTATCTGAAGCGTGTCTGGACGTCACCCGGCGTCGTTGGGATGGACTATGGCGCACGGGCCCTGAACCCGACCTGAGGGCGCCGTTCATCTGGCGTACAGGAAAAGTTCCTTCAACCGTGTTGCACAAAGAAAAAGGGCCCCCGTTTTGCGGAGGCCCCAATTCTTGACGGTGTGCTGCTCGGTTAGTTCGAGAAGCGCACGCCGACGCGGTACATACGGCCGATCACGTCATACAGGGTGTTGTTCGGGTTCTGCTGGCCCGTATCCGGTGCACGGACGTTCTGGATGTTGTCAACCTTTGTGTACAGCTGGGTCTTGTCGCTGATATTCCAGTTGAGGCCAACGTCCAGGTACAGGATCGAAGACACCTTGTTGAAGTTGATGGTCGGGGTCTGGGTGGTCGGAGCCGGGCAGGTGCCAGGCGCGCAGACGAGCGTGTTCTTGTTGGTGAAGCGACCGCCGGCATACCAGCGCTCGGTGACCGTGATGCCCCAGACGTCGTTCTGGTAGCTCTGGGTGTTCTGCAGCTTCCAGGTCAGGGTATTACCGCCCGACTGGTTGTAGGTCTGGCTGTTGCCGCCACCGCCCAGAACGCCAGCGAGTTCGACATTTCTCTGGGTGCCCGGGATGCCCGTGTCAGAGATGAACTTGCTGATGTTACCCGCCAGTGACCGGAAGGTGAACTGGCCGGGGATGTCGTATTCCTGCAGGTCGAACTGGTAGCTGGCTTCGATGTCGAAGCCTTCCACGACCAGGCTGGCTGCATTGAACGCCTTGGAGTGAATAGCGGTAACCTGGTTCGGCACAACACCGAACGTGGGGGCGGCGCCGCCGCCCGGAGCCGCGAAGCTCTGGTTGACGCCGTTCGCGGTGGTGATGGCATCCTGGTTACAATAGACGCTGGCCCTACCAGCCACAACCGAGTCGTAGCAGAGCAGTTCGACCTGCTGCAGGCTCAGCGACTGGATAACGCCGCGGATGCCGATGCGGTAGTAGTCAACCGAGGCCTGGAAGCCCGGGATGAAGTCCGGCTGCCACACGATACCGACTTCGGTCGTCTGCGCCTTTTCCGACTGCAGATTGGTGTTGCCTTCGTTCAGCTGGCGAATCTGCTGGCCCACCTGGCCGGTGAACAGGTTGTTGAAGCCGCCGTTGAGGCCCTGCGGGGGCGAGAACAGTTCCGACAGGTTCGGCGCGCGAATGTCACGCGACTGCAAGGCGCGGACGCGGACGCCGGGGATCGGCGTGTCCCAGGTGATACCAACCTTCCAGGTGTTGGCACCCTTGTCCGCCTGGCTGTAGCGGGCATGACGGCCGGCCAGGGTCAGGTCGATCTTGCCCCAGAAGGCGTCATCCAGCAGCGGGATGCCGACTTCCATGAACAGTTCGTTCACGTGGTAGACACCGCGGCCGTTCTGGTAGTTACCCGCGTTCCAGGCACCCAGGGCGCCGTTGGTGGTCAAGCCGCAATCGATGAAGGGATCGGTGCAGGGCTGATTGACGGTGGCCGGGGTCGAAGCGGTAACACCAGCAGAGTACGGGTCGGCACGCTGGGTGTAATACTCTTCGCGATACTCATAACCCGCCGCGACGGCGACCGGGCCGGCCCACAGTTCGATCGGCGAGCCGTTGACGGCGAAGCTGAAGGCTTCCTGGCGCTGGGTCATGATCGTCGTCGGTCCAAGCGTGGTGCCGCCCGGGCCGTTCTGGCCGTCGAAATAGGCGATCTGGCTATTGCTCAGATTGTCGCCGCCGAAGGGATTGAACGGCGTGCAACCATTCAGCTGCGCGACGGTATTGCGGCAAACGATGTTGCCCTGGGAGTTGACGATCGCATCCTGCGCCAGGTTGAAGCGCGAGAAGTTCGCGTTCTGGGCGCCGGCATCGCCGGCATTTCTTCCGCCGTTGCCACCGATGAGCGGCGCGCCCGACAGCGGCATGTTGTAGATCTTGATGCTGGTGCTGTTCTCGCCGTGCTGGAAGTACGAGTCCCAGCTCCAGGTCTTGCCGAACAGGTCGAAGGTGCCGTTGCCGCCAACGACATAGCGGCGCTGGGTGCGCAGCAGGAACATCTGCTGGCCGGTCGGGATATTGGCCCAGTCGCTGGCATAGGAAATGGCGTTGCCCGGGTAGAAGGACAAGCAGTTGGCCTGGGTCTGGGTCACGCCGGTGCCCACGATCGTTGCCTGCATGCCAGCACCGCGACTATCGCTGGCGAACAGGCCGGTGCCCGGAAGATAGGCGTTGTCGCAACGCATCGTCATGCCGGTCTTGGTCGAGTTGCCCTGGGCCGGGGTGTTCTGCGTGCGGCCGACGCCGTAGTTCAGGGTGGCGTAGATTTCCGTGGTCGGCGTCAGGTCATACGACAGGCGCATGTAGATGTTGCCGCGGGTGATCGGATCAACCAGGCCCTGGGTGAACTGGCGGGTGCCGTTCTGGTCACCCGGATCCTGCGGCGTACCGATACAAACGGTGTTGATGGAGTTGATCAGCGTGCCAGCCGCGTTCCTGTAGCAGGCGCCCGCGAGATCCTGCGTAAAGGGCTGACCTTGGGCGCTGAACGCCTGGCCTGCCTTCGGGCCGGAGGTGATGCCGCCATAGGCGAAGTTCTGGGTGCTCTGCACGATGTTGTAGTAGCTGGTGCGCGGCTGGCCGGCCGGGGTGGCGGAGTCGGTCGCATAAGAGGCCTGGCCGGAGATGCGGCCGATCTGGCGACCGCCGATATTCACGGCCTGGGCGCTGTGCTGCTGCTGCTGCGGGAAGCGCGGCAGGAGGCCGTCGCTGTAGGAGTATTCCGCGGCAACCGAGAAATGCGCACGGCCGCCCAGGAAGGAGGTGCCGGCCGCCAGCTGCATCAGGGTCTGGCCCATGTCGCCATAGGTGGACAAGCCGGCCGAGGCGTTCATCTTGAAGCCTTCGAACTTCTTGTCGGTAACGAAGTTGATCACGCCCGCGACCGCGTCCGAACCCCAGGAGGCCGAGGCGCCGCCGGTCACAACGTCAACGCGCTGGATCAGCATCTGCGGCATCAGGCTGACGTCGACCGCGCCGTTGAAGTTACCGCCAATGACGCGCTGGCCGTCCAGAAGGACCAGGGTACGCAGCGGCGACAGGCCGCGCATGCCGAGCGCCGACAGGCCGATCAGGCCGGTGGTGGTCGAACCAGTATTGTAGCTGACGCCGGTCGAACCCTGCAGGGCGGGCAGTTCGGTAATGGCGTTGAAGATATTGGGCTTGGCCGAATTTTCCAGGTCAGCGGCGCTGATAACCGTGGTCGGGGTCGGGGCATTGAAGCCGGCGGCCTGCAGACGGCTGGAGGACACGACGACTGATTCGACGCCTTCCTGTGCCATGGCGGCACCGGCGCTCAGCGCCACAATGGCAGCACTGCCCACGAGACGGGCACGTGTCTTCGTCAAACCGTAATTCATAGGATATTCCCCTTGGACGTTTTCTATCGGCAAGATGCCGGACTGCAGAGCGTTCGATAGCAGACCCTCGCGTCATTAATCGAGGGATACTTAGTGGAAAATGCTCTCAGAAGGCGTGGAAATGGGTGATCGTCACATTATTGCAACGATAAAATCCGGCGAATTTTATGTTGCGCCGCACCATAAATAGTCTGGATTTATTCATAACTGCACGGCCGGTGTGCAATAAAATACAATAATTACGGGCGTAATTTGACATTCTGCCGTTTTCAAAGCGGACCTTCTCCACTTTTATCGCTATTATATAAGTATGGTGCCAAAATCGCCCTCCGCAGACCATCCGTGTGCGGATAGAGCCGGATTTGGCGGGGATCGTGCCGCGAATCGCAAAACCGGCATGAAATCGTTGCGCCCTCGAGACCAGCAGCCTCTTTTGCCCATCGCAAGCGTATGCGCGCGTTAACGATTGCCGACCGCTCCGGCTTGCCGTGAGACTGCGGGCCGCCCTGGCCCGTTTTCCTGCTTTTTCCAGCGGGACGTCGCACGTCTCAGGCTGTGTTGACTTTTCGCAGGGCGCTGAGGACACCCTCTTGAATGAACATTCTGGGCCTTCATTTCGGGCACGATGCGTCTGTCTGCGTGCTCCGCGATGGTCAAATCGTGTCTTATGTGATGCGCGAGCGCCATGCGCGCATCAAGCATGCGATTTCCCTGGAGTTCAAAACCATCCAGGCGGCTATGGCCGCCGCGAACCTCACCTGGGACCAGATCGACCATTGCGCGATCACATCGACGCAGAATGTCGAACTCATCGTCGACGATCCGTCGGCCTTCTCCATCGCGCTGCGCAGTCATCCCGGCCACACGGCCCCGCGCACGCTGCTCGATCCTGTCCTGGCGCAGGAGAGAATTCAAAGCAGCCTGCAAAGCCATTCGCTGATGGATGTTTTCTACAACCCGGTCCATGCGAAATCCTTCGCCCGTCACACTTATCGCAACGCCTTTCCAGAACATCGCAATCGCCGGGCGGAGGATTTCCACCGCTTCGGCACGCTGGATATCTATGCGGACAGTCCCTTGTGGCGCGGCGCAACGCTGGCCGGGCTTTCCGCGACGGACTTCTCGGACATGCTGGGCGACGGCTCCACGCGCCAGGGGTTTCATCATCCTGTTACGGTTCAGATCGCGGGACATGAATTGCCGGGCTATTTCATCGCCCATCACATGGCCCATGCGGCGTCGAACTATTATCAGTCCGGGTTCGATCACGCCGCCATCCTCACGCATGACGGCTTTGCCAACGGCTATGGCTATCTGAGCGGGATGTATCTGTGGGCCGAAGCCAACCGGATATATCCCGTGGCGCCGCATCACCTGGCCTTGGGCGGCTTGTACGACTTCATGGGCACGACGCTCGCCCTGGGACATGAAGGTCCCTCCGGCAAGCTGATGGGGCTGGCGGCCTATGGGCAGCCCAAGTTCTTCGATCCCCGCTTTGTCGGAAACCAGCATGACTGGAAGGCCGCTGGCGTGGATTCCCGCCAATGGCTGGATCACTGCCTTCAGCAGGCAGGCGCCCTGGGATACGACCTGGAACCGTTCGGCTATCCCGACCGCATTCTGGAACCGGTCAATGTCGATGTCGCGGCCAGCACCCAGAAACTGTTCGAGGAAATTTACCTGCGCGCCGCCCAGACGCTTGGCGACGTCATCGCACGGATGGGACGGACCAGCGACAATCTGTGCCTGTCGGGCGGTTGCGCGCTCAACTGCCCGTCGAACAGCCGCATATTCCGCGAAAGCCGGTTCAAGAATATCTATATCGAGCCGGGATGCGACGACAGCGGACTGGCGATCGGCGCCGCATCCTGGCTCTACCACAATGTCCTGGACCAGCCGCTGCCGACACGAAACCAGGATGGCTATGCCACGCCCTATCTGGGATTGCCGATCGCGCCGGACGCCATCCGCGCAGCCCTCAACGCCGCGGGCGAAGCCATTGAATTTCAGGCTTGCGCAGACAGCGCGCTGGATGCGGCCCAGGATATTGCGCAGGACCGGATCATCGGCTGGTTTGAAGGGCGCAGCGAGGTCGGCCCGCGCGCGCTTGGCCATCGCTCGATCCTCGCCGATCCGCGCCAGGGGGCCAATTGGCAACGGGTCAATGTGCTGAAGGGCCGGGAAGCCTGGCGCCCGTTCGCACCCGCCGTTTTGGAGTCGCAGGCGCAGAAGTGGTTTACCGGCATGCCGCTGCCGTCCCCCTACATGCTTTTTACCGGCACGGTCACGTCATCCCAGCTGCCCGCCATCACCCATGCTGACGGTACAGCGCGGGTGCAGACGGTTGATCCGTCGTGCGGGGAATTCTTTCGCGTCATCGAACATTTCTTCGCGCAGACCGGCGTGCCGGTGGTCCTGAACACCTCCTTCAACGGCCCGGGAGAACCCATTGTGGAGTCCCCGGCTGACGCGCTGCGTTTCCTTGTTAACTCCCAGCTCGATGCGCTCTATATAGGCGGCATGCGCATCACGCGCCGCAATGCGAGGCCATCATGATCCGGTATGGAATTCTTGCCGCCAGCGGCTTTTTCGCTGTTCTTTTTGCAGCTGGTGCCGGCGCGCAAAGCGCCAAGCCCGCGCTGTTCACTGCCGAACAAGCGCAAGCCGGCGCGACCGTCTATGCGCAGGCCTGTAGCGGCTGTCACGGCGGGGCTTTGGAAGGCGGCGGTGCGCCGGAACTTAAAGGCACGGCCTTTAATGAACGCGCGGTGGCGCAAGGCATGACGCCACAATCGCTGCACGATGTGGTGGCCAATACCATGCCGCAGGTTGATCCCGGCGGACTCAAGCCCGAGGATTACAATGCTGTCGTTGCCTATCTGCTGCTGCAGAATGGCTTTCCGGCGGGAACGACGGCCCTGGCGCCCAATGCGCCGGGCATGAAAGACACCAAGGTCACGCCGTAATGGACGCCAAAATCAAAACCATTCTGGAAGGCATTTCCACCGCCACCCTCACCACGGTGTTGTTGAAGAAGGGCCTGCGCAATGTCTGGCTGCGCGGTGCCTTTCCCAAACAGCCCGGCCAGGCGCGCGTTGTGGGCACGGCCTTCACCTTGCGCTTCGTGCCCGCGCGCGAAGACCTGGCGACGCCCGCCAGCTGGGCCTCGCCCATTTCCACTCGCGCCGCCATCGAAGCCATGGAAGAAGGCGTGATCGCCGTGGCGGACGCCATGGGTGTGACGGATGCCGGCATCTTCGGCGATATCCTTTGCGCCCGCATGGCCAAACGCAAAGTCGCGGCCCTGATCACCGATGGCGTGGTGCGCGACATGGAAGGCGTGCTGGCCACCGGCCTGCCGGTCTGGTGCGCCGGCGCGGCGGCGCCGCCATCGGTTGCGGGACTGACATTCGTGAACTGGCAGGAACCCATCGCCTGCGGCGGCGTGGCGGTTTTTCCGGGCGATACAATCGTGGCAGATGGCGACGGCGCGGTGGTGATCCCGCAGGCGATGCTGGCCGAAATCACTGAGCTGGCGGCCGAACAGGAAGCCCAGGAATCCTGGATCATGGGTGAAGTTCAACAAGGCGCGCCCCTGCCCGGGCTCTATCCGCCCAATGACGAGAACAAGGCGAAATACGCCGCCTGGCGCAAAGAAAACAAGAAATAGCGGCCCGGCCCTCAGCTTCGCTTCGGGCGTTCGGCACTCAAATCGCGCCAGTGGCGCGATTTGCCCGGCTTCGCCGGTCGCGCCTCACTCTTTAATGAAATCCCGCAAGCGTCCGTAGGATCGCTCGATATGGCGGCGCATCGCGGCCTCCGCCGCCGCGCCGTTGCGCGCGCGGATCGCCTTTATCACCACGTCATGTTCATGCACCGCTTCCTCGGCGATCTCGCTGCGGAAACACGAGCGGAAGATGTGGACATGGATGTGCAGCCGCGCCAGCGAGTCCGCGATCAGGTGATTGCCGCCGCCCTGGGCGATCAGCTTGTGGAATTCGGTGTCCATGTCGGCAAAGCCGTCATGCGATGGGGCGCCCTCGCCGCTGACAGCGCCAAGGCTGGTCATGTCGGCTTCCAACATCGCATCCGCCGCCTTGCGCGCGGCATGCGGTTCGATCAGCAGGCGGAATTCGAACAATTCGTCCAGCTGGGCGCGGTCCATCCTGGGTGAAGTCGCATAGCCGGCAAAATGACGTTTGCTGACCAGCCCATTGGCTTCCAGCATCGACAGCGCCTCGCGGATCGGGGTCTGGGAAACGCCCAGTTCGCGGGCCAGGCTGTCCACCGACACCCGCGTATCGGGCGGCAGACGCAGGGACATGATGTCGGATCGGATCCGGCGATAGACCTCTTCCGCCAGCCCCGAGGGGCGCGAAATCTGGCGATCTGCCATTTCATTTACCGCCGACATTGCCAGAATTTTCCCACAGAAAGGCTGGATTTCGTCATTGACCGGGTGGAGCATAACCCATATCGTCCGACGATCCTATAGGATATTTGATCCGTATGCTGGCTTCCGTCGAGCAGGTCCGAGAACTGGCCGAAGGCATCCTGCGCGCCAATGGCGTGCCGGCCGATCATGCCCGCACCCAGGCCGGGTTGTTCCTCGAAGCGGAGATGCGGGCGATTCCCAGCCACGGCTTGTTACGCCTGCGCCGGGTGATCGAGCGTATCCGTGCCGGCCTGTCGGTGCCGGGCGCCAGCGGCAAGCAGGTCTGGACCGCGCGCAGCTTTCTCGCGGTGGACGGCGAGCGCGGGTTGGGGCCGGTGGTCGCCATGGCGGCGCTGGACACCATCGTGCCGCGCGCCCGCGAAGACGGCATCGCCATCGCCGCCATCCGCAACACCAATCATCTGGGCGCCCTGGCCTATTACGCCGAGCATGTCGCGACCCTGGGCCTGACCTGTATCGCGCTCACCATCTCCGAAGCGCTGGTCCATCCCTATGGCGGACGCAAGGCGATGATCGGCACCAATCCCATCGCCATCGGCGTGCCGGCCGCGCACCATCCCATGGTGCTGGACATGGCGACCGGCCTGGTCTCGATGGGCAAGATTCACGATCACGCCAATCGCGGCGCACCGATCCCGCTGGGCTGGGCGCTGGACGAAAATGGCGATCCCACCACCGACGCCTCCGCCGCCAAGAAAGGCGCCATCGCACCGTTCGGCGGCGCCAAGGGCTATGCGTTAGGCATTGCCTTTGAAGTGCTGGTCGCCAGCCTGGCGGCATCGGCCATCGGCACCGACGTCAAGGGCACGTTGGATTCGGTGAATGTCAGCAACAAGGGCGACCTGTTCATCGTCATCGCGCCGCCCCATGCCGAAAGCGCCAAGGCGCTGGTCACCGACTATCTCGACAGCATTCGCAGCGCCGCCCCCGCCGATCCCGAACATCCGGTGCTGGCGCCGGGCGACCGCGCCCACAAGGTGCGGTCGCAGTCGAAAAAGCGCGGCATCTATCTTGATGACGGGCTGTGGGACGACTTGCAGAAGCTGGCGGCAGAATCTCAGAAGGAAAATGTGAAATGACCAGTATCTTCGGCGCCCTGCGCCTGCCCGCCTCGGTGATCTTCGGCTCCGGCCAGCGCGCCGCCATCGGCATGATCACGGCGCAGATCGGCAAACGCGCCCTGATCTGCACCGATGCGCGGCTGGGCAATGACGCCCAGTTCAAGGCCATCGTCGCCGATATCGAAGCCAATGGGGTAAAGACAAAGGTCTATGACCGCACCGAGGCCGATCTGCCGATGGAAGGCATTTCCGGCTGCGTCACCGAATGTGCCGATTTCAAGCCGGATGTTGTGCTGGGCATCGGCGGCGGTTCCTGCATGGACATGGCCAAATGCGTTGCGGTGCTGCTGGCCCATGGCGGGAGCTTGCGTGACTATTATGGCGAGAACAAAATTCCTGGCCCCGTCGCGCCGGTGATCGCGGTGCCGACCACCTCGGGCACCGGCTCGGAAGTGACGCCGGTGGCGGTGATCGCCGATACCGAGCGCGGCACCAAGGTGGGCATTTCCAGCCCTTATCTGATCCCGCGCGTGGCGGTGTGCGATCCGGAGCTGACCGTCAGCTGTCCGCCTGGACTCACGGCGGTCAGTGGCGCCGACGCCCTGACCCATGCCATCGAAAGCTTCACCGCCGCGCCGCGCGAAATCACGCCCGACCTGACGGTCAAGAATGTGTTCGTGGGCAAGAATGTGCTTTCCGACACGTTCGGCCTGCTGGCGCTGCAGAACATCTTCAAGGCGCTGCGCACCGCCGTGAAAGACGGCAAGAATATCGAAGCCCGCGAACAGATGATGCTGGCCTCGCTGGCCGCCGGCTGCGCTTTCGGCGCAGCGGGCACGGCGGCGGCGCATGCCATCCAGTATCCGGTGGGCAACGAAACCCACACCCCGCATGGCATGGGCGTGGCGCTGCTGATGCCCTATGTGATGGAGTTCAACCGCCCCAGTTGCGTCGTTTCCTTCGCCCAGATCGGCCGCGCCATCGGGCTGACGGGCACCGACGAAGAACTGTCTCACAAGCTCATCGATGAAGTCGCCCTGCTGCTGAAAGACATCGGCATTCCGGTCACGCTCAAGGACCTGGGCCTGCCGGAAGACAAGCAGGACTGGACGGCGGAAAGCGCCATCGGCGCCGCCCGCCTGGTCAACAACAATCCCCGCAAGCTGGATCTCGACGCCATCAAGGCGATCACCCGCGCCGCCTGGTCCGGCGACCGCGCCGCGCTTGCTTCCTGAAATCTCCAGCAGAGAGTATCATGACCAACACCGTCACCGTCCCCACGCCCAAGACCGGCCCCGCGCCCTTCCCGATTCCCACCGACCTGTGGATCGGCGGAAAATGGGTGGAAGCCGCCAGCAAGAAGCGCGTCGATGTCTTCGACCCTTCGACCGGCAAGAAGATCACCGATGTCGCCGACTGCGACGCCACTGATGCGCTTGCCGCGGTCGACGCCGCTGACAAGGCCGCCGCCGGTTGGGCCGCGACCACGCCGCGCCAGCGCGCCGAGATTCTGCGCAAATGCTATGAGAAGATTGTCGAGAATATCGAATGGCTGGCCTATCTGATCAGCTGGGAAAACGGCAAGGCGCTGCCCGACGCGCGCGCCGAAGTTCTGTATGCCGCCGAATTCTATCGCTGGTACGCGGAAGAGACTTGTCATGTGCTGGGCGAAATCGCCCTGGCGCCGGCCAGTGGCGCCCGCATCCTGGTGCAATACCAGCCCATCGGCGTCGCGCTGCTGATCACGCCCTGGAATTATCCGGCGGCGATGGCCACGCGCAAGATCGCGCCCGCCTTGGCGGCCGGCTGCACCGTGGTGCTCAAGCCCGCCACTGAAACACCGCTCACCGCCTTTGCCGTCGCCCAAATCATGCATGACTGCGGCGTGCCGGCGGGCGTGGTGAATGTCGTCACCACCGCCAAGGCCAGCGCCTTGTCCAAGGCGGTGCTGCACGATCCGCGCGTGCGCAAGATTTCCTTCACCGGCTCGACCCCGGTGGGCCGCGCCCTGCTGCATGAAGCAGCCGACCAGGTGATTTCCTGCGCCATGGAGCTGGGCGGCAATGCCCCCTTCATCGTCTGCAAGGACGCCAACCTGAGCGATGCACTGGACGGGGCGATGCTGGCCAAGATGCGCAACAGCGGCGAAGCCTGCACCGCCGCCAACCGCTTCTATGTCCACAAGGACATCTACCAGCCCTTCACCGAAGGCATGGTGGCGCGCATGTCGACGATCAAGCTGGGCGAAGCCACCGATCCGGAATCCACCCTGGGCCCGATGGTGAACGAGAAGTCCGTCGCCAAGATCGCCGAACTGGTGGACGACGCTATCGCCAAGGGCGCCAAGCTGCTTCTGGGCGGCCAGCGCCTCAACCGGCCCGGCTATTACTATCCGCCGACCGTGCTGGCCGACGTGCCGGACAATGCCGATATGATGAAGGAAGAAATCTTCGGACCCGTGGTCTCGCTGCAATCCTTCACCGACGAAGCGGAGGCCATCCGCAAGGCCAACGACACCGAGTACGGTCTGGCGGCGTATGTCTATACCCAGGACCTCAAGCGCGGCATGCAGATCTGCGAAAAGCTCGAAGCCGGCATGCTGGGCCTCAATCGGGGTCTCATGTCGGACCCCGCGGCGCCGTTCGGCGGCGTCAAGCAATCGGGCCTGGGCCGCGAAGGCTCGCATCACGGCCTGATCGAGTTCTGCGAGATCAAATACGTCTCGACCAACTGGTAGACATCCGATTTTGTCATGGCCCGCTTTATGCGGGCCATCCAGTTTTCTGGGACGAGAAACTGGATGGCCCGGACAAGCCGGGCCATGACGATTTTTGAGTCAGGAAGAACAACTCACTTCCAGATCGCACATGTTCGGCGGCGGAGGAGCGGCAAAGGCTTCGTCACCGTCATGCGTTTCAAACGGCGACTGCATCAGCTTGAAGATGCGGTCCAGGGTGGCAACGTCATTCTTGTCTTCCACAGCCCGGATCGCCGTTTCGGCCACCCAGTTGCGCAATACATACTTCGGATTAATGCGGTCCAGTCCTGACAGGTCTTCGCTTTGCGTGCGCACCCGATAGTGCGACAGCCAGCTTTGCGCTTCCGCATTGGCTTCGCCGAACAGCGCCAGCCAGGCGGCGTCCTCGCCGGTCAGGTTGCGGAACGACAATGTGTAATCGGCGCGGGTCCGCGCCATCAGCGCCAACAAGCCGCCGATCAGCTTGTTGTCGCCTTCCACTTCACGTGTCAGGCCCAGTTTGGCCCGCATCAGGGCATGATAGGTGCCGCCGAAATGCGCTTCAAACGTCGCCAACTTCTCGATCAGCGTTTCCGTCGGGATCAGGTCGGACAGCGCCATGGCCAACGCGCGCAGGTTCCAGTGCGCAATCACCGGCTGGTTGATGAAGCTGTAGCGGCCCTGGGTGTCGGTGTGATTGCAGATGAACTGCGGATCATAGGCATCCAGGAAACCGTAAGGGCCATAATCGATGGTCAGGCCCAGGATGGACATATTGTCGGTATTCATCACGCCATGGGCGAAACCCACCGCCTGCCACTGGGCCACCATCACGGCGGTGCGCTTGACCACTTCGCCATACCAGGCGGCGTGATCGCCTATCAGTTGCGGGAAATATTCCGCGATGACGTGATCGGCCAGGACGCGGACCTGATCCTTCTGGCCGCGATGGAAGAAATGCTCGAAATGTCCGAAGCGGATATGGCTCTGCGCCAGCCGCGTCAGCACCGCGCCCGGTTCCGGCGCTTCGCGCATCACCGTTTCGCCGGTTGCCACGATCGCCAGCGCCCGGCTGGTGGGAATGCCAAGCGCCGCCATCGCCTCGCTGCAGAGATATTCGCGGATGGTGGAACGCATCACGGCGCGGCCATCGCCGAAGCGTGAATAGGGCGTCTTGCCGGCGCCCTTGAGCTGAACGTCCCACAATTCCCCCGCCGCGTTGCGCGCCTGCCCGATCAGCAGGGCGCGGCCGTCACCCAGCTGCCCGGCCCAGACGCCGAACTGGTGCCCGGAATAGACCATCGCCAGCGGCGAAAAGCTTTCCAGCGGCCGATGACCAGACAGCACTTCGACAAACCGCGGATCGCTGAACAATGCGGGATCAATATCCAGCAGCGCTGCCGCTTTCTGGTTGGCATGGATCAGGCGCGGCGCGGCACCGACCTTTTCGGCTGGCATACTGGTATAAAAATCATCCGGCAGCTGCGCGTAATGATTTTCGAGGCGAAGACCGAAATCAGACATGCATTCAGCCTGCGCGTTTCAATGCCACGATGCAATTTTCCAGCTCTCCCAGGAACCGCGAACGGTCCTGTTTGCTGAAGCCGGTGTGATGAGTCTGGCCGCTGGCGGTGAGTTCGCGCAGGTGGCGGCTGAGTTCGCGCATTCCCAGCGCCATGCCGATGCCTTCCGGCGTAAAGGGCTTGCCGTTGGGGCCCAGCACGCGCGCGCCCTTGTCCAGGCAGCGCGACGCCAGCGGAATGTCGGCGGTGATGCAGATGTCGCCGGCGGCGATATGCTCGACGATCCAGTCGTCGGCGGCATCCGCCCCTTCCGCCACGATGACATGGCGCAGGAGCGGATTGGCCGAGGGACGCAAGCCCCCATTGCTGACGATGGTGACGGCCAGGCCATGCCGGGCCGCCACCTTTTCGACTTCCGCCTTTACCGGGCAGGCGTCGCCGTCAACAAACAGGCTTATCAAGCAGCGCTCCCGCGTTCATCGCTTTAGCAGGTCCACAGGACCTGCTCACGCGCCTCCGGCGCGCCGCGCCGAACTGTCCTTGCCGCGCTGCCAGTGCGGGCGCGAACCGTTGCGCTTGGCAGGGGCGTGCGGATCGCCATGTGGCAGGCCATCGCGGCCGCCGGGCTTGTGCCCGCCGCCCTTGTGGCCGCCCGGCTTGCCATGACCACCACGGTTGTGACCGTGCGGACGGCGCGGTTCTTCCTGTTGCTGGCGCTGTTCGGCTGTCAGTTCCGGCAGCTCATGCGCCACCAGCTCGATCTTCATGCGGATGATGCGTTCGATGTCGCGCAGATAGCTGCGTTCCGACGCGTCGCAGAAGCTGATGGCAATGCCCTCGGTGCCGGCGCGCGCGGTGCGGCCGATGCGGTGGACATAGCTTTCCGGCTCGTTGGGCAGTTCGAAATTGATCACATGGGTGATGTAATCGACGTCGATGCCGCGGGCGGCGATGTCGGTCGCCACCAGCACGCGCGCCTTGCCGGTCTTGAACAGGTCGAGGGCCCGCTGGCGGGCATTCTGCGACTTGTTGCCGTGAATGGCTTCCGCCACCACACCGGTGCGCGACAGATGTTCCGCAACCTTGTTGGCGCCATGCTTGGTGCGGGTGAAGACGATGACCTTGTTCAGCGACACATCCTTCAGCAATTCGCTGAGGAGCTGGCGCTTCTGCTGCGTCGGCACGAAATACAGCTTCTGCTCGACGCGGTCGGCGGTCTTGCCCTGCGGCGCGACCTCGATGCGTTCGGGCTGGCGCAGCATGTCATGGGTCAGCTTGACGATATCGTCCGGCATGGTGGCCGAGAACAGCATCGACTGGCGCTCACGCGGCAGCATCGCCACCAGCTTGCGCACGTCGCGGATGAAGCCCATGTCCAGCATGCGGTCGGCTTCATCGACGATGAAGGTGTTCACCGCGCTGAGGTTGATGTGCTTCTGCTGCACCAGGTCGAGCAGACGCCCCGGTGTCGCGACCAGGATGTCGACGCCCTTGGCCATGTTCTTGACCTGGGTGTTCTGGTTCACGCCGCCCAGGATCACCGTCATCTTGAGGTTCAGATGGCGGCCATAGGTGCGCAGGGCTTCTTCGATCTGCACCGCCAGTTCGCGGGTAGGCGCCAGGATCAGCGCCTTGGCCTGCCTGGGCTGGGGCGGGATATGGCCGATGGAAAGTTTCTGGAGCAGCGGAATGCCGAAGGCCGCCGTCTTGCCGGTGCCGGTCTGGGCGATGCCCAGCAGGTCCTTGCCGGACATCAGCGCCGGGATGGCGCGGGTCTGGATCGGGGTGGGGATGGTGTAATTTTCTGCCGCCAAAGCGCGCAGGATCGGCTCGGCAACGCCAAGCGATTCAAAAGTCACGTCAGTCACAAAAGTCCTTAAAAACCGCGGGAACGCGCCAAAAGGCACGGATTTACGGCTGGTTGCCGTCTTCCACGCACACTGGAGGGAACGGAGGTCAAAGTTGAGATCCAGCGGTGGCAGCGTCAGTTGACGCCTTGTGCGGCCGCGACGGATGGCGGGTGTATCGGGATGTTCGCCCTTAATGTCAACCCATGATTGCTGCAACGCAGCAGATCGTAACATTTGTGATGTTAACCCCGTTGCGGGCTGGGGCTTTCTATAGGCATCATGTCGCAGTCGCCCCCACGCAGCCGGGACTGGGGGCGCTTTTGGGGCGTCCAGCCGGCTAGGGGCGTAGCGTCGGTTCCATGGCATACGGCAATGACGAGTCCAAGCCCATTTCGCAGGCCTCCGCGAAGGGCAAGGTCAAGTGGTTCAACGCCACAATAGGCTACGGCTTCATCAGATTGGACAATGGCGGCGACGCCTTCTGTCACGCCAGCGCGCTGCAGGCGACCGGGCATAGCGACGTGTCACCGGGCACGACCATTGTCTGCGACCTGGCCGACTCCCAGCGCGGCCTTCAGGTGGTGGCGGTGCACAGCGTGGATGCCTCCACGGCGGAAGCGCCTTCCCGCGCCCCGCGCGGCGATCGTTTCGGCGGTGGCGACCGCTTTGGCGGCGGTGATCGGTTCGGCGGTGGCGATCGTTTCGGCGGTGGCGGCGGTTATGGCGGCGGTGGTCAAGGCGGCGGCGGTCATCGCGACAGCGGCCCGTCCGGCCCGATGGTTGAAGGCAAGGTCAAGTTCTTCAACGACCAGAAGGGCTTCGGCTTTGTCATGCCCGACAGCGGCAGCGGCGATATCTATCTTCATGCCAGCGCGCTGCGGCGTTCCGGGGTGCAGGCGGTCGAACCCGACCAGCGCATCCGTTATTCCACCCGCCAGGGCAACAAGGGCGTGGAAGTCGACAAGGTCGAGATTGTCTGACCTTGCTAGATCTGCGGCCCAATTGCGAATGCTGTGACAAGAACCTGCCGCCGAACGCGACAGACGCCATGATCTGCACGTTCGAATGCACCTTCTGCCGCGATTGCGTTGAAACGCGGCTGGGCGGCGCCTGCCCGAATTGCGGCGGCAATTTCGCGCCGCGTCCGATCCGTCCGGACGGCAAGTTGGCCAACAATCCGCCGTCTAGCGTGCGCGTCCTCAAGAAGGATTGCGCGGCCTAGAGCGTGGCCTTCGCCACGTAACGACATCGCCACGGCGATGTCGTCATATTAAGCAGGCGTGACTTTCGTCACGCCGGGCGCGACGTCGGGATCGTTCTCGACCTCTTTCAGCTTCTCACGGGCCGCAGCGGCTTCGCGCTGCTTGTTCCACATCGAGGCGTAGTGGCCGTTCTGCGCCAGCAGGTCGGAATGACGCCCGCGCTCGATGATGCTGCCATGGTCCAGCACCAGGATTTCGTCGGCGTGGATCACGGTGGAAAGGCGATGGGCGATCACCAGGCTGGTGCGGTTGCGCGAGACTTCGTTCAATGCCCCCTGGATTTCCCGCTCAGTGCCGGTGTCCAGCGCGCTGGTCGCCTCGTCCAGCAGCAGGATGGGCGGGTTCTTCAGGATGGTGCGGGCGATGGCGACGCGCTGCTTCTCGCCGCCGGACAGTTTCAACCCGCGCTCGCCCACCATGGCGTCATAGCCCAGCGGCAGGTGGGTGATAAACTTGTCGATCTGTGCAAGGCGCGCGGCTTCCTTGATGTCGGCCTCGTTGGCGCCGATCCGGCCATAGGCGATATTGTATCGGACCGTATCGTTGAACAGCACCGTATCCTGGGGAACGATGCCGATGGTGCTGCGCAGGGATTCCTGCGTGACATCGCGGATGTCCTGCCCGTCGATGGTCACGCTGCCGCTCTTGATGTCGTAGAAGCGATAGAGGATGCGGCTGATGGTGGATTTCCCGGCGCCCGACGGCCCCACGATCGCCACCGTCTTGCCGGCCGGCACGGTGAAGCTGATGCCTTTGAGCACAATGCGTTCGGGATCATAGGCGAACACGACATTGTCGAAACGGATCTCGCCGCCCGACACGGCCAGCGGTTTGGCGCCCGGCTTGTCCTGCACTTCACGCGGCTGGTGCAGCAGGCGGAACATGGCTTCCATGTCCACCAGTCCCTGGGTGATCTCGCGATAGACCGTGCCCAGCAGGTTCAGCGGCTGGTAGAGCTGGATGACAATCAGGTTGGCGGCGACGAACTGGCCCAGCCGCACCTCGCCCGACTGCACCATCATGGCGGCCAGCACCAGCACCATGCCCTGCCCGATCGCCATGATCGCCGCCTGGCCGGTGTTGAGAATCGACAGCGAGACCTGCGACTGGATCGAGGCACCGGCATATTTTTCCATCGAGACGTCGAAGCGCTGCGTCTCGTGTTTTTCATTGTTGAAATATTTGACGGTCTCGAAATTCAGCAGCGAGTCCACCGCCTTGGTGTTGGCGTCAGTATCGGACTGGTTCATCTCGCGGCGGAAGGCAATGCGCCAGCGGGTGATGGCGAAGGTGAACCAGGTATAGGCCACCACCATCGCGATGGACGTCAGCGCCACCCAGATATTGAAAATGTAAAACAGCATCCCGCTATAGATCAGCACCAGGAAGATGGTGGGGAAAATGCTGAACAGCGCGAAAGACAGAAGCGTATCGATACCCTTGGTGCCGCGCTCGATGACGCGCGACAGGCCGCCGGTCTTGCGCTCCAGGTGGAAACGCAGCGACAGGGTATGGACATGGGAGAATGTCTCCACCGCCACTTCGCGCATTGCGTGATACTGCACCTGGGCGAAGACACCGTCGCGCAGCTGGGCGAACGCCTGCATCATGATGCGCGACAGGACATAGGCGGCGATCAGCGCGGCCACCACCGCCATGCCGGCCCGCGCCGGGGTGGTGCCGAATTCGTCCACCGCCGCGCCCAGGAATTGCTGCGAGATGGTGGTGGTGCCAATCGCCAACACCAGGAAAAAGATGCTGAGGATCACCCGCGCCTTAAGGTCGGGCCGGCCCTTGGGCCACAGATACGGCATCAGCCGCCACAGCGGCTTGAAGGACGGCGCGCCGTTGCCCTCTTCCACGGGATGCGCCATGCGCTATTGACCCATATTCCCACCGCCAAAGGTGAAGAACCCCGCGATCACCGCAAGCAGGGCCACGGCCCCCAGAATAAGCAACCAGCGCGACACGCACTTCTCCTTTGGCTTCGGCGGTGAACCTGTTTAGGAAGATGCCGCAATCCGTGCAACCCCGCTGGCACTATGGACAAGGCTGACATCCCGAAAAACGGACCCGCGATCTGCGTTTTCTGCGGTTCCTCCTTTGGCACAGACCCCGCCTTCCGCGCGGCGGCGCATGCCATGGGCGCCGGCATCGCGCAGATGGGCGCGCGCATGGTGTTCGGCGGCGGGTCTCCGGGGCTGATGGGCGAAACCGCCCGGGCGGCACGCGAGGCCGGAACCTCGGTCGAGGGCATCCTGCCCGGGTTCCTGCGCGACGTGGAACCACCGCTGACCGATGGCGAAACCACCGAGATCGTGTCGGACCTGTTCGTGCGCAAGCAGCAGATGATCGCCCGCTCCGATGCCTTTGTCGTGCTGCCGGGTGGCCTGGGCACCTATGATGAATTTTTCGAAGTGCTGACCGCGGCCCAGCTAGGCGTGCATGCCAAGCCAATCGTGCTGGTCAATGTGAACGGATACTTTGACGCCCTGGACGCGCTGGTGCGGGACACGGTGCGCATGGGCTTCGCCAGCCAGGCCGCGCTGAGCCTGTACACCGTCGCCGATAGTGCGGAAGCGGCGTTCTGCTTTCTGAAAGCAAAGTTATGACGCCCGAGATCAAGTTCGACGATTTCCTGAAAGTGGATGTGCGGGTCGGAACCGTCATCGCCGCCGAACCCTTTCCCGAAGCCCGCAAGCCCGCCCTCAAGCTGACCATCGATTTCGGCGCAGAGATCGGCACCAGGCGTTCTTCGGCCCAGATCACCAAATATTATACGCCTGAGATTCTGGTCGGCACACAGGTGATGGCAGTGATCAACTTCCCGCCCCGCCAGATCGGCCCGTTCACGTCACAGGTTTTGACCCTGGGCGTGCCAGATGAAATGGGCGAAGTGGTGCTGCTGCGCCCCACCGTGCCCGTACCCAACGGCGGCAGGCTATTCTAGACCCGCGCGCCGTCGCGATAGAGCTTGTAGATGATGGAATCGGTCAGCGCCTCGAACGAAGCATCGACGATATTCTCCGACACGCCCACGGTGGACCAGCGGTTACCCTTGCCGTCTGCCGATTCCACCATGACGCGGGTCACCGCCTCGGTGCCGCTGGTGAGGATGCGCACTTTATAATCCACCAGCCGCAGGTCCGCGAGGAAGGGCGAATATTTTCCCAGATCCTGGCGCAGCGCCGCGTCCAGCGCATTGACCGGGCCGTTGCCGGTGCCGACATTCACCAGCTCTTGACCCGCCACATTCAGCTTTACCGTGCCTTCCGAGACGGTGGCGAAATCGCCCTTGTCATTCTTGCGGCGGTCCACTGTGACGCGAAAAGACTCCACCGCGAAATATTCCGGCAGCTGGCCCAAGGCCCGCCGCGCCAGCAATTCAAAGGACGCCTCCGCGCCGTCATAGGCATAGCCCTTGGCGGCAAGGCGCTTGATGTCTTCCAGCAGCCGCGCCACCCGCGCGTCCTTGGGATCGAGCGTGATGCCGGCTTCCGCCAGCCGCGCCAGCACATTGGAGCGGCCGGCTTGGTCCGACACCGGAATGATGCGTTCATTGCCAACGCTTTCCGGCTTCACATGCTCATAGGTCGCCGGATTCTTCAGCACCGCCGAGGAATGCAGCCCACCCTTGTGCACAAAGGCCGACGGCCCGACATAGGGCGCGTAGCGGTTGGGCGCGCGGTTGAGAATTTCGTCAAGCAGCCGCGAGACCGGGGTGAGGCGCGCTAGATTCGCCATCGTCACCCCCGTCTCGAACTGCGAGGCATAAGGCTCCTTCAGCATCAGGTTGGGCAGCAGGGAGCAGAGATTGGCGTTGCCGCAGCGTTCGCCCAGTCCGTTCAGTGTGCCCTGAACCTGGCGGACGCCACCGCGCACCGCCGCCAGGCTGACCGCCACCGCCTGTTCGGTATCGTTATGGGCATGGATGCCCAGATTGGCGCCCGGCAACTTCGCCTTGACGTCGCTGACCACGGCATAGGCGGCTTCCGGCATGGTGCCGCCATTGGTGTCGCACAGCACGATCCATTTGGCGCCCGCCTCATGGGCGACGCGGATGCATTCCAGCGCATAGTCGGGATTGGCGCGGTAGCCGTCGAAGAAATGCTCGGCGTCGAACAGCGGTTCGCGCTTTTTCGCAACAACCGCCTCGATGGAGCGGGCGATATTGTCGACATTCTCAGGCCTGGGAATTTCCAGCGCCACATCCACCTGGAAGTCCCAGGTCTTGCCGACCAGGCAGACGGCGGCGGCGGATGCTTCCAGCACCGGCGCCAGCGCGGGGTCATTGGCGGCGCTGCGGCCCGACCGCGCGGTCATGCCGAAAGCCGTAAAGCGGGCATGCTTCAGCGGCGGCGGATCGGCGAAAAACGCCGTGTCGGTGGCGTTGGCGCCCGGCCAGCCACCTTCAATGTAATCCACGCCCAGCCCATCGAGCGCCAGCGCGATCTGGCGCTTGTCCTCGACCGAAAAATCCACGCCCTGGGTCTGCGCCCCATCGCGCAAGGTGGTGTCGAAAATGAAAAGGCGTTCGCGGGTCACTTCTTGGTTTCCCACGTTGTGCCCTGTGGCCCGTCTTTCAGGACGATACCCTTGGACAAAAGCTCATCGCGGATGCGGTCGCTTTCGGTGAAATTTTTTGCGGCCTTTGCGGTATTTCGGGCTCTTATACAACTTTCAATTTCATCCTCATCAACGCTCTGCCCGACAGGGGCCCAACGCCGCCAAGCATTCAAATCTGACTGAAGAAGACCAAAAAAAATTGCCGCGGCTCTAAGTGCCATAGGGCTTAGCGTTTGCGTGAATAGCCCGATAGCTGCTGGAGTATTTAGATCATCAGACAACGCATCGAATACTGGCGCCAACTCCTTGCTGGAATATTCAAGGGGATAGAAACCGTCGGTAAACTGATACCAATGATTTAGTATCGCCCGTGCCTGCTTTCTTCCAGACTCGGTCCAATCGATCGGTTGCCGATAATGCGTTAGCAACATTTGCAGACGGAGCACCTCAGGGTGCTCCTTATCGAGAAGGTCACGGATAGTGAAGAAGTTGCCAAGACTCTTGGACATTTTCTCGCCTTCCACTTGCAGGAAGCCGTTGTGCATCCAGACATTCGCCATCACGGGAGTACCGTGAGCGCAACGCGATTGTGCAATTTCATTTTCGTGGTGAGGAAAAATCAGGTCGAGCCCACCGCCATGAATATCAAACGTGGTACCGAGATAAGCGGCTGACATAGCAGAACATTCGATGTGCCATCCCGGACGACCTCGGCCCCAAGGACTCTCCCACCCCGGTTCATTATCCGCTGATAATTTCCACAAAACGAAGTCGTGCGGATGCCTCTTGTGAGCATCTACACTTACACGCACTCCTGCCTGCTGCTCGTCCAGCGCACGGCCAGACAACAAACCGTAATCGGGCATAGACTGGGTATCGAAAAGCACTTCACCACCGGCTTCGTAGGCGTGGCCGCGCGCGATCAGCTGCGCGATCAGACTCACCATATCGGCCTTGCCATCGGGCCGCGGCAGAACGAAGTCCGTCGCGCGCGGCTCGAAGGTCGGGCGCAGGCAGCCCAGCGCACCCACATCGTCGTGATACTGCTTCTCGGTCTTTTCGGTGACGTTGCGGATCGCCTCGTTCAACGGCAGCCCGGGAAAATCGCGCAGGGCGCGATCGTTGATCTTGTCGTCCACGTCGGTGATGTTGCGGACATAGGTGACATGACCGGCGCCATAGACGTGGCGCAGCAGCCGGAACAGCACATCGAAGACGATGACCGGGCGCGCATTGCCGATATGGGCGAAATCGTAAACCGTGGGACCGCAGACATACATCCGCACATTCGCCGAATCGAGCGGCGCAAATTCGTCTTTGGTCTTGGTAAGGGTGTTGAAGAGGCGCAGGGACATCGGACGGCTCGAAAAAGGGTGAAAAACGGTTCAGGCAAACGGAAAACAGCGGGGGACAATCAGCCGCTAATTCGAATTCCGGTTTGACACGAAACGATCACGCCGTTTTCCCTTTGAGCCGCGCCACACTCTTGTCGCGCCCGATCAGGGGTAACAGTTTTTTGAGTTCGGGTCCATGCTCCAGCCCCGTCAGCGCCAGCCTTAAGGGGTGGAACAGCCCCCTGCCCTTGGCCCCGGTTTGGGCGGACACGGCCTTGGTCCAGGCGCCCCATGTCTCCTGGTCCCAGGGCTCGGGCGGCAACAGTGCGGCGGCGGCGGTCGCCAGTGCGGCATCCTCGATCACCGGCGTCACCGGGCCGCTGACCAGCCGGGCCATTTCGGCAATGTCTCTCAGCTTGTTGAGATTGGGCTTGATCGCATCCCAAAAGGCTTCGCCTTGCGGGACAGCATTCGCCACGGCGCTGTAAGGCATCGCGTGCAAAGTCTTGGCATTCAGGGCCAACAGTTCTTTCGGCACGAAATGCGCCGGGGCGCGGCCGATCTTGGCGAAGTCGAATTCCGCCGCCAGTTCGCCCAGTGTCTGCCGAGGTTCGACCGGATCGGAGGTGCCGATCTTGGCGAGATAGGCCGCCACCGCCAGCGGCTCCATGCCGTCTTCGCGCAACTGTTCCAGCGACAGCGAGCCCAGCCGCTTGGACAGCGCCTCGCCGCCCGCGCCGACCAGCAGCGGGAAGTGCGCGAATTTCGGGATGGACGCGCCCAGCGCCTGGAATATCTCGATCTGGGCGGCGGTGTTGGTGACATGGTCTTCGCCGCGCACCACATGGCTGATCGCCATGTCGATATCGTCGGCCACTGATGGCAGCGTATACAGAAACGCACCATCTTCGCGCACCAACACGGGATCGGACATGGTGGCAGTATCGATCTCCACCGGCCCGCGCACCAGATCGGTCCAGCCCACCTTGCTACGCGACAGCTTGAAACGCCAATGGGGCTTGCGGCCCTCCGCTTCCCATTTTGCTGCATTGGCGGGATCGAGCGAGGCGCGATTGTAGATCGGCGGCAGCTTTCGTGCCGCCAGCAGGGAACGCTGGCGTTCCAGTTCACCTTCAGTCTCAAAGCAGGGATAGACGCGCCCAGAGGCCTGCAGCGTGTAGAAAGCCGTGCTGTATTTGACCAGGCGGTTGATCTGGCGGTCGGTGCCGTCATGGGCCAGGCCCAGCCAGCCCAGATCGCGATAGATCGCCTCTTCGAACGCCTTGGTCGAACGCGCCGCATCGGTGTCGTCGATGCGCAGCAGGAACCTGCCGCCCATCTTTTTGACGAACAGCCAGTTGAGCAGCGCGGTACGGGCATTGCCGACATGCAGCAGGCCGGTGGGCGACGGCGCGAAGCGGACGATCACAGCCATCAGCGCGCGTCCCGGAAAGCATTGGTGATGGGATAGCGGCGGTCGCGGCCGAAATTGCGTGTGCTGATCTTCACCCCCGGCGGCGCCTGGCGGCGCTTATATTCGGAAATATAGAGCAGGTGCTCGATCCGCTTGACGGTGGCGGGATCGTACCCCTTCGCCACCGTCTCCTCGAAACTGCATTCGCGCTCCACCAGGCATTCCAGGATGCCGTCGAGAATGTCGTAGGGCGGCAGCGAATCCTGATCGGTCTGGTCGGGCTTGAGTTCGGCGCTGGGCGGCTTGTCGATGATGCGTTCGGGAATGACGCGGCCCTGCGGCCCCAGCGCGCCGGCCGGCGAATTGCGGTTGCGCCACTGGCACAGCCGGAACACCTCGGTCTTGTAGATGTCCTTCAGCACATTATAGCCGCCGCACATGTCGCCATAGAGGGTGGCATAGCCGACGCTCATCTCGCTCTTGTTGCCGGTGGTCAGGACCATCGGCCCGAATTTGTTGGAAATCGCCATCAGGATGACACCGCGCAACCGGGACTGGATATTCTCCTCGGTGGTATCGGGCTTGGTGCCGGCGAAAGGCGCCGCCAGAGTCTCGGTCACCGCCGCCACGGCACGCTCGATCTCGATGGTTTCGTAGGCAACGCCCAGCATCCGGGCGCAGGCGTCGGCATCTTCCAGGCTTTCGCGGCTGGTATAGCGCGATGGCAGCATCACGCAGCGCACGCGGCCAGCACCCAGCGCATCCACCGCCACCGCCGCCGAGATGGCGGAATCGATGCCGCCGGACAGGCCCAGCACCACGCCGGGAAAGCGGTTCTTGTTCACATAGTCGCGCAGGCCCAGCACCATGGCGTGATAGACTTGGGCAGAACGATCTTCGGCGACGAATTTTTCGCCGGGCGCGCAGGCCCACTTCTTGTCCGTGCCGCGCGTCCATTCGGTAACGGTGATGCAGGTCTCCCAGCCCGGCAGCGACGCGGCGATGGCCTGATCGGCGTTCAGCACAAAGGATGCGCCGTCATAAACCACTTCGTCCTGGCCGCCGATCTGGTTGAGATAGACCAAGGGCAAACCGCTTTCGCGCACGCGTGATGCGGCAAGCTTTATCCGCACATCTTCCTTGCCCGCTTCAAAGGGCGAACCGTTGGGAACGCACAGAATCTCGGCGCCGGTCTGGGCCAGGGCATCTGTGACCTCCTGGGTCCAGATGTCCTCGCAGATCGGCACGCCCAGCGCCACGCCGCGCACCATCAGCGGTTTGGGCAGCGGTCCGGCGGCGAAAACGCGCTTTTCATCGAACACGCCGTAATTGGGCAGGTCATGCTTGAAGGTGACGGCCACCACCTTGCCGCCGTCCAGCAGCGCCACGGCATTGTACAGCTTGCCGCCGCCCACCCAAGGCGTCCCGATCAGGATGGCGGGGCCGCCGTCTTCGGTGTCCTTCGCCAGCGCTTCGACTGCGGTGCGGGCGTCTTCCTGCAAGGCCGGCTTCAGCACCAGGTCTTCGGGCGAATAGCCGACGATGAAGAGTTCGGAAAACAGGATGGCGTCGGCGTCGGCCACCTCTTTTTGAACTTGGGCGCGGGCGGCGCGCGCCATCGCCAGATTGCCGGCGATATCGCCCACCACCGGGTTCAACTGGGCAAGCGCAATGCGGAAACGGTCAACCATGACCGTTATTTAGCGTGTGTAAGGCAGATGATACTAGCGGCCTGCCGCAACGCGGGTCTTGGCTGCCGGCACGGCAACGCCCGAGGCCTGTTCGATCCACAGCGCGGTTTCCAGTGCCTGGGCCGCCTGTTCCGGCGTCACCAGCGCGTCCACACCCGCCTTGGCGGCGGCGACAAAGCCGGCCACGGCTTCGCCCAGCGGATCGCCCAGTTCCAGCGAGCCCAGCGGACGCGGCGTGGTGTTCTTCACGGTGCGGGACAGGAAATCGATTTCCACCACGCCATCGGCATAGACGGCGCGCAGGCCGCGCTTGCGCTCGGTGGCGACGCGGCTGGTTTCCAGCTTGGCGACCGTGCCGCAGGCAAAGTGCAGCAGGGCGAACACTTCGTCGGCATGGGGGCCATATTCGATCAGGCCTTCGGCCCGTATCTCGGTGACCGGCCCCGGCACCAGCGAATGCACCAGGTCGATATCGTGGATCATCAGGTCGAGAACTACCGAGACGTCATCGCCGCGCCCAGTCCAGGGGCCTTGCCGCCAGCAGGTGATTTCCTGCGGCGTCTCGGCCACATCCAGAAGACCGGTACGGGCGAAAACGAAACGCTCCTGGTGACCGACAGTAAGAACCTTGCCAACATCGCGCGCCAGCGCCACCAGTTCGGCGGCCTCTTCCACGGTGGTGGCGATGGGCTTTTCCACCAGCACATGGGCGCCCGCGCTCAGGAAGGCGCGCACGATCTCGGCATGGGTGACGGCGGGCGAACAGACACTGACCAGATCCACCTTGCCCAGCAGCTCGCGCCAGTCGGCCACGGTCTTGCAGCCATAATGCGCCTTGGCCTTGGCCCGCATGTCGGCATTGGGATCGGCGACAGCGAACAGTTCGACATTCCCGCCGGCCTGGCCAAGCGCCTTGTATTTGGTGGCATGGTGATGGCCGAAGACGCCGGCGCCGATGACGGCAGCCTTTAGCGGTCCATTTTCGGGCACACGGCGACGAAGAAACAAAATGGGGGGTCCCCAACGAAATCAGGCGCTTATTAAGGGCCAGCGCCATGGCCGGCCGCCAGCAAACAAATATTCCGCTTTGTTACCAATATAAGACATTGATCTTACTGCTGTTTTTTAGGCGCGGCGGCCATCAGCGAGGCCAGCATCGCGACGATCAGATAGGCCAGCATCAAGGGCGCCAGGCCGATCAAAACCGCCCCGGTGATGTCGGCAAAGGCGCTGCAGTTCAGCCAGGGATAGGCCGAGCCGACGAACAGGAACTGGATGCCAACGACCGCTACCGTACCGAACAGAAAGGCCCGCAGGGTCGGGCCCAGCGGCTGCACCCGTTCGCCCGCTTCCAGCCGGATCAGCCCGGCCTGGAGCTTCAGCCGCGACACCGCGCTGGCGAGATAGACGATGGCCAGCAGCCAGGCGAAAGCGGCGGCAAAGGCGCGGCCGCCATCCAGGGTGCAGTTTTCCAGCGCATGCACCAGCGCCCGCTGCCCGGGCAGGATAAAATAAACCGCATTCTCCAGCGCGCCGGCGGCGCCGCGATCAATGACGCCGGGTGCTACCAGCGCCTGGTTGAGAAAACTCAGCACCACGAAAGCCATGAACACCGCTTCGTTGAAGCCGGGGATCAGGTGATGCGGCTTGAGACGCTCCAGCAAGGGCGTGCTGGAATGACCCGCCGAGGCGCCGAAGCCGCCGACGAACAAAAGCCCCATCGCCATGAACAGCGCGGCGCAGATGCCGATGGCGAAGGACGAGGATTGCAGCGGTACGCCGGTCATCAGGGCCAGGCGCAGGGCATGGGCACCCGCGAAGAGGCAGAAAACGATCCAGCCCTTCGCCAACAGGCGCGCAATGCCCATGAATTATCAGGCCGAGGCGGCCAGCCCCGAGTCTTTCATCCGTTCGTCGCGGATGCCCTGCGCGATCAGGAACGCCAATTCCAGCGCCTGGCTGGCATTGAGGCGCGGATCGCAGGCGGTCTGGTAACGGTCCTGGAGATCGATTTCCTTCAGGCCCTGCGCGCCGCCCAGGCATTCGGTGACATTCTGGCCGGTCATCTCGAAATGCACGCCGCCGGCATGGGTGCCTTCGGCGCGATGGATGGCGAAGAAGCTGCGCACTTCTTCCAGGATGCGGTCGACGGGGCGGGTCTTGTAGCCGGACTGCAGCTTGATGGTGTTGCCGTGCATGGGGTCGGACGACCACACAACCTTGGCGCCTTCGCGCTTCACGGCGCGCACCAAAGCGGGCAGCTTTTCGGCAACCTTGTCGGAACCGAAGCGGGCGATCAGGGTCAGGCGGCCGGGAATGTTGCCGGGATTGAGCGCCGCGATCAGGCGCAGCAGATCGTCCGGCTCCAGGCTGGGGCCGCATTTCAGGCCGAGCGGATTCTTGATGCCGCGCATGAACTCAACATGGGCGCCGTCGAGCTGGCGGGTGCGGTCGCCGATCCACAGCATATGGGCGCTGGTGTCGTACCAGTCGCCGCTGGTGGAATCGACGCGCGTCATCGCCTGCTCATAAGGCAGCAACAGGGCTTCGTGGCTGGTGTAGAAATCGGTGCCGCGCAGCTGGGGCACGGTCTCGGAGTTGATGCCACACGCCGCCATGAAGTTGAGCGTTTCGGAAATACGCTGCGCCAGGCCCTTATATTGTTCGCCGGCCGGCGAGTCCGCGATGAAGCCCAGCATCCAGCGATGGACATTGTGCAGATCGGCGTAACCGCCCTGGGCGAAAGCGCGCAGCAAATTGAGCGTTGCCGCCGACTGGGCGATGGCCTGCAGCAGGCGCTGCGGATCAGGAATGCGCGCCTCCGGCGTGAACTCGCTGCCGTTGACGTTGTCGCCGCGCCAGGAGGGCAGCGTGACATCGCCCTGCTTCTCGAAATCGTCGGAACGCGGCTTGGCGAACTGGCCGGCGATGCGGCCCACTTTCACCACCGGCACGCCGGCGGCAAAGGTCAGCACCACCGCCATCTGCAGCAGCACGCGGAAGGTGTCGCGGATATTGTCGGGATGGAATTCAGCGAAGCTTTCGGCGCAGTCACCGCCTTGCAACAGGAAAGCCTTGCCTTCCACCACCTGGCCAAGATTGGTCATCAGGTTGCGTGCTTCGCCCGCGAACACCAGCGGCGGATGGGTCTTGAGCTGGGTCAGGACGCGGTCCAGCGCCGCCTTGTCCGGATAATCCGGCATCTGACGGGCGGTCTTTTCCTGCCAACTCTGCGGGGTCCAGCTCTGGGCCACGCCACTCTCCTTCAAAATCGTGCAAACGGGCCGTGGATATAGGCGATGGGGGGGGATTTTACCAGTATCGCACCGGGCAAGGGTGAACAGCCCGCGCGGGGTAAAAAACCCTGATCCAGCAAAGGATTAAACCTTCAGATCGGCCGGCGTCTTGCTGTAGCTCTTGCTCCGCATGGTCACCAGTTCCTCGGCGGCGGTGGGGTGCAGCGCGATGGTGCCGTCGAAATCCTTTTTGGTGGCACCCATTTTCAGCGCCACCGCGACGATCTGGATGACCTCGGCGGCATGGTCGCCGAACATGTGGCAGCCCAGAACCTTGTCGGTCTTCGCATCCACGATCAGCTTCATCAGGGTGCGCACGGGGCGCCCGCCCAGCGTGTGGAGCAGCGGCTTGAAGGTGGATTTGTAGACATCAATGGAATGGCCCAGACCCAGCGCCGTGGCTTCGCTCAGGCCGACCGCCGCCAGCTCGGGCGTGGTGAACACCGCGCTGGGGACATGGGCATGGTCGGGACGGGTGGGATTGTTCTTGAAGGCCGTCTCGACGAAACACATGGCTTCGTGGATCGCCACCGGGGTCAGCTGCATCCGGTCGGTGACATCGCCAATGGCATAGATATGCGGCGCGCTGGTGCGCGAATAACCGTCCACCTTCACCTCGCCCTTCTTGCCCAGCTCGACGCCGGCCTTCTCGACATGCAGCGCCATGGTGTTGGGCAGACGGCCGATCGCCAGCATGATCTGGTCGCACTCGATGACGGCGCCCTTGCTGGTTTCGGCATGCAGGCAATCGCCGCGCTTTTCAATCTTGATGAATTCGCAGCCCAGCAGCACCTCCAGCCCGCGTGCCTGCATCGAGTCACAAACCGCGTCGCGCATGTCGTCGTCAAAGCCGCGCAGGGGCTTGTCGCCGCGATAGACCAGGGACACGTGACTGCCCAGCCCATGGAAGATGTGGGCGAATTCCAGCGCGATATAGCCGCCGCCCGCGATCAGGATGCGCCTGGGCAGTTCCTTCAGATGGAAGGCTTCGTCGGAGGTGATGCAGAGTTCGCCGCCGGGAATGATGTGGCTGGTGCCCATTTCGCGGGTCGGGCGGTTGCCGGTGGCGATCAGGATTTTTTCGGCTGTGACCTTCTTCTGCGAATTGACCAGCAGCAATGTGTGTTCGTCCTCGAACACGGCACGATCCTGCAGGATGGTCACACCGGCTTTTTCGACATTGGCCGTGTACAGGCCCTCCAGCCGGTCGATTTCCTTGTCCTTGTTGGCGATCAGGGTGGCCCAGTCGAATTTCGGCTCTCCCAGGGTCCAGCCATAACCTGGCGCATCCAGGAAATTTTCGGAAAACTGGCTGGCATAGACCAGCAGCTTCTTGGGAATGCAGCCGCGAATGACGCAGGTGCCGCCCATGCGCCATTCTTCCGCCAGCGCGACTTTCGCGCCCGCCAGCGCCGCCATGCGGCTGGCGCGCACACCGCCAGATCCACCGCCGATCACGAACAGGTCATAGTCAAATTTCATAAGTGAACCCCTCCCCCTTCGCTGGCCCGAGGACCAGCTACGAGCACCTCCCCTTCATGCGCGCTAACGCACGCAAAGGGGAGGAGGCCGCCACCGATAACAAAGAGATCGTAATCGTATTTGGTCATGCCTGCGGCCTTGCACTTGCGCTATTACGCTGTAGCCGAGCCGGGGTTTGGCGACAATGCGGGGCGGGATGAAAAAGAATTACTGGCGCCGCGAAGTGCTGGCCCTGTGTGCAGCCCTGATGCTGGGCGGCTGCACCCTGTCCAATTCGTTGCGGCCCGAGCCGGTCAATTCCGTCTGGGGCAGCGACACCGAGACGCGACCCGTATTTTTCGCCACCGACCGCGAACCGGTGGCGGGCAGCTTCGGCCTGCACTGGGGCGCCGCGCTGCGCTGCGGCCGGACCGAGGTCAGCATTCCCGCCATTGCCATGCCCGGGCAGAATCCCGCCGTAAAAGGGACCGATTGCGACAACCCGGCATCGCTTGCGGTCTTTGCACGACAGATCCGGGAAACGTCGCGTACGATGAATTGCACCAGTGTGCTGCTGGTGATTCACGGCTACAACGCCACATTCGCCACCGGCCTGCTGCGCGCAGGCCAGATCGCGCTGGACACCCAATGGCGCTGCGCCACCCTGATGTTCAGCTGGAGCAGCGAAGGAAAATTCGACCGCTATGCCGCCGATATCGAGCGCAGCGGCTATGCCGTGCCCGCACTGATCGCCCTGATGCGCGAGATCAACAAAGCCGGGCTGGCGGTGAATGTGGTCGCCCACAGCATGGGTGCGCGCATTGTGCTGGGCGCGACCGGGGCGTTGTGCCAGGAAGGCAGCCATGGCGTGGTGGACCAGATGGTTTTGTCCGCCGCCGATGTCAGCGCCGAGCGCGACAATGACGATTTCGGCCACCTGCTGAAACGCGCCTCCGGCTGTGTCGGGCGGACAACGCTCTATTCCTCGGAAAACGACATGGCCCTGATCACCTCGGAAAGTTTCCACGGCGGCGTGCCCCGTGCCGGGCGCGGGCCTTTGCCCAACCTGCGCTATGGCACCGGCTATGGCGCGGTGGACGTGGTGGATGCCAGCCAGGCGCCGGGCGATACAGCGGGGCACAGCTATTTCACCCGGTCATACGAGATGCTGCGCGACATGATGTGGGCGCTGGCCGGAACACCGGCCGCACAGCGCGCCGCACCGGGTGGTCCGGCAGGACAGACACTGAACTGTGTGGACTGGGAAGGGTCGACGTGCAGCGCGGGCGGCGGACGGTATGTCCTTGCCGTGGCGCCAGACCGCGAGCCGGACCGCAGATTGCGGCTGGCCCGCCGTCTCTGGTCGCTTATTTTTCCCGTTCAATAACCGCGATATCGCCGGGGCCGGCGATCAGCAATGTCGTGGCGATCCCGATGAACAGGCCATGCTCGACCACGCCCGGCACGGCCGATATCGCGGCGGCCAGCTTGGGCGCATTCTGGATGGCGCCGAAGGCGATGTCATAGATCACATTGCCGCCGTCGGTTTTGAAGATGGCTCCATCGCGCTGGCGCAAAATCATCGGCACATGGTCATAGCCGGTCGCCGCCAGTGCGCGGCCCAAGCGCGCGGCGGTGGATTTGTGGCCGAACTCCACCACCTCGACCGGCAGCGGGAATTTCCCCATGCGCGGCACCAGCTTGGTTTCATCGGCAATCACGATCATCCGGCGCGATGCCGCCGCGACGATCTTTTCGCGCAGCAACATGCCGCCGCCGCCCTTGATCAGGTCGAGATTGCGATCGGCCTCGTCAGCGCCGTCAATGGTGAGGTCCAGCGGCGCCAGGTCGTCCAGCGGCGCCAATGTAAGACGCAGCTTGCGCGCCAGGGTGGCAGTGCGCTCCGACGTCGGGACGCAAAGCAGTTTCTCGCCGCCGCGCACCCGCAGCGCCAGCAGTTCGACAAAGATTTCCGCGGTGGAGCCGGAGCCGAGGCCCAGCTTCATGCCGTCCTGGACATAATCCAGCGCCTTGGCAGCAACGGCGCGTTTGAGGGCGTTCTGATCGGTCATGGTGACAACAATAGAGGGAGGATTTCAGACAAACCACCCTCCCTCAAGGGGAGGGTCGAATCTATTCCACCGTCACGGATTTCGCCAGATTGCGCGGCTGATCGACGTCCGTGCCCTTGGCGATGGCGGCATAGTAAGCCAGCAGCTGCACCGGGATCGCATACAGCAGCGGGGTGATGAAGGCGTTGGTGGTCGGCACGGTGATGCTGGCCCAGACCTTGCCCGCTTTCTCGATTCCTTCGCGGTCGGAAATCAGCAGCACCTTGCCGCCGCGCGCCATCACTTCCTGCATGTTGGAGATGGTCTTTTCGAAATGGCTGTCATGCGGCGCGATGACGATGATCGGCACCGCCTCGTCAATCAGCGCGATGGGACCGTGCTTCATTTCGCCGGCGGCATAGCCCTCGGCATGGATGTACGAGATTTCCTTGAGCTTAAGCGCGCCTTCCAGAGCCAGCGGATAGCTGGGACCGCGCCCCATATAAAGAACGTCGCGGGCCTTGGCGATTTCCTCGGCCACCAGCTTGATCGCCGGCTCCTGCTTGAGGAATTCGGCAATGTGGCGCGGCGTTTCCAGCAGGCAGGCGCAAAGCTCTTTCTCATCTTCGGCGCTGAGATTGCCGCGCGCCACGCCCGCCGCGATGGCGAAAGCGGCCAGCGCCGCCAGCTGGCAGGTGAAGGCCTTGGTCGAGGCGACACCGATTTCCGGCCCGGCATAGGTGGGCAGCACGATGTCGGCTTCACGGGCGATGGAGCTTTCGGCGACATTGACCACCGCGATGGTGATCTGGCCTTTCGACTTGGCATCGCGCAATGCCGCCAGCGTGTCGGCGGTTTCACCCGACTGGGAAACAAACAGCGCCACGCCATTTTCGGAATAGACCGGATCGCGATAGCGCAGTTCCGATGCCACATCGATTTCCACCGCGATGCGGCCCAGCTTCTCGAACCAGTATTTGCCGACCATGCCGGCGTAAAAGGCGGTGCCGCAGGCCGAAATGGTCAGGCGCGACGCCTTGGCCAAAGCGGGCCGCAGGCCCACGCCCAGACGTCGTACCACCGGCCCCGCCGGATCGAGATAATGCGCCAGCGTATGGCCCACCACTTCGGGCTGCTCGTGGATTTCCTTGGCCATGAAATGACTGTGGCCGGCCTTGTCCACCAGCGCGGCGGAGGCGGTGGTGATCTTGATTTCGCGGTTGGCGGGACGCCCCTGCGCATCAAAGATGGAAACCTGCGGCCCGCGGATCACCACCACATCGCCTTCTTCCAGATAGGTGACGCGGTTGGTGAACGGCGCCAGCGCGAACGCATCCGAGCCGATATAGGCTTCGGTCTCGGCATGGCCGACCGCCAGCGGCGCGCCCTTGCGCGCCCCCACCAGCAGGCCTTCATGGTCCTTGAAGATCATGGCGATGGAATAGGCGCCGGTCAGCCGCGCCACCGCCTGCTTGGCGGCCTCGTCGGGCGCAAGACCCTGACCCAGCAGGTCGGTGACCAGATGGGCGGCGACTTCGCTGTCGGTTTCGGATTCGAAACTGTGGCCCCTGGCCATCAGCTCGCTCTTCAGTTCGCGGAAATTCTCGATGATGCCGTTATGCACGATGGCGACGCGCGCGGTGGCATGGGGATGGGCATTGCTTTCGGTCGGCGCGCCATGCGTCGCCCAGCGCGTGTGACCGATGCCGGTATGGCCGTGCAGCGGCTTCTGCTCCAGCACCGCGCCCAGCCGGTGCAGCTTGCCGGGGGAGCGGCGGCGCGCAATCTCGCCGTCTTCCAGGGTGGCGATGCCCGCCGAGTCATAGCCGCGATATTCCAGCCGCTTCAGCGCTTCCAGAATGACCGGTGCAACATCCCGCGTGCCCGCGATTCCAACAATGCCGCACATTATTTTTTGTCTTTCTGTTTCTCGCGGAAGGCTTTCGCCCAGCCGGGCTTTTGCGTCAAGGTCCCGCGCGAGATGGCCAGCGAATCCGCCGCGACATCCTGGGTGATCACCGATCCGGCGGCGGTAATGGCGCCATCGCCGACCTTGACCGGGGCGACCAGCGCGGTGTCGGACCCGATAAAGGCGCCCGCGCCGATCTCGGTGATGGACTTTGTGAAACCGTCATAGTTGCAGGTGATGGTGCCGGCACCGATATTGGCGCCCGCACCCACCCTGGCATCGCCCAGATAGGTGAGATGGTTGGCCTTGGCACCCTTGCCGATCACGGTATTCTTCACTTCGACGAAATTGCCGATATGGGCGCCTTCGCCGATCACCGCGCCGGGGCGCAGGCGCGCGTATGGTCCGATGATGGCGCCGGAGGCGACCGTGGCGCCTTCCAGATGCGAATGGCTGCGGATGCGCGCACCGGTCTTCACCGACACGCCGGGTCCGAACACCACAAAGGGTTCGACTTCGACATCATTCTCGATCTGCGTGTCGTGGGACAGGAACACCGTGTCGGGCGCGATCATCGTGACCCCGTCCGTCAGCAAGGCGGCGCGGCGGCGCTGCTGGAACTTGGCTTCGGCATCCGCCAGTTCAGCGCGGCTGTTGACGCCAGTGACCGAGACTTCGTCGGCCATGGCGAGGGCGCATTTGACGCCATCGGTGCGCGCCAGAATCGGCACATCGGTCAGGTAATATTCGCCCTGGGCGTTGTTGTTCTTGAGCAGCGAGGCCCAGTGGAAGAATTTCTGCGCATCGGCGGCGTAACAGCCGGCATTGCACAACGCCACACCCTTCTCGGATTCCGAAGCGTCCTTGAATTCGACAATGCGGTTGAGGAAGCCGTCCGGCGTCAGCAGCACGCGGCCATACGCGCCCGGATCGGCCGGTTCAAAGGCCAGCAGGGCAAGCCCGGTGCGGATCTGGGCCGCAAGGCATTCGGCGATCACCTCGGCGGTGACCAGCGGCATGTCGCCATTGACGATCAGCAGGGTGCCGGAAAAATCGGCCAGCGCATCCCTGGCGGACGCGGCGGCATGGCCGGTGCCCAGTTGCTGATGCTGGATGGCGCTGTCGCAGCCCAGCGCCTTGGCATAATCGCGCACCGCGTCGCCTGCGGGCGAGGTCACCACCACGATGCGCGTCACACCGGCGCCGCGCAGCGCCGCCACGACATGGCCCAGCAGCGGCAAGCCCGCCACCTTGTGCAGCACTTTAGGCAAAGACGATTTCATCCTTGTTCCGGCACCAGCGGCCAGTATGACAGCAGCCCTCATCATGCCGTTCGCGTAGCCCCCCGCAGGAAAAAGATGAAGTGACGATTTACAACGCTATATTGCCGCGATTCTGGCGTAAAACCCGTTAATTCCCGCAAAGGCCGATATGCCCGCCCCTGCCCTGATTTTCGACCTGGACGGCACCCTGGCGGACACCGCCCCCGATCTTCTGGGCGCGACCAACGCAGTCCTGGCGGCCCGGGACCGGCCGGAGCTGGACCTGAGCAGCCTGCGGCACATGGTGGGGTTCGGGGCCAGGGCGCTGATCCTGCAGGCGATGGAGGCCAGCGGCACACCGGTCACCGAGGAAGACCTGCCGCCGCTGGTGGCGATTTTCCTGTCCCATTACCGCGACCATATCGCCGACGGCAGCGTGCTGTTTCCGGGCGTGACCCAGACCCTGACCGGCCTGAAGGCAAAGGGCGCACGCATGGCCATCCTGACCAACAAGCCGCAGGAACTGACCGACCTGCTGCTGCCGCACTTGGCGCTGGACGGCCTGTTCTCGTGCGTCTATGGCGCGGGCCGCAAGAGCTACACCAAGCCGGACCCGCGCATCTTCCATGACGTGGTCGAAGACGTATTGAAAGGAAGTGGGGGGGCGGCGGTGATGATCGGGGATTCCATCACCGACCTGAACACGGCGCGCGCCGCCGGCGTGCCCTGCATCCTGGTGTCCTATGGCTTCACGCCGGTGCCAGCCCGGGAGCTGGGCGGCGACGCGGTGATCGACAATTTCGCACAGTTGCCGCAGGCACTGGCGGACCTGAAGCTGCTTTAAATAACTGCGGCGGATTGGCTTTGGCCCTTGCCCGGCATGGCAGGACCGAGCCTAAAATTTTAGCGAGTCGCCCCAACCCACGCTAGGCCTGCCATGGCCATTTCTGTTGCGCGCACACCGATTGCGAGGCTGGCCTGGCTCACCGCCATCACCTTCGCGGGCTTCTTCCTGCTGGGCTATGGCGGCATCTTCGTCTGGGGCGGCAACAGCAATTCCGCCACGCCGATCTGGCCCGCCACCGCTTTCGGTTTTGTGATGCTGATCCGGCTGTCGCGCGGACGCAGCGACGATATCGCCATGCTGGCGGCGATGCTGGCGGCGGGCCTTGCCGCCAACAGGCTGGGCGGCGCGCCCGCGGTGCTGGCCGTCGGTTACAGCATGATCAATGTCATCGATGTGATCGCCGGCCTTGTGGTCGTGCGCCGCATCGGCATGCCGCGCATCAAGACCATGGCGGCGGCCGCGAAATTCACCCTGGCGGCGGGTGTCAGCCCGTCGCTGTTCGGCGCGCTGGCGTCGGCGGCGCTGATCGCCTGGTACGGCGTCGGCAATCCGCTGATCACAGGCGTGCAATGGTTCCTGGCCAATCTGCTGGGCGTGCTGATCCTGGTGCCGTTCGGCATGACGGTGTCGTGGAGGCAGTTCGCCAAGCTGAAACTGCAGCACCACTTCCTGGAAGCCGCAGTCTTGTTCTCGGTTGTTGCCGCCGTGGCGATCGCCGGCTTCCGCTTTGGCGCGCCGGTCCTGTATCTCGTGCTGGTAGGCGTGCTGGCCTCCGCGGTGCGCTTCCGCCTTTTGGGCGCGGGCGCGGCGCTGCTGGTGATTGCCGCCATCGGCTTTGCCTCGATGCATGCCAACCCCGCGGCGCGCGACTTCTATTGGGTCGAGATGATGCAGCTGTATTTCGCGGTCTGCAGCATTGTCGGCGTGCGCACCGCCATGCTGCTGAACGAACGCGACCTGCATGTCGCCCTCCTCCAGTGCAAAAACCAAAGCTCGGTGCGCGGCTCGCGCTTCAAGTCGCAGCTGCTGGCCCATGTCAGCCATGAAGTACGCAGCCCCCTGTCGGCGATCATCGGCTTTTCCTCCATGCTGGAATCCGGTTCGCTGACGGCGGATCGCGCCCCGGAATTCGCCGCCATCATCGCCCATAGTGGCGAACTGCTGCTGCGGCTGCATGACGACCTGCTGGACCTGAGCCGCACCGAGGCAGGCGCCTTGGACATCCAGCCGGAGCGCGTGGCGGTGGGCCATACGTTGAAGAATTGCGTCAGCGCCATCCGGCTGGACGCGAGTCTGGGCGGGAAAGATGTTCTGGTCGAGACCGTGGCCGACAGCCTGGCGCTGACGTGCGATCCGGTGCGCCTGGCCCAGATCCTCAACAACCTGATCGCCAATGCCTTCAAGTATGGCGACAATTCCTCGCCCATCCGGGTCAGCGCCCACGCCATGGAAGATGGCTTCGGCCGCATCGAGATCGCCAATAGTGGTCCGGGCATCCCGAAAGACGAGTGCGAGGCGGTGTTCCTGCCCTTCCGCCGCGCCATCGGGGTGGAGCGGAACGTGCCGGGCGCGGGCTTGGGCCTGTCCATCGCCAAGATGCTGGTCGAGGCGCAAGGCGGGCGGATCGATTTCGAAAGTGTCCCCGGCCGCCAGACCCGATTCTGGATCGACCTGCCACTCGCCGCCTGAAAGGCGGCGCATTAGATAAGCCCTGCCTGAAGATAAGCCCTGCCTGACGGCAGCCAAAGTTATTGATTGGCCTACCGCTTTGCTGCTTGAGGCCGATGGCCGCCTAAACGATTTTCCGCTGGAAACCGGCCCGGCTTGACGGGTCCAAGCCCCCATCTTATAGCCCTGCCCCTCCGTCTTGGGACGGGCGCGTAGCTCAGCGGGAGAGCACTCCCTTCACACGGGAGGGGTCACAGGTTCAATCCCTGTCGCGCCCACCATTC
>JBEENS010000008.1:0-84174 GCA_041192105.1 Pseudomonadota bacterium | reverse complement strand
AGCGGGTGATGTTCTCGATCATCACGATGGCGTCGTCGACCACGAAACCGGCGGAAATGGTCAGCGCCATCAGCGACAGGTTGTTGAGCGAATAGCCCATCAGATACATGGCGGCGAAGGTGCCGACGATGGAGAGCGGGACCGACAGCGAGGGAATGAAGGTGGCTGGCAGATTGCGCAGGAAGACATAGATCACCAGCACCACCAGGATCACCGCCAGCATCAGCTCGAACTGCACATCAGAGACCGAGGCGCGGATGGTCTCGGTGCGGTCGGTCAGGGTGGTGACGTCCACCGAAGCCGGCAGGCCCGCCTTGATGATGGGCAGCAGCTCCTTGATGGAGTCCACCACCGCGATGACATTGGCGCCGGGCTGGCGCTGGACGTTGATCAGGACGGCGGGCGAATTGTTCGCCCAGCTTGCCAGCTTGTTGTTCTGCGCGCCGTCAATGACGTTGGCCACGTCCTTCAGATAGACGGGCGAGCCGTTGCGGAAGGCCACCACGATACTGCGATAGTCTTCAACACTCTGTAGCTGGTCGTTGGAATTGATGGTGTAGGACTGGAAGGCCCCGTCGAAGCTGCCCTTGGGCGAATTGGAATTGTTGTTCGAAACCGTGGTGCGCAGGTCGTCGATGTTCAGCCCCAGCGAGGCCAGTTTCTGCAAGTTCGCCTGTACCCGCACGGCCGGGCGCTGGCCGCCGGAAATGCTGACCAGGCCGACGCCGTACAGCTGTGAAATCTTCTGGGCGATGCGCGTTTCCGACAGGTCCACCAACTGCGTGATGGGCAAGGTGCGCGACGAGACTGCCAGGGTGATCACCGGCGCGTCAGCCGGATTGACCTTGGCGTAGATCGGCGGCGCCGGCAGCGAAGCGGGCAGCAGGTTGGATGCGGCATTGATCGCCGCCTGCACCTGCTGTTCGGCGATGTCGAGGCTGAGCGACAGGTCGAACTGCAGGGTCACGACCGACGAGCCGCCCGAGGACACGGACGACATTTCCTTCAGGCCCGGCATCTGGCCGAACTGGCGTTCCAGCGGCGCGGTGACCGACGTGGCCATCACCTCGGGGCTGCCACCCGGCAGGAATGTCTGGACCTGGATGGTGGGATAATCCACCTGCGGCAGGGCCGACAAAGGCAGGAATTTGTAGCCCGCCATGCCCACCAGCAGGATGGCAATCATGAACAGTGTCGTGGCTACGGGACGCCGGATAAACGGCGCGGATGGGTTCGCGCCGCTATAAGGTTCAGGCGCGTTGCTGCTCAATGGCCACCACCGCCACCACCGCCACCACCGCCGCGGCGACCGCCACGGCCACCGCCGGCCTGGCGCATCTGGGACATCGCCTTCTGACAGTCGGCGCCGAGATCATCGCTGTTGCGGAACAGGCACGTGCGGGTCTCCCGCGCATTGGTGGCGTCGGCGCAAAACTTCTTGATGTCGGCGCTGCACTTCTTGGTCATGGCTTCCTGCATCTGGGCGCGGCGCGCCGCGCGCACTGCCTCTTCGCCGCCGCCGCCAGACGGCGCGGCGATCTTGGCGGTCAGGTTGGGAATCTCGACATCGGCGCCATCGCGCAACCGATCAGCGCCGTCCACCACCACCGTGTCGCCCGGCTGAAGACCGGACAGGATCTGCATCTTGTCGCCGTCCTGAATGCCGATCTTCACCGCGCGCTGGGTCACGGTCTTATCGGGACGCACCAGGAAGACATAGCTACCGTCGGCGCCGCGCTGCACGGCGGGCACCGGCACGGTCGTCTGACCCGGCAAGGTGTTCACCAGCAGCCGCACATTCACGAACTGGGATGGGAACAGCATATTATCCTTATTGTCGAACAATGCCCGCAGCTTCACCGAGCCGGTCGCCGGGTCCACCACCGTGTCCACAGCCGACAGGACGCCGCTGGTGATCTTGTTGGTCTGGCTGCGGTCATAGACATCCACCGGCAGCACGGCGCCGCCATTCACCCGGCCAAGCACGGCGCGAATATTGTCTTCGGGAATGGTGAACAGCACCGACATGGGCTCCAGCTGGGTGACGACCACGAGGCCGTTGGACTGGCCCGCCGACACGATGTTGCCGATATCGACCAGATGGATGCCGGCGCGCCCCGCAACCGGCGACACGATGTTGGTGTAACCCAGGTTGATCCGCGCGGTCTGGACGTTGGCCTGATCGGAAATAACGATACCCTCGGTGGATTTCACCAGCGCTTCCTGGGCGGAGACCTGCTGCGCGGCGATGGCGTTCTGTGCCTGTAACGTCCGATAGCGTTCCAGGTCCACCTTGGCGTTGGCAAGGGTCGCGGTATCGCGCGCCAGCTGGCCGCGCACCTGGTCCAGTGCCGCCTGATAGGGACGCGGATCGACCTGGGCCAGCACATCACCCGCCTGGACCATCTGGCCTTCGGTGAAATTGATCTTGACCAGCATGCCGCCAACCTGCGGCCGCACGGTCGCAGTGGCCAGCGGCGTCACCGTGCCCAGCGCGTTGAGCGTGACATTGATGTCGCCCGACAGGGCGCGCGCCACGCCGACTGGCTGCGCGCCCTGGCCGATCCTGCCGTCGCGGCCACTGTTCTTGGCCGGATAGATCGCCCAGATCAGCAGCGCCAGCAGCAGCAGACCGACCGTGAACCACACCACGCGCGACAGGCGGGGATTGGCGCCACTCCAACGCTTGACGCCACTCCAGGTACGGACCACGGATCCGGGCTGCGAAACAGGTTCGGCGCGCCGATAATCACTAGGAGAACGTTCGATATTCATCGTCAGTATTTCCGTGTCGCAAAAGGGCCGGAAAGGGCCAGGGCGGCAAAAAGTTCAATGAGCTTTTACGTGGGTTAGCACCGCGAAGCTTAACGCGGCATGAACTTATAATCCGGCGAACAGTGCCAGATATAGACGCCAAGCCGTTGAAAATTCTGTCGAAATTGTGCCGAAAGCCGATCTGCTAGATGCGAACGAGTCGCGCTATTTCGGACACCGTGCTTGCCGACATCTTCCAATGGTTCGCCCAGTTTGTCAGCGATGCCCGCATCTGGATGATGCAGACGCTCCAGTGTCCTGTTTTGTCGCAGCCGTGCATACTCAGGCGACCGCCCAACGCCGTCACCATATATTCCTCGCGCCCAATGGCGCGGCTGGTGCACGTCCTGCCCGGCGGCGCCGATTTCGTGGTGAACGATTACGGCCCGGCGGGCGCCGGCCCGGAAGCGGCCCTGATCGCGCGGCTGGCGGACGCCACCGGCGCTGGTATCGCGCCGTCAGGCGCTGCACAGCCCACTGATCGCCAAAGCCGCACGCATCCTGGAAAGCGCCTATGCGGCGCCCATCGGGATTGTTGTTACCAAGTAACGGCTATCGCGGAAGTTCTGACGAACCCATCAGGAACTCATCGACGCCGCGCGCGCATTGACGCCCTTCGCGGATCGCCCATACCACCAGTGATTGACCGCGCCGCATGTCGCCGCAGGCAAAGACCTTGCTCTTGCTGGTCTGGTAGTTAGTCAGCGGCGCCTTCACATTGCCGCGCGCATCGAGTTCGACGCCCGACTGTTCCACCAGTCCGGTCTTTTTCGGTCCGACAAAGCCCATCGCCAGCAGCACCAGGTCGGCCTTGAGAGTGAATTCTCTGCCCGGGACATCGACCAGATTCATCTTGCCGCCGTCGCCCAGCTGCCATTCCACCCGCACGCATTCCAACGCCGTGATCTTGCCGCCTTCGCCAATCGCGCGCCTTGTCTGCACCGCCCAGTCGCGCTCGCAACCTTCCTGGTGCGAAGACGAGGTGCGCAGCTTGAGCGGCCAATCCGGCCAGACCAGCATCTTGTTTTCCCTCACCGGCGGCTGCGGCATGATTTCGAACTGGGTGACCGAGGCCGCGCCATGGCGGTTGGAGGTGCCAACACAGTCAGAACCGGTATCGCCACCGCCGATCACCACTACATGCTTGCCTTTGGCCGACAGGGTACCGTTCGGCGCCGCATTGCTTTCCGGATCGCCCGCCACCCGCTTGTTCTGCTGAGTGAGGAAATCAATGGCGTAATGAATGCCGTCCAGCGCGCGCCCGGGGATGGGCAGGTCGCGCGGCGCTTCCGCACCGCCCGACAGCACCACCGCGTCATAATCGGCCAGCAGCATATCCATGGAAACAGTGACACCGACGTCAACATTGGTGCGGAACACAACGCCTTCGGCTTCCATCTGGCGCATGCGGCGGTCGATCAGATGCTTTTCCATCTTGAAGTCGGGAATGCCGTAGCGTAGCAACCCGCCGATGCGGTCGGCCTTCTCGAACAGGGTCACCGAATGTCCGGCGCGCGCCAGCTGCTGCGCCGCCGCCATGCCTGCGGGGCCGGAGCCCACCACCGCCACCGCCTTGCCGGTCTTTTTCGGCGCCAGTACCGGCTGGACCCAGCCTTCTTCCCAGGCGCGGTCCACGATCTGACATTCGATGGTCTTGATCGTCACAGACGTGTCGATGATGTTCAGGGTACAGCTGGCTTCGCAGGGCGCCGGGCAGATACGGCCGGTGAATTCCGGAAAATTATTGGTGGTGTGCAGATTTTCCGACGCGGCGTGCCACTGGTCGCGATAGACCAGATGGTTCCAGTCCGGGATCTGGTTATTGACCGGGCAGCCATTGTGGCAAAAGGGAATGCCGCAATCCATGCAGCGCGCCGCCTGCTTTCCGACATCCGCATAGGGCATTGGCTGGACAAACTCTTTATAGTTGCCCAGGCGCGCTGCCGGCTTTTCGCTGGTGCGATCCTGCCGTTCGATTTCCAGAAAACCTGTGATCTTGCCCATAACTTTTCCTACGCCCTACCACTTCGCTGCTTGAGGGCCATTACTCTGCCGCGATGGCGGCGCGCGCCTGAATGTCCGCCAACGCCTTGGCGTAGTCGGATGGCATCACCTTGACGAATTTTTCCCGGCTGGCGTCCCAATTGTCCAGCATCGCCATGGCGCGGGGGCTGCCGGTGTGCAGCAGGTGGCGTTCCACCAGGATTTTCAGCCGCTCGGCATCGAAGCGCAGGAAGTCGCCCATGCCGGCATCCGCCACGCTGACAGAGCGCTGCTTGGGCAGGTCGGCATGGTCGATATTCTCGCAGGCCGCGATCTTCTCCAGCTTTACCATCGACGGATTGCAGCGCTGCTCGAAGCTGCCATCCTCGTCATAGACATACGCTACGCCGCCCGACATGCCGGCAGCGAAATTGCGCCCGGTCTTTCCCAGCACCACCACGACGCCGCCAGTCATATATTCGCAGCCATGGTCGCCGGTGCCTTCCACCACGCAGATGGCGCCGGAATTGCGCACCGCGAAGCGTTCGCCGGCCACGCCATGGAAATAGGCTTCGCCCGCGATGGCGCCGTACAGCACCGTGTTACCGACAATGATGTTCTCGGCCGGATCGCGCGAAAGTCCCTTGGGCGGCTTGACCACAATGCGCCCGCCCGACAGGCCCTTGCCGACATAGTCATTGGCGTCGCCCGTCAGTTCGATAGAAACACCGCGCGCCAGGAATGCGCCGAAGCTCTGCCCCGCCGTGCCGGTGAACTTCACGCTGATCGTGTCTTCCGGCAGGCCGGCATGGCCGTGGCGCCTGGCCACTTCGCCCGACAGCATGGCGCCGACGGTACGATCCACGTTGCGCACGGACTTTTCGATCCGCACCGGCTGGCCATTCTCGATCGACGGCCTGGCGGCCGCGATCAGTTCATGATCGATCGCCGATTCCAAGCCGTGATTCTGCTTTTCATTGTGATGGATGGCGACGCCCGGCTTGGGCGTGACGGCGTAGAGAATGCGCGACAGGTCCACGCTCTGCGCTTTCCAGTGGCCGACCGCCTTCTTCATGTCGAGTTTGTCCACCCGGCCGACCATTTCGGCGACGGTGCGGAAACCAAGCTCGGACATGATCGCCCGCAACTCTTCGGCGACGAAGAAGAAATAGTTTATCACATGTTCCGGCTGACCGGTGAAGCGCTTGCGCAGGACCGGGTCCTGGGTGGCCACGCCCACCGGGCAGGTGTTGAGATGGCATTTGCGCATCATGATGCAGCCCGAGGCGATCAGCGGCGCGGTGGCGAAGCCGAACTCATCGGCGCCCAGCAGCGCACCGATGGCGACGTCGCGGCCGGTGCGAAGCCCGCCGTCCACCTGCACGGCGATGCGGCCACGCAGCCCGTTCAGCACCAGGGTCTGCTGGGTTTCGGCGAGGCCGATTTCCCAGGGTGATCCGGCATGGGTCAGCGAGGTCAGCGGCGAGGCTCCGGTGCCGCCTTCGAAACCGGAAATCGTCACATGGTCGGCGCGGCATTTGGCGACGCCCGCCGCCACGGTGCCGACGCCCACTTCCGACACCAGCTTGACCGAGATGCGGGCCTTTTGGTTAACGCTCTTGAGGTCGCGGATCAGCTGCGCCAAGTCTTCGATGGAATAAATATCGTGATGCGGCGGCGGCGAGATCAGGCCAACGCCGGGGGTGGAATAGCGCACCTTGGCGATGTTTGCGTCGACCTTGTAGCCGGGAAGCTGGCCGCCTTCGCCGGGCTTGGCGCCCTGGGCCATCTTGATCTGGATGTCGTCGGCATTGACCAGATATTCGGCGGTGACGCCGAAGCGGCCCGACGCCACCTGCTTGATGGCCGAGCGCATGGAGTCGCCGTTGGCCATGGGCTTGAAGCGGTCGGGTTCCTCGCCGCCCTCGCCGGTGTTGGAGCGCCCGCCGATGCGGTTCATTGCGACGGCTATGTTGGTATGCGCTTCGCGGCTGATCGAGCCGAAGCTCATCGCGCCGGAGGAGAAACGCTTGACGATCTCATTAGCCGGTTCAACTTCGTCCAGCGGGACGCCGGCGCCGTCAGTCTTGAAGTTCATCAGCCCGCGCAGGGTCAACAGCCGCTCATTCTGGTCATTGATCTGCTGAGCGAAGAGTTCGTACTCCGCCGGATTGTTGCCGCGCACGGCGTGCTGCAGGCGTGACACCGATTCCGGCGTCCAGGCATGGTCTTCGCCGCGCAGGCGGAAGGCATAGTCGCCGCCCACATCCAGCATGTTGCGATAGATGGGATTGTCGCCGAACGCGTCACGGTGACGGCGCACGCTCTCCTCGGCGACCTGCTTGATGCCGCTCCCCTCCACCGTGGTGGCGGTGCCGGTGAAGTATTCCTCTATGAACTCGCTCGACAGACCCACTGCGTCGAAAATCTGCGCGCCGCAATAGGACTGGTAGGTGGAGATGCCCATCTTGGCCATCACCTTCAAAACGCCCTTGGCGATGGCCTTGATGTAGTTCTTCTGGACTTCATAGGCCTTGAGGGAAAGTCCCTGCTTGACCCGGATCTGCTCCAGCGTCTCGAAGGCGAGATAGGGATTGACCGCTTCGGCGCCATAACCGGCCAGCACGCAGAAGTGATGCACTTCGCGCGCTTCGCCAGTTTCCACTACCAGCCCGGTCTGCATGCGCAGGCCCTGGCGCACCAGATGGTGGTGCACGGCGGCAATCACCAGCGCGGCAGGAATTGGAACCCGTTCGGCGCTGACGGCGCGGTCGGACAGAATCAGAATGTTGTTATCCGCCAGCACCGCGTCGGTGGCGTTGAGGCGGATGCGCTGCACGGCATTGGAAAGACCGTCCGCGCCTTCGCTGGCCGGCCAGGTGCAGTCGATGGTAGCGGTGCGAAAGGCGCCGTCCACCAGTTCGGAAATCGAGCGGATCTTCTCGACATCAGCATTGGTCAGGACCGGCTGGCTCACTTCCAGCCGCTTGTGCGCGCCGGCATCGCGGCCCAGTAGATTGGGGCGCGGCCCGATCATCGATACTAGGCTCATCACCAGCTCTTCGCGGATCGGGTCAATCGGCGGATTGGTGACCTGGGCAAAATTCTGCTTGAAATAATTGTAGAGTAGCTTGGACTTCTTCGACAAAACCGCGATCGGCGTGTCGACGCCCATCGAGCCGATGGGGTCGTCGCCCATACTGGCCATCGGCTCCAGGAAGAATTGTAGGTCTTCCTGAGTGTAGCCGAAGGCCTGCTGCTGATCGAGCAGCAGCGAGGGATTGTTCGCCTTGGCGCGATGGTCTTCGGGCAGGTCGGGCAGGTCTTCCAGCTTGAACTGGGTGGCCTTCAGCCAGTCTTCATACGGTTTGGCCTCGGAGAACTTCTTCTTGATCTCATCGTCCTCGATGATGCGGCCCTCTTCGAAATCGATCAGCAGCATCTTGCCGGGCTGTAACCGCCATTTGCGCTTGATCTTCTCTTCCGGCACCGGGATCACGCCCGACTCCGACGCCAGGATGACCAGATCGTCGTCGGTCACGATATAGCGGGCGGGGCGCAACCCGTTGCGGTCCAGCGTGGCGCCGATCTGGCGGCCGTCGGTAAAGGCGATAGCGGCGGGGCCGTCCCACGGCTCCATCAGCGCGGCGTGATACTCGTAGAAAGCCTTGCGCTTGGTATCCATGCTGTTGTTGCAGGCCCAGGCTTCCGGGATCAGCATCATCACCGCATGGGCCAGCGGATAGCCGGCGGCGACCAGTAGTTCAAGCGCATTGTCGAGACAGGCGGTGTCGGACTGGCCGTGCGGAATCAGCGGCCACATCTTGTCGAGGTCCGGGCCCAGCAGTTCGGATTCCATGCTGCGGCGGCGAGCATTGATCCAGTTGACGTTGCCGCGCACCGTGTTGATCTCGCCATTATGGGCGATGTAGCGATAGGGATGCGCCAGCTTCCAGCTCGGGAAGGTGTTCGTGGAGAAACGCTGATGCACCAGCGCCACCGCCGACACGGTCAGCGGATTCTGCAGATCGCGATAGAAACGGCCCACATCATGCGCCAGCAGCAGACCCTTATAGACCATGGTGCGGGTCGACAGGCTGGGCATGTAGAACTGATTGATGGCGGGAAGCTTATGCTTCTTGGCCAGCGCGGCCAGCGGGTTCTGCGTCTGCTTGCGGATGGCCAGCAGCTTGCGCTCGAAATGATCCTGGCCGCGGGTATGCGGACCCGAGGCGATGATCGCCTGGCGGATCAGCGGCATGCCGTCCAGCACGGTCTTGCCCAGGCCGGCGGGATTGGTGGGGACATCGCGCCAGCTCAACAGGGTCTGGCCTTCGACTTTGATGAAATGCTCGAACTGCTTAACGACGATTTCGCGCGCCTTGGCCTCGCGCGGCAGGAAACACATCGCCACGCCATACTGGCCCGGCTCCGGCAGGGTCACGCCAGTCTCCCTGGCCCATTCGCGAAACAGCGGATCAGGAATCTGGATCAGGATGCCGGCGCCGTCGCCCACCAGCGGGTCTGCGCCCACCGCGCCGCGATGGTCTAGATTGATCAGGAGCTGGAGGCCCAGCCCAATGATATCATGGGACCTGGCGCCCTTGATGTTGGCGACAAAGCCGACGCCACAGGCGTCATGCTCGTTGCGGGGGTCATAAAGACCCTGTTTCGGCGGCAAACTCATCTCAAACCCCAACCGGCAATCAGGCGCAGTTTTCCGGCCCTTAAAGCCGCAAAATTTGCCCATTCTTCTTAGAATTACAGATTATGTGACCACGCCGCCAGTTGCGGCGCAACATGCCAGCGTTGCGATAAGTAAATAAGCATCCATGCAATCTGAGAATAATTCACAAAAAAACGCTCCGGCTTGACTCTTTCATGGCCCGGTGCGTGATGAAACATATCATGAACAAATGCACAAAAATCGCGAAATTCCGCCATTACTGGTCGCGTTTCGGGCTGCCCCCCCCCGACCGGGCGCCCATAGCGCTGGGCCATCCACAGGCGGATGCGGTTCTGGGCGGCGACCTGCGACCTGGTGCCCAGCACGAGGTCTTCGCGGGTGTCTGGAGCCCCAGCGGATTTGCCGTGCTGCTGGCGCTGCTGTCGGCGGGGAAGAAGCCCTTCTTCTGGATGCGGCGCGGTTATGAGGCGCTAGCGGAAGCCGATCCTTTCAATAGCTTTGGCTTTGACCGCCGCGAAAGATTATGGGCGGTGCCCCGCCTGCCCGACTATGAAGCCCTGCCGCTGTTCGCGCATGAAGGAAATCGCGCTATAAAATTAAGCTGCGATTTTCACTGAGACTTAATCTTGAGACTGAAGCAAGGACGGCGATGGCGGCCCCAGCACCCGCGTCACCTCGACCAGAGGCTGGTGCAGATATCCCGCCGCCAGATGCTAGCGCAAATTTTCCCGAAACACCGGCAAGGCCAACCCAGCCGCCGGAATCCCGCCGATTAGCTCCAACCACACCCTGCCATCGCTGCGGACGGGGAAAAGCCCACTCAGCGATTCCTCACCCGCCACCGCGATCCACAGATTGTCGCCCGGTATCAACACATCGCCGCTGCGCGGCGGCGGGGGCGGCGGCTCGCCACCGGGCCGGAGGCTGCAGCCCCCCAGCATCACCAGCAGCACCAAAAGCGTCCACACGGCCCGCCCACCAATAAGGCGGGCATGCTGTCCTGAGGCAGTGACGGGCTGTTGGACTATAGTCTTTTGATACAATGGCCCCGACTGGCTTGAAAGTTCCCTCTTGAAAGAGGCGCGGCATCAAGTCACCTATGGATGATCTAACCTTGTGAGGCGTTCATGCTAAATCACAGGCTTGGCAGTGATTCAGGCGGTATCTCGTGGGACTCTATAATTGCGCGAAGTGCCCGGGCTATTGCTGCTCTTATCCCCTGATCCCGCTCAACAAGCGCGACGTCGAGCGTCTGGCCAAGCACTTCAAGCTGACCTTTGAAGCGGCGCGCAAGAAGTTCACCAAGGTGGATGAAGAAGCGAAATATGCCATGCGCCGCAAGCCCGACAAGCATTTCGGCAAGATCTGCCAGTTCTTCGATACCGACAAGCGTTGCTGCACCATCTATACTGCCCGGCCCACCATATGCCGCGAGTATCCCGGCGGCGGCTGCGGCTATTACGGTTTCCTGATGTCCGAGCGGAATACCCAGGAAGACAAAGACCACATCGCCTCGACCTGGAACGTCTAGAGCTGCGTCCTGTGTGACAGCGGCGGACGGCGATTGCTGCACTGCACAGCCTTAAACGCCTTGGCTTAAAGGCTTTTTTTTGCTCTAAAGGTTCCAATAAGAGCGGGGACCTAAAGGGGAAGTCGGACGTTGCGAAAGCCGAGATCGTCGGCTTCTCGTCCGCGCACCAATCCCGGCACCTCGAACGAATGATAAGCGCCACGCCGGTAAAGCGTGGCTGGTGGGAAAGCGGCGCGTCAACGCCACGATAGGGAGAAGAAATATGTTCACTCAGCTACTGACACCCGTGGGCGACAGCCTGCTCCTGTCCTTCCTGGTCGCGACCATCCCGATCATCGTGGTGCTGGTGATGCTGGGCGTGCTTCGGCGGCCCGCCTGGCAAGCCTCGCTGGCCGGCCTGACCGTGGCGATGATCATCGCCATCAGCGTCTGGCAGATGCCCGTCAACCTTGCCCTTTCCAGCACCGCCGCTGGCGTTGCCTTCGCGCTGTGGCCGATCATGTGGATCGTGTTCGCCGCCCTCATTCTCTATAATACCGCCGTCCTGTCGGGCCGTTTCGACGCCTTCCGCCGCTGGGTTCTGGCGCACCTGCCCCAGGACAAGCGCATCGTGCTGATCGTGATCGGCTATGGCTTCGGCTCGCTGCTGGAAGGCGTGTCGGGCTTCGGCGCCCCCGTCGCCATCACCGCCTCGCTGCTGATCATGCTGGGCTTCAAACCGATCGACGCGGTGGTCTATGCCCTGATCTTCAACACCGCCCCGGTCGCCTTCGGCTCGCTGGGCATTCCGATCACCACCCTGGCCGGCGTCACCGATCTTCCCGCCGCCACGTTGGGCGCGATGGTGGGCCGTCAGCTGCCCTTCTTTGCCCTGCTGCTGCCCTTCTATGTCATCGCTATGTTTGGCGGCATGCGCTCGGTCAAGGCGCTGTGGCCGGTGATTCTGGTGGCCGGCGGCGCCTTCGCCACGGGCCAGTTCCTGAGCGCGAACTTTCTGAGCTACGAACTTACCGACGTGATCTCGGCGGGCTCTTCGCTGATCGCTACCGTGCTGTTCCTGCGCGTATGGCAGCCGGCCCCCGATCCGGAATTCGCCCTTGTGGTGCCGGCGGAAGACCCCACCTCGGTCCATCGCAACATTCCGACCTGGCAGGGCTGGCTACCTTGGCTGATCATGATCGCCGTGGTCATGGTCTGGACCCACTTCAAGGTCGCGACCTTCTTCGCCCAGCCGATCCAGTGGCCGGGCCTGCACAACCAGGTCTTCATCACTTTGTATGACAGGCCCTATGCGGCGGTCTGGAACTGGCAGCCCTTCGCCACCGGCACCGCTGTCCTGGTGACGGCGATCCTGACGGCGCTGGCGACAGGCGTGGGCATCTCCAAGTTCTTGGAAGCCATTACCACCGCCTGGAAGCAGATCCTGCTGCCGGCGCTCACGGTGACGGCGATAGTGGGTCTGGCCTATCTGATGAACTATTCCGGCCTGACCTACACGCTGGGCAAGGCGGTCGCCACCACGGGGATATTCTTCCCGCTGCTGTCGGCTTTTCTGGGCTGGGTCGCGGTGTTCCTGTCGGGCAGCGACTCCTCCGGCAACGCCCTGTTCGGTAACCTGCAGGTCGTGGCGGCCAACCAGTCGGTACCGCCCCTCAGCCCGGTGCTGATGGCGGCCACCAACTCATCGGGCGGCTGCTTCGCCAAGATGATCTCGCCGCAGAACATCGCGACGGGCGTGGCGATCAGCGGATTGCAGGGCCAGGAGGCCAGCATCTTCCGGCGCACCTTCATCCACTCCCTCGTCTTCACGGCGATGCTGAGCATCCTGGTCTGGTTACAGCAGTTCGTGTTCCCCTGGATGATCCCGCCGCACTAGTCGCCAAAAACGGCGATTGCCTGATAAAAGGCCGGACCGAAAGGTCCGGCCTTTTCGTTTTGACCCCGCAGCGCGGGCGTTTTAGGCTGGGGGCAACCCTCACAAAAGATAGAGTGTCATGACGGATAAAGTCCTGGTCCACGGCCTGCAGGTCGCGCGCGAATTGCATGATTTCGTCGCGCACGACGTCCTGCCCGACAGCGGCGTCGAGGCCGAAAAATTCTGGTCCGGCTTCGCCGCCCTGGCGGTCACATTGATGCCGCAGAACCGCGCGCTTCTTGCCCATCGCGACCATCTACAGGCAGCGATTGACACCTGGCACAGAGAAAATCCTGAACGCCTCATCGACGCGCTGGACTATACCGCCTTCCTGCGGGAGATCGGCTATCTCGTGCCGGAAGGCGCCGATTTCCATATCGGCACCCAGAATGTCGACCCCGAAATTGCCACCATGGCCGGACCGCAACTGGTGGTGCCGCTGACCAATGCCCGCTTTGCCCTGAACGCGGTCAATGCCCGCTGGGGCAGCCTGTATGACGCGCTGTATGGCACCGATGCGATTGCGCAGGACGGCGAGCTGGCACCGGGCAAGGGTTACAACGAAAAGCGCGGCGAGAAGGTCATCGCCCTGGCGCGCGAAGCCCTGGACCAGGCCGCGCCCCTGGCCAGCGGATCATGGAAGGACGCGGCCGCCCTTGCGGTGAAGAACGGCACTCTGGAACCGGCGCTCAAAGACCCATCGCTGTTCAAGGGCTATGTCGGCGATCCCGCCGCGCCCAGGCTGGTGCTGCTGGAACAGAACGGCCTGCATATCGAAATCTATCTCGACCGCGCGACGCCCATCGGCAAGACCGACAAGGCGGGCATCAGCGATGTCGTGCTGGAAGCGGCCATCACCACCATCATGGACTGCGAGGATTCCATCGCTGCGGTGGACGCCCAGGACAAGATCGCCGCCTATCGCAACTGGCTGGGCCTGATGAATGGCAGCCTGACCGCCAAGTTCGAAAAAAGCGGCAAGACGATGGACCGCGCCGCCAATCCCGACCGCAGCTACACCGCGCCGGATGGAAGCAAGCTGACCCTGCCCGGCCGCAGCCTTTTGTTCATCCGCAACGTCGGTCACCTGATGACCAGTGATGCGATCCTGCTGCCCGATGGCAGCGAGATCGGCGAAGGCTTGATGGACGGGGTCATTTCCAGCCTCATCGCATTGCACGACATCAAGGGCCAGCGCCGCAACAGCCGCAAGGGCTCGATCTATATCGTCAAGCCCAAGATGCACGGCCCTGTCGAAGTCGCCTGCACCAACACGCTCTTTGATGGCATCGAAGATATCTGCGGATTGGCGCGCAACACCATCAAGATGGGCGTGATGGACGAGGAACGCCGCACCTCCGTCAATCTCAAGGAATGTATCCGCGCCGCCAAGGACCGCATCGTCTTCATCAATACCGGCTTCCTCGACCGCACCGGCGACGAGATGCACACCTCGATGTATGCCGGCGCCATGATCCGCAAGGGTGAGATGAAAACCAGCAAATGGCTGGCCGCCTATGAAGACCAGAATGTGGATATCGGCCTGGCCTGCGGCTTCCAGGGCAAGGCGCAGATCGGCAAGGGTATGTGGGCGATGCCTGACCGCATGGCCGAAATGCTGAAGGTCAAGATCGGCCACCCCAAATCGGGCGCATCCTGCGCCTGGGTGCCGTCACCCACCGCCGCGACGTTGCACGCGCTGCATTATCACCAGGTCAGCGTGAAGGCGCGGCAGGACGAGCTGAAATCACGCCCGCGCGCCAAGCTATCGGACATTCTCACCATCCCGCTGGCCGACCGGCCCAACTGGAGCAGCAACGAGGTGCAGCAGGAACTGGACAATAATGCCCAGGGAATCCTGGGCTATGTGGTGCGCTGGGTTGATCAGGGCGTGGGCTGTTCCAAGGTGCCCGACATCCACAATGTCGGCCTGATGGAAGACCGCGCCACCTTGCGCATTTCCAGCCAGCATATCGCCAACTGGCTGGAACACGGCATCGTCCAAGAAAGCCAGGCGATGGAAAGCCTCAAGCGCATGGCGGCGATCGTGGACCAGCAGAATGCGGGCGATGCGCTCTACCAGCCCATGGCGCCTGGCTTTGATGGCATCGCTTTCAAGGCGGCGTGCGACCTGGTGTTCAAGGGCAAGGCGCAGCCGTCTGGCTACACCGAACCGCTGCTGCACCAGGCGCGGCGCGATTTGAAGGGCGATTGATTCTTTATCACCATGGGCGGGCTTGCCCCGGCCATCCAGGGCAACATGCACTGTGATTGCGGCTCTGGATGGCCGGCTCAAGGCCGGCCATGGAGAGTTGCTTAAGCCGACGTATCCAGGGCCTTCAGAATGGCATCGGTCATGGCGGTGGTTCCCAGCTTGGTCATGCCCGGCTGCATGATGTCGCTGGTGCGATAGCCGTCGGCCAAAACCTTGTCGACCGCCTTTTCAAGCCGTGTCGCTTCATCCTTCATGCCGAAGGAATAACGCAGGCACATGGCAAAAGAGAGGATCGAGGCGATGGGATTGGCCAGGCCCTGGCCGGCGATATCGGGCGCGCTACCATGGATCGGCTCATACAGCGCCGACGGCAGTCCGTTGGCCTTCTTGTCACCCAGCGACGCGCTCGGCAGCATGCCGATGGAGCCGGTCAGCTGGGCAGCTTCGTCCGACAGCACGTCGCCGAACAGATTGTCGGTGACCAGCACGTCGAACTGCTTTGGATTGCGCACCAGCTGCATGGCGGCGTTGTCGGCCAGAATATGGTGCAGTTCGACATCACTGTAATCGCGCTTGTGCAGGGCGGTTACGACTTGCTTCCACAACACGCCGGTGACCATCACATTCGACTTTTCGGCGCTGTGCACCTTGTTGCCGCGCAGCCGCGCCATTTCGAACGCGACCCGGCAGACTCGCTCGATCTCGCTGGTGGTATAGACGCCGGTATCGACGGCCCGCTTCTGGCCGTCCGGCAAAGTAGTGGTTTCCTTGGGCTCGCCGAAATAGACACCGCCCATCAGCTCGCGCACGATCAGGATATCCAGGCCGGCAACGATTTCCGGCTTCAGGGTGGAGGCATCCTTGAGAGCGTCGAAGCACAGCGCCGGGCGCAGATTGGCATACACGCCCATGTCCTTACGCACCCGGAGCAGCCCGCGTTCGGCGCGCTTTTCAAACGGCAGACCATCCCATTTGGGACCGCCCACCGAACCCATAAGCACCGCATCGGCGGCAATCGCCTTCACGAAGGTCTCGTCGGGATCGGGCCGGCCGGTAGCATCGATCGCCGCGCCGCCCAGCAGCGCTTCCTCGGTCTTGTAGGGAAGACCCTTCTGCCCATACCAGCCCACTACGCGCATGGTGGCATCCAGAACTTCGGGACCGATGCCGTCACCCGGCAGCAGAAGCAGCTTGTATTCGTTCATGGTGTCCTCGAAAGGCTAGTTTAAGTGGTCACGCCGGCGCTGCCGACACGCCGTGGCTTTAAAGCCAGGGGGCCTGGGTGTGCTGCTGCTTTTCAAAGGACGTGATCTTGTCCTCGTTGCGCATGGTCAGGCCGATATCGTCCCAGCCATTCAGCAGGCACTGTTTGCGGAATTCATCGACTTCGAACTTTATCATGCCGCCATCGGGGCCGCGGATTTCCTGCGCCTCAAGATCGATGGAGATGATGGCATTGGCGCCGCGGCTGGCATCGTCCATTAATTTGTCGACCATTTCCTGCGGCAGCTTGATGGGCAGGATGCCGTTCTTGAAACAGTTGCCATAAAAGATGTCAGCAAAACTGGGCGCGATAACGCAGCGGATGCCGAAATCCAGCAGCGCCCAAGGCGCGTGTTCGCGGCTTGAACCGCAGCCGAAATTGTCGCCCGCCACCAGAATCTTGGCATTGCGATAAGCGGGCTTGTTCAGGACAAAGTCCAGCTTCTCGCTGCCGTCCTGGTTGTGGCGCATCTCGTCGAACAGCGCCTTGCCCAGCCCGGTGCGGTGGATGGTTTTCAGATATTGCTTGGGGATGATCATGTCGGTGTCGACATTAATCATGTTGAGCGGGGCAGCGACCCCTTCGAGTTTTTTGAATGGTTCCATGGCGGGCGGGACCATAGCCAATTTCCGGCAAAAGTGAACTATGCTTTTTTTGGCAAAAAACCCGCCTTTCGGCGGGTTTTTCGCGTCAATCAGGCCCTGGTCAGACCGCCGGCGTGGTCGGCGGCTCGACATAGATTTGCCGGCTCGCATCCACGAACAGGAACAGTATCCCGCCGATCGCCGCCAGCGCCGCCACCACATAGAAGGACATGTTCCAGCCATAGGACGCCACGATATAGCCGGTGGCCACCGCCATGATGGTACCGCCGATATTGCCCAGCGTGTTCATCACCGAGGACACCGAGCCAGCGAAATTGCCGCCGATGTCCAGCGACACCGCCCAGGCATTGCCCACCACCAGTTCCAGGCTGAACACCGCCAGGCCGAACAACGCGATGCTGATATAGGGGTTGGGCTCCAGCACCGCGAAGGGGCAGACGACAGCCGCGATGAAGAAGCCGGTCACCGCCACCACCTTGCGGGCGAACTTGATGCGGCCGGTCTTCTTGATGATTTCGTCCGAGAACCAGCCACCGGCGATATCGCCGAGCACGCCCGCCGCGAGCGGCACGCTGGCGAAGATGCCCATCTGCGTCAGGCTCATGCCGCGAGCCGCTTCCAGGTATTTCGGGAACCAGGCCAGGAACATGTTGAGCGCATAGCCGTAGCAGAAATACGTCGCCGCCAGCACCCACATCTGCGGGCTGGAGAGGATCGCACCCCACGGAATGGTCCGGCGCTTGGGCGCCGATCCCAGCGCCGAATGAATGAGCTGCTGTTCGGCTTCGTTGGTGCTCTTATGTTCGGCGGGATTGTCGCGGTAATACCAGTACCACACGCCCGCCCATACCACGCCGACCAGCGCGAAGACGAAGAAGGGGAAGCGCCAGCCGAAATGCAGGATCAGGAACGCCACCATCACCGGCGTAATCGCCGCGCCCAGGCGCGCGCCGGCATGGGTGATGCCCTGGGCCCAGCCGCGCTCGGACGGCAGCATCCAGCGCGACAGTGAACGGGTGGCGTTGGGGAAGGCGCCCGCTTCGCCCATACCGAACAGGAAGCGGAACACGATCATCGAGGTGAGCGACCAGGACAGGGCGGTGAAAGCGGTGAAGGCCGACCACCACAGCACGATGTAGGTCAGCATCTTGCGCGGACCGATATAGTCGCCCAGCCAGCCGCCGGGAATCTGGAACAGCGCATAGCTGATCTGGAAGGCAGCGAAAATCCAGCCGACCGTCACGGTCGAGAAGCCGAATTCCTGCTGGATCGACGGCATGGCGGTCGAGATCATCACCCGGTCGAAGTAAGTCACCATGTAGAGCAGCACGGTCAGCCACAGGACGGTGTGACGGACGCGGGTCGGCCGGGCGGCGATTGACGACATCGAAATTTCCTTCAGGCAAACGGCGCGGATGGAAATCCATCCGCGCCGGAACACAGTTCAGTCAGCTCAGTACGGGGTCGGCGAGCGGTCTTTCCAGCCACCGGTGCAGGCATTGGAGGGACGGTCACGGCAGGTCTGCCAGATGGTGGGCACGGAATTGCCCGCCACATACACAGCCGAGATCGACTTGGTGTTGCGGATGTCGGCCAGGGGATCGGCGTCCAGCACCAGCAGGTCGGCCCACTTGCCGGCCTCGATGCTGCCAACGGTCTTGTCGCCCAGCCAGGCGGCATTATCGCTGGTGGCGGACTTGATGGCGTCCAGCGGGGTGCGGCCCGCCATCACTTCCATCTGCAGTTCCTCATGCGCATTAAAGCCGGGGAACCGGCCATTGGGGCCGCTGTCGGTGCCCATGCCAGTCTTGACGCCGGCCTGGACCAGCGCCGTGTAATTGTCCATCGCCTGCACAACGGTGCGGCCCATATCGTAGAACAGCTTCTTCTCATACGGCAGGCCTGGAACGCGGAGGTAGCCCAGCATTACATTCTTCTCGCGTTCCGGGCTGCGCAGCGCAGTCAGGGTGCCGGGCGTGACGCCGCGGGTGAAGAAGGGATCGTTGATCCAGGGCATCACCGCCATGGAGTAGACGATCTCGCGGCTGAGGGTCGAGGAGGCCTGCCAGGTGCCCTTGGCCTTCATCAGGTCGATCAGTTCCTTGTCCACCGCCTTGTCGCGCACGATATGGGCGAAACCGTCTACGCCCTGGCGCGCCAATTCCTTGGCGTCATCCAGATAATAGACGTGCGCCCAGACCTTCAATTTATGCTTGTGCGCTTCATCGATCGCCGCCTTGGTGACCGTGTAAGGCATTTTGACCGGGATCATCTCGCGCTCGTCATCGACCCAGAGCTTGATCAGGTCCACGCCCTTGGCGGCCTCGGCGGCCACCGCCTTGCGCGCTTCTTCCGGGGTGCTGATCGGCACGTTCAGGCCGTACAGACCGCCATAACCACCCTTTTGCACCAAGCCCTGGCCGCTGGTGTACACCCGCGCCATGCTGGGGCGGGTTTTGCGCAGGTCGTTGCGGATGTCGATGATGACGTCCTTGTCGGTGCCCGCCACCACCACCGTGGTAACGCCATAGGCGGCATAGACCTTCAGATCGGATTCGACATTGGCGCGGTCATAAAACTTAACGTCCTGCGCCACATCCTTCATCATGCCGACATGGACATGGCCGTCGATAATGCCCGGCATCACATACTTACCGCTCAGGTCCACGGTATTGGCGCCCTTCGGGGCCTTGAGCTGCGCCATCGGGCCGACCCAGGAAATCTTGCCGTCGGTCATCACAATGGCCGAACCCGGCATGGCCGGCTTGCCGGTGCCGTCGATCACCGTGGCATTGCTCAACACCGTGGTTTCGGCGCCAGCGGCTGCGGCCGTCAGGGTGGCGGCCAGCAGGGCCGCCGTGGCAACGCCGAATTTCACATTACGCATTTACAACTCCCATTTGTGTTCTGCACTTATATGCTTGGCTCGGCCTGCCTCGGCCGGACTTTGGATCGAAGCAATGGACCCGCGTGTTTTGCTTCCCTGTCCGGTTTAATTCCCGCAGGAATTTCTGTTGGTTGAACCGGAAAATACCCTGGCGGACCTTAGGGCAGGCCCTCTCGAAAAAAAAGCTGCAAGAATTTACGCTGCACTGCGATATAACGATCCCTCGGCGGCGGCTGCCCGCATCGCACGACGAAAAAAAAGTGCCGCCCTCCGTTGGAAGGCGGCACCAATTTCGCGGGTTGATCCCGCGTTATGTTTTGCATTCCGTCAGGCAGCGGAATCGACTGACCAATCGCGACCATTCGGCTTTCGCCGATAATTCGTTGATTTTTGAGTTCTTTCCCTCAACCCAGCCGATGGTCTGCGCCATCTAGCATTTTATGCCGCTTCTTATGTTGTGGCGGCTGACAAGACGATACAACAAGATGTCAGCGAAAACAAACGCTGTCCGCGTTTTCACACCGCGCGAAACAGTCATGCTGCACTGCGGTGGTTTTGCCCTGATCACGAAACTCGCCTATTTTGCCGCAAGTAAAAACCATAAAAAAAGGACTTCGGTCAGATGGAAATTACGCGCCGCCAACTTCTGGCAACAAGCGGGCTCGCAGCATGCGGCACGCTGATCCCCAGCCTCGCCTTCGCCGCCAATCCCGTCATTCCCGAAGCCACCATCGCCGCGCGCCAGAACGCGCCTGTGATCGCTAAAAAAGTAAACCAGCTGTTCAACACCAAGCCGACGATCGATCAGCCCAACGATCTGCAATTCGCCGCCAATGGCGATCTGTGGATTCTGGACCAGAAAAATCCCAACAAGGTTTTCACCGTCAATCCGAAAACCGGCGCGGTGATCTCCAGCATCGAAACCGAATCCCTGCATGGCAGCGGCATCACTTACGGCAATGGCGCCTGGTTCATCGCTTCCACCAAGGTAGCGACCGGCAATCCCTCCACGCTCAAGGTTGATCCCAAAACCGGCAAGACGCTGAAGAAGTGGGAAACGCCGGGCTGGGGCATCTATGGCTCCTATCTCACCCGCACGCGCCAGCCTGGCGACCTGCCGCTGGAATCCGGCGGTCATGGCGTCAAATGGGCTGGCAATGGGCAGTACTGGCTGGCCACGCCGGCCGGCGGCAAACTCTATCTGATCAATGCCGAGGAAGGCACCGTGGCGCGCAGCATCCAGGCGCCCACCATCCGCACCCATGGCATCGCGCTGGAAGGCGATTACATCTGGTGCACCGGTAGCGATGAAGCGGAAATCTACAAGCTGCGCATGTCGGACGGCGGCATCGTCGCCAAGATCGTGCTGGACAAGAAGGCCGACCCGTCGCTGCATGGGCTGGACATCAAGGACGGCGTGCTGTGGTATTGCGACGCCGCCGAAGGCTGGATCTGCAGCCTGACGTAAGAATTACAAAAACATATATGGAGGGGAATATGGATCGCCGCACATTGATGACGGGCATGCTGGGTACGGCTGCGGCCTCGCTATGGACACCGCCCGATGCCTTCGCGCTGGGGCTGCCCAAGGACAAGATCAAGCGCATCCGCTATTACAAGACACCCACCGATGCGGCGGGCCGTCCCAATGTGCAGCAGCCGACCTTCAACCAGTCCACCAATGTCGTCACCATCGAGACCGAAGGCGGGCTGATCGGCATTGGCGAAGGCGGCGAGCCCTCGTCCATGCAGCAGTGCGCCGGCCTTCTGATCGGCCAGGACCCGTTCCGCATCGAGCATCTGTGGCAGCGCATGTATCGCTCCTATTTCTACCCGGCGGGCCGCGAGAAGACGCATTCGCTGGGCGGCCTCGATCTGGCGCTATGGGATCTGAAGGGCAAGACGCTGGGCGTGCCGGTGTGGCAACTGCTGGGCGGCAAGGCACGCGACCATATCGAATGCTATGCCACCTCCTATCCCACGCCCAAGGGCGGCACCCTGGAAGACGCGGCGCGCAACTGCATCGCTGAAGGCTATCGCGCCATTCGCATCGGTACACTGGGCGGGCGGGAGTTCGACCGTTTCCAGGCCGTGCCCGACTCCTATGAAGCCTGCAAGCTGCTGCGCAAGGGCGCGGGCAAGGATGGCGGCTGGGCGATCGACTTCCATGGCGTGCTGGACCAGGAAGACGCCATCAACCTGGCCACCCTGATCGAGCCGCTGCGTCCCTATTTCGTGGAAGATCTGGTGCGCGGCGAGAATATCGAAATCTACAAGACCATCCGCCCGCGCCTGCGCGTACCGATTGCGGTCGGCGAAATCTACGGCGCCAAGTGGGACACCAACATGCTGATCGAGCAGCAGCTGATCGACTATGCCCGCTGCACCGTGCCCAATGTCGGCGGCATTACCGAATACATGAAGATCTGCGCCATAGCCGAAACCCATTATGTCGGCATGATCCCGCACTTCACCGGACCCATAGGCGAAACCGCGCTGGTGCATTGCCTCACTGCCACCTCGGTCAAGGCGCTGATGGAAATGACCGCCTCGGGCCGCCAGCCCTGGCCGTATTTGCCGGAATGTTATGACTTCAAGAGCGGCAAGCTGTGGCCGAACGAACGCCCAGGTCTGGGTGTGACCTTGGACACCAGCAAGTTGCAGTTGATCGGCGACTGGATGGAGGCTTATGCGCCCATTCCGATCAACCACCGGCCGGATGGCAGCTTTACCAACTGGTAAGGCTCACCCTTCGACAAGCTCAGGGTGAGGAGTAGTCCTCATGCTGAGCCTGTCGAAGCAGGAGGGCGTTTAAACCGCTGCCTTAAACGTTTCGACACACTTGCGCGCGCGGGCGCCAATCTCTTCATCGCTGAAATCAGGCTTGAACAAGTCCGAGCCCAGGCCAAAGCCAGCGGCGCCGCACCTGCGCCACTCTTTCATGTTGGCGGCGCCGACCCCGCCCACCGCATAAACCGGCACATCCTTGGGCAGTACCGCCAGCATCGCCTTCATGTGGTCGGTGCCGCCAGTGGAGGCGGGAAACAGCTTGAGCGTGCGCGCACCCGCCGCGATGGCGGCAAAGCCTTCGCTGGGGGTGAAGAAGCCCGGCATCACCGTCATGCCTTTTGACACGCCGTGCGAGATAACCGCCGGGTTGATGTTGGGCGTCACCAGCAGAGTGCCACCCACATCCGCCACCCGATCCACATTCTCGACCGTCAACACCGTGCCGGCGCCGGTCAGGCAGCGATCACCAAACGCCTTGGCGAGAATCTCGATGCTCTTGAAGGCTTGCGGCGAATTCAGCGGCACCTCGATGGCGCGAAAGCCCGCGTCAAACAGCGCCCCGGCCACGCCCTCAATCCTGTCAGGCGTGACGCCGCGCAGGATGGCGACAAGGGGAAGTTCGGCCAGAAAATCGCTCATGAAAAAACTTCCGTGTGAATCCGCACCAGTCCAGCCAGCGCACAGGCATCGCCGTCCAGTACATTTATTTTCAGACCATACTGCGCCAGGGCCTTGCCATAAAGCGCCGCCAGCGCCGGGGTGCAGATCAGATGCACCGTATCTTCCGGCGAAAGATCGAACAGCGACACCGCTGTATCCACATCCGCGCCCAGCACCAGACCCGACAGATAGGACGCGCCATCAGCCTTGGGCATCTCGCCCGTCACCACCCGGCTGCGGGTGCTGAACAGCAGATGCAACAGATCCGCCTGGACATTGCGGCGGAAGAAATCCAGGCCCTGCGTGAAGGCATGGCTGTCGGCACGCACCTCGCCGCCGTCGCGCGCCAACACGCTATGCTTGCGCAGCAGATCGAACAGTTCGCCCGACAGCGCGGTCTGGAATTCCATCACCGCACCGTCTTCCACCGCCACCCATTTGGCATGGGTGCCGGGCATACAGATGATGCGGCGCCCCTTGGCCAGTTCGGGATACAGCCGCAGCGCGCCCAATATCTGTACCTCCTCGCCGCGCATCACATCGGGCGCCCCGGTCCGGCTGACGCATTTCAGGCCCGGCACGATGGCAATGGCGCGGCCGTCGTCTTCGAACCGCAGGGCGGCGGCGGCAATCGCTTCAGGCCGCGCCGGGCAGCTGAGATAAGGCACTTCGTGCCAGCCGATGGTGGAACCCACCATGCCGCCCAGCAGCGCGGGCAACTTGCCGTGCGCTTTGTCCCAAGGGGCCACCGCAGCGGCGAAACGCCCGGCACAATCGGGCACCGCCGCGCCCTCGCCTTCGGCGCGCGCCAGCACATGGCCGGACGCATCACAGAGATAAAGCCGCAAACGGGTGGTGCCCCAGTCCCCGGCAATAAAGGCAGGTTCGCTCATGAGCATTTTCTATACGCGGCCGCAGGCCTTGTCGAACCTAGGAGAAACGCTAGCCCACCATCTCCGCCGCCAGGGTGCAAAGCTTTTCCAAGTTGAAGGGCTTGTGCAGTATCTGGGATGCCCCGCGCCTTGAGGAATTGCAGCAGCGGATCCTGGGCATAGCCAGTCATCAACAGCACCTTCAGGTCCGGCTTGAACTCCAAGCCGGCCGTCACCAGCGCATAACCATCCATGCGCGGCATCTTGATGTCCGAAACTAGAAGCACGATCTCGGGATTGGGTTTCAGCAGTTCGAGGGCTTCCACGCCATGTTTACTTGGCGCCGGCCTTTGGCAGCACCAGCCCGCGATGCTCCAGCATCGGGCCAATCTCGGGGCCCTTGCCGTAAAAGGCCCGGAACATCGGGTCGTAATCCATGGTGTGCCCTTTGGACAGGATCAGGTCACGGAAGCGCTGGCCGTTGGTCCGGGTCATCCCGCCATTGGCGTTGAACCAGGCATAGGCGTTGGTATCCAGCATCACCGTCCACTGATAGGCATAATAACTGCTGGCATAACCGTTGGCCCAGATGTGAAGGAAATAGCTGGAGCGATAGCGCGGCGGCACATTGGGGAAATCGGTGCCGGTGGCCTTGAGCGCCTTGGTCTCGAAGGCATTCACATCCGGTTTTGGCGAACCGGGCGGCAAAGCGTGCCACTGCATGTCGAGCTGCGATGCCGACAGCAATTCACCCAGCGCATAACCCTGGCCCCAGCTCTGGGATTTCTTGATGCGGTCCACCAGCGCCTGCGGAATCGGAATGCCGGTTTTGTAATGCACCGCATAGCGCTTCAGGATATCGGGATGCAGCGCCCAATGCTCGTTGAACTGGGAAGGGAATTCCACAAAGTCGCGCGCCACATTGGTGCCCGACAGAAGCGGATAGGTCTGGTTGGCGAACAGTCCGTGCAGCGCATGGCCGAATTCGTGGAACATGGTGCCCACGTCATCGAAGCTGACAAGAGCAGGCTGGCCGGCCGCCGGCTTGGTGAAATTGGCAACATTATAAATCACTGGCCTGGTGCCGAAGAGTTTGGCCTGGCCGACATAATTGCTCATCCAGGCGCCACCGCGCTTGTTGTCGCGCTTCCACAGATCGAAATACATCAGCCCCAGCGGGCGGCCGTTTTCCTCGAACACCTCATAGACCATCACATCGGGATGATAGATGGGGATGTCGGTGCGGCGCTTGAAGGTGATGCCGTATAGCCGGGTGGCCGAATACAGCACGCCGTCCGTCAGCACCTTGTTAATCTCGAAATAGGGCTTGAGCGCGGCTTCATCCAGATCGTAACGCGCCTTGCGCACTTTCTCCGCATAGCGCTGCCAGTCCCAGGGCCTCAGCTGGAATTTGCCGCCGTCCTTGTCGATCGCGGACTGAATAAGCCTGGCTTCTTCCGCCGCCTTGGCGCGGGTCGCCGGCACCAGCTGGCCGATGAACTTCTCCACCGCCTGCGCCGACCCGGCCATCTGATCATAAAGATCGTAGGCCGAATAGTTCGCATAGCCCAGCAGCTTGGCCTTTTCGATCCGCAGCATCACCAGTTGCGCGATGATGGCGCGGGTGTCGTTGGCGTCGCCTTTCTCGGTGCGTGTCCAGCTGGCCTGAAACAGCTTTTCGCGCACACCGCGGTCGGCCAGCGATGTCAGCAGCGGCTGCTGCGTGGTGTTCTGCAGCGGCAAAATATATTTTCCCTTCAGCCCGCGCGCCTTGGCGGCATCGGCGGCAGAGGCGATCTCGGCCTCTGTCAGCCCTGCCAGCTGGGTCTTGCTGTCCAGCACCAGTCCGCCGGCCTTGGTGCCCGCCAGCAGTTTCTGCTGGAAGGATGTCTCCAGCGAGGCGGCCTGCTGGTTGATCGCCTTCAGCCGCGTCTTGCCCGCCTCATTCAGGTTGGCGCCGGCATGGACGAATTGCTTGTAATAGATGGTGAGGGTTTGCAGCGCCTCTGCGTCCAGCTTCAGTGCCTGGCGCTTGTCGTACAGCGCCTTCACCCGCAGGAACAGTTTGGGATTGAGGTAGATGGCGTCGGTATGGGCAGCCAGCCTGGGCGCCATCGCCGTCTCTACCTTTTCCAGGGCGGGATTGGAGTTGGCCTGCGCCACTGCGAAGAAGACATTGCCGACCCGCTCCAGCATCCGGCCCGAACGCTCCAGCGCCACAATAGTGTTGTCGAAGCTGGGCGCGGCGGAACTGTTCGCGATGGCGTTGATCTCGCCGATATGCTGCTTCATCCCGGCATCAAAAGCGGGCTGGAAATCTCTGTCCTTGATCAGGTCGAAACGCGGCGCCTGGTAGGGCAAGGTGCTGGGGCTGGCGAAGGGGTTGGGCTGGGCAAGGGCTGGACTCGCCAGCAGCACTGCAAGCGCACTTATACATAGGGTGTGTTTCATGGCCGGCCCCAAAATTTCAGGTACCGATATTACCCGCCAAAACCGCGGACGCTAGAGCAGTCCGCCGGTCGCCCGGATCGCATTGATGGCGACAGTGACATTCTCGCGAATTCCCTGCTGGCGGCGGCCGATAGTGACCACCGTCTTCACGCTGGGGGCGTATTCGCCCGGCAGCGCCGGACGGATGCCGGTGATCTTGCCCGGATCGATCTTGACGGCCACGCCATTGGGACGGGTCAGCTTCACAAGCTCCAGGGAGGCAGTGCGGGTGCGCAAGGTCTTGGTGATGCCGCCGACATAGGCGCGGGTTTCGGCCGGAAGCCGCCCGGCCCGCTCGACGCGGCCGGGGCCGGCATTGTAGGCGGCGAACATCTTGGGAAAGCCGTAGCGCTTATGCAGCCAGCGCAAGTAAGCGGTGCCGGCCAGGATATTGTTGCGCGCGTCGAAGGGATCGTCGCCCAGTCTGTGCTGCTCGGCCAGCTCGTCATAGGTCGCAGGCATCACCTGCATCAGGCCGATGGCGCCGGCGCGGCTGACGATGGGACGGTCATGGCCCAGCATGGTACGACCACCGCTTTCCTGGAGCATCACAGCGCGAATCCACGGCTTGGGAACATGGAAACGCTGCGAGGCTTCCGTGATCAGCGTGTCCCAGCGATTGAGCAACTAGTTCGAGGTCAGTCGCCTTTCATAATGATAGGCCGAGATCTCCTGCGGCGCGGATTCGTTCACGGTCTGCAACAGAATGGAACGATTGCCATGGCCATTATCGGCATGGGTGTTGAAATCGGTTCTCTGCATCGTCATCGCCGCCACGGCGAAAAGTCCGCCCAGCAACAGGGCGTGCGCGAAACCGCGCGGGCAGGGCTTCATCACCAGGGCGAAAGGTTCAGCGTTGGACACAGTGGCTCCATTGAAGGGGTCGCTTGCGGGAACTGTTGGAACGTAAGGAACTTACGGGCGCGTCAAACTTTTCAGTCGATGCGCGGAACCAAACCGTTCCACGCGTGTTGCACCCCAGAGGAACCGGCATAGCTGCGCGCTGCGCAAAATTCAAGTTGCAACTCGTGGGAACAAAAGTTCCTAGCGATAGAGTTTTTCTGTGCTGCGCAGATGCGCGGTCAACGCTTTGATATCGCCGTTATTCTGACCGAGCACGGCGGTGAACTGATCGCGTTGCGCCAGCGCCAGCCACACGCCGGCAACACCAAGATCCACCAGCACGGGCTTTGCACCATCGGTGCGCACACGAAAATCAATCTCGATCGGCGCGGCACTGTTGCCGGTCATGTTGGTGCGCACGACGAAGTCATTCGTCGCGCGTTCGCGTGAATCGATGATGCGCAGGCTCTGGCCGGCATACTGCGCAAAGTAGGATTGATAGACCTCCAGCACATAATCCTGATAGGCCGCGACATAAGCATCCATGTCGGCGGGCGCGGCTGCGTTCGCGTAACGGCCCAGCAGAAACACGGCGACGCGCTTCACATCGGTGAGCCCGACAACAAAAGTGGCGAAGCGCGCCTTGCGCTGTGCCGCGCTAGTACCGCGATCATTGAGGATGTCGAAACCCTGCTGGATATTGCCGGAGACAAAGTCTTCCGCCGTGTTTGCCGCCGATGCGGGCAGCACAAATGAAAAGCCCAATGCGCCCGCCATACCAGCGAGCAGGAGATGCCTACGATTCATCGAAGATGTCCTTGGCCGTGAAACCGCTGCGCGGTCTTTTGGTGGCCCCTGCATCTCCTATAGCATGGCGGAAATGCCTTAAATATGGCCATGCCGCGCCGCACCGGTTCTGCGGGATTTTGCGACAATTTCCGCGATTTCCGCACCATGGCGGCGCTGGCTCACGCCTGCGCCCGCTGCTAGTGTGCCCGCCATAAAAAATGCCTCGGCCAACGAGGTTTGGGAGGAATCGTGCACCATCACCGGGCCAGGCTGGCCGGCGGCGGCGGCAATCAACCGTAAGGAGTCCGAAACGTGGTTTTCAAACTGTTTGCCCCGGCGCTGCTGGCCGTGCTGGCCGCATCATCAATTTTTGGCGCGCCTGTTTTTGCGGCGGATTACCAGACCAACCTGGGTCCGATGCCGCTGGACGACGAGACCAAGGCGGTCATCGCCGGCCGCGGCGATGCCACCGCCAGCTATGACGGCAAGACCTTTGTCGTGAAGGGCGACTTCCGTGGCCTTCCCTCCAACGCCACCACGGCGCACGTCTTCACCTCACAGGTGGCGGGCATGCCCGGCCCGAAGATCCTGGACCTAGACGTTACCAAGGCCACCAGCGGCACCATTTCGGGCAGCTTCAGCCTGACCGCCGCCCAGGCGCGGGCGCTGCGCACCGGCAAACTCTATATCCAGATCAATTCCGAAAAGGCGCCGGCCGAATATCCCTGGGGTCCCAAAGGCACGCTGTGGGGCTGGCTGTTCCCGGCACACGAAACCGTGGGCCCGAATATACCGCAGCAGAATCACTGGTTCATTCCCCAGCTCGACATATCTTCGCGCTAACAGATTTGGCCTTCGCGCTAACAAGATCTGGCGCGCCAACGAAATTTGAGGACGTTTAAAATGCGTAATAAAACTGGATTGTTTCTGGGTGCGGCTGCCACGATCGCGATGGGCGCGCTCGGCGCCACAGCTTTTGGTCAAGGGGCCGCCGGCACCTTTACTGCGGCACAGGCCAATGACGGACACGCAATGTATGACAATGCGTGCGCCGGCTGCCATCTGCCCGACCTGAGCGGCACCAATGACGCCCCCGCGCTAGGAGGCACAGCCTTCATCGGCGCCTGGGGCAAGCGCAGCACGGCGCAGCTTTACAGCAAGATTCACGCGACCATGCCGCTGGGCGGCGGCGGCACCCTGAGCGAAAAGCAGTATACCGATATCACCGCCTATATTCTGGAGCGCAATGGCGCGCGCGCCGGCGGCGCGGCCTTCACCCCGGCCACCGCGGTTCAGATCGATACCATTGCGAGCGGCCGCGCGCCGGCAAATCGCCCTGCCAGGACCGCACAGGCTGGCAGCACGGCAGAGCCCGATTCCGGTGCCGCGCGCGCCGCATCCACGCCGCCGCCGGCCTCCGGCACCAGCAATGCCCCGGCAGCTGCCGGCCAAAGCCTTTTCGCGCGTGCCATGGCGGGCGTTCGCGTGCCCGATCCGGGCGGTTTCGGCCTGCCCACCCAGTTCGGCCTGATCGTCGAAGGCAATATCCAGAATTACGTGCCAGTCACCGATGAGATGCTGCGCAAGCCGGCGGACAGCGACTGGCTGATGTACCGGCGCAATTACCAGGGCTGGAGCTACAGCCCGCTCAGCCAGGTCAACACCCAGAATGTCGGGTCTCTGCAGCTGAAATGGATGTGGTCGCTGCCGGAAAACGGCACCCTGGAAATCACACCGCTGATCCATAGCGGCGTTCTCTTCATCTGGGGCACCAGCAACACCATCCAGGCGCTGGATGCCAAGAGCGGCGAACTGTTGTGGGAAAACCGCCTGGGTCCCGCGCCGCGCCGTCCCGGTCCCGGCCCCTCCACCGAAGAAACCCGCTCCATGGGCCTCTGGGGCAACAACATCTATGTCAACACGCCCCAGGGTTACGTCTATGCCCTGGACGCGCGCACCGGCAAGCAGGTGTGGAAGTCCCACATCACCGACGAGAAAAAGTTCGCCAACAACAGCGGCATGGTCGGCGGCTCCACCGGCGGCATTATCATCGTCAATGGCCGTGTGCTGGTCGGCATGACCAATTGCGGCCGCAAGGGCGACGACAATCACTGTTACATCAGCGCCTATGACGCCAGGACCGGCAAGCGCGACTGGAAGTTCACCACCGTCGCGCTGAAAGGCCAGAAGGGCGGCGACAGCTGGGGCGGGCTGCCCGACAATGAACGCAAGGGCGGCGAAACCTGGATAGCGGGCACCTACGATCCGGAAAGCAACACGACCTATTGGGGCACGGCGCAAGCCAAGCCCTGGCGGCGCGACCTGCGCGGCTCGGGCGCTGGCGCCACCGACTATGCCAACTCGACCATCGCGCTGGATGCCGATACCGGCAAGCTGAAGTGGGCGTACAACCATGCGCCGGGCGAATCCCTCGATCTCGACGAAGTGTTCGAGCGCGTGGTCGTGACGCACGGAAATCAGAAGTCGGTGCTCACCATCGGCAAGCCAGGCATCCTGTGGAAGCTGGATGCCAACACCGGCAAGTTCCTGGCCGCCAAGCAGACGGTGTTTCAGAACGTCTATGAAAACTTTGACGAGAAGACCGGCAAGGTCGTCTATCGCAAGGACATTCATAACCAGAAGGTGGATCAGTGGCTGTCGTCCTGCCCCGGCCCGCAGGGCGGTCATGACTGGCAGGCGACCAGCTATCATCAGCCCAGCGATGCGCTGATCATTCCGCTGTCGCAGTCCTGCGTCTTCATGCTCGGCAACGGCTCGCAGACCTACTTCGAGATGCCCGGCACCAACGGCAACAATGGCCGCCTCTCGGCTTACCGCGCCAGCGATCTCAAGCCGCTCTGGTCGTTCCAGCAGCGCTCGCCCTTCCTGACCGGCGTGGTCTCGACGGCGGGCAACCTGGCCTTTGTCGGCGATTTCGACCGCGTCTTCCGCGCGGTGGATACCCGCAACGGCAAAACTCTGTGGACCTCGCGCCTGGGCACCACGGTGCAGGGCTATCCGGTCAGCTTCAGCGTCGGCGGCAAGCAATACATTGCCGTCACCACCGGCCTTGGCGGCGGCAGCCCGCAGAACAAGCCCGCCACCCTGCTGCGGGAAGTTCGCCGCCCGGCCAATGGCTACAACCTGTTCGTGTTCGGCTTGCCGGACTGACGCATAAAGCCAACCATTGTGGCAGGGGCGCGGAGCGATCCGCGCCCCTATCCTTTTTGTAATCAAAGGCATTTTATGCCCCGTTGACGCGGTGGGGGCGGCCATTGCAAGCAATGGCCACCAAAAACCTCGGGGGTTCTGCGTGCTGCGCTTTTTCTAGGCCATGATGCCGCGCGAGGAAAAATTCTTCGGCCTTTTCAACGCCCATGCCCGCATCCTGGTGGACGGCGCCGTCGCCCTGCGCGACCTGCTGGAAGGCGGGCCCGGCGTGGCCGAAGCCTGCGCCCGCATCATAGCGCATGAAAATGCCGCCGACGCCATCGCCCGCGATGTCCTGCTCAGCGTGCGCCGCTCCTTCATCACGCCCTTTGACCGCGGCGACATCAAGGACTTGATCGGCCAGCTGGACGATTCCATCGACCAGATGCAGAAGACCGCCAAGGCGATCACCCGTCTGGAAGAACAGGCCGATGACCTGAACGATCAGGGCATCAAGGCGCTGTTCCTGAAGAGCCGCGACGGCAACGCCATGGCCTTCATTGTCGGCAACGAGATTTACGATCACCTGGAAAAGGTGGTGGATCGCTTCGAAGATGTTGCCAATCGCATCAGCGGCATTGTGATCGAGCAGATCTAGGTCTTATGACCCTGCTCATCATCCTGATCGTCGTCGCGCTGCTCTTCAATTTTCTCAACGGCCTGCACGACGCCGCCAATTCTATCGCCACCATCGTCTCCACCCGGGTGCTGAGCCCGAAATATGCGGTCGCCTGGGCGGCCTTCTTCAATTTCATCGCCTTCGCCGTGTTCGGCCTGCATGTCGCCACCACGGTCGGCACCGGCATCGTTTCGCCCAGCGTGATTTCTGACCAGGTGATCTTCGGGGCGCTGATGGGCGCCATCATCTGGAATGTAGTAACCTGACTGGCGGGTATTCCCTCCTCCTCCTCGCACGCCCTGATCGGCGGGCTGGTGGGCGCGGGCATCTGCAAGGCCGGCTTTGAAGCCGTGGTTGTCAAAGGCCTGGCCAAGACCGTCGGCGCCATCGTGCTGTCACCCGCAACGGGATTTTTCCTGTCGCTGCTGCTGGTGCTGTTCGTGTCCTGGACCCTCTTCAAGACCTCGCGCTACAAGACCGACAAGCTGTTCCGCTACGGACAGTTTGTTTCGGCCTCCGCCTACAGCCTGGGCCATGGCGGCAATGACGCGCAAAAGACCATGGGCATCATCGCCGCGCTGCTGTTCGCCCATGGCATGAGCGGCGGCTCCTTCCATGTGCCGTTCTGGGTGGTAATTACCTGCCAGGCGGCCATGGGTCTTGGCACCCCGTTCGGCGGCTGGCGCATCGTGCGCACCATGGGATCGCGCATCACCCATCTCACCCCGATGCAGGGCGTCTGCGCGGAAACCGCCGGCTCCATCACCCTTTTTGGGGCGACCTGGCTCGGCATTCCCGTATCCACCACCCACACCATCACCGGCGCCATTATCGGCGTCGGCGCGGCGCGTCGGGTGTCGGCGGTGCGCTGGAGCGTGGCCAAGGACATCGTCACGGCCTGGATCGTCACTATGCCGGCCTCGGGCCTGATCGCCGCCGTCTTCTACTATCTCGGCGGCGCCTTCGGCATGACATAGGCCGCCGGCCCGCATTTTGAGCCGCAGGCGGATGATCGTAAAATGCCGGCTCGAATCACGCGAGGCCGGCTCTGGGAGATCCACTTTTTCGTGAGCATGGGAAGCAGGTCGCCGCGCTGTGCTGGCGCGCAAAACCCGTGTTTGAAGTGCTGCTGATCACCTCGCTCAACACAAGGCGCTGGATCCTCCCCAAGGGCTGGCTGATGCCGGACATGACCCTGGCCGGGTCCGCCGCCCGCGAGGCCTTCGAGGAAGCCGGCGTCACCGGCACCATCGCAGGCGATCCGGTGGGCAGCTATCACTACCTGAAAGAGAAGAAGGACGGCTGCGGCATGCCCTGCAGCGTCGATGTCTTCGCGCTGGAAGTCACCGAACAGCTGGCCGACTGGCCGGAAAAAGGCGCCCGCGAAATCACCTGGCTGCCGCGGGACGCGGCGGCGGCGCTTGTCTCCGAACCCGGCCTGCGCCAGCTGCTGCAGGATTTTTCCAGGCAGCACAAACAGCCGGCGGCGGCGAAGCGCGCCGTTTAGTCGTTCACCAGGTCCAGGGGATAGAAGGGCCGCGTCACCTTGGTGAAGGGGATGCGCCGCATGTTCACGCAGGTCGGACCCGGCGTATCGGCCAGGAAGATGCGTTCCGCGATAGGCGTATACGAGACGCGGAAATGCGACGGCGAGCGCACGAAGATCAGCGCCGCGCGGGCCGGGTCCAGTCCCACCGATTTGTGAATCCCCAGGTCCCATTCGAAATGGGGAATGGAGCGCAGGTTGAGTCGGATCGAACCGATCGCCAGCACCACTGTCAGGCCCATCTCGCCCACCATGCCGTTGCCGCCAGGTCCTTCCAGCACATACTGGCCGTCGCTGATGGTCTTGACCTTGCCGGTGACGGTGAGCGGATCGCCCAACCCCGAACGCTTGTGGCCCACCGCCAACGTGATGGTCTTGCCCACACCCGCTTTCGCGGCCAGGGCCGCGGCCTCGGCATCGCACAGGGTGCAGATGCTGATTCGCTCCGCCCGGTCGGCCCCGGCATGCAGCAGCGCCGCCAGCACAGCGGTGGAATCCGCCGCCGCTCCGCCACTGGGCGTGTCGCCGGAATCGCTGGCCACGGTCAGGCCGGGCGATGACAGGCCGATGCGGATGATTTCGTCCAGCGGCGTGACGTCAGGTTCGAACTCAGTGCGCCGGTCCCAGGCCATCTTGGCCAGCCTGTCGGCGCAGGCTTGCGCCTGTTCCTGATCTTCGCCGCAGACCAAGGCCGCGAAACCCAGATCGGGCGTATCGATCCAGGGCTGCACTGGAAACAGCGAGACATGGAGCACTTCGCCCCGCGCTTCCATGGCGCGGCCTTCGGCGACGATATCGCTGAGCGGCGGGGTGGTGGTGCGCGCCGAATCCGGGCTGAACACCATGTGGCGCTTGGACAGCGCCATCACCGGCTTCACCTTGCCGGCAATCCAGTCGATCAGCAGGCAGGTGGCGCGATGGCCGGTCTCATACATGTCGATATGGGGAAATTCGCGATAGCCGATATAGGCGACGTTGGGCTGCAGCATGGCGGCGGTGATATGGCCATGAAGATCAAGCGACACGGTGATGGGTGTGCCGGGCTTGAGTTCGGCGCGCACCCGGCGCACGATTTCGGCCTCGGCATCGGGTTCGTCTTCCAGGATCATGGCGCCATGCAGGGCCAGAAACACCCCGTCCACCGGCAGGACGGCGCGCAGGCGCTCGACAATCTCGTTCATCAGAATGTCAAAACTGGCGCGCTCCACCGTGCCCGACGCCATCGCCATGGTGGCCAGCAGCGGCAGGGGCGTTGCGCCGGCTTCCCGGCAGGCATCCAGCGCGCCCGGAACTTCCAGCCGCGCGCTGCCAAAGGCGGTGAGAATATCCGCGCCGCGATACAGATACTGGTCCTCGAAGGTCTTCACCGTGGTGGTGAAGGGCACGAAACTGTTGGTCTCCTGCTTGAATTCCGCAATGGCGATGCGCATGGCACTCTCCTTCAAACCGCTGCCAGTAGCCCACGCCCGGGAATGGCGGCCAGCAAGGCGCGGGTATAGTCGCTGGACGGAGCGGCGAAGATTTCGCGCGTCGGCCCCGATTCCACCACCTGGCCGTGGCGCATCACCATCACCCGGTGACAGACCTGGGCGGCCACCCGCATGTCATGGGTGATGAACAGCATGGCGAGATTCATATGCTGGCGCACATCGTCCAGCAGCTTAAGTACCTGCGCCTGCACCGTGACGTCCAGCGCCGAAACCGGTTCATCGGCGATCAGAACGTCGGGTTTCAGCATCAGGGCGCGGGCCAGGCCGATGCGCTGGCGCTGGCCGCCGGAAAATTCGTGCGGGAAACGCTTCATGGTTTCCGGATTGAGACCCACCAGCCGCATGATGTCGGCGGCGCGGCGGCTAGCCTCGCGGATATCCTCGCCATAGGCGCGCGGTCCAGCGATGATGATGTCACCCACCGTCTCGCGCGGATTGAGCGACGAAAAAGGGTCCTGGAACACCATCTGGATGCGGCGGCGCAACGGGCGCAGGCCGCGCGCGCCCATGCGGGCGATGTCGGCGCCGTCGAACAATATCTCGCCCTCATCGGGGTCCAGCAGCCGGATCACGCAGCGCGCCAGGGTGGATTTGCCCGAACCGGACTCGCCCACAATCCCGAGGGTTTCGCCCCTGCTCAGGGTCAGGGAGACATTGTCCACCGCCGCAATCGCGGAGGCGCTGGAGAAAAACCCGCCGCGGCGGAAACGCTTGCTGAGACGGGTTATCGCCATCAGCGGCACCGCGTCCGGCGGCGGCGGCGGCAAGTCGCATTCGCCGGTGGGAACAGCGGCGATCAGGGCGCGGGTATAGGAATGGGTAGGATTGCTCAGCACCTCCGTGGTGGTGCCGCTTTCCACCACCCGGCCTTGGCGCATCACCGCCACCCGGTCGGCCATGTCCGCCACCACGCCGAAATCATGGGTGATGAACAGCACGCTCATCTCGCGCTCGGACTGGATGCGCTTGATCAGTTTCAGGATCTGCGCCTGGGTGGTGACATCCAGCGCCGTGGTCGGCTCGTCGGCGACCAACAGCTTGGGCGACAGCGACAGCGCCATGGCGATCATCACCCTCTGGCGCTGGCCGCCCGACAATTGATGCGGAAAGGATTTGAGAAGGCTTTTGGTGTCCTTCAGACCCATCTCGGCCAGCAATCCGGCGGCCTGCTGCAACGCCTCTTTTTCGCCAATTCCGCGATGGGCGCGTATCTGCTCGGTGATCTGCCGGCCGATATTCACCACCGGATTGAGCGCCGCCATAGGGTCCTGGAAGATCATGGCGATGTCGCGGCCGCGCAGCTTGCGCATCGCTTCGGGGCGCTGGCGCAGCAGATCCGCGCCGCCGAACAGGATCTGGCCGCCGCTCGCCGTCACCCCGCGCGGCAGCAGGCCCATCACGGCGTGCGCCGTCAGCGACTTGCCGGAACCTGATTCGCCCACGATGCAGAGGATTTCGTTGCGCGGTATGTCTAGGCTGACGCCGTCCACCGCATGGGCGCGGTCGGCACCCGGCGGCAAGGCCACGGTCAGGTCGCGGATGGAGATCAGAGCCTCTGCCATCACCGCCTCCGCCGCGGGTTCAGCGCGTCGTTCAACCCGTCGCCGATGAAATTCAGCGCCAGCACCGTGAGCATGATGGCCACGCCCGGCAGCACCGTGGTCCACCACGCCACCCACATGGCCGAGCGCGATCCGCCGATCATGCTGCCCCAGCTCAAGAGATTGGGATCGCCCAGCCCCAGGAAGCTCAGCGCCGACTCGGTGAGAATGGCGCTGCCCACCATCATGGAACTGACCACGATGATCGGGGGAAGCGCATTGAGGAGAATCTGAGTAAAAATAATGCGGGCGTCACCCATGCCCAATGTCCGCGCCGCCTGAACGAATTCGCGGCTGCGCAGGGACAGAAACTCGCCGCGCACCACCCGCGCCACCTGCGGCCAGGTCACCAGAGCGATACCGATCACGGTCGAGCTCAGGCTGGGCTGGAGGAACGCCACCAGCACCATCAGCAGCACAAAGCTGGGAATGATCTGGAAGAACTCGGTCACCCGCATCAGCAGGTCATCCAGCCAACCGCCATAATAGCCCGCCACTGCGCCCAGCAGCACGCCGATGCCCAGCGCGCACAAGGTCGAGGTGATGCCGACCAACAAGGAAATGCGCGCGCCATAGGCCAGGCCCACCACCATGTCGCGGCCCAGTACATCGCTGCCCGCCAGCAGGCCGGGCGCACCCGGCGGCAACAGCGGCATTCCGACAATGGTGAAAGGCCCGCGGGCGAAGACCAGCGGCGCCAGCAGCGCGATGGCTACAATCGCCACAAAGATCACCAGCCCCACCAGCGGAATGGGACGCGACAGAAACACCCGCAGGAAATCTCTCATCGGCCCAGCTCCACCCTGGGATCGGCGATGGAATAGGCGATGTCGGTGACGAGGTTGAACAGGCTGACCAGAACAGCGGTGACGATGAATATGCCCAGCAGCAGGGGATTGTCGCGGGTCGTCACCGCTTCATAGGCGAGTGTGCCGACGCCGGGCCAGCTGAAGACATTTTCCACCAGCACGCTGCCGCCCACCAGGATGGCGGCCTGCAGGCCGGCAAAGGTGACCAGCGGGATCAGGGCGTTGCGCAGGATATGGCGGCGGGCCACCTGGCCTTCGCTGATGCCCTTGGCCCGCGCCGTCTTGACGAAATCCTGGTCGGCGACCTCGATCATGGCGGTGCGAGTCAGCCGCGCGTAACTGGCCATGAAGTACAACGCCAAAGTGACACCCGGCAGGATCATATGGACCGCGATATCCGCGATGCGCGCCAGGCCGGTATAATCGGCGCCCATGGTCTCAATGCCGAAAGGTGGCAGCCAGCCCAGCCAGACCGAAAAAACCAGCATCGCCATCATGCCCAGCCAGAATTGCGGCACGGCATAGAACAGCATGGCGAGCACGGTCACCGAAGCATCGCCTGCCGAACCGGGCTGCCGCGCCGCAAACATGCCCAAAAGCACGCCACCCCCGATCGCCACCAGCAGCGCGAAAGCATTCAGCAGCATGGTGTTGGGCAGGCGTTCCAGAATCACATCGAGCACGGGCTGGCGCCGCACGAAAGACATGCCCAGGTCGCCCTGCGCCACCGCAGTCAGATATTTCCACAATTGCACCGGCACGGGCTGGTCCAGCCCATACTCGGCGCGCAGGCTTTTCATGAAGGCTTCGTCGGCAAAGCCGGCCTGGCCCGCCATCACCGTGGCGGTATCGCCTGGCGCCAGGCGGATCAGGAAGAAACTCAGCAGCACCACCGCGACGGTGATGAGAACCGTCTTGACCAGGCGCGCGCCAATATAAGAGAGACGGTTCATGCCAAGGTCACCGCGCCAAATCCGTCGGCCGGCCCGTTGGGGCCCATGATCACATTCTTCAGCCGCTTGTTGTAGAAGAACATCGGCTTGCGCTCATACAGCCAGATCATCGCGACATCGTGGGTCAGAACCTGCTGCAGCCGGCTGTAATGGCGCTGGACTTCCGCCGGATCGACCGCCACCGCCGCCTTGGCGAACAGCGTATCGACTTCCGGGTTGCTGTAGCCCTGCAGGTTGGTCTGCGGCACGCCCTTGCGGATGTTGGAGGTGAGAAAAAAGCGCGTGGTGCCGATGGCCGGATCGCCATACTGGCCATAGGAGTTGCAGTCGACGTCGAATTCCCAGTTGCCGCTGCGGCGGCTGAAGGTCGGCCAGTCGGTGGATTCGAGCGTGACGTCCAGACCCACTTCCGACAGCGCCTGCTTGATATAATGCACCCCGCGCGTCCATGTACCGCCGCCATCGGGGATCATCATGATGCTGAAGTGGTGCCGCACGCCGCCCTTGCCCGGTTTCAATCCCATTTCGTCCAGCAGGGCTCGGGCACGCGCCGGATCGTGATGATACTTGGTCACCGCCCTGTCGTCATAATAGGGCAAGTCGGACGGAATCGGGCTGTGCGCCACTTTCCCAAGCCCGAAATTGATCGCCTTGACCAGGAATTCGCGGTCGATGGCATGCATGAAGGCGGCTCGGAAACGGCGGTCGTTGAACGGCCAGCGGCGCTGGTTCATTTCCATCACCGAGATTTCGCCGGTGCCGTTGAAAGCGTCGGCGCGCGCCACGATGGAAGGGTTGGCCACCATCCGTGAATTGACCACCGTGTCGATGTCATCGGCCATGGCAAGATCCACCGCGCCCGACTCCATCGCCACCAAGCGCTGCTCTGGTGTCGGACAGACGCGGTAATAGATGCCGTCCATGCCGGGCTGTCCGGGCCGCCAGTAACTTTCGTTGCGGGTCAGATGGATGAACTGTCCCCGCGCCCAGCGGTTGAATTTGAATGGGCCGGTGCCGACGGGTTTGAAATTGTAAGGATTAGTACGGAAATCGGTGCCTTCATAGATGTGCGCCGGCATCATCGGGGCGCTGGACGCCACCAGCGACAGCAGAAAGGCATTGAACGGCTCCTTCATCTCGAACCGCACGGTATAGCGGTCGACCGCCTTGATCTCGCGGATATGGCTGAAAGCGCCGCGGCTCCGCGGATTGAGCTGGGGCAGCATCACGCCGCAGCTGAACGCCACATCGCGGGCTGTGAAGGGCATGCCATCATGCCAGGTCACATCGGGGCGCAGATGGAAGGTATAGCGCATCCCGTCCGGCGACATCTCAAAGGCACGCGCCAGGTTGGGCTGCGGCTTGAACTGCCAGTCGACCTGCAACAGCGATTCATTTATGTTGCCGCAGATCTCCTGCATGATCCTTGTGTTGAACAGCGGATAGTTCAGATGCGCCGGTTCATCCGTCATCATGGCGTTGATGGTGCGCTGACGCGCCGTGGTGCCGGAACGCTGCGCCCATGCCGGATGTGCCAGCACACCCGCCGCCGCGGCGCCCAGCATCACGCGGCGGTCCCGGTCCATCACGCCTCCAGGCGGTCCAGCGGGAAAACCGGCCGCCGCAGCTTGGTGTAAGGCAGCCGCGTGATATCGGAGGTGCAAGGCCCGCTGGTGCTGACGGTAAATTCGCCCGCGGCGATCTTGCCATAGGCGACGCGGTGACCCACCGCCGCCTTGACGCCGATCATGGTGAGGTCTTCGGGATTGACGCCCTGGCTGCGCCACTGGCCCAGATCGAAGGGCGGCAGCGCCTTGCTGGTGAGCAGAATGGTCAGGCCTTTATGCTTGACCACCGCGCACGGTCCCATGCGGATGATCTTGCCCAGCGATCCCACCAGATGGGAATTCTTGTCTTCCAGCTCGAACACGCCATCGCTTTTGGAAACCAGTTCGACTTCCAGCGTCACCGGCCCGGGATCAAGCGGCGAACTGCCGCCGATGGACAAGGTGGTCTTGCCGCCGATGGGAATGTCCTGCAGCGCTGCCACGTTCTTGGCATTGGCCAGCGCCACGCCGGCGCCCTGCACATTGTATTTCAGCAGTGCCCGCAGCACGTCGGTGCCATCGCCCGGCGCGCCGCCGCCGATATTGTCGGCTGGCTCTACCAGCAAAATCGGGCCTTTGCCCGCCGGCTTGAATTCGCGCACCACCGTGTCGAGATCATGCTCGGGCGGAATGCCGCCTTCGCGCATGTCCCAGGCGATCTGCGCCAGTTCGCGCAGGCCTCCCTGCGCCGCCGCCTCGTCGCCTTCGGTGATGATGCTGAACGCGACGCCCGCATGGGGCACATCGGAAAAAGCGTAGCCGCCGACGATATTCACCGCCAGCACGCCGGGAACATCCTTTTCCAGGCGGCGGGCGGCGTCTTCCAGCGCCCGCATCGGCCCGTCCTTGGTGCCGGTGCCGGTGGGCGGCCAGATAATCGGCGTCACCAGCACCAGATGCCTGGGCCGCACGCCGGTCTTGAGACAGCGCGCCAGCAGTTCGGTGGTCAGCACGGCGCTGTCATAGGCGTCGGTGTGCGGGCATTCGCGGTAGAAGATCATGCAGTCCGACAGCGCACCCATCCGCGGCGTCAGCGTCGCGTGCAGATCGCCGACGCAATAGATGGGGAGATTTTCGGCGCCCGGCGTGGCGCGGATGCGCGCCATCAACTCGCCTTCCGGATCATCGCAGCCGCTGGTGACCATGGCGCCGTGCAGCGAAAGGTGGATGGCATCCAGCCCGTCGGCCAGCGCCTTTTCCAGGATCGGCTTCACTTCGCCCCAGAATGTCTCGAACACGTCATGGTCCACCGTGCCCGACGCGCTGCCGGTATAGATCACGCTCGGCACCACCTCCCAGCCTTCCTTGGCCGCGACGCTCAGGAAACCGTCGATCTGGGAGGCATCGCCCACCCGGCTGGTGATTTCCTTGCCGCGATGAATCTCAAACCCTTCCAGCCCGGTGGTTTCCCCCGAAAAGGAATGGGTCTCGTGAAAAATCCCGGCAATGAAAACCTTGGTCATGACAGCCCCTTTTTCCAAACCTTCCCGGTTTTTCTGCGCAACTGCAAGCATGGCACCTATGGCGTTGCAGCATTGGCGCATGCGGCGTTTCCAGCCTAGAAATGGATCATCAAACGGATTTGCCGGTGCTGCTCCTCAAACTCACCATCATCCCGCTGGCGGTTCTGGCGCTGGGCATTATGGAGCGCCTGCACGGACCCCGTGTGGCGGGCTGGCTGTCCGGTTTTCCGGTCGTGGCCCTGCCCCTGCTGCTGTTCATCACCCTGGATCACGGCCCGGCCTTTGGCAGTGCCAGCGCGCTGGGCGCCTGGTATGGGCTGGTGGCCTGGCTGAGCTTCGCCATGGCCTATTCCTGGTGTTCCCGGATCCTGAACTGGTTCTGGTGCATCGTCATCAGCATTGCGGTCTGGACGGTGATGGCGCTGGTGATGCTGGAGGCGCAGCAACTATCCCCCTGGACGATGTTGCTGCCCGTTCTGGCCTTTATCGTCGCTCTCCTGGCCTATCCGCGCGGCGAAGCCTCGGACGAACAGCGCGAACATGTCTGGTGGGGATTGCCGGTGCGCATGATCGCGGGCGCGGTGCTGACCGTGGTGATCACCCAGTTCTCCGACGCCCTGGGTTCGCGCTGGTCAGGCCTCTTCTCCACCTTCCCGATGATCGGCTCGGTGATCGCGGTATCGAACCATATCCAGTATGGCCCCCGCGCCGTGCAGGAAGCGGTGGCCGGTATGTCGATGGGTCTGGCCTCGATCGGCGCCTTCTGTTTTGCGCTTTATATCCTGCTGGGAATGACAGGCGTCTGGACAGCCTTCGGCCTGGCGCTGCTGGCGTCTTCCACCGCGCATGCCCTGACCTACCTGCTGTTCAAGGACAAGGGCGCGAAATCTAGCTGACGTCTTTTGCCGCGCCGCGCACTGCTTCCAGGGTGGCGTCCACCACCGCATCGTCATGCGCCGACGACACGAACCAGGCGCCGCGCTCCAGCACCCGCACGCCGCGCTTGAGCAGCGCATGGGCGAACTTCACATAGCCCGCCTTGTCGAGTTTCAAAAGGTCGCGATAATTTTTCGCCGGCGCGTCCAGCCCGAAGCCGACATGGAACATCAGCTCAAAGCCGGTGACCTGCGCCTTGATACCGGCGTCTTTCAAAATCCCGGCGATGCCATCGCGCAGCCTGATGCCGCGTTTTGAACTTTGTTCATAATGCTCCGGCGTCAGAGCCTTCTGGGTTGCCACCATCGCCGCCATGGTCACCGGCTGGGCATTGAACGTGCCGCCATGCAGCACACCGCCGGTGACGAACAGGTCCAGCAGATCGGCGCGTCCGACAATCGCGGCGACCGGAAAACCGTTGGCAATCGCCTTGGCGAAAATCGACAGATCGGGCGTGACACCGAAGCGGCCCTGGGCGCTGTTACGGCCCAGCCGGAAGCCGGTGATAACTTCGTCGAAAATCAGGATGGCGCCATGCTTGCGGCAGGCCGCCTGCGCGCCTTCTAGGTAACCGGGCGCGGGCGCGATGGCGCCCTGGTTGCACATGGCCGGCTCCATGATCACGCCGGCGATATCGCCCTTGGCCAGCCGCGCTTCCAAGCGCGCAAGATCGTTCCAGCCGATCACGTCCAGTCCGGCGGCATCGATGGGGTCCTGCCCGACACTGCCCGGCACCAGCACCGGGGCGTCTTGCGGCCCCGCCGCATTCTCGCCCGGCGCGGTGGACCACAGGATATTGTCGAACCAGCCGTGATAATGGCCTTCGAATTTCAGGATGATGCGCTTGCCGGTGGCGGCGCGGGCCAGGCGGAAGGCGGCCTGCGCCACTTCCGATCCCGACGAGCCGAAGCGGATGCGCTGGGCCGACGCAATGCGCTCGCAAAGAATGCTGGCGGCTTCGAATTCGATCTCCGACTGGCCGGCATACAGAATGCCCTTTTCGACCTGGTCCTTGACCGCCTGCTGCACGCCCTTCGGGGTGTGGCCCAGCACCATGGCGCCCATGCCGCAATAATAATCGATCAGCCGGTTGCCGTCAGCATCGATCAGATAGGCGCCCTCGCCGCGCGCAAATACCAGCGGTCCGCCCGCCATGCCGATGCGGAAATTGCTGTTGACCCCGCCGGCGACGTGGCTGGCGCTTTGCGCGATCAACTGCGCCGAGCGTTCAAACGACAAAGACATGGGCGCTTCCGGCTCCTGGTCGTCAGCATTGAAGCTCAGCATTTGACGCTTCTCACCCTGACTTCGGCAACATTATCCCTTGAGCAGTGGATTTTTTCACCGCAGAATGCCCCAAAAGGCCTGTCACCGGAAAAACTATGGCGGAAACAAAGGGAATTCGAGATAATTCTCCAGCCCTTCTGGAGCCCAGCGACCGGGCAATTCTTCGCGAATTGCTGCGCAACGGGCGGGCGACCAATGCGGAATTGGCAGTCGCGGCTGGCATGTCGGAATCCGCCAGCTTTCGCCGTCTAAAAAAATTGGAGGAAAGTGGCGTAATCGAAAACTACACCGTGCGCATCAAGCCGGCGGCAGTCGGATTGAATCTGACGGCCATCGTCTCGATAGGCTTGGCGAACCAGTCGGACGATGAAGTGGTGAAATTTGAGAAGGCCGTAGCAAGAGTTCCTGAAGTTATGGAATGTCACTTGTTGACAGGAGCGCCGGATTATCTGCTTCGCGTATCTGTCGCAGATCTTGAAGGGCTGGAAAGACTGTATGCGACGGTACTACGCCGCTTGCCGGGTGTAGCTCGATTTTCTTCCAATCTGGTCCTGCGAGCGGTTGTGAATAGAACGGGCTTGCCGCTGTAGCTGGAGCAGCGAAGGGCTCATTGCTGTCACTCCGTCCTTGGAGAGCGGAAATTTTACTTCGCTTTTCAGGGCCATGCGCCGGTTTTATTCCGCCTGATCGATCGCTATTGCCAATTTGGGGTAAAAAAACCACGCACCCGCGTGCAATATAGCTTCGCGGGCTGTCAGCGGGCGAACCCGCCGCTCTGACGGTGGCGTATATGGGGGAATTATGGATTTCCTGATGAAGAACCAGCTCACGCAGCTGAATGCCGACACCGGCTCCATTACCATCGTTACAGCCGGCCGCCGATACATGCTGATGATCGGGCTGCTGTTCGCGGCCCTCGTCCAGCCCGCCCTTGCGGCCGACAAAGCGGGGGGCTTGCGGATCGCCACCTTCCAAACCGATGCGACGCCGCCGGTCGGCTACGATATGGGCTATTCGGTGGTGAAAGAAATCCGCGAACGGCTGCTGGCCAAAGGCGTGGTGATCACCGGCGCGGGAAAACCCTTCGTCATGCTGGCGGTCGACTGGGGCGGGGTCGATGGACGGGCACGCGACGAGTGGCACGCGCTGCTGGCAAAGGCGGCGGGCACCACACCGGACCGGGTCTCGGTCCACACTCTCCATCAGCATGACGCGCCGGGTGCCGCCTTCTTCGCCTACGACGAACGGGCCAGGCTTGGCCTGCCGGAAGCTGTCCCGGCCGGCGTGCCGGACAAGCGCCTGTGGGCGCGCTCGGTGATGGAAAATTCCGCAGCGGCGCTGACCAGGGCGCTGCGCCAGGCCCAGCCGGTTACCCATGTCGGCACCGGCAAGGCGAATGCGGAACGGCTCGGTGCGAACCGGCGCCTCATGGGCGCCAACGGGCGCGTGGCGTTTCACCGTCAATCGACCTACACCAATGTGTATCCGGCGGAGGTCGCCGCGCAGATCAAGGTGGACGCCGATGTGGACGGCCATCGCCTGAGCATCTTCCATCCGGAGGAAGCCAAGGCCGCTCCCGAAGGGCTGATCGATCCCGCCGTGCGCACCATCAGCTTCTGGAACGGCAATCGCCCGCTGGCCGCGCTCACCTATTACGCGTCCCATCCGCAGGTGTGGTTCGGCAAGGGCATCCCCACCAGCGATTTCCCGGGGATGGCGCGCGAGCGGCGCCAGAAGGAGACCGGCGTGTTCCAGGTCTATTTCACCGGCGCGGGCGGCAACATCACCTTGGGCAAATACAATGACGGCACCCCGCGCGCCCGCGAAGAATTTGCCGGACGGTTGCAGGACGCCATGGCGCGCGCATGGACCGCAACCGATCGTTCCGCACTGACACCGGCGGATGTGGAGTGGCGCACCACCGACATCTCGCTGCCCGCCAAATACGGCGCCTTCAAGGACGAAGCGCGCGCGGTCGCCGCCGACACGGCACGCCCGGGGAATGAGCGCCTTGCGGCGATCAGCAAATATACGCGGGCGCAAGCGCTTGAAGAGGGCACTACGCTCGTCGCACTGCGACTGGGGAAAGCCTATTCGGTGCACATCCCGGGTGAGGCCTTCGTCCAATACCAGCTCGGCGCGCAGGCGATCAGCCCAAACGATTTCGTCGCCGTGGCGGCCTATGCCGAAGGCCTTGGCTATATCGGCCACGAACGCGCCTATGGCGAGGGCGGCTATGAGATCACGGTCTCTCAGACCACGCTGGCAGCGGAAAAGGTGATCATGGACGGAGTTCGCAAGCTGCTGCTCCAATGATTGCGGCGCCTTAATGTCGGGCGCACCGGCGCGACACAGACGGCATCTACAGCCGAATACCCTTGTTGTTTTGCGCTGCTCCAGCCTATTTCGCGCCGCTTGTATTCCCTTTGGTCCGCTCCTAGGATTTTTCCAAAAATAGGGGTGGGACGCATGAAGACCAGATGGATTGGCGCCCTGCTGGGCGCGGCGCTGCTGAGCTCGCCGGCCTTTGCGGTCGAATATTTTCCTGCCAAAGGCGATGGCTGGGCCACCCGCACCCCGGCGCAGGCCAAACTCGATCCCGTCAAGCTGAAGGCGGCTATCGATTTCGCGATTTCCGCCGAACAGACATACCCGCCGGACATGGCCAAGGCCGTGGACATCCGCGACCTGCGCGTCTCGATCCCGCTGAAATACGCCGCGAATGGCGAAGCTTTCAGTTCGCCCATCGGGCCTTTGAAAGCGCATGCCCCCGCCAACGGCATCATTATCAAGGGCGGCTACATCGTTGCCGAATGGGGCAAGACCCGCGAAGTCGACATGACCTTCTCGGTCACCAAGACCTTCGTATCCTCGGTGGCGGGCGTCGCCTTCGACCGTGGCATGATCAAGAACGTCAATGACCGCGTCATCGATTATGTCCGACCGACGCCGGATTACATGCTGGCACACAACCAGCCCGTCACTTGGAACGACATGCTGCGCCAGCAGTCGGGATGGATCGGCACCATGTGGGGCAAGCCATGGTGGGCGGATCGCCCTGACCCCGGCAAGCCCTGGAGCGAACTAGCCAAGGGCCCGCCGCCGGTGGGCAAGGCCTGGAAGTATAATGACGTGCGGGTCAATGCGCTGGCGCTGGCGCTGACCCATCTGTGGAGGCGGCCACTGCCCGAGGTGATGAAGGAAAACATCGCCGACCCCATCGGCATGTCCGACACCTGGCACTGGGAAGGCTATGAAAACAGCTGGACCATGATCGACGGCAAACGCACCAAGGTGGTGAGCGGTGGCGGCCATTGGGGCGGCGGCATGTTCCTGTCGGCACGCGACCAGGCCCGGCTGGGCCTGTTGGGCCTAGCCAAGGGCAAGTGGAACGGCAAGACCATATTGTCGGAAAAGTGGGTGACGATGGCGTCAACGCCCACCGGCCCCAATCCCGGCTACGGCTTCTGCAACTGGTACCTGAACACCGGCAAGAAACTGTATCCGGCGGCGCGCGCCGACAGCCTGTCCTTCAACGGCGACGGCGCCAATATCATCTTCATCGACTATCAGCACGACATCGTGGCGGTGGTGCGCTGGATCGACGGCCCCAAGATGAAGGAGTTCGTGCGCTTGCTGATCGCAGCCACGGGCGAACCGGCGCCCTAGTCGAAGCGCTTTAGGCCAACTGCTTCTTGTACATCGCGCTCAGCGCGGCCCAGGCCCGCTCGGCTTCCGCTTCGTTATAAACGGCGCTGCCTTTGACACACCAACCGTGGTTGGCCGCATAGACCTCGACCGTCGCCGGGCGATTGGCAGCGGCAAAGGCCGCCTTGAGGTCTTCCTTCATCTGCACATTCTGCGCGTCGTCATTCTGGGCGTGGGCAATCAGGAAGCTGGCATTGGTCTTGGGGATCAGCAGGTGCGGGCTGTTCGGATTCTTGCTGAACAAGCCGTTGCCGCCATGGAAGCTGCCGACGGCGGCGATGCGGTTCGGAACAGCGGCGGCGGTACGGAATGACAAGGTGCCGCCCATGCAATAGCCCTGCACGCCGGCCTTGCGCACCTTGTTGGTCTGGGCCTGGGCATCCAGGAACGCGAGATACGTCACGGCATCACGGTCCACGCCGTCGTCGCTCATGGCGCCGCGATAGCCCATCAAACGCGCGCGCTGTTCGGGATTGCTGAAATCGAATTTGTCGTCGATCACCGGCGCCTTGGCGGAACGGTAGAAGGGATTGACCACCAGCACGACATGGCCCTGGCCCGCCAGGCGGCGGCCCAGATCGCGGAAGGCGGGCCGCAGGCCCATGATATCGGGCCATACCAGCACCGCCGGCCAGATGCCCGTGCCGGCGGGAGTGAACAGCACCGCGTCGCAGGTGCCGTCGGCAGTCTTTATCTCGACGTCCTTCTCGGTGACGTTGGACTGGGCCAGCGCCGGCGCGGCGGCAACGCCCGCGCCCGCCACGGTCAACAAGCCGAAACTGCGCCGCGAAAGCCGCGAATCTTCAACCAAGCCCGGGTGAATGAACTCGTCGCACATGAGGATCCTCCGTCACGCTTTCGCCGCGTAGCAAAGGAGCCAATGCGAGACCTGTCAAGGCGCCCGGCAGGGCAAATCCGCCGGGCGTATCTTGGCTTTGGGGGCCTACCTGTTGAGGTTCAGGAAGGGCAGCGCGTTGCCCGGCACCATGGTGGTCGGCAGCACGCCGTTCCATTTCTCGGATGCGACCAGGGTCGGCAAAGCGGGATTGTTGCGCAAGGCATCGCCACGGGCCTGGATGGCACCGGCTTCCGCCTTGCCCTGTACGTCGATCTGGTGCGCCTTGGCGTCGGCGGCGGCCTTCACTTCATAGGATAACGCGTCGGCGTCGATGATGCGCTTCTGCTTGTCGGCTTCGGCCTGCTGCTGCTTGACGATGGCCTGCATGCGCAGTTCGACCGCGGTTTCATACTGGTTCGAGAAGGTAATATCCTCGATCTGCACGCTGTCGATCACCACCGGTCCGCGCACGGCCTGGCGGATCGCGGCAAAGACCTGGGCATTCAGCAGGGTGCGCTTCTGGATGGCGTCGGCGGCGTCGAACTGGCCGAAGACGGTTTTCAGCTGCTCATAGGCGCGGCTATTGATAACGCGCGACTTCATGTTGGTCAGCGAGCCGTATTGCGCATAGACGGCGGAAGCATCGGTCACATGATAGTTGACCGCCATGGCGATGGTCGCCGGCTGCTGGTCGCGCGAATAGGTTTGCAGCCTGGTGTCGCCGACATCCGTCTTCTCGAAGGCTTCCTTCTGGATCTGCACGGAAATCTTTTCGACGGTGTTGATGATGGGCAGCTTGAAATGCAGTCCCGGGCCGGCTTCGCCGACAATACGTCCCAGGCGCAGGATCACGCCGCGCTCGCCTTCATCGATCGTGTAGGCGCTGGAGAAAAGAATGAACAAAACGACGACGGCGCCGATGCCGGCCTGCACCGCGCCTTTGGGCAACTTGCCGAAATTCAGATCTATGTTTGGCAGCTTCGGCGGCTGCGCACCCCAGGGGCTACTCATGGCGGCTTATATCCTTATCGTTGAAAATGGTTGTGCGGTTGATCGCATGCGGATTTTTGCTCGCGGCGAATGCGCGCTGTTTGTTGAGTGTTCAATACTGTCCGGCAGGTGTCAAAACTAAGGCCACGGCGCTCAGATCTTGAGAATGTTGGGAAGGATTTTGCCCAAGTCTTCGGGATGGCGGTACTCCGCCTGTTCGGCGGGGTGGAAGTGATAATTGCCGATCACCAGCGGCAGCCGCGACAACTGGCCACCCAGGTGCGAAAGAATAGACCAAAAGGCGCCGTCCGCGACGCTTTTGATGAGGGTGCCGTCGTTCAGCCGCCAAGGATAGCGCGGCACCTGGATATGGGCCGCCATTTTCCACATCACCGCCGGCCCAAAGGTCAGGCGCTCGCCCGTTCCGCTGCCCAGCCGCCGGGATGGCTCGATCCTGGGCGGGCAATCGCCGGAAAAAACCAGCTCCTGCGCGGGATAACAGGGCACCACCGCGTCTGTCTCGTCCTGGGAATAGCAGATGCGCCAGTCGCCGCCGGCAAGCTGCGCGTCGCTATGTTCAAGCTGGTGCGCCAGCTTTTCCGCCGCATCCGGCGCCAGCCGGTCATCCAGGTTGAGATTCATGACCAAGGGCGTGGTAACGCGGGCCAAAGCCAGATTCCACGCCTGGTAGATGGTGAGGTCCTGGCTGGAGGTGATGGTTTCGGCGTCCAGCCAGTCCGGCGGCTGATCACCGCCATCGAAAACATAGAGGGCGTGAACCGCCAGCGACTGCCGGCGCAGATTTTCGCGGTGGGCGCGCAGCAATTCCAGCCGCCGCGCATCCTTGCTCCACACCGCGCAGATGATTGTGAGATTCGTCATGCGCAGGAAAATAGCAGAGATCGGAGGTTTTGGGGGGCAACCGGGTGGAAGCCAAGCGGACTCGGCTGGCGGCCGCCCTCGCGGCTTTGCCGATCGAAGCGGCGCTCACTTTTTCTAAGCTCGCTTTGCTTAGGGATGACGGCATGGCGGCCCCCCCTCGCTGCGCTCGAAGGGGCGCTCATTTTTCCTAAGCTCACTGCGTTCGCTAAGAAAAAATGGCGCACCCGGAAGGATTCGAACCTCCGGCCCCCAGATTCGTAGTCTGGTGCTCTATCCAGCTGAGCTACGGGTGCGTTTTGGAGGCGCGAACCTATTCAGGACCCTCCCCAAAGGCAAGAACAACCCTGCCCAGCCTGAGACATGGGCAGCACACCCCCCCGATTCCTCCCAAGTCCCGGTGAAAACGTGACGATTTCGGGTAAAGTGGCGTCCTGCTCCCTTGTCCACCACCGCCCCTCTGGTTAAGACTTGGACTCAGGGTCCCCCCTCCCGCTTGTGCGGGATGGGGTTGGTTTTTGGCACCGGCTTTTGTTTCGTCGGGCATCGGCGCCGGGCAGCGGAGAGCACAATGAAGGTAATTCCAGCAAAGCACGGGCTCAAAAAGGGTCTTTTTTTCGCTTTTGCGGTGGCAGCCGGGCTGAGCCTGGCGGCCTGTTCTGTCATCGACAGCACGTTCAGCGACGAAAGCGAATTCAGCGACGAAAGCGAATTCAGCGACGAAAGCGAAATGGCGGCTTATGATGCCCCGACCGCTGCCGCTGCCGACGCCGGCGCGCCGGCCATGACCGTACCGTTCAACCCGGTTACGGGCGCCGCCCCGGTGACCACCATCACCGAGGTCGCGATTGATGCCGGTCCCGATACCGGCACCCAGGTCAACAGGACCATCCAGTCCCTGCGCGCCCAGGTCGCGGGTCTGCAACAGAAGCTGTCCACAAATTCCGCCCGCCTGGCCGACCTGCGCAATGCCGGTGCCGCCGCCGCCGGTGGATACCAGGATGCCAAGGCCCGTATCACCACCCGCCTGCAGGTGGGCACCACCCGAGGCAACCCCGAACTGGTGGCACAATGGAATGCGGCGCAATCCCAGCTGGACGCGCTGTCGGCCAACATCAACTCAATGAATGTGCTGGGCACCGACGCCAACAATGACTCCTCGACCGCCCACTATGCCCAGAACCAGATCAGCGCCACCTTCGCCGTCTCGGGCGCCGTGGATGAAGATCATCGCCAGCTGCGCCTGCTGGAAGACCAGACCGCGCAGACCATCGTAATGGTCGACCGCCTGCTGAAGGAAATTGCCGCCAACGTCCAGCGCTCCACCGCCTATGCGGCCACCGAACGCGCCAACCTCACCGTGCTGTCTGCCTCGATCAAGAGCGGCGAGCTGTATGGCGGCGGCACGGGCGTTTCGATGAGCGGCGGGGTGCAGCTGGTATCCGGCGGCAGCCCGCTTGTGGTGATAAAGTTCGATCGCCCCGGCGTCGACTATCAGCAGGCCCTCTTTGCGGCGCTGAACCAAGCGCTGCAAAACCGTCCCAGCGCCGGCTTCCAGGTGGTCGCGGTTTCGCCCACCCGCGGCACCGCCGCTTCGGTGCAGATCGCCCAGTCCACCGCCCGCCGTCATGCCCAGGATGTCATGCGCTCCATGACCGACATGGGCGTGCCCGCGACGCGGCTGAACGTGGCCTCCGCCACCGATCCGGGCGCCACCGCCAGCGAAGTGCGCGTCTTCGTGCGCTAAATTCAGCCAATCGCAACATTGCGACAAAGCCCCGCCTTCACCGGCGGGGTTTTTTTGTTGCCCTCACCGCTGGCGCTTCTACGATGCGGTGCGGCTGTCTGACTGGTGTGTTTGATGCGAAGTGCCCGCCTTTTTCTTGCACTTGTTCTTGCAGTGTCGCTGCCGCTGCACACCATTGCCCAGACCGCACCAGGCTTCGTTCACCCTTTCGCCAAGCAGCAGATGGTCGCCGCCGCCAATCCTCTGGCGGCTGATGCCGGACTGGAAATATTACGCGCGGGCGGCAGCGCGGTGGATGCGGCCATTGCCGTGCAGATGGTGCTGGGTCTGGTCGAGCCGGAATCATCGGGCATCGGCGGCGGCGCCTTCATGCTTCTGTTCAATCCCGCAACAAGGAAAACCACCAGCTTTGACGGCCGCGAAGCGGCCCCCGCCTCGGCGCGGCCCGGCATGTTCCTAGACGCGGGCGGCAAGCCGCGCACCAAGCCCGACGCGATTCCCGGCGGCTTGTCGGTCGGTATTCCCGGCGTCGTCGCCATGCTGGAAATGGCGCACAAGAAGCATGGCAAGCTGCCCTGGGCGCGACTGTTCCAGCCCGCGATTGCGCTGGCCGAGAACGGCTTTCCGGTCGGCCCCAAGCTGGCGCGCACGATTGCGAATTTCAAACGCGGCGCCAACATGCCCGACATCAAGGCGCGTTTTTACCACGCCGACGGCACGCCCCTGGCGCAAGGCGAGATCACCAAAAACGCGGACTATGCCGCCACGCTCAAGCGGATCGCGAGCGGCGGCAGCAAAGCGTTCTATACCGGCGAGATCGCGCAGGCGATTGTCGAAAAGGTTCAGGGCGCGCCGGTCAATCAGGGCGGCATGACGCTGGCGGACCTGGCGAACTTCACGGCGCTGGAGCGCGAACCGGTCTGCGGCCCCTATCGCCTCTGGCGCCTGTGCTCCATGGGGCCGCCCAGTTCTGGCGGCATCGCCATTGTGCAGATCCTGGGCATGCTGCAGCGTTTTCCCTCCGCGCAGCTCCAGCCCGGCACCTTGAGCGAGGTTCACCTGCGCGCCCAGGCCAGCCGCCTGGCCTATGCCGACCGCGCCAAGTTCGTCGGCGATCCCGCTTTTGTAAAAGTGCCGATCAAGGGCCTGCTGGACCCAGGCTATATCGACAGCCGCGCGGCGCTGATCGATCCGGCAAAAGACATGGGTACCGCCACCGCCGGCAATCCGCCGGAGAAACACGCCGCCCTGTCGCCGCAAAAATCGCCGGTGATGCACGGCACCAGCCACATGACCATCGTCGACAAGTCGGGCCAGGTCATCGCCATGACAACGTCGGTGGAGTCGGTGTTCGGCGCCAATATCATGGTCAAAGGCTTCTTCCTCAACAACACGCTGACGGATTTCTCACTCGACCCGGTGCTGAACGGCCTGCCGGTGGCCAATACCGCCGCTCCTAGCAAGCGCCCCCTGAGCGCCATGTCGCCCACCATCGTGTTCGACAAGGACGGCGACTTTCTTTTGTCGGTAGGGTCGCCGGGCGGCCCGGCCATTATCGGCTATGTCGCCCAGACCGTGGTCGCCATGCTGGACGGGGGGCTGACCCCGTCCGACGCCATTGCCCAGCCCCGCCAGCTCAACCTCAACAGCCCCACAAGGCTGGAAAAATCGACCGTCAACGACGCCCTGGCCCCCCTCCTGACCGCCATGGGCCATAGCGTGACCGTGGTGATGGGCGAAGGCAGCGGCCTGCACGGCATCAAAAAGGTCAAAGGCGGCTATATCGGCGGGGCCGACCCCCGGCGGGATGGCGTGGTTATCGGGGACTAAGCTTGGAATAGGCCCCGCTATCGCGGCAGCGCTACGCTGTAGCTAGCCAGATTGAAATAATATTTCAATCTGGGGGCCTAGCACCGGTCGTTGACAGGGACGGGCCTGCCGCCTAAAAACCCCGCTCTTTGCTGCCATTATCGGCCTTTTCGGAGCCTGACGACCATGAAGCGCACCTATCAGCCTAGCAAACTCGTGCGCAAGCGCCGCCATGGCTTTCGTTCGCGCATGGCCACGCCCGGCGGCCGCAAAATTCTGAATCGCCGCCGCTCCAGCGGCCGCAGGAAACTCTCGGCCTGAGCCTAAGCGGCGCCTCAGGGACGCCCTCGGAGCGCGATACGATCGCGCGACCAATGGATAAAGCCATCGTGGACCGTCTGAAAAAACGGGCTGACTTTTTAAGGGCAGCGCGGGGAATCCGCCGTGTCGAAGGCGCCATCACCCTGGAAACCTGCGCCACGCCCGAGGGCGATACCGCACCGGGCCGCCTGCGCATCGGCTTCACCGCCAGCAAGAAGATCGGCAATGCCGTAGCCCGCAACCGCGCCAAGCGCCGGCTGCGCGCTGCGGCACAACAGCTGCTGCCCCTTTTGGGACGCGAACGCCATGACTATGTTCTGGTCGCGCGCGGCACCACCGTGGCGCGCGCGTTTCCGGCCCTTCTGTCCGACATCACCACGGCCCTGAAATCGGCGCATCGCAAGCTGGACGCGAAAGCGGGAGAGGGTTGAGCCATGCGCAGGATCGGAATCGCGCTTTTGTCCGCGCCCATCCACGCCTATCGCGCGCTGCTGTCGCCGCTGCTGCCGCAGTCCTGCCGCTTCACGCCCAGCTGCTCGGCCTATGCCCTGGAGGCGCTGGAGCTTCACGGCCCCGTCAAAGGCCTGTGGCTTACTGTAAGAAGACTGGCGCGCTGCCATCCCATTTCCTGGCTCGGCGGTTCGTCGGGCTTTGATCCTGTTCCCCATCCGAAACACTAGGCGACCATGAACACGAACAAGAATGTCCTTCTCGCCATCGCGCTTTCGGCCGCCGTGCTGTTCCTCTGGCAGTTTTTCGTCGCCACGCCGTCAATGAAGGCCGAACAGGCGCGCCAGGAGCAGTTGGCCAAGCAGACCGGCGCCAGCAAGCCCGGCACCCCCTCCACCAACAATGCTGCCACCGCCGCTGCAGCCCCCGGCCTTCCCGGCGTTGCCAGCAGCACGGCGCACATGACCCGTAGTGCGGCGCTGAAGGTGGGTGGGGCGCGGGTGAAGATCGACACCCCGATGGTGGACGGCTCGATCTTGCTGAAAGGCGCGCGGCTGGACGATCTTCGCCTGAAGAAATACCGCGAGACCGTCGATCCCAAGAGCCCCGAGATCGTGCTGCTGGCGCCCAAGAGCACCGACTATCCCTATTATGCGGAATTCGGCTGGGTCAGCGGCTCCTCTTCCAATAATCAAGTTATGCCGACCGAGAACAGCAACTGGACCCAGACCAGCGGCGGCACCCTGGCCCCCGGCAAGCCGGTGACCCTGTCCTGGGACAATGGCAAGGGCCTGGTCTTCACCCGCGTCATCGCCATCGACGACAAATACATGTTCACCATGGCCGACAGCGTCGCCAACAAGACCGGTGCAGCGGCCAACCTGTATCCTTATGGCTATGTCGCGCGGCAGAACCGTCCCAAGGGCGTGATCGACTTCTTCATCCTGCATGAAGGTTTTGTCGGCGTCGCCAATGGCAGCCAGAAGGACGCCAAATACAGCGACTTCGAGGACGCCGGCACACTGCCCCAGGCCTTCACCTCGACCGGCGGCTGGGTCGGCATCACCGACAAATACTGGATGGCCGCGGTCATCCCGCCGCAAGGTGAGAATTTCAACGGCCAGTATCTGGGCACCCAGACCGCCAGCGGCGCCCACGCCTATCAGGCCAATTACCGCCTGAACCAGCGCACCGTCGCGCCGGGGTCGTCCGCCACCGTCACCCACCGCCTGTTCGCCGGCGCCAAGGTGGTGGACATCCTGCAGTACTATCAGGACAACCAGGCCATTCCGAAGCTCGACTATGCGGTGGACTGGGGCTGGTTCTGGTTCCTCACCCGCCCCTTCTTATGGCTGCTGGATTTCTTCAACAAGCTCTTGGGCAATTTCGGTCTCGCCATCCTGGCGCTGACCGTGGTGGTCAAGCTGGTCTTCTTCCCGCTGGCCAGCGCCTCCTACCGCGCCATGGGCAAGATGAAGAAGCTGCAGCCCCAGATGGAGGAGCTGAAGAAGGCGCACAAGGACGATCCGCAAAAGCTGCAACAGCAGATGATGGAATTGTACCGCCGGGAAAAGGCCAACCCGATCTCGGGCTGCCTGCCCATCCTGCTGACGATTCCGGTGTTCTTCGCGCTCTACAAGGTGCTGTTCGTCACCATCGAAATGCGGCACGCGCCCTTCTATGGCTGGATTCACGACCTGTCGGCCCAGGACCCCACCTCGATCCTCAACCTGTTCGGCCTGATCCCCTACAACCCGCACACGGCTCTACCGGCTATCCTGAGCTACATCTCCATCGGCGTCTGGCCGATCATCTATGGCGTCACCCAATGGATGCAAACCAAGCTCAATCCGCCGCCGCCCGATCCGATCCAGGCCAAGATGTTTGCCATGATGCCGATCCTCTTCACCTTCATGTTCGCCACCTTCCCGGCGGGGCTGGTGATCTATTACGCCTGGAACAACATCCTGTCGGTGGCGCAGCAGTGGTACATCATGAAGCGCGAAGGCGCCGACGTCGCTTTCTTCGACAAGAAGAAGACGCCCAAGCTCAAAGCAGCCAATGACTGAGGCAGACAGCCCCGACGAAGCCGCCCGCAAGCTGTTCGCGGGACCGTGTGATTTTATCTGGGGCTCGACCAGCGCCGAACAGCTGCCGCCGGATAAGCTCAACGAGGTCGCCTTTGTCGGGCGCTCCAACGCCGGCAAGTCCAGCTTGGTCAACGCCCTGACCGGTCGCAAAAGCCTCGCGCGGGTGTCGCAGACCCCCGGCGCCACCCGCCAGATCAATTTCTTCAATCTGGCCGACCGGCTGATGCTGGTGGACCTGCCCGGTTACGGCTTCGCCAAGCGTTCCAAAACCGAATCCGAGGCCTGGCAGGAGATGATCTTCTCCTATCTGCGCCGCCGGGCGCGCCTGCGGCGCATCGTGCTCCTGATCGATGCGCGGCGCGGGGTGATGGACAGCGACCGCCAGGTGATGGAGCTGCTGGACAAGACCGCCGTCTCCTATGGCCTGGTGCTGACCAAGGGTGACGAGCTCAAGCCGGCCGAATGCGAGCCGGCGCTGGAAGCGGCGCGCACCGAGGCCGCCAGGCACACCGCCGCGCTGACGGAGGTGCAGTTAACCTCTTCCTTCACGGGCGACGGCATAGCCGCTTTGCGCACCCATCTGGCCACCCTGGCGCAATAGCCGTAGAAACGCCGGATTTGGCGCGCTATAACGCGCCGCTTTCAAGCGGGCGACGCCATGGCCGGATCCTCCGACGACACGCCTGAAGACCGCACCCTGCGGGTGATGGCGCGTTGGCGCCAGACCGGCCGGGTCCTGGTCGAGGCGCTGCCCTATATTCTCAAATACGACCAGAAGACCATCGTGGTGAAGTATGGCGGCAACGCCATGACCGGCACCGGCACAGACGACTTCGCCCAGGACATCGTCCTGATGAAGCAGACAGGCATCGATCCGGTGGTGGTGCATGGCGGCGGACCCCAGATCGGCGCCATGCTCAAGCGGCTGAACATTGAGTCGACCTTCATCGACGGGCTGCGCGTCACCGATCAGGCCGCCGTCGAGATTGTCGAGATGGTACTGACCGGCTCGATCAACAAGCAGATCGTCACCGGCATCAATGCCGCGGGCGGCCGCGCCGTCGGGCTTTCGGGCAAGGACGGCAACCTGGTGATCGCGCGCAAGGTGGCGATGACCCGGACCGATCCCAAGACCGGCGAGAAGGGCGCGGTGGATTTGGGTTTTGTCGGCGAGCCCGACACGGTCAATCCCGAAGTGCTGCATTCGATCATGAAATCGGAAACCATTCCGGTGATCGCGCCCATCGGCGTAGGCCGCAAGGGCGAGACGTTCAACATCAATGCCGACACGGTGGCGGGCGCGGTCAGCTGCGCCCTGAAGGCCGAGCGCCTGATCCTGCTCACCGATGTGGAAGGCGTGCTGGACCAGGACAAGAAGCTGATTCCCAAGCTCAGCGTGCGCGAGGCGCGTGCCCTGATCGCCGATGGCACGATTTCCGGCGGCATGATTCCCAAGATCCAGACCGCCATCGATGCGGTGGAGGGCGGCGTCAATGCGGCCGTCATCCTAGACGGACGCATTCCCCACGTGCTGCTGCTCGAACTTTTCACCGAGCATGGCGCCGGCACGCTGATCACCCAGGAATGACGCGGGCCTGGTTGTTGGCGCTGCTGGCGCTGGCGGGCATCACGGCGCCCGGTCTGTGGGCGCCTGCCCAGGCGGCGCTGACCTTGTGCAATCGCACCAGCTATATTCTCTATGCCGCGACTTCGGCGATCCAGAGCCCGCGCAGCGAGACCCAGGGCTGGGCCCGCATCGCGCCCGGCGACTGCAATCTGACGCGCAAGGAGCCGCTGACCGCGGAGACCTATCTGGTCCATGCCCGCTCGTCCCTCGCCCATTCCGGGCCGGCGCGCGCCTGGGGCGGCAATTATCCCGTCTGCGTCAAGGACGCCAATTTCGCCATCCGCCAGGGCGTGACCCAGCCCTACTGCACCGCCGACGATACCTTCGCCCTGCCCTTCGCACCGCTGGACAATCATGGGCGTTCGGTCTGGACGATGAATTTCGACGAGAAGCCGGCGATGGACATGACCCAGGCGCAACTGGCGGGGGGCAAACGCCTGCTCAGTGACAATGGCTACAAGATCGCACGCATCAACGGCGCCCCCGACAAGGCGACCGGCGCAGCGCTGGCCGATTTCCGCAAGAAGATGCAGTTCACGCCCACCGACGGCAATGTCGAGCTGTTCAATGCCCTGGAACGCGAGGCACGCAAGACCATCGCGCCGGCCGGCTATACCGTCTGCAACGATAGCAGGGAGGCAATGCTGGTGGCGCTGGCCCAGCGTGACGGCGGCAAGCCGGTGTCACGCGGCTGGTGGACGGTGCATCCGGGCGCCTGCGCCAAGACCATCACCAATGCCCTGGCCAGCGACGCGGTTTACCTCCTGGCCCAGCGCAAGTCCGGCGCCAGCATCATCACCGGCTCGCAGCGTTTCTGCATCACGGCGGCGGCGTTCGAGATTCAGGGCGCGGGCAATTGCAAGACGCGTGGGCTTGCGGAAGCCGGCTTCGCGCTCACCCAGACAAAAGGCCTGAACGGCTATGTCGCCCGCATCAGCTCTGTTGGCTTGGTGACGAAGTAACTAAGCAGGAATGTTAAAATAGTTGAGATGCCAGCGCATCTCTTCCTTGCTGAGCGGAAAACCGATACCGCCCCGGGCCGGCATGATGGCCGATGACGGCAACTTCATGATGAAGGTCTGAATCTTGAAAGCGACGCGCATTGACAGATGCGCGTGCCAGGCCAGCGCAATCACCGGCTTGGCGTTGCCCGAAGACAGGATTTTTTTCACGGTCTGGTCGGTGACGTTGGCCAGCACCGCCAGTGCCGCGATCACCACTTCGCGTCGGCCCGCCTGCGCCGCCTGTTCCACGAACAATCCGTCCAGCTGGCCGTCCTTGCGCGCCGCCGCGACGGCATCCGCCGGTGACGGGGCATCGCCCGCTGTGGAATCGGAGCTTTCCGCCAGCCGGGCGCGCAATTCGCGGTTGAGATAGATTCCGGTGGCCTCGGAAAGATCGTTGCGCGCCGCCAGCCGTTCCAGGATGGAGGCGCCCACGAGGCTGCCGATGCGGCGGATGGCGCGGGCCGACAGATCGGCGCGCAGCGCCAGCGGCATGTGCCAGGCATTGATCTCCTCGGCCTGCTCGACAATGCGTTCCATCGTCTCCTTGCGGATTTTGGCATCGCGATTGACCAGCAGCGCCGCCACCGCCGGGACATTAAGCGACTGCACCAGTCTGTGGCTGACATTCTCGCTCAGCGGCTTGCGGCTGGCGATGGCGGTCAGGACTTCCTGGACCTGGCCGCAGGCGATCACTTCGATCAGGTCGGCATCCGACAGCAGCGGGGAATATTGCAGGATGGGCGCCGCCACAATGGCATGAAGATCGCGCGCCAGAATCACGACGATGTCGCGCGGCACGCAATCCATGGACTTGATCTCCTCGGCCAGGATGGTGCGCACGCGCACGGCGGCGTCCCGCGCCAGGCATTCCAGGGTTTCGATGGTGAGGGCGAAAATGTGGGAGCTTTCGCGTTCCGTCAGGCCCGGCATCAGGCGCGCGATCTTCACCGCCAGTTCCGCGCGCACATCCTCATTGTCGTCTCCGGCCAGCAGCCGGTTGGTGGCGGCGGGCGCGCTCTGGTTGGCCGCCACGGCGGCGCGCGTTCCCGGCGCGCCATGGGTGGCAAGATACTGCAGCACATCGGCGCCGGCATCGGTGCGCGCCGCCAGCTGGATGGCGCCGCCCGGATGCCGGGTGCTGATTTCCAGAATATCCAGGGCATCGCGCGGGTCGAGACCCGGCTTGGCGATCCCGGCGGGCGGCGGCATTTTCTGACCCATATTCCCTCTTTTCGCACTTGCGGACCATTGTGACGGCAGCGCTTTAACAGCCGCTAAAGAGGCATGGTGGACAAGCGTTAACGGTCCTTGCGCACCGCCCCGCTGCACGCCATGTTCCGCCCATGAAAAACCCGGCCACCGCGGAAAAAGACAGGAAATCACCCGATCAGCGGCCCGATTTCCGGCATGTGAAAAGCTGGATTTTCGACCTCGACAACACCCTGTACCGCGCCAACAACGGCATTTTCGCGCAGATTGAATCGCGCATGACCGATTATGTGGTGAGCTTGCTGAAGCTGCCGCACGAGCAAGCCCGCGTCCGGCAAAAAGATCTCTACCGGCAGTATGGCACCACCCTGAACGGGCTGATGCGCGAACATGAATGCGACGCCGAGGATTACCTGCGCTTTGTCCATGACATCGACCTGGGCGACCTTGGCCCGGATCCCGAACTGACGGCGGCGCTTGTCGCGCTGCCGGGCAAGCGTTTTGTCTTCACCAATGGCTGCCGCGATCATGCCGCGCGCATCCTGGACCGGCTGGACATGGGCCATCTGTTCGATGCGGTATGGGACATCCGCACCATGGACTTTGCCCCCAAGCCGCAGGCGGTTGCCTATAGCGCCGTGGTGGCGGCGGGCGGCGTTGTGGCGGGCGAATCCGCCATGTTCGACGATATTGCCCGCAACCTGGTTCCGGCGCGCAGCCTTGGCATGACCACGATATGGTTGAAAACCGACGCGCCCTGGGGCAAGCACGGCCCGCTGATGGATGTGTCCGCCAGCGATATCGACCATGAGACCGAAAATCTCACCCAGTTTCTGCAGAGCATCAGGATTTGACCATGAGCGATTTGAGCCAAGCCATCGAAGCCGCCTGGGACAAACGCGACACACTTGGCGTCACCACCAAGGGCGCGGAGCGCGACGCGGTGGAAGCCGCGCTGGACGCTTTGGACAATGGCAACTTGCGGGTGGCCGAGAAGATCGACGGTGCGTGGAAAGTGCATGAATGGCTCAAGAAGGCCGTGCTGCTGTCCTTCCGCCTCAATGACATGAAGCTGATTTCCGGCGCGCCGGGCGAAGCGGTGTGGTGGGACAAGGTGGATTCCAAATTCACCGGCTGGGACGAAGCGAAGTTTCGCGCCGCCGGTTTCCGCGCCGTGCCAGGCGCCATCGTGCGCCGCAGCGCCTTTATCGCCAAGGGCGCGGTGCTGCTGCCCAGCTTCGTCAATGTCGGCGCCCGGGTCGGCGAAGGCACCATGATCGACACTTGGGCCACGGTCGGCTCCTGCGCGCAGGTGGGATCGCATTGCCATATCTCGGGCGGCGCGGGCTTGGGCGGGGTTCTGGAACCGCTGCAGGCGGCACCCACCATCATCGAGGACAACTGCTTCATCGGCGCTCGCGCCGAAGTGGCCGAAGGCGTCATCGTGGGCGAAGGCAGTGTGCTCAGCATGGGCGTGTATCTGTCGGCCTCCACCAAGATCATCGACCGCGCCACCGGCGAAGTGCATATGGGCAAGGTGCCGCCTTATTCGGTGGTGGTGTCCGGCTCGCTGCCCAGCGACAAAAGCCGCAGCGAAGACGGAGGCCAAAATAAAATGTCCCCGAACCTTTACTGCGCCGTGATCGTCAAACGGGTGGACGAAAAGACCCGCGCCAAAACCTCCATCAACGAATTGCTGCGCGACTGATGCCCACTTCCACCAATACCGACATTGACGCCCTTGCCCTGGCCCAGGCCCTGATCCGTCGCCCGTCGGTGACGCCGAAGGATGCCGGCGCCCTCGACGTGCTGGAAGCCGTGCTGAAGCAGATGGGCTTTGCCACGCACCGCTTGCCGTTTGGCGATGTCGACAATCTCTATGCCCGGCTGGGCGATACCAGTCCGCATTTCTGCTTTGCCGGCCATACCGATGTGGTGCCGGTCGGCGAAGGCTGGCAGCAGGAGCCGTTCGCCGCCGAGGTCAAGGACGGCATGCTTTATGGCCGCGGCGCCGCCGACATGAAATCGGCCATTGCCGCCTTCGTCGCCGCCGTGGCCAGGACCGGAACACAAGCTATTGGAAAAAACGTGGGCTCCATCAGCCTCTTGATCACCGGTGACGAGGAAGGCGTGGCGGTCAACGGCACCGTCAAGCTGCTGGAATGGCTGAAGGCGCGCGGCGAGAAGATCGACCATTGCGTGGTGGGCGAGCCCACCAGCGTGGCGCGGACCGGCGACACGTTGAAAATCGGGCGGCGCGGCTCGATCAATTTCAAGCTCAAGGTCGTGGGCGTCCAGGGCCATGTCGGCTATCCCCAGAAGGCGAAGAATCCGATCCCGGTGCTGGCCGAACTGGTGACCCAACTGGCGTCGCATAAGCTGGACAAGGGCAACGATCATTTCGATCCCTCGACCCTAGCTTTCACCACGCTCGATGTGGGTAATGACACCACCAATGTTATTCCGGGCGAGGCGCGCGCCGCCTTCAACATCCGGTTCAACGACAAGCACACACCCGACAGCCTGATCAACTGGGTGAGCGACTGCATCGCCCAGGTCGCCCGCCAGTCGGGCTGCACCATCGAGGTCACCTCCCAGACCAGCGGTGTGTCGTTCCTGACCGCGCCGGGCAAATTCACCCAGCTGGTCAGCGACACGGTGTCCGGCGTCACCGGCCAGTCGCCCTTCTTCTCCACCAGCGGCGGCACTTCGGATGCGCGCTTCATCAAGGATTTCTGCCCGGTGGTGGAACTGGGGTTGGCGGGCACCACCATGCACCAGGCCGATGAATGCGTGGCGGTAGCTGAGATCGCGGCACTGACCGACATCTATGCCGCGCTGATCACCGCCTATTTCGCGAAGCCGCCGATTTGAGCAGTCTCGAAGCTTCAAGTCGGCCCATCGGAATTTTCGATTCCGGCATGGGCGGGCTGACCGTGATGCGGGCGCTGAAAGTCCGGCTTCCCAATGAATCCTTTGTCTATCTGGGCGATACCGCGCGGCTGCCCTATGGCACCAAGAGCGCCGACACGGTGACGCGCTATGCCGTGCAGGCCAGCGCCGCGCTGATGCGCTACGACATCAAGCTGCTGGTGGTGGCCTGCAACACCGCCAGCGCCGCCGCTTTGCCGACCCTGTTGCAGACTCTCGCGCCGCTGCCGGTGGTGGGGGTGATCGAGCCGGGCGCCGAGGCGGCGGTCGCCGCCGCGCCGGACGGCCCCATCGCTGTGATCGCCACCGAAGGCACGGTCAAGGGCGGCGCTTATGTTCGCGCTATCCAGGCCATCGCGCCGCATATGCCGGTGGTGCAGCAGGCCTGTCCGCTATTCGTGGCACTGGCCGAGGAAGGCTTGCGCGACGGACCCATCGCCGAACTGGCGGCGCATCGCTATCTCGATCCTTTGCTGGCAACGATGCCGCGGCCGCGCGGGCTGGTGCTGGGCTGCACCCATTTTCCGGTGCTGAAAGACACGATTGCCAGGATCGCGGGATCTGATGTGGCGCTGGTCGACAGTGCCGAGACCACCGCGGCGACGGTAGAAAAGATTCTGCAGGAACGGGATCTGCTGCATACAGGCGTCCTGATGCAATCGCGCTTCCTGGCGACTGACGCGCCGGGGCGCTTTGCCCATCTGGGTGAAATCTTTCTGGGCGAGCCGATCGATCCCGGTGCCGTGACTTTGGTGGATCTTTAAAACTATCCCCTGTCATGCCCGCGAAAGCGGGCATCCATGTCTGACATAGAGCAGGATGAAGAAATGGATTCCCGCTTACGCGGGAATGACAACTGGCCTCAGTAGTCCACCTTCATCAAATACAATCCGTCCGGCGGAGACACCGGGCCGCAGCGCGAGCGCTCCCTGGCCTTAAGCGCATCTGCCAGATCGCGCGGTTTCCACTTGCCTTCGCCCACCAGCTTCAAGGTCCCGGCAAAAGAACGGATCTGATGATGCAGGAAGGACCGCGCCGAAGCCTCAATATGGATTTCATCGGCGCGGCGCGACACATCGAGGCGATCAAGGGTCTTGACCGGCGAGGCCGACTGGCATTCGGCGGCGCGGAAAGTGGTGAAGTCATGCTGGCCGATCAGGGCCTGCGCCGCCACATGCATGGCCTCCGCATCCAGCCTGGGGCTGACATGCCAGACCCGGCCCTCTTCCAGCGCCGGCGGGGCGCGGCGATTGAGAATGCGCAGCAGGTAATGCCGCGACTTGGCCGAAAATCGGGCGTGGAATTCGCCATCAACCGCCGCGGCCTCCAGCACCGAAACCGGCGCGGGGCGCAGATAATGATTGAGGGCATCGCGTACCTTGCCCGCTTCAAATGCCTTCACCAAGTCGAAATGCGCCACCTGCCCTAGGGCATGCACCCCGGCGTCGGTGCGGCCCGCGCCGGTGACAGTGACACGCTCGCCCGACAATTTCTCGATGGCGTCTTCCAGCGCGCCCTGCACCGAGGCGCCTTCGGACTGACGCTGCCAGCCGACAAAAGGCCCGCCGTCATATTCGATGGAAAGGCGGTAGCGCGGCATCAGGTCAGCAATGCGCCGCGCGGCAGGGCAAAACCCTTGAGCAGTTCCACCGCCGTCATAGCCGATTTACCCGCGCGCTGCACTTTCAGCAATTGGAGAGCGCCATCGCCGCAGGCAATGGTGAGATGGTCGCCGATCACTTCGCCGGGCCTGCCGTTTCCGCCTACAGGTTCCGCGACCAGAATTTTCAGCCGCTTGCCATGGACGTCGGTGAAGGCGCCCGGAAATGGCGACAGGCCGCGAACAAGGCCGTCTATCTCGGCGGCGCTTTTGTGCCAGTCGATGCGGGCCTCGTCCTTGAAAATCTTCCTGGCGTAAGTGACGCCCTCTGCGGCTTGCGCCTGCGGCGTGACAGCGCCGCGTTCCAGCGCCCCCAGCGCCCGCACCATCAGGTCGGCACCCAGCCGGGACAATTCGGTGGTGAGATCGCCACTGGTCTTGCGGCCCACCGGCACGCGCTCGGCCATCAGCACCGGGCCGGTGTCCAGGCCTTCGTCCATCTGCATAACCATCACCCCGGTTTCAGCATCGCCGGCCATCACCGCGCGCTGGATGGGTGCGGCGCCGCGCCAGCGCGGCAGCAGCGAACCATGCAGGTTGAAGCAGCCCATGCGAGGCGCTTCCAGAATGGCTTTGGGCAGCAGCAGCCCATACGCCACCACGATCGCGGCATCCAGGTTCAGCTCCGCGAACTCCGCCTGCTCCTCAGCGTCCTTTAGCGACACGGGCGTGCGTACCGGCAGTTTGGCGGATTCGGCGAAAGTGTGAACCGCGCCTTTTTCCAGCGCCATGCCGCGACCCTTGGGCCGAGGCGGCTGGGAATAGACGGCTGCGATGTCATGACCCTGCGCGATAAGCTCGGCAAGGGTGGGCACCGCGAAATTCGGCGTGCCCATGAACGCCAGCCTCAGCGTCACCCTAGCCCACCGCCTGAAGCTTCTTGGCCTTGGCAAGCTTCTTGACCGCCATTTTTTTCTTCAGGCGCGAGAGATGGTCGATGAACAACACCCCATTCAGATGATCCATCTCATGCTGCAGGCAGGTGGCCAGCATCCCGTCGGCCTCCAGGGTCTGCTTCTTGCCGTCACCATCGAGATATTCGCAACGGATGCGGGCGGGGCGTTCGACATCGTCCCAGATTTCCGGCACCGACAGGCAGCCTTCCTCGAACACCGCCATCTCCTCCGACACCCATGTGATCTTGGGATTGATGAAGGCGCGCGGATTCTTTTGGCCCTCTTTCTGGTCGAGGTCGATCACGATCACCCGTTTGGCGACGCCGATCTGCACCGCCGCCAGGCCGATGCCCTCGGCCGCGTACATGCTTTCGGCCATGTCCTCGACCAGGGTGCGGATTTCGGCATCCACCGTCTCGACATCCATCGAGATTGCTTGGAGGCGCGGATCGGGGGCGGTTAGAATGGGGCGAACGGTCATGGATGTGAAATAAGGCTGCACCGCCACAGGGTCAAGGTTTCATGGAATTAGCATTGATAGTATTGGCGATTGCCGTGATTGCGGGCGCCGCGATCCTGGCCTTTGCCCTGCGCAAGCCGGCGGCGGAACCTGTGGCGCTGGACCCCCGGCTGGACGAGGTCATCCGTGGCCAGGGGGCCATCGCCGAACAGTTTCGCCAGACCAGCAGCCAGGTTGAGGCGCTCAAGACGCGGCTGGGCGAGTCCCTGAGCGAAAGCGCCACCAAAACGGCTGAGACCCTGGGCGGCATCGGGGCGCGCCTCACCGTGATCGACGAGGCGCAGAAGAACATCTCGGCCTTGTCAGGGCAGGTCGTGTCGCTGCAGCAGGTCCTGTCCAACAAGCAGGCGCGCGGCGCCTTCGGACAGGTCCAGATGGAGGAGATCGTGCGCGATGGCCTGCCGCCGTCGCTTTACGATTTCCAATTCACCCTTTCCAACCGCAACCGGCCCGACTGCATCATCCGCATTCCCGGCAACAAGGCGCTGCTGGTGATCGATTCCAAATTTCCGCTGGAAGGATTCGAGCTGCTGCGCTGCGCCGCGGCCGACGACGAAAAGAAAATCGCTTTGGCGCAGGTGCGCGCTGCGGTGAACAAGCATGTCAGCGACATCTCGGAAAAATATCTGATCCCCGGCGAGGTGCAGACCCCGGCCATCCTGTTCGTGCCGTCGGAATCCATATACGCCGATCTGCATGACAGCTTCGCGGATGTGATTCAGAAAGCCCATCGCGCCAATGTGATTGTGGTATCACCCAATATCCTGATGCTGGCGATCAGCACCATACAGACCGTGATGAAGGATGCGCGGATGCGCGAACAGGCCGACCTGATCCGCCAGGAAGTCGGCGTCATGCTGAACGATGTGCGGCTGCTGGCGGACCGGGTGTCCAAGCTGCAATCCCACTTCAACCAGGCCGATGCGGATATCAAGAATATCCTGATCTCCACCGGCAAGATCACCAGCCGCGCCGAAAAGATCGAGAAGGTGGAACTGGCGCCGCCGGAAATCCTCCAAGCGCTTATTTAAGACGCTTATCTAAATAGACCGCCGCGCCTTGAACGCCGCGCTCAAAGTGCCTTCGTCCAGGTAATCGAGTTCGCCGCCCACCGGCACACCATGGGCCAGCCGCGTCACTTTCATGTCGCCCAGCAGGTCCATCAGATAATGCGCCGTGGTCTGGCCTTCGACCGTGGCGTTCATCGCCAGGATCACTTCGTCCACATTCTGCCCACTTCCATTATTGGAGACGCGCAACAAAAGGCCGGTGACATTAAGCCGTTCCGGCGTGATCCCGTCCAGCGCCGACAAAGCGCCGCCCAGCACATGATAGCGGCCGCGAAACACGCCGGCGCGTTCCAGCGCCCAGAGATCGGCGACATCCTCCACCACGCAAAGCAGATGCGGGTCGCGCCGCAGATCGTTGCAGATGGCGCAAGGGCTGGCGGTATCGAGATTGCCGCAGACTTCGCAGCTGAGAATGGCATCGGCCGCTTCGCGCAAGGCGGCGGTCAGCGGCTCCAGCAAAGTGTCGCGCTTTTTCAGCAACGACAGCGCCGCCCGGCGGGCCGAACGCGGCCCCAGCCCGGGCAATTTGGCGAGCAGCTGGATCAGGCGCTCGATTTCAGATCCGATGGCGGCCATCAGGACTCTGAATCGCTTTCCGGCATGGGCGCAGCAACATCGGGCGCAATGGTGTCGCGCACCGCCACGATTTCCGCGCCGGGGAAACGATCCAGCACGGCGCGCACCATTGGCTCCTGCGCCACCGCTTCAAAACGGGCGCTTTTCACGGCCTGTTTCTGTTCCGACAGGGTCGGGGCACCGCCCTGGCTGGCGATGGAGACAGTCCAGCGCTCGCCGGTGACGCCGCGCAGTTTCTGCTGCAGGTCATTGGCCAGGGTGCGCGGGGCGCGGGAATTGGGACGTATTTCGATGCGCCCCGGCTCCAGATGCACCAGATGGACATTGTGCTCCAGATTGACGCGCAGCTCCGACCGTGGCTCGCACAAGGCGACGATGTCTTCCAAGGTGCGGATGGCGGCAGTGGGGGCGGATTCATTCAAGGAGGGGGCGGGCATCGGCGCGCGCGCCGGCATGGCAGCGCCGGATGCAACCGGCACGCGTGAAGACGAAGATGGCGCGGTCGGTCCGCCACCGCCACGTGGCGCCGGAATCGAACCGCCTTCCAGTAAGTCTTTCACCAACTTGTCGGTGGGCGGCAGTTCGGCGGCATGGGCCAGGCGGATCAGCACCATCTCGCAGGCCGAGATCGGCCTGGTGGCATCGCGCACCTCAAACAGGCCCTTGAGCAGAATTTGCCAGGCGCGGGTCAGCGAGGCGACCGACAATTTGGCGGCCAATTCGGCGGCGCGTTTGGCTTCGCCCGAACCGCCGTCAAAGAAACCTTGCGCGGCAGGCGCCACTTTCACCCGCGTCAGGAAATGGGTGGTTTCCAGCAAATCCTGCGTCACCGCCAGCGGATCGGCGCCGGCGTCATACAGCCCGCCCAGATCGGTGAGCGCTTCGGCGAGTTTGCCGCCCATCAGCTTTTCGAAAATATCCAGCACCCGGCCACGATCGGCCAGGCCCAGCATCTGACGCACCGTGTCGGCGGTGATCATGTCGCCTTCACCATGCGCGATGGCCTGGTCCAGCAGCGACAGCCCGTCGCGGGCCGAGCCTTCGGCGGCACGGGCGATCAGGGCCAGCGCGCCTTCCTCGATTTTGACCTTTTCCTTTTCCGCCAGGGCCGCCAGATAGGCGGCCAGCACGGCGCTGTCGATGCGGCGCAGATCGAAACACTGGCAGCGCGACAGCACCGTCACCGGCACTTTGCGGATTTCGGTGGTGGCAAAAACGAATTTCACATGCGGCGGCGGTTCTTCCAGCGTCTTGAGCAGGCCGTTGAAGGCCTGCTTGGACAGCATGTGCACTTCGTCAATGATATAGACCTTGTAGCGTGCCGCGACCGGGGCATAGCGCACGCCCTCGATGATCTCGCGGATGTCGTCGATGCCGGTGCGGCTGGCGGCGTCCATTTCCTGCACATCGACATTGCGCGACTCGGAAATCGAGGTGCAGGGCTCGCAGACGCCGCAGGGCTGGATGGTGGGGGCGGTGCCCTTGCCGTCCGCGCCGATGCAGTTCAGGGCACGGGCGATGATGCGGGCGGTGGTGGTCTTGCCCACGCCGCGCACCCCGGTGAGCATGAAGGCATGGGCAATACGCCCGGTGGCAAAGGCGCTGGACAGGGTGCGCACCAACGCTTCCTGCCCGATCAGGCCGGTGAAATCGGTGGGGCGGTATTTGCGCGCCAGGACGAGATAGGGTTGGGCGGGCGCGGAGGTTTTTGCCATGGCGGGACTATATCAAGCGGCCCCGGAAAGGGAGCGCGAATTTGGCGGATTTCTGGGGAAAGGTGGAAGCCGGCGACCCGCAGCAGCTTCGGTATGGCTGCTTCGTTCCCGACCTGACCAGGTTAGCGAGTGCTACGCCCGCCGACTTCCGGGGCGGGATATAGAGATTCAGGCGAAAAATTGCGAGTCCGGCCGCCTCAGGCGGCGGCTATGGCCGCATCCTGGCTCACCAGCCGCTCCCTTGGCAGGGTGACGGTGGCCGTAGTACCGACATCGACGGTGCTTTCCAGCATCAGGCTGCCGCCATGCAGTTCCGCCAGCTGCTTGGACAAGGGCAGGCCCAGCCCGGTCCCTTCATGTTTGCGCGACAGGGACGAATCCACCATGCCAAAGCGTTCCATCACCTTCGGCAGGTCTTCCGGCGCGATGCCGATGCCCGAATCCGACACCGCCATCGCAAGCCCCCCCGGCACCAGCTGGGCGCTGACCCGCACCTGCCCGCCCGCCGGGGTGAACTTCAGGGCGTTGGACACCAGGTTGATCAGGATCTGCTTGATGCGGCGCTTGTCGGCCTTCAGCCAGGGCAGGTCCGACGCGATATGGGTGGAAAGCCCTATCTGCGCCTTGGCGGCCTGGCCCACAATCATGCGCAGGCTATCGGAGATCAGTTCCGCCGGATCAAACTCCTCTTCGCGCAGGTCGGCATGGCCGGCACCCAGGCGCGACAGGTCCAGCACATCGTTAATCAGCGCCAGAAGATGTTCGCCGCTGTAATGGATGTCGGCGGCATAGCTCTTGTAACGCTCGCTCAGCGGCCCGAACACTTCCATCGTCATGGTGTCGGAAAAGCCGATAATGGCATTGAGCGGCGTGCGCAGTTCATGGCTCATGGAGGCGAGGAAGTTCGACTTGGTGTGACTGGCCTCGGCCGCGACGCCCAGCGCCACGGTCAGGTCGTTGCCAGCTTTCTTCAGCGCCTTCTGGGTGGTTTCCAGTTCGGCGATATTGTCGCGCATCCGCAACGACTCGCCTTGTGCGCGCCGCGCCAGATTGCGGTCCACTAGGGCCACGATCAGCCCCTGGCCGACAATGAAGGCGGCGCTGGCCGCTACCACGATGGCGAGCGCGAAGGGATCCATCGCCATGGCGGAGACTTTCTTCCCCGCTTCCGGCACGAACTGTACCGCCGACATGGCAGTGAAATGCATGCCGACAATCGCCAGGGTGAACAGGCCGGCGCCCAGCGCATAATCGCGGCGAAGCCTGCCGCGCAGCGCGAAATGCAGCGCCAGGCCCGACAGGGACACGCCAATCAGTATAGAAGCCGAGACATATGAGAAATCCCATACCACGCGGGCGGGAAGCTGCAGCGCAGCCATGCCAGCGTAATGCATCGCGGCGATGGCGAAGCCGGAGATCATGCCGCCGACAGCGCCGCCGAATGCCAGGGCCATGGCGAAGCCCAGGCCGCACAGGCCCATGGCGATCGCTGCCGACAGCGTGGTGAGGCCGGCGTCAAAGGCGATGGGCATGCCGGTCGTGTAGGCCAGCATGGCGACAAAATGCGTGGCCCAGATGCCGCTGCCCGCCACCGCGCCGGCACCTCCCAGCCAAAACAGCCGCACGCGCGGTTCATCGGCAGCGCGGGCGCGGGTGATCATGGTAAGAGCGGTGGCGCAGGCGAGCACGCACAGTCCCGCGGCCAGAAGTACCAGACGCAGATCATGCTGTTCAAAAATGCAACCCAGCACGCGGATCATGCCGCTAATACTGCGCCCATGTTGTACACCAGCGGCTAAGGAACCTGTGCCGGAATGGGAAATGCTGCGGATTTTGCTCACAATATCGACAGACCGAACCCCGCCATGATGGCCTTTTGCGGGAACCCGCTGGACCGGGCCAGCGACCGGCGCAGCGACCCGGCCTGGCTGGCGGTGCAGCACGGGCACGGGCTCTTTTTGCCCTTCTGGCAGAACAAGCCCTTCGTCACGGTAGGCCGGGCCGGCTTCCTGCCCTGGCGTGCATCATGGCAGGACGGCATCAGCGTGTTTCTCGGGCTTGATGGCACCCAGCCGTTATTCGTAGTCGATGTCGGGGGAGAGACTGAGCCATCGCTGGAAGGCGGCGCGTTTGCCGAGATGCGCGCCAGCGCCTTTGTGCTGCCGGCGCGCGACACCGCCATTGCCGGGCAAGCCAAGGCCCTGATCGACTGGCACAGGCGGCACGGCTTCTGTCCCAATTGCGGCGCGCCAACCGACTTGTGCGACGGCGGCTATCGCCGCCTTTGCCCAGGCTGTGCGGCGGAGCATTTTCCCCGCACCGATCCGGTGGTGATCATGCTGCCGGTTTTCGAAGACGCCTGCCTGGTGGGACGCAATGCGCGCTTTGTCGGCGGGCTGTATTCCGCCTTTGCCGGCTTTGTCGAGCCGGGGGAAAGCATGGAGGACGCGGTGCGGCGCGAATTGCGCGAAGAGGCCAGCCTGCGGGTCGGCGCCGTCACCTATCACGCCAGCCAGCCCTGGCCGTTCCCCTCATCCCTGATGCTGGGCTGCTATGCCCAAGCGCTGGACCACGATTTCAAAATCGACGGAAACGAGATCGCGGACGCGCGCTGGCTGACCAAGGACGAGGTTCGAAAACGTCTGGCCAAGACAATCGAAGACAAGATGACCCTGCCCGCAGTCATCGCCATCGCCCATCATCTGATCAAGGACTGGGCGAAGTAAATTTACGGCATATCCTCTCTGAAAGGATGTGCGGGATAGACGCCCATAATCGTGTGATCGGCGGTATGGAAGGCAAGCTCTTCCAGCGCGCGCGTGACATGCGGCTGGTCGGGATGGCCCTGGATGTCGACATAAAAGCGGGTGGCATTGAAGGAGCCGCCCAGCTGATAGCTTTCCAGCTTGGTCATGTTCACGCCATTGGTGGCAAAACCGCCCATCGCCTTGTACAGCGCGGCGGGCACATTTTTCACCTGGAAGACGAAGCTGGTCACCACCTTGCCGCTATTGGGCGCGCGCTCGGCGTCCCGCGCCATGATCAAAAAGCGGGTGGCGTTGTGATGCTCATCCTCGACATCGGCTTTCAGGACCCTGAGGCCGTAGAATTCCGCCGCCAGGGTGGAGGCGATGGCGGCGACGCGTCTGTCGCCCAGTTCGGCGACATGCTTGGCCGAACCGGCCGTGTCGTACCAGTTGTGCGCCACCAGCTTGCGCTCCCGCAAAATCGTGCGGCACTGGGCCAGCGCCGGCGCCTGGCTGTAGACGCTGGTGATGTCGTCCAGGGTAGCTGTCTTCAGGCCCAGCAATTGGTGGCGGATGGGCAGGAAATGTTCGCCGACGATATGCAGGCCGGAATCGGGCAACAGGTGATGAATGTCGGCGATCCGGCCAATCAGGGAATTCTCGACCGGAATGATGCAGAGATCGCAGTCGCCGGATTTCGCCGCCTCGATGGCGTCTTCAAAGGTCGGTTTGGGGATGGCGCTTGCATAGGGCACCGCTTCGCGCGCCGCCAGATTGGCATAGGCGCCCGGTTCGCCCTGAAAGGCGACGCGTTTGGCGTGGGTAACGGCTTTGATCATGACAATAATTTTCGGGCGCGTTCGAGATCGGCTTGAGTATCAACAGACAGGGGCGCCGCGTCCACACGCGCCACCGCAATGCTCATGCCCGCTTCCAGCGCCCGCAGTTGTTCCAGCTTCTCGCGCTGTTCCAGCTTTGAGGGCGGCAGGGCGACAAAACTTTCCAGCGCCTCGCGGCGATAGGCGTAAAGCCCGACATGGTGGAACAGCTCGCCCTCGCCGGTCGGGGCGGTGGCACGGGTGAAATAGAGCGCGCGCCCCAAAGTGCCGCTGGCGTCCCAGGCCACCACCGCCTTGACCACCGCGGGATTGGCCTTGTCGGCTTCATTGTCGATGGGGGCCGCCAAAGTGGCGATGTCGGCGCCGGACTGCTGGAGCGCCGCGACCACGGATTTCAATTGCTCGGGGTCCAGGGCCGGCAGGTCGCCCTGCAGATTGACCACCACGTCATGCTTGCCGTCCGGGTCCAGCACCTGAAGCGCGGCCCAGATACGGTCGGAGCCTGACGGCAGGTCCGGGTCAGTCAGAATCGCCCGTCCCCCGGCATTTTCGATCGCGGTCACGATCTCGGGCTCCCCGGCCGCCACCACCACCGGCCCCAGGCCGGCGGCCATGGCGCGGGCCCAGACCCTTACGATCATCGAAATACCGCCGATATCAGCCAGCGGCTTGGCGGGAAGCCGAGTCGATGCCATGCGAGCTGGGATCAGAAGGACGGGATTCATGGGCCTCACGCGGTGGCACCGTTTACGAGGTTCCACGGGCCGCCTGTTTAGGCCGGGATTGGCGCTAAGGCCAGATACCGCTTACAATTTATGCGACGCTTCGCCGCAATGACGCGGGGGCGGCGACGGGTAATGTCGCGCCGTATTTTGCCGGCTACGCCCGGCTTTGGGGAGCTTGCTGGCATGGATTCCTTCGAGTGGAACAAGATCATCGGCGCGGTGCTGGGCACGGCGGTGTTTATCTTCGTCGTCCGCATCGTGGCCGAGCATGTTTACGAGCCCGAGCATCCTGAAAAGCCCGGTTATGTCGTCGAAGGCGTGATCGAGACTCCGGCCGGCGGGGCTGCGGCCACTGCGCCGGTTGCCGAAGCCATGCCCGACTGGGGCACCGTGCTGGCCAGCGCCGACGTGGCCGCGGGCCAGGCCTCGACCGCCAAATGCGCCACCTGCCATGACTTCACCAAGGGCGGCCCGAACAAGATCGGACCCAACCTGTTCGGAATCGTGGACCATCCGCGCGCCAGCCACGCCGGCTACGCCTATTCCGCCGCCATGAAGGGCAAGCCCGGCGCCTGGACCTATGACGAGCTGTTCAAGTTCCTCAAGTCGCCGGCGATCGACATTCCCGGCACCAAGATGAGCTTCGCCGGCATCCGCGCCGAGAAGGAACGCGTCAACCTGATCGCCTATCTGCGCTCCAACGCAGACGCGCCCGCCGCCATTCCCGCGCCCAAGCCCGCGCAAGCGGCTGCTGCGCCGGCTGAAGCAGCCGCACCCGCCGCGACCGCGTCTCCCAAGGGCGGCGCGCCGATACCTGCGCCCCCGGCTCACTGACAGGACAAATGGCAGGACAAGCGGGCAAGCCCAACGTCCTGTTCCTGTTGCCGCCGGGGTGGGATGCGCTGAGCAAGGCGCTGTTTGGGCATCAGGCCTTCAACAGCTTCCTGCATGGCAAGGATCACTACGCGCCACAGCAGATCGACTATTTTGTCGGCTTCCGTCCGCCGCATGGATTCCTCAAAGGCCTGCCGCGCCTGAAAGCGATCTTTTCGCTGGGCGCTGGCGTGGACGGTTTCCTGCGCGATCCGGAATTTCCCCGCCATCTGCCGGTGGTGCGCTTCGTCGACGAGACCCTGCAGCGGGAGATGGCGCAATACGTCACCATGCATGCGCTGATCATTCATCGCCAGCAGCGCGCGTTCGATGCGGCGCAGGCGGAATCATCCTGGAAGCAGCGGATGCTGGCGCGCCCGACGCGCGATGTGCGCATCGGCATTCTGGGCATGGGCGATATCGGCGCGGTGACGGCGGAGCGCCTGTTGATGTTCGACTTCCAGGTGTTCGGCTGGAGCCGTTCGCGCAAGACCGTGCCCGGCGTCACCAGCTTCGCCGGACCCGAAGAACTGCCGCAGTTCCTCGCCAGTTGCGACATCATGGTGTGCATGCTGCCGCTGACGCCGGAGACCGAGAGCATCCTGGACGCCAAACTGTTCGCCAGCCTGCCGCAGGACGCCTGGGTGATGAATGTGGGACGCGGTGGTCATTGCAACGAGCAAGATCTGCTCGCGGCGCTCGACTCGGGGCATCTGGGCGGCGCGGTGCTGGATGTGTTCCAGACCGAACCCCTGCCCACAGACAATGTGTTCTGGCGCCATCCCAAGGTGACGGTGACGCCCCATATCGCCGGCATCACCGATCCGCGCAACGCGAGCGCCTTTGTGGTGGACTCTGTCAGCCGCGCCGAAACCGGCGCGCCCTTCCGCAATGTCGTGGACCTGAATCGGGGCTATTAAAGCCGTTTGATCGCCGTCACCGGTCCCGCGATTTTTTCGATACGGATGATGGCGTCAGCCAGCGGTTCAATCGCCACGGCCATGTGAAAAGCGTTGGCATGCAGGAAATTTTCTGTATCCAGCATCACGCCCATATGGCCTTTCCAGAAAACTAGATCGCCGCGCCGGACATCGGAAAGCGTCACGGCTTCGCCCAGCGCCTTCTCCATCATGTCGGTGTCGCGCGGCGCAGCCTTGCCCACCGCCTGTAAGGCCGTCTGGATCAGGCCGGAACAGTCCAGCCCCGCTAAGGTCTTGCCGCCCCAGACATAGGGCGCGCCCATAAAGCGCTGCGCCACCGTCACGAAATCCTTTTCCGTTTCAGCCGCAAGATGGCGCTGATGCACGAAGCCGGCGCCGATGTTCGCATAATCGCCACTCTGGCTCAGCACCGGCACTACGGCGTTCATGGGCAGAAAATCGCGCACCGGTGTCTTGAGATCGGCGGCGGGAAATAGCGGCGCCATCAGGGCGCTGACTTTTTCCTGAGCCGCAAAGGGCGCGCTGAGCGTCTCTTCTTTGACATAGCCGACATACAGGTCTCTGGCGGCCTGCCCCCAGGCCCAGCCGCCGGCACGGTCGTACACCGTGAAGCTTTCGCCATACAGAAGTTCGCTGTCCTGCGCCGCGTCGCCCGACGGACGCACGCGTAAAGACACGCGCCCGACACAGACCGAAAAATTTTCACCCTCGGCAAAGCGCGGCGCATCGACCACGCCCTTGAGATGCGCCGCCGCCAGGTCGGCCCGCACCGGGATCAATCTCTTATCGGCCATAACGCTCTTTCAGCAGCGCATACAAAGCCCGCGCGCTGTTGGCTTCCCCACCAACGGGCCGCCCCGCGCGAGGGCGGTCGATCCAGGCGGGAATATCGAGATGCACCCAACGTTTTGTCTTGCTGACAAAACGGTTGAGGAACAACGCTGCGGTGATCGCGCCGGCATAACTATAGGCGGGATTGTTGTTGAGATCGGCGACCCGGCTGGAAATCGTGTCCTCATAGCCACGCCACAGCGGCAGCCGCCACACCGGGTCCTGCACCGCCTGGCCCAGCCGGGCGAGATCCGATGCCAGTTTCTCATCGTCGGTAAAGAAAGGCGGCAGCTCCATGCCGGTCGCCGCACGTGCCGCGCCGGTCAGGGTCGCGATGTCGATCAGCAGGTCCGGCGTTTCATCGTCCGCGTCCGACAGGGCGTCGGCCAGGACCAGCCGGCCTTCGGCGTCGGTATTGCCGATCTCCACCGTCAGGCCCTTGCGGCTGGTAAAGACGTCGCCGGGCCGCATGGCGCTGCCGGACACCGAATTCTCCACCGCCGGGATCAGCACCCGCAGGCGCAAATTCAGTTTCGCGCCCATCACCATGCCTGCTACCGCCAGGGCACAGGCCGCGCCGCCCATATCCTTTTTCATTGTCAGCATGGCGGCGGACGGCTTGAGGTCATAGCCGCCGCTGTCGAAGCAGACGCCCTTGCCCACCAAGGTGACGCGCGGCGCATTTGTTTTGCCCCACGACAGTTCGATCAGGCGGGGGGCGCGGTCCGAACCCTGCCCCACCGCCGCGATCAGCGGATAATTCTTTTTGAGACTCGCGCCGCCGACCACCGAAATTTTCGCGCCATGACGTTTGGCCAGCGCGCGGGCAGCAGCCCCCAGTTCGGCGGGGCCCATGTCGTTGGCAGGCATGTTGATCAGATCGCGGGCCAGAAAAAGATTCTCGGCGATGCGCGAAACTTCGTCGCCGTCCACGCCCGGCGGCAATGCTAGCCGGGCCTTGCGCGCCGCCTTCTTCTTGTAGCGGTCGAAGGCATAGCCGCCCATCAGCCAGGCCAGCGCCGCATTGGCGCCGCCGCAAAATTCGGGCACTTCGCCCAACCGGTAGGTCCCGGCGGGCAGGTGTGACGCCGCAGCAGCCAGCGCAAAACCGTCCTGGCTATCGCCCAGTCCCAGCACCCAGGCAGCGATCCCGCCCTTGGCATCGGGCAGGGCCGCCAGTGCACCCGCCGCACCGGCAAAGCCCGACGCGATCACCAATCCGCTGCGCTTCTGCCGGACCAACCACGCCTTGGCGTCCCTGGCCCGCACCGCATGTAGCGGAATGGCATTCTTGGCGCTGTTTGCCAGGCTTGGATGCATAAAAGGCCCTTACGCTTTACCGGGCGCGACTCTATGAATCGTGAGGGTTTCCCGCAAGGAGCAGACATGGCGTACACGCTGGTGGTGGGCACAATGCAGTGGTCGAGCTGGAGCCTGCGCCCCTTTTTGGCGTTGAGCGCCATCGGCGTGCCGTTCGAGACGGTGGTGATCCGCCTTCGGGTCAGGCCGCCCGAACCGGTCACGACCAAGGACGAGATCCTCAAACATTCGCCCGCAGGCAAGGTGCCGGTGCTCAAGATCGCGGAGAATGGAAAAGTCCTGACGGTGTGGGACAGCCTGGCCATCTGCGAGACCCTGGCTGAGCGTCACCCCACCGCCAAACTGTGGCCGGATGATGCGGGGCTCCGCGCCATGGCGCGCAGTCTTGCCAGCGAGATGCATTCGGGCTTTCCCGATCTGCGCGACCAGCTGCCGATGGAGTTCGCCCGCAAGCTGCCGTTGCCGGAATTGCGCGAAGACACGAAAAATCAAATCGCGCGCATCCTCGCCGCCTGGTCGGAGGCGCTGGCGCGGCACAAAGGTGATTTCCTGTGCGGTGATTTTTCGATTGCCGATTGCATGTATGCGCCGGTGGTGTCGCGCTTCGACACCTATGGTGTGGCGGTTCCGCCAGCGGTCAGGGCGTATATGGATCGCATTATCGCCTTGCCCGCGATGCAGGCTTGGCGTGAAGCTGCACAAACAGAGATGACGGCGGGGATTGCCTGATTTTGATGGCGCTCCGGCTCACGCCTACGCGCATGGCGCGGAAGACGAGATCGCCGAAGGCATTGCCTAGGGAATGATTCCGGCTTCGCGATAGAAACGCGCCGCGCCCGAATGCAACGGCGCCGGTGGATTCAGCGCGGCATTGCCAGGGCTGATTTCGCGCGCGCTGGGATGACTGGCAGCCAGCGGCGCGCGATTGGCGGCATGAAACAGTGCCCGCGTAATGCCGTAGATCAGCGGATCGGGTTCGCCGTCGCGCGTCACCCAATAGGCATTCACGCCCACGGTTTCCACCGCGCCGATGCCGGGATAGATGCCGGCGGGAATCAGGATGGGCCGAAGCTGCGGCACCGATTTGAGCAGCCGCTCGCGCCCCTCGCCGTCAATCGGCACCAGCCGCGCCAGCTTCTGGCCGATCAGGTCGCGCACCGAATACATCGGGGCGCCCGTCATGCTGAAGAAGGCGTCGATCTTGCTGTCGCGCAGCAGCTGGGCGCTGTTGCCGCTTTCAAACGGCACGATCCTGACCCGCACGCGATACGCCGCCAGGATGGCACGCGCGCGCATGATGGCGCCGGTATTCTCCGCCCCGCCCAGCATCACCCGCTTGCCGCGCAGATCACCGACGGCATGAATATTCGATTTTGCCGCCACAACCAGATGCGCCTGTTCGCTGAACAGCGAGGCGATAACCCGCAAATGGGTGGCCCGCCGGCGGAACGCGCCCTGCCCCTTGACCGCGGCGGCAATGACATCGCCTTCCGACAGGCCGGAATCCACCAGCCCCTGATTGACGCTGCGCAGATTGTCGGCGGCGCCTTCGCTGGTGCGGGCCGACAGGATCACGCCCGCCGGGCCGCACACCGTGGCGGTTTCGCAGCGGCCGACCCCCAGGGGATGGCTGATAAGGCCCGCTATGGCCTGGCCGACCGGAAAATACAGGCTATCCGTCGAGCCGGTGGCGATCTGGAAGGAGACGCGCGAGGAACCGGGTTCCGCCAGGTTGCCGCCCCACAGCAGGGCGCCCATCACCGTCAGGACGAATCCGGCAAGCGCGATCAGGGCGGCAAGGCGCTGGGACATGCGGGAAATGGTTAACCCTTTATTGCGTCAGGACTGAGGCTGTTAACGGACAGCCAAACCTTGCTTCTATATGAGCCAACATACTTAAGGGTTTGTTGACCGGGGTGCTGGCAAGGTTTCGGCATCGTATTTCGAAGGCTGCCCCCCATGGCGTATTCCACTTCCCGTTTCGGTACCGCGCTGGCGGTCCTGCTGCTCGGCTGCACCGCGATCAGCGGCGGCGCCCATGCCGGATGGCTGTTCGGCGAATCCAAGGAAAAAAAAGATGCCAATACCGAATCGGTAAAGGCCAGCACCGTCGTGCAGCCCGCCGAAACATTGGACGGCAGCATTCGCCAGGCCCAGCTTCTGCGCGTGGACGGCAAATATAGCGAAGCCGTGCGTCACCTGTCGCAGCTGATGATGGTGGCCTCGGACGATGGCCGCGTCATCGCCGAGTATGGCAAGACACTGGCGGCGATGGGCCGCGCCCAGGAAGCGGTGAATTTTCTCACCCGCGCCCAGCAATTGCAGTCGGGCGACTGGACGGTCTATTCGGCCATGGGCGTGGCCTATGACCAGCTTGGCAACCAGCGCGATGCCCAGGGCGCCTATGAGCAGGCGCTGGCGCTGAAGCCCGGCGAGCCCAGCGTGCTGAGCAACTATGCCTTGTCGCGGATGCTGGCCAACGACCCCGAGACCGCCCAGAAATTGATCGCCCGCGCCGAAATCGCGGGCGGCGCGTCCGATCCCAAGATCGCGCGCAACATCGCCATGATCCGCGAGATGAATCCCGCAGCCGCAAGCCCTGCCCATGCGGTCAACACGCCCGCGCCGTCGCCGACACCCAAGGCCGTCGCCATGGCGCCTTTGCCGATGCCGCCGGCGCCGGCGCGCGCTGCCCCGCGACAGACGGTCGCCCGCGTTGCGCCGCGTCCGGTACAGCCCGCGCCTTTCGTGAATCTGCCGACGCCGCCGGTGGCCCAGGCCAGCACGGCGATTGATGCCCAGCCGCAGATCGCCCCGCCCCGCCTCGTGGCGTCCGGCGTGGTGATGCAGCGTGTGCCAGTCGATCCCTTGGCCGGCCCCGTCTTAGCCATCCCCAAGCCACCGGTTGCCACCCGCGCGCCGCGCGCGCTGGCGCCCAAGGCCGATAGCGTTGCCGTCAACGCCCCGGCCAAACCCGCTGCCGCGCCCGTGGCCGTTGCCGCCAAGGCTGCGCAAGACCTGCACGCCAGGGCCGAAGCCATCTCCAAACAGGTGGCCGCCGACAAGGCCCAGGCCAGCAAGGTGGCCAGCAGCAAGCCTGCGCCCGCGCCCAAGGTGCTGCCGCCAGCCCCGATGAAAGCCGCCGACGCCAAGCCCGCCGACACCAAGACCGCCAAGGCCGCGGCAGACCTGCAGGCCAGGGCCGAAGCCATCGCCAAGCAGATGGACGCCGAGAAGGCCAGCAACAAGCAGGCCGCCGCCAAGCCGGCCGCCCCCGCTGCCAAAACTGCGGCCGCCAAGTCGGCCAAGGATTCGGTGCCGTCCCTGCGCCTGAGCGCCAACGCTTACTAGCGGCAGACCCATCGATCGGAAAAAGGCGCGGGGCACTCCGCGCCTTTTTCTTTTCTGTCTGCTTCGCGCCAAAAGCTGACATTTGGGCGGCGGCCTTCCAAAGAAACCCGCAGGGCAGTATGGATTGGAACGGTCCAGCTGGGGCGATGGCCATGAAAAGACGAGACTTCGTTTTGGGCAGTCTGGCGACGCCCTAGCTTGCGGCCTGCGCTTCTCAAAACGGCTCCGCAAAATGGTCCGGCCTTCAAAATCGCCTGGAAGGAGGCCTTCTGCTTCCGGAAGACGCCGCATTCGAAAACGATCAAAAACTTTTCAACACACGCTTCGACCACATTCGTCCGAGCGCCGTGGCGCGCTGCAGGACGACCCGCGATGTTGTTGCGTGTGTTGATTTTTCCCGCCGCAGCAATATCCCCATTCACCTGCGGTCTGGCGGTCACAGCTATGCCGGATGGTCCACCGGACCCGGATTGGTGATCGATGTCAGCCGCATGAATCAGGTGAGCGTCGATGCCGGTACCAAGATCGCCACCATCGGCGCCGGCGCCAAACTGATCGACGTCTATGATGGATTGGCGGCCCATGGGCGGGCCTTGCCGGGCGGGTCGTGTCCGACAGTCGGAATTGCCGGACTCACTCTGGGCGGCGGTATCAGTATGCTCGGACGCGCCTACGGGCTTACCTGCGATAACCTGCGGCAGGTCGAAATCGTCACCGCGCGTGGTGATATCCTTATCTGCGATGCGCAGCGCCATCCCGATCTTTACTGGGCGTGCCGGGGCGGCGGCGGTGGAAATTTCGGTATCGCTACCGCCTTCCAGTTTCAAACCCATCCCTTGAAACGCATCACCACACTGAAGCTGGAATGGGACTGGCCCCTGGCTTCAAAGGTCCTGAAGTCCTGGCAGACATGGGGGCCGAATGCGCCGGACGAGGCATGGTCCAATTGCCGGCTGAATTCAAACCGGGAAGGCCGGGAGCCTCAAGTCACGGTTACGATCGTGTTTCTTGGTGATGAAGCCAGTCTCGAACCCCTGCTGGCGGGCTTGATTGGCCCGGTCGGCGCCGCGCCCGCTCGCACGTCCCAAACCCAGGACGGGCTGCACGCCATGCTCGCATTGGCCGGATGTCCGACGGTGACCGTTCCAGAATGCCACCTCGCTTTGACGTCGAAGGACGGCACACTGGCCCGCCCTACCTATGAGGCCAAGTCCACTTTTTTTGACAAGCACCTATCCGATGACGCGATAGGCAGGCTCATGCATCACTTCGAACGTGCGCAGGCCATGCCTGGAGTCTTGCAAGGGAGCATACTGTTGGACGCCTTCGGCGGCGCGATTGGCCGGGTCAGTCCCAGTGAAACCGCCTTCGTTCACCGCAGGGCGCTGTTCAGTGCCCAGTTCCTGACCAGTTGGCCGGAAAAGGCGGATGACGCGACCACGGCACGATGCAAGTCATGGCTCAGGGAATTCCATACGAACATGCGCAAGGACTCCAGTGGCGGCGCCTATATCAACTATATCGACCCGGAGCTTCGCGGCTGGCAGCGCGCCTACTACGGACCCAACTATGATCGCCTGGTTCGGGTCAAGGCGGCCTATGATCCGGATGGCTTGTTCAAGATGCCGCAAGGAATCCCGGTCGCGTAACCACCGGCCGAAACAGAAAAGGCGCGGATCATTCCGCGCCCTTTTCTTTTCTGATCTGGTTGTTTCAGCAAACGCAGCGCGAGGGATTTTGTGATCTGGGCAGGGTTGCCTAGCGTCAACGTAGGGAACGCGCGGAGCTTGTTTCCGCGGCCGCTCGCCCAAGCTCGCGGCGCTCGCCTGCTTTCGCAGGTCCACTGGACCTGCTCACGCGCTTTCGCGCGCCGCGGGCTCTCACATCATCTTCTTTATAGTCAGAATAGCCGGGCCCATGATGACGACGAAGAGGCACGGCAGGAAGAAGATGATCATCGGCACGGTCAGCTTGGCGGGCAGCGAAGCGGCCTTGCGCTCGGCTTCCTGCATGCGCATCTCGCGGTTCTCGTTGGCGGTGACGCGCAGCGCCTGCCCCAGGGGGGTACCGTATTTCTCGGCCTGGTTGAGGGCGGTGGCCACCTGCTTGACGCCGTCATGGCCACAGCGCTTGGCGAGATTGTCGAAGGCCTAGCGACGGTCCGGCAGGTAGGACAGCTCGGCCGTGGTCAGCGCCAGTTCCTCGGCAAGTTCGGCGGACTGGCTGCCGATCTCGGCGGAGACGCGGCTGAAGGCGGTCTCGATGGACATCCCCGACTCCACGCAGATCAGCATCAGATCCAGCGCGTCGGGAAATGCGCGCATGATGGACTGCTGGCGGCGCTGGATGATGTTGTTGACGAAAATGTCGGGCAGATAGAAGCCGATCGCCGCGCCGCTGATCGCCGCCAGGCCCTTCATCATGGGCGACCAGCTCAGGTCCAGGAACGCAAACAGATAGAATACCGCGACACCGAACACGATGAACGGCATCACGAAGCGGAAGAACATGAAGGTGATCAGCGGCGCCTGGCCGCGATAGTGATCTGCCCCCTTCCAAGTGGTCCAGGGACTATCATATTGGAACCTTGGAAGGAGATTTGGAATGGGACGCAGGCATCAGCCTGAGGAAGTTATTG
>JBEENS010000007.1:0-89309 GCA_041192105.1 Pseudomonadota bacterium | reverse complement strand
GATTTGATTTATTTCTTTGTCAGTTAAACAATTCATAATTACCGCTCCGTCACGCCTCCGCCCATCGCACGAAAAACTCAACCGGCTCCGCCTCGCCTTCGGCTGAGATCGCCAAGCTGGGTCGGCCCCACGCTCGATTGAGCAAAACCTCACTGTGGCAATTTCCACCCCATAGCCCTTTTCGCCCGGCAAGTGCAGCCGGGCTGCATGGCTCGCCGGGCTGATTAAGTTACATTATGTCTATAAATCCCTAGAGGCTAATTCCAGCTTGTTGCGTATATCCTCAGGCCATAGCTATTTAATCCGTACACAAACTAATGTAGTATCCCTCCGTATTTTGTAGCGGATTGCGGCATGGCTCGTAGCAGCACATCAGGACAAGGCCGCCCTAAAGGGGCGCTGAACCGGTCAACCCTAGAAGTCCGGGAGGCGGCTCGGGCTTACACCGCTGAGGCCATTGAGACGCTGGCTTCAATCATGAGACACGGCACGACCGAGGCCGCGCAGATCATGGCTGCCAAGGAGTTGCTGGATCGTGGGTACGGAAGGCCATCACAGGCCTCTAGCGAGCCTGAGGGGGCGCTTATCGAAGCGAGGCCTAGATTGGACATAGATGTGGCTCGTCTCAGCCCGGCGTCTCGGGCGGCTCTCAGGGCTGCGCTGGTTGAGGCGCAGGCTTTGCGGGCCTGAGGTTCACTGTTTGGCGAGCCGGGGGTACCCGCTAGGCGATTGGCCTCAAAAGCCCCTGCCGGTCTGACCAGCGTTTTTGTTTGCTATATGTTTGCTAAGTAAATGCCCGTTGGCAACAATCTTCTGTTAAGTATCTGATTTTATTGGCGCCCCCAACGAGAATCGAACTCGTGTTTCAGCCTTGAGAGGGCCGCGTCCTGACCGCTAGACGATGGGGGCCCAGCGGGGAGGCGCTTATAGCGGGGCCTGCTCGGAACCTGCAAGTTCCGCGCGTCCGGCATTTTTTCGGACCGGAACACCCCCCCCCTGTCTCGGGAATTAGAATGAGGTGAAAGAGTGAGGTCAGAAATGCCCCATTACTATTTCCATGTGCGCGAAGGCGCTGAGCTCAGCCACGATGAAGAAGGCCAGGATCTGCCCAATGCCGAAGCGGCGCGGCGCGAGGCCATCAACAGCAGCCGGGAAATCCTGGGCGAGAAACTGCTGCATGGCGGCTCGCTGGACCACCGCACCATCGAGATTGCCGACGCAACCGGCCATGTCGTGGATATGGTCAATTCCAACGATGTGCTGTTCAAGGGGGGCAAGCTCCGGAGCTATTCCGATGATGTCACTCAGTCCGCACCGGTAACGCAGCCGCGGAACCCGCCGTCCAAATAGACGAAAGCGTTCAGCCCGTCTTCGCCCGCGATCAGCCAGAGAAAATTCTCTTCTCCCGCGCCCGCCGCATCGGCGGCGGACGGATGCGCCTGCCGCTGCGGATGGGAATGGTAACAGCCGATGATCGCGCGTCCGTTGGCGCGCGCCGCTTTCTGGGCTTTGAGGTGATCGGCGGGATCAATCCGGAAGCGTCTGTCATCGGAGGACAGGTTGCGCGCCGGATGCAGGGCCTGGACGCGAAAAGCTTCGCCCTCGCGCACCCCTTCCAGCAAGCCGCAGCATTCGCGCGGCAAAGACGCCTTCGCGGCCACGCGGATCGCGTCGCCCAGCGCAGGCGGCAGCTCAACGCGCCGGGTCAAACGTCGCCTTGACCTGGCTCACCAGGCGGCCGTTCTGGGTGTCGATGATGCGGATTTCCTCGGCCGCGCCATTGCGGATGCGCAGGATCAGCCGGCCCGGCTGGCTCTGCATCTCCACAATATGCGCGCCGGGCGCAAGCTGGACGCTCGACGGGTTGGCTTCGGGGGCCGATTTGCCGCGCAATTTGGAGACGCCGCCGGCCACAATCGCAATCAAGGCTAGGATAATCAGGGCGGAAAGAATAATAACGGCGAACTTCGCGGCCTTGTAGGCGCGCGTCTGGTTTTCCGGCCCAGAAGCATTTGAAGTGGCATTGGATACATGCGGCATGTCTGACAAGGAAATCTCCTCAAGCGATCGGCGCGAAGCGGTGGCCGATGAAAGCCATGCGGGCTGGCGGCTGGACCGTTTCCTGGCCGCCACACTGCCCGATTTCAGCCGCTCACGCCTACAGCAATTGCTGGAAGGCGGCGCGGTGTCGCTGGGCGCCCCCGATCAGCAAAAAATCACGATAAAAGACGCCAACCACCGGGTCAAACCGGGCGATGCCTTTGCCATGATCGTGCCGCCCACCGCACCGGCCATTCCGCAAGGCCAGGATATTCCCCTGACGGTGATCCATGAAGACAAGGATCTGATCGTGATCGACAAGCCGGCGGGCCTGGTGGTGCATCCCGCCGCCGGCAATCCCGACGGCACCCTGGTCAATGCGCTGATCGCCCATTGCGGCGCCGCCATGCTCTCGATCGGCGGCGAAGCGCGCCCCGGCATCGTGCACCGGCTGGACAAGGATACCTCCGGTCTGCTGGTGGCGGCGAAGACCGAGCGCGCCATGGCGTCGCTGGCCAAGCAGTTCGCCAATCACACCATCGAGCGCGCCTATAATGCGGTGGTGTGGGGATGCCCGCGCGATTCCTCCGGCCTGATCGAAAGCCAGATCGGGCGCAGCCCTTTCGACCGCAAACGCATGACCGTGCTGCGCGCCGGCGGCAAGCGCGCGGCGACGCGGTACAAGGTGCTGGAGAAATTCGGCCCCGTGGAACGCCCCTTTGCCGCGCTGGTGGAATGCCGGCTGGAAACCGGGCGCACCCACCAGATTCGGGTGCACATGACCCATCTGGGCCATCCCCTGATCGGCGATCCCCAATATGGCCGCAATCGCGCCGCGCCGCGGGGCAAGACCGAGGCGGAAGCCGCCGCGTTTACAGCGGCAACCGATTTTCCACGCCAGGCGCTGCATGCTTTTGTGCTGGGATTCCAGCACCCTAACCTGCACAAGACCATGCGTTTTGAATCCCCCTGGCCTGCGGATTTTACCGCCCTTGTCGAGGCCCTGCGGAACTTGAATAAGCCCTGAGCGGCATTATCTCTGAACAACGCCCGTTGCTAACCAGATGGGCGTTCAGGCGTTATCTTATTTCACGCCCGAATAAGGGGGAATTATGAGCAGTCGTGGACTTCCCGCTCTGTCGGGCGACTCTGGCTTGTCGCGGTATCTCACGGAGATCCGCAAGTTTCCGCTTTTGTCGCCCGAAGACGAATACATGTTCGCCAAGCGCTGGAAAGAACATGAAGACCCGGAGGCCGCGCGCCGCTTGGTCACCAGCCATCTGCGCCTGGTCGCCAAGATTGCCATGGGTTATCGCGGCTATGGCCTGCCGGTTTCCGAGATCGTGTCCGAAGGCAATGTCGGGTTGATGCAGGCGGTCAAACGCTTCGAGCCCGACAAGGGCTTCCGCCTGGCCACCTATGCCATGTGGTGGATTCGTGCCTCGATCCAGGAATATGTGCTGCGCTCCTGGAGCATGGTGAAGCTGGGCACCACGGCGGCGCAGAAGAAGCTGTTCTTCAACCTGCGCAAGGCCAAGTCCAATATCGGCGCGATCGAGGAAGGCGATCTGACCCCCGAACATGTCGCGACTTTGACCGACCGGCTGGGCGTCACCGCCACCGAACTGACGGACATGAACCGCCGCCTGTCGGGGCCAGATGCGTCGCTCAACGCGCCGCTGCGCTCGGAATCGGAAAGCGAATGGCAGGACTGGCTGGCCGACGACACCGTCGACCAGGAAACACGGCTGGCCGAACGCGAGGAAATGGGCAATCGCCACACCTTGCTGGTGGATGCGATGAAGGACCTGACCGAGCGCGAGCGCGACATCATCCAGGCCCGGCGCCTGCAGGACGAACCCCTCACGCTGGAGGAGTTGTCGCAGAAATACGGCGTCAGCCGCGAACGCGTGCGCCAGATCGAGGTGCGGGCGTTCGAGAAGCTGCAACGCGGCATGAAGGCGGCGACCAATCCCGGCGCCCTGCCCGCCCCGGCCTGATTTTTGTCATGCCCGCGCAAGCGGGCATCCAACTTTGTGCCGCACCAAGAAGATGGATTCCCGCTTGCTCGGGAATGACAGGAGGAGTGATGAACCTGAAAATCTGGCAGGTGGACGCGTTCGCCAGCAAGCCATTGGAAGGCAACCCGGCGGCCATTGTGCCGCTGGAACGCTGGCTGGATGCAGGCCTGATGCAGCGCATCGCCGCCGAGAACAATGTCGCGGAAACCGCCTTCTTCGTGAAGACCGGTGCCGGCGCTTATGACCTGCGCTGGTTCGCGCCGTCGCGCGAAGTCGATCTCTGCGGCCATGCCACCCTGGCCAGCGCCTGGATCATTTTCAAAAAGACCGACACCGCGCTGAACGAAGTGCGTTTCATGACCCGTTCCGGCGAACTGGTGGTGACGCGTGGTGCCCAGAACAGCAACGAACCGGGCAACGTGATGTCGCTGCCGTCAGCAGCGTCCGAACCCTTCACGCCGCCGCCGGGTTTTGCCGACGCGCTGGCCAGGAGCCTGAATACGCAGCCGCCCGCAGAACTGCATATCAGCGCCAAGGGCGGCGCCGGCGCCAAGGCGTTGATCGCGGTGTGGGACACGCCGGATCAGGTCAAGGCTTTAAAGCCCGAAGCGAACCTCAAAGATGTCGTGATGCAGATTGGTGCGGGTTCGCTGCTGGCGACGGCGGCCGGAGGCGGCACGCCCTATGACATGGTATCGCGCTTCTTCGCGCCCTATTACGGCGTGCCGGAAGACCCGGTGACCGGTTCGGCCCATTGCGCCCTGACGCCCTTCTGGGCGCAGCGGTTGGGCAAGAAACAACTGAAGGCGCGCCAGGCATCGGCGCGCGGCGGCAACCTGCTCTGCACCGATGATGGGGCGCGCACCATCATTCAGGGCGACTGCGCCCTTTTCCTGACGGGCGAAATCGAAATCTGATTACTGGCGGGCCGGCTTGTCCGCCATATTGCCCAACGGCTGGTTCTCACCATCGAGCCCTTCGCGCGTGTCGAAATCATCGACAATGCCTTCGTCGAACATGGCCAGGCCGTCTTCCAGATAATCGCCCAGCAAAGGAAGGCCGAGCAGATATTCCGCCGCGCGACGTGAATGTTCGGACTTGGCCGTGGCGATGGCATCCTTCCATTTATCGATGTCATAGGTGCCGCGCCCCAGCCAAGCCAGCGCCACCAGCCGGATGCGTTCGTTGTCATTCAGCCCACGAATCGCGCCCAGCAATTCTTCACGCACCGGATCATCGGCCTTGTAGATCAGCACATCGGTCTGACCGTCATCAATCGGATTGGAGCCGGTATCGGGATCGACGTCCTCTTCCTTCACGTCATACTCGCGGGCTTTCAGGATGATGAAACTCACCTTGTCCAGCGGCAGATTCAGCGAGGGTTCCTGCGCCGTCTTGCGCGGGGAGCCTGAGGAGGGTGTCAGCGAAGCCATGGGAGTTCCAGCGTTTTTTGGTGCTTTTCTAAAACGCGCCAATGCGCCGCAATGTTCCCTTTGACTTTTCGTTGACGCAAGCGGGCCATGCGCCTATATCGGCGGCGGGCCACACCTCCCCAACGAGGTGCTATCATTCTGGAAGGAATGAACCGCGATGACTGAGATTGTTCGACCGGCTGTGCGTCCCGCGCGGCCTTTTTTTTCGTCCGGCCCCTGCGCCAAACGGCCCGGCTGGACGGTAGACGCACTGAAGGGCGCATTGGTGGGACGCTCCCACCGCTCCAAGCTCGGCAAGGCCAAGCTGAAGGATGCGATTGAGCGCACCAAGGCGTTGCTGGGCGTCCCCGAAGGCTATCGCTGCGGCATCGTCCCGGCCTCCGACACCGGCGCGGTCGAGATGGCACTATGGTCGCTGCTGGGCGCGCGTCCCGTGGACCTGTTCGCCTGGGAAAGCTTTTCCGAAGACTGGGTCACCGACACGGTCAAGCAGCTCAAGCTCAAGGACGCGCGCACCTTCAAGGCGCCTTACGGTCAGCTGCCCGACATGACGCAATACAATCCGGCGCATGACGCGGTGTTTGTGTGGAATGGCACCACCAGCGGCGTGAAGCTGGCGAATGGCGACTGGATTCCCGATTCCCGTGAAGGCCTGACCATCTGCGATGCGACTTCGGCTGCCTTTGCGATGGAATTGCCGTGGGACAAGCTCGATGTCGTGACCTTCTCCTGGCAGAAGGTGCTGGGCGGCGAAGCCGCGCATGGCATGTTGATCCTGTCGCCCCGCGCCGTGGCGCGGCTGGAATCCTACACTCCGCCCTGGCCGATGCCGAAAATATTCCGCATGACCAAAGGCGGCAAGATCGTGGATGGCATCTTCGAAGGCGAAACCATCAACACGCCCTCGATGGTGGCGGTTGAGGATTATCTCGACGCGCTGAGCTGGGCGGAAAGCCTGCGCGGGCTGAAGGGCCTCGTCCGCCGTTCCAACGCCAACCTGCAGGTGCTGGAAAGCTGGGCCGCGACATGCGGCTGGGCCGGCTTTCTGGCGAAAGACCCGAGCATACGCTCCAACACCAGCGTCTGCATCAAGATCACCGATCCCTGGTTCGAAAATCTCGATGACGCGGCCAAGGCCGACGCCGCGAAGACGATCGCCACACTGCTGGAGAAGGAAGGCGTGGCGCTGGACATCGCCGGCTATCGCGCCGCGCCGCCAGGCCTGCGCATCTGGTGCGGCGCCACGGTCGAACAATCCGACCTGGAAGCACTCACGCCCTGGCTCGACTGGGCCTGGGCCCAAGTCAAAGCCTGACTGGTCAAAAGCTAACGCAAACCGCGCAAGGAAACGTCTCGATGCCGTTCATCTCGGAAAACAAACTGGAAGAAGCACTGGTGCGCGCGGTCAAGAGCCCGGCCACGGCGCCCGATTTCTACCGCCTGCTGCTGGAAAGCGATCTGCTGGTGCTGGGCACCGCCGAAGGCCAGGAAGCGGCCAGCGACAAATTCAGCCTGGAGCCGGGCGGCCAGCTTCAACTGGTGACCGGCGAGAACAACGGCCAGAAATTCCTGCCGGTGTTCTCGTCGCTGCCGCGCATGCAGGAATATGTGAAGGAAGAGAGCAAGTTTCTTTCCGTCAATGGCCGCGCCCTGCTCGACCTCACCCGCGGTGCGCCGGTGATCCTCAACCCAGCTTCCGAATATGGCCGCGAATTCACGCCGGGGCAGGTCGAACAGCTGCTCAATCCCATGCCCGCATCGGCGCAGGTCGCGCTGGCAACCAGCGACGCCTTTTATCCCATGCCGCTGATCAATGCCCTGACCTCGGTGTTCGAGAAGCATCCCGACGTGCAGACCGCCTGGATGATCCGCGTCGGCATTGGCGAACAAGGCGCCCAGGTCCAGCCACTGGTCGGAATCGAAACCGGCGGTGACATGGCCGCCCTAGTGGTCGAAATCGAACGCGCCGCCGCGCAAGACGCCGCCGGCATCGCGTTCGACGTGCAGCGGGTGGACCGCGCCCGTCCCACCGGCCTGGCCAGCGCCCTGTTGCAAGCCCAGCCTTTCTACCAGCGGGCCGTCCCCGGCCGCCTCCTCAACTAATTCCCTTTTTCTGAAGGACTGACCCATGCCCAAGGTTCTGATCGCTGACAAACTGTCCCCCGCCGCCGTCGCCATCTTCAAGGAACGCGGCGTGGACGCCGATGTGAAGACCGGCCTCACCAAGGAGGAACTGATCAAGATTGTGGATCAGTATGACGGCATCGCCGTGCGCTCCGCGACAAAGCTCACCGCCGATGTGCTGAAGGCTGCCAAGCGGCTGAAAGTGGTGGGACGCGCCGGCATCGGCGTCGACAATGTCGACATTCCCGCCGCCACCGCCGCCGGCGTGATCGTGATGAACACGCCCTTCGGCAATTCAATCACCACCGCCGAACATGCCATTTCGCTGATGCTGGCGCTGGCGCGCGAACTGCCCGCCGCCAACGCCTCCACCCAGGCCGGCAAGTGGGAAAAGAACCGTTTCATGGGCGTGGAAATCACCGGCAAGGTGCTGGGGCTGATCGGGGCGGGCAATATCGGTTCGATCGTCGCCGACCGCGCCAAGGGCCTGAGGATGCGGGTGATCGCCTATGACCCCTTCCTGTCGCAGGAACGCGCCAACGATCTGGGCATCGAGAAGGTGGAGCTGAACGACTTGCTGGCGCGGGCTGATTTCATCACCCTGCATGTGCCGATGACGCCGGAAACCAAGAACATCCTCTCCGCCGACGCCATCGCCAAGACCAAGAAGGGCGTGCGCATCATCAACTGCGCCCGCGGCGGACTCATTGATGAGCTTGCTTTGAAAGCGGCACTCGATAACGGCCATGTCGCGGGCGCGGCACTGGATGTGTTCGAAACCGAACCGGCCCGGGAAAACATCCTGTTCGGCAACGAGAAAGTGGTGGCGACGCCGCATCTGGGCGCCTCCACCACCGAAGCCCAGGAAAATGTCGCGCTGCAGGTGGCCGAACAGATTTCCGACTATCTGCTGACCGGCGCCATCACCAATGCCCTGAACATGCCGTCCATCTCGGCCAGCGAAGCGCAGAAGGTGCGGCCCTGGATTTCACTGGCGGAAAAGCTGGGCTCCTTCGCCGGACAGCTCACTGGCACCAGCCTGAGCGCGGTGGAAGTGATCTATGAAGGCACGCCGTCGATGCTCAACACGCGGGCGCTGACCCAGGCGGCGTTGGCCGGGCTTCTCAAGCCCATGCTGGCGGACGTCAACATGGTCAACGCCCCGGTGGTGGCCAAGGAACGCGGCGTCAAGGTGAGCGAGACACGGCGCGACGCGCAGGGAATCTATGAAGGCTATATCAAGCTCGTGGTGACGATGGGCGACTCGACGCGCCGCGTCGCCGGCACGGTTTTCTCGGATGGCCGCCCGCGCCTGATCCAGATCAAGGACATCAACCTGGACGCCGAGTTCGCGCCGCACATGCTCTACATCGTCAACGAGGACAAGCCGGGCTTCATCGGCAAGCTGGGCACCATGCTGGGCGACGCTAAGGTAAACATCGCCAACTTCACCCTGGGGCGCAGCGCACCGGGACAGGACGCCATCGCCCTGATCGAAGTGGACGGACCGGTACCGGCGGACGTGGCCGAAGCGGTCGCCAACCTGCCGCAGGTCAAGCACGCGAAACCGCTGGTTTTTTAAAGCCGACGCACGCACAGACCCGCCTCCCCTTCGTGCGCGTTAGCGCGCAAGAGGGGGAGGTGGCCGTAGCAGCGCTTGCGATGCGAAGGGTGAGGTTGGCGACCAAGCCAACCGAACGCCGAGCGCCGCAAGGCGCGATGGCCGGATCGGAGGGGATCAGGAACGATTCTTCGCGATCGCCTCATGATGGCGGATCACTTCCTTGACGATGAAGTTCAGGAACTTCTCCGCGAAGTCCGGGTCCAGCTTGGCCTTCTCGGCCAGTTCGCGCAGCCGGGCGATCTGGGCGGCCTCGCGCGAAGGATCGGCGGGCGGCAGGTCATGGCTCGCCTTGAACTCGCCCACCGCCTGGGTGCATTTGAAACGCTCCGCCAGCAGGTGAATCAGCGCGGCATCGATATTGTCGATGCTGAGTCGCAGGCGCAGCAGGTCCGGATGGGTCATGGACAATCTCTGGGGCAATCTCTGTTCCACCGCAATTGCGGGCTCCCATTGTTTAAGCCAAGCCCGGGCCGCCGCCAAGAACCGACATGGCCTGCGGCGACCGATCCGCGACTTTTAACGCCCGCGCAAAAATGCTCTAACCCGCCCCATGAAAACCGTGGAGCGCATCGTCGCCGTCTGCTGCCGCTGGCCCCTGGCGGTGATCCTGATTTCCCTGCTACTGGCGGCGAGCGGGACTTGGTACACGACCCAGAATTTCGCCATGAACACCGACAGCGAACAGCTGATCGACGCCAAGGTGGGCTGGCGCATGCGCCAGGCGCGATTCGATGCCGCCTTCCCCCAGAAAACCAACCTGACGGCGGTGGTGATCGACGGCGACACGCCGGAACTGGCCGAATCCGCCGCCGCCCGGCTGACCGAAAAGCTGGCCGCCAATCCCGCTTTGTTCAGCCATGTCCGCCGCCCCGATGGCGGCACCTTCTTCAACCAGAACGGGTTGCTGTTCCTGTCCCTCAATGAGGTGCGCGACACGACCCAGCAGCTGATCAAGGCGCAGCCTTTCCTGGGCGGCCTGGCCAGCGACCCGTCCCTGCGCGGTATCATGACCAACCTCGACACCGTGCTTCTGGGCGTCGGCGCGGGCGCAGCCAGGCTGGCCGATATCGACAGGCCGATGGCGCGCTTCGCCGATGTCTTCAGCGCTGCGGCTGAAGGCGAGACCGAGTTCATGTCCTGGCGCACGCTGATCACCGGCGCGCCCGCGCGCCCCGAGGAAGTCCGCCGCTTCATCGAAGTGAAGCCGCAGCTGGATTTCAATGCGCTGGAGCCGGGCGCAGCAGCCAGCAATGCCATCCGCGCCGCCTCGCGCGAATTGAACCTGACACCGGAACAAGGCGTTCGGGTGCGGCTGACCGGGCCAGTGCCGCTGGTGGATGAGGAATTCGCCACCATTACCGACCGCGTCTGGCTGATGACCTCGGCGATGATGGGCGGCGTGTTGCTGACCCTGTGGCTGGCGCTGCGCTCCTTCAAGATCATCTTCTCCATCCTGGTGACGCTGTTCGTGGGCCTGGCCATCACCATGGGCGCGGGCCTGCTGCTGGTGGGGGTCTTCAACATCATCTCCATCGCCTTCATCGCGCTGTTCGTGGGACTGGGGGTGGATTTCGGCATCCAGTTCGCGGTGCGCTACCGGCATGAGCGGCATGTGGACGACAACCTGACCCGGTCGCTGACCGCCACCGGTTATGGCGTGGGGATTCCGCTGGCGCTGGCCGGCGCCGCCACCGCAGCCGGTTTCTTCTCGTTCCTGCCCACCACCTATACCGGCGTCGCCGAACTCGGGAAGGTGGCGGGGATCGGCATGATCGTGGCCTTCGCGCTGTCAATCACCATGCTGCCCGCCCTGCTGAGGCTGCTCAATCCACCCGGTGAGGAAGAGGAAGTCGGCTTTACCGCGCTGGGGCCGCTGGACGATTTCATGACCCGCCACCGCAAGCGGGTGAAGCAGGTGGCGGCGGGGGCCGGGGTGATTTCGCTGGGGCTGATGGCCTTTGTGCAGTTCGATTCCAATCCGCTGAACCTGCGCAGTCCCAAGGTGGAATCGGTTTCCACCCTGCTGGATCTGATGAAAAATCCGCAGACCTCGCCAAACCAGATCGACGTACCGACCTTCTCACTGGTCGTCGCCGACGAGCTGCGCAACCAGATCGAGCAGGGATCGCTGGTGGCGCAGGCCATCACTTTGTCCAGCTTTGTCCCGGACCAGCAGGCGGAAAAAGTGGCGCTGATCGCCGACGCGAGCAACCTGCTGGACGCCACCATCAATCCTTTCGAGGTGGCGCCGCCGCCCAGCGACGCGGATGTGGTCGCCAGTTTCAAGGCGACCGCGCAAAAGTTGCGCGCCGCCGCAGGTGCCACCCAGGACGGACCGGCCAAAAATGCCCGCCGCCTGGCCACAAGCCTGGACGCCGTAGTGAAGGCAGGGCCTGCCGCCCGCGCCCGCGCCGAAGATGCCTTTGTGCCGGGCCTGAAGACCATGCTGACCCAGGTTTCCGAGTCCCTGAAAGCCGCGCCTTTCACCGTCGAAACCATCCCCGAAGACATCCGCTCGGACTGGGTGGCCCGGGACGGCACTGCGCGCATCCAGGTCTCGCCCAAAGACACCAGCGATGATCCCGCCGCGCTGTCGGCTTTCTCCGATCAGGTTCTTCGCATCGCGCCGCAGGCCACCGGCGCGCCGATCTCGATCCGCGAATCCGGCAAGACCATTGTCGGGGCCTTCACCCAGGCGGGCATCCTGTCCTTCATTGCCATCACCATCCTGCTGGCGGCGGTGCTGCGCAGCTTCCATGACGTGCTGATGACGCTGGCGCCGCTGGTACTGACCTTCCTGCTGACTTTGGCGACCTGCGTGGTGCTGGATCTGCGGCTGAACTTCGCCAATGTCATCGCCCTGCCGCTGCTGCTGGGCATAGGCGTGGCCTTCAACATCTATTTCGTGGTGGCCTGGCGGCATGGACAGCGCTGCTTCCTGGCCTCCAGCCTGACCCGCGCCGTAATCTTCTCCGCCGCCACCACCGCGTCAGGCTTCGGCACACTGTGGCTCAGCGTCCATCCCGGCACCGCCAGCATGGGCCAGCTGCTGATGATCTCGCTGGGCTGGACGCTGGTGACGACGCTGTTCCTGTCGCCCGCGCTGCTGGGACCGCCGCCGCATACGCTGCAGATGCATGACCCTGAAGTGTGAGGCCGATTGGCGAAAGGTCCAGTGGACCTTTCGCCCGCCGAACGCCAAGCGGCGAAGCCGCGCGGCAGTGCTTCAACCAGCTCAGTCCGGGTTACGCCGAAAGCGAAAGTAGGCCTCTGGAATTCGCCCGGCCGCTCGCTCGGGCTCGCGGCGTTCGTCGCTCGAAATGGTCCACTGGACCATTTCGTTCGCCTTCGGCGAACCGCTCCTCACCCCAGCATTTGGTCAGTAAGCGCGTTGATGCGCTTGGTGAGACCGGCAGCGCCGCCGCTGGCCAGGGTGCTGGCGAAATCGGAACGCTTCTGCGCCATCTGGCTGATATTGCCCGCCAGATAAACGTCGGTGACCTTCCAGGCGCCGCCCACCTGATGGGTGCGGTAGTTGAAGGCGATGGTTTCGCTGCTGGTCTTCATGCTGGACTTGACGAAGCGGTCACTGCCGCGCGCGATCGACGCCGGCTCCACCGTGAACGTCTCGCCGTGATGGGAATCGAAACTCTTGGCGTAGTTGGCCACCGTCATGCGGGTGAAGGCCTCGATCAGCGCCTTCTTGTCAGCGTCGGGCATGGCCGCAAAGCTGGGGCCGACGGCGGTGGCGGTCATGGCCGGCAGGTCGAAAGCCTTTTCCACCGTGGGCCGGAGGCGGTCGTAACGGCCCTTGGTGCTGCCGCCCATTTTCATGGCCGCAGTCAGGGTGTCGTAGAAGCCCTGCACCTGGGCGGCGGACGGATCGGCGGCCTGCGCCTGAGCGGGCTGGGACACAATGGTGAGGGCGGCGGGGGCGGCCGCCAGCATCAGGGCCACGACGAAAGATTTCAAAAAGCGATTCATGGAAAGAACTCCCTATGCCCCGGTGTAACGCACAAGGGCCGTAAAATGACGCCCGAAGACGGCTTTTTTGAGCCGCTTATGCGTCCCGGTCCAGCAGGAAACCCCGGGACGCTATGCGTCCCGATCAAGCAAAAAGAAAGGCAGCGCCGACAATTCCGGCGCCCGTGCCGCATACGGGCCAAGGGCTTCCACCGCACGGCTGGCGCGCTTTTGCGCTTCCGCCCGGGCGCCATCCAGGCCCAGCAGGGTCACCAGGGTCTGCTTGCCCATGTCCGCATCCTTGCCCACCGCCTTGCCGGTTTTTTCGGCCGTCGAGGTCACGTCCAGCAGGTCGTCGGTGATCTGGAACACCACGCCCATACCCTCGGCATAGGATTTCAGCCGGGCGCGGTCTTCCGCCGAAGCCCCCCCCAGAATCGGCCCCGCCTCGCAGGAGAATTCGAACAGCTGGCCGGTCTTGAGCCGCTGCAGGTTGATCACGTCCTCAATGCAGAAACTCTCATTGGCCCGCATGTCGATGATCTGGCCGCCGATCATGCCGCTATGGCCCGAGGCTTCCGCAAGCCTTGCAATCAGGGCGCAGCGCACATCGCCGCTGGGATGGGTGCGCGCGTCGCTGAGGATCTCGAAGGCAATGGTCAGCAGCGCATCGCCCGCCAGCACCGCCGTCATCTCGTCAAAGGCGATATGGGTGGTGGGACGGCCGCGGCGCAGGTCATCATCATCCATGCAGGGCAGGTCGTCATGCACCAGACTGTAGGTATGCAGCGCCTCGATGGCCGCGCCGACCCGCAAGGACCGCGAATCATCCACCCCGAACAGCCGGGCCGAATGCAGCACCAGGAATGGCCGCAGCCGCTTGCCCCCGGCCATGATGGCATAGCGCATAGCCTCCTGGACCCGCGCCTGAGGCCCTTCGGGGCGGGGCAGGACCGCGTCCAGGGCGCAATCCACCAGCTTGGCGCTGGCGGCGATGGCTTTGGGCAGCAGGCCGGTATCCGCCCGTGCTTTCACATTGTCTGACACGATATTTCCCCATAGGCCGCTTTGGCCCTTTTGGGGCCGACCTGACCGCTTTTAGCCCCGAAAGCCGCGCTTTTGCCAGCTTGGTTTTCGGGCCGCTTTTGGCTTGGGTTCCGGCCCCATATGGGCTACCCCGGAAGGGCTGTTATTCCATGCAGGACTAGGGGTTGCACCCCCTCAGCCAATGCGGGACAATGGCATGTTGCAGTGCCGCGAGCGGGGGCTAGGTGCTGCCGGGAGCGCCCAGCCGAGGTTTCAGACTAGCGATGCGAGTTATTCTTGCCCAGCCACGCGGCTTCTGTGCTGGCGTCGTGCGCGCCATCGATATCGTCGAGAAGGCGCTCGATAAGTACGGCCAGCCCGTCTATGTCCGCCATGAGATCGTGCACAACAAGCATGTCGTGAACACTCTCAAGAGCAAGGGCGCGCGTTTCGTCGAGGAACTGGACGAGGTTCCCGAAGGCGCCGTCACCGTGTTCAGCGCCCATGGCGTGCCCCAGTCAGTGGTCAATACCGCCCAGGACCGCGGCCTTCCCGTTCTGGACGCCACCTGCCCGCTGGTTTCCAAGGTGCACAATCAGGGCAAGCGTTACGTCGCCCATGGCCGCACCCTGATCCTGATCGGCCATGCCGGCCATCCCGAAGTCGAAGGCACGATGGGCCAGGTCGGCGCCCCGGTGCATCTGGTGCAGAACGAAGCCGATGTCGCCACCCTGGAAATTCCCGCCAACACGCCGGTCGCCTATATCACCCAGACCACGCTGTCGATCGACGACACCAAGGGCATCATTGTCGCCCTCAAGAAGCATTTCAGCGATATCGTCGGGCCGGAAACCAGCGACATCTGCTACGCCACCCAGAACCGCCAAACCTCGGTGCGCGAACTGGCCAAGCTGGCGGATGTGATCCTGGTGGTGGGCGCCGCCAACAGCTCCAATTCGAACCGCCTGCGCGAAATCGGCATCGAGGAAGGCATTCCTTCCTACCTGATCAATGACGGCAGCGAATTGAAGCCGGAATGGGTGCGCGGCAAGAAGGTGGTCGGCCTGACCGCCGGCGCCAGCGCTCCCGAAGAACTGGTGCGCCATGTGATCGAGGCGCTGGGCGAAATCGAAGACGTGGAAGTGGAAACGATGGAGGGCAAAAAAGAACATATCGAGTTCCGCCTTCCCGCCGAGTTGAGGGCTTAAGTCATGGGACTGCCGTTTCGTCAGGCCGCCAAGATCGGCGCCTATGTCGTCAAGAAGCAGCTATCCGGCAAGAAGTACCCGCTGGTGCTGATGCTGGAGCCGCTGTTCCGCTGCAACCTGGCCTGCGCCGGTTGCGGCAAGATCGACTATCCCGATGAAATCCTGAACCAGCGCATGTCGGTGCAGGCCTGCATGGACGCGATCGACGAATGCGGCGCGCCCGCCGTCTCGATCGCCGGCGGCGAGCCCCTGCTCCACCGCGACATGGCCCAGATCGTCCAGGGTTACCTGGACCGCGACAAGTTCGTCATCCTGTGCACCAACGCGCTGCTGCTGGCCAAGAAGATCAACCAGTACACGCCGCATCCGAATTTCACCTGGTCGATCCATCTGGACGGCGACAAGGCGATGCACGACAAGTCGGTCTGCCAGGACGGCACCTATGCCCGCGCCATCGCCGCCATCAAGCTGGCCAAGTCCAAGGGCTTCCGCACCCAGATCAACTGCACTTTGTTCGACGGCACCGATGGCGAGCGCACCGCCAAGTTCTTCGACGAGATGATGGCGATGGGCGTGGACGGCATCACTGTCTCACCGGGCTATGCCTATGAGCGCGCCCCCGACCAGGAGCACTTCCTGAACCGCGAGCGCACCAAGAAGATGTTCCGCGACATTCTTGCGCGCGGCCGCGGCGGCAAGGACTGGAAGTTCACCAATTCGCCGCTGTTCATGGATTTCCTGGCCGGCAACCAGACCTATGAATGCACCCCTTGGTCGATGCCGCTGCTGACCGTGTTCGGCTGGCAGAAGCCCTGCTACCTGCTGGGAGAAGGCTATGCCAAGACCTTCACCGAGCTGATGGAAGGCACCGAGTGGGAGAAGTACGGCGTCGGCAAGTATGAAAAATGCGCCAACTGCATGGTGCATTGCGGCTTCGAAGGCACCGCCGCCACCGACAGCATCAAGAATCCGCTGAAGATGCTGCCGATCCTGATGCGCGGCGTGAAAACGTCGGGCGCGATGGCGCCGGACATCGACCTGTCACAACAGCGCCCGGCCGAGTTCAGCTTCTCGCGTCACGTCGAGCACAAGATGTCACAGATCAAGGCCGGCAATTCCAACACCACAGAGATCGAGGCAGCGGAGTAATTCCGCGAAGGCCTTGTTCGAGCCCCGCGCCGTCCGGATCAGGGACGGTATCTGGGTTGGGTGGCGCAGCAGCGATCCCAGCACACGCCCCAGCGCGATGCCGCCATTTGGCTTCATCGCCACCAGCGCGGCAGGCGGCAGTACATGCCCGGCATCGTCTGAAATAACTCTTAAAGCCGCCAGCGGCAAATTGCGTTTCGCGGCGAAGCGGGCCGCCACCTGGCTTTCCATGTCCACCGCCAGCGCGCCGGTGGCGTCATGCAGGCCGGACTTGGTTTCGGCGTGCTCGATGATGATGTCACTGCCGAAAATCTGACCCTGATGGGCCAGCGGCAGACGCGACATCAGCCGCACCCGCCAGCCTTCATGACAGTCCCAGCATTCCAAACCGGTGATGATCCGGTCGGCGATCACCACATCGCCCACCTTGAGGTGCGGCGAGAGACCGCCGGCCAGGCCGATGGAGATCACGCCGCGGATGTCGCCATGCAGCGCGTCCAGCTTCTGCGCCAGAGCTTCGGCATCGCCGCCGCCCGCTACCGCCACCACGCCGGCGATACCGGCCATTTCGGCTTCTTTTTTAAAGCCGGTGACAGCAAGAATGGTCATTGCCACAAACCCGAGCTGTCATTCCCGGCCGAGCGTTGCCTTGGCAACGCGAGGGGAAGGGAATCCAGCTGCCTGACACCTTCCTGACTTAAATGCCTGGGTCCCCTTCCCTCGCGCCGCGCGTTGCGCGCCGCTCGCCGGGGATGACATGCTGCGTGTGTCACAGGCCGAATTCCACGCGGCACGAATTGCTGCTTTTGAGATTGCGGTAGCGCGCCATGGCCCAGAGCGGGAAGAATTTTGGATAGCCGTGATAGTTGAGATAGAAGACGCGCGGGAAACCACCGCCGGTGTAATGGGCCTGGTTCCAGAGGCCGTCAGCCTGCTGGGTGGCTTTCAGATACGCAACGCCGCGCGCCACCGCCGGATGATCCACCTGGCCCGCCGCCATCAGGCCCAGCAGCGCCCAGGCGGTCTGGGATGCGGTCGAAGGCGCGGGCTCATAGAATTTGTAATCCAGCTTGTAGCTGTCGCAATTCTCGCCCCAGCCGCCATCGGAATTCTGGATCGCCGCCAGCCAGTCCGCGCCCTGCTTCATGGTGGGATGATCGGGGCCAAGGCCCGCGCCATTCAAACCCGCCAGCGCCGACCAGGTGCCGTAGATGTAATTGACGCCCCAGCGGCCCCACCAGCTGCCATCGTCGCGCTGCGTCTTGATCAGATAGTCAACGCCCGCCTTCAGCTTCGGATGATCGGGCTTGGCACCCAGTTGCGCCAGCATGCCGACGCAGCGGCCCGAAACGTCTTCGGTGGGCGGGTCCAGCAGCGCGCCATGGTCGGCGAAGGGAATATTGTTGAGGTAATAATAGCTGTTGTCGGCATCGAAGGCGCCCCAGCCGCCATCGCGGCTTTGCAGCCCTTCCACCCATTCCGCGCCGCGCGCGATGCCCTCTTTATGCTCGGCCCGCTCGCGGGCGCGGTCCATCGCCATCACCACCACGGCGGTATCGTCCAGGTCGGGATAATGATCGTTGCGATACTGGAAGGCCCAGCCGCCGGGCCGCACACCAGGTTTTTCCTCGGTCCAGTCGCCTTTGACATCCAGCACCTGCAGCGGCTTCAGCCAATTGAGTCCGCGCGCCACGGCATCCTGGGCGCGGGCATCATTGGTTTCCAGCAGGGTGTGCGCCACCAGCGCAGTGTCCCAGACCGGCGAGACGCAGGGCTGGCAATAGGCTTCGTCGTCTTTGATCACCAGCAGGTTCTCGACCGACCGCCGCGCGATGGCGCGGTCGGGATGGCTTTGCGGATAGCCCAGCACGTCATACATCATCACGCTGTTGGCCATGGCGGGATAGATCGCGCCCAGCCCGTCTTCGCCGTTCAGCCGTTCGGTGGTCCATGTACGGCATTGTTCGACGGCTTTGGCGCGAAGTCGTTTAGCCCAGGGCACGATCTTCAGGGCCCGGTCCAGCGCATTGAAGAAAAAGGACCAGCCGGCGCTCTGGTGCGGCGCGCGGGGCGAGGCGGCGGGCACGCCGTCCACGAACAGTTCGGAAATATGAATACCGCGCGGATTGCGCGCGACAGGCTGTTTGGCCGTCAGCACCAGCAGCGGCACGATCACCGTGCGCGCCCAATAGCTCATCTTGGACAGGTGCACCGGAAACCAGCGCGGCAGCAGGATCAGCTCCACCGGCACGGTGGGAACATTTTTCCACGACGTTTCGCCATAGAGGCACAACAGGATGCGAGTGAAGACATTTGCCTTGATGGCGCCGCCGCGTTCGCGAATAGCCTCGCGGGCGCGGGCCATGTGCGGCGCTTCGATGTCGTCGCCAATCATCTTGAGAGCGAAATAGGCCTTCACGGTCGCGCTGATATCGAAGGCGCCTTCGTGATAGAGCGGCCAGCCGCCATGCGCGCCCTGGATGCGGCGCAGATAGACACCGATCTTCTTCTCCAGCTCCAGGTTCGGGGTTTCCGCCAGGTAATGCACCAGCAGGACATATTCGGCCGGGATGGTGGCGTCGGCCTCCAGCTCATAGACCCAGTGCCCGTCCGGCCTTTGCTGGGCGAGGATGGCATCGGTGGCGGCGCGGATGGCGCCTTCCACGCTTTCGAACTCGCGCGCGTTGAGCTGGTTCATGGCGGGCAACTATAGGGCGAGGTGGCGCAGCGCCAAAGCCGCCGCCGCCTCACCGGAGCGCAAGGCGCCTTCGATGGTCGCCGGCAGGCCGGTCTGGGTCCAGTCGCCGGCCAGGAACAGGTTGCGCCAGCGGGTTTTCGGCTGCGGGCGGCGGGCATCCTGTTGTGGCGTGGCCGCGAAGGTGGCGCGCTTTTCCTTGACGATCTGCCAAGGGGGCATCGGCTCTGTGATGTTCAGGGCCTTGGCGACATCAGCCCAGATGCGCGAGGCGAGGTCTTCACGATCCTGGTCGACGATGGCATCGGCGCTGCTCACCGTCACCGAGATACGGTCGTCAAAGGCGAAAATCCATTCCGCCGTACCGCCGATCACCCCCAGCATGGCCGGTGCGCCATTTTTCCCGGAGAAAGATGGCGGTGCGGCCATCTTGAAATGCGCATTGACGATGGCGCGGAAATCATCGGGGACGGTCATGCCCGGGATCAGGTCGGACGCCGCCCAAGGCGGCACCGCCAGCACCACCGCGTCGCGCGGCCCCACCGGTAAACTGGCATCAGCGATTTCCAGCATCATGGCTTCGCGTGGTCCCAGTACTAGGCCGCGCAACCTTGTGCTCAAACGCAACGTCCCTTCCCGGTCATTCAGGTATTTCAGGGCCGGCGTCACGAACGCAGCCGCCAGCGTCGGATGGGCGATGCGCGGGCGATAGAAGCCGCCGCCCTTCGCCAAAGTCTCGCGCAGCAGGGTTCCGGCAAGATGCGCCGAGGATTCTTCGGGTTCGGTGTTGAGCGCTGCCAGCAGGAAGGGCCGCATCAGCCGCTGCCACAGGAGCCCTCGCTCATGCACCACCGCGTCCACGCGGGCCTTGTGGCCCGCCCACATCAAGGGTGCGTAGCGCAGATAGTCCGCCGCCTTGGTGCCGGGCACGCGGCGCTTTTCCGACGTGATCCAGTAAGGCAGAGACCCCTCATTGGGACGCAGTACCCAGCGTGCCCCGTCCTTGAGATCGACAAAGGCGAATTCGGCGCGGGGCGGCCCGGCCAGCGCATTCTTCGCGCCGATGCGCTGCAGATAATCCTGCACCGCGCGGTTGCCCGACAGGACCAGATGGTTGCCATTGTCGATCACGCCATCCAGCGCGGCATCGAAATAGGAACGGCAGCGACCACCCGCCTGCCCCGCCGCTTCGATCACTTCCACCTGGGCGCCGCGCGACGCCAGGATGGTGGCGGCGGACAAGCCGGCAAGACCGGCGCCGATGACGTAAGCTTTCGGCGCGCTTCGCGCGCGGGGTGCCTTCCCTGTCACGAAAAGAGTCCTTGGCGCAGCGCCAGCGACAACAGACGGCGTTTGGGCAGCGAGACGCGGCGGCGCGGCGCGGTAAAGCCCTGCGCCTCACTGGCTTTGAGAATCTCGGAATAGACCGCCCCCATCAGGCGCGGCGTCTTGATCCGCCCCTTGGGACGCGCCGACAGGATGCGCTGGGCCTGGTCATAATGCTGATGCGCCAGCAGGGCGACGCGGCGGCAGACGCCGTCGATGCAGGGACTGGCGATGATGGCCTTGGGGTCCAGGGCGGTAATCCCGGCTTGCTGCAGATATTCGCGCGGCAGATAAAGACGGCCGATGGCGGCGTCCTCGTCGATATCGCGCAGGATGTTGGTCAGTTGCAGCGCCCGGCCCAGATGATGCGCGAGGTCGAAGCCCGGCACCTCCTCCATGCTGAACACCTTGATGGACAGCCGCCCCACCGCGCTGGCGACACGGTCACAATACAGGTCCAGGGCAGCGAGGTCGGGCGCGACGATGTCCTCGGCCACGTCCATGTCTATGCCGTCCAGCACGGCCAGGAAATCGTCCAGCCGCAGGCCATACTGCGCAACCGCGGGCGCCAGGAAACGCACCTGGGGCGGGTTCGCGCCCGCATACAGTCCGGCGAGATCGGCGCGCCATTTCTCCAGCCTGTCGTGCCGCTCAGGACGAGTGCCGATGCCGTCATCGGCAATGTCGTCCACCTTGCGGCAGAAGGCATAGATGGCGAACATGGCATCGCGTTCCTCGCGCGGCATCAGCCGCATGGCGAGATAGAAAGAGCTGCCGACAGCTTTCTTTTGCACGGCGGCAGCGGCGGCCCCACCAAGATTTTCTGCGTTTGTCATTTGAGACGTCTCAGGCGCATCAGCGCGAAGGCAGGAAAGCGTTTCAGGAACAGCGCCGCCACATTCATCTTGGAATGGTGCACGGCCTGCGACAGCGGATCACGGTTCATCAGCATGGTGTTCAGATCGTCGGCAAGGGTTTGGATGAGATCAACCTCCAGCGCAAGGCGGCCATCGCGGATGGCGCGCGAGAAGGGACGCGATGCGTCCAGCAGCGCGGCATTGCGGCGGGCCAGGTTTGAGATCACCCCCGTCAGCGCCGGGTTGGCCTTGTCCTCGCCCAGCGCCGTGACATTGACACCGGCGGCGGCCAGCAATGGCGCGGGAATATAAACCCGGTCCAGCTCGCGATAATCCTTGCCGCAATCCTGCAGGTGATTGATGACCTGCAGGGCGGCGCACAGCGCGTCATTGGCGGGCCACAGGCTTTGCGATTCGCCATGGACATCCAGCACGAAACGGCCGACCGGCATGGCGCTGTAGCGGCAGTAATCGATCAGCTCGTCCCAGTCCCTATAGCGCAGCCTGGTGCAGTCGCGGCGGAACGCTTCCAGGAGATCGAGGGCATGAACCGCCGACAAGCCCCGTTCCGCCAGTACGGTGCGCAAATTCACGCCTTCGGCCACCGCATCGCTCTCGCCTGTCAGGCTTGCGCGCATCTGTTCCAGCAGCGCCAGTTTTTCCTCTGCGGTGGCGGACGGATTGTCGGAGACATCATCGGCGGCGCGCACGAAACGATAGAAGGCCAGCACCGGCGGGCGATACTTGGGCGCGATCAGGATCGACGCGACAGGAAAATTCTCATCCTTGTGGCCCTTGCCCGACTGGAGTTCGGCGACCTTATTCATAGGCCGCTCCCCTTTCCGGCATCGGCCTGCACGCGGCCTTTCCAAATGCCGCCACGGCCCAGCCAATATTGCATCGCCGATTCCAGCGTGAAGGCAGCATAGAAAGCGCCGATCAGCGGCAAGGCAGCGCCCCAGAGCGGCGACAGGCGATAGAAGCGCAGGATGGGCTGGAACATCACCGCCATGATGAGCCATGCCAACCATCCGGCAAGCTGGGAAACGCCCCAGGCAAACAGCGCCGTCATCACCGGCGCGATATAGACCAGCACCAGTCCCAGCAGGGTTCCTGTCAGCAGCAGCGGCGAATAACCCAGCTGCGCATAAGCCGAACGCGACACCATCTGGCGGATGTCGGCAAGATGTTCATAGGGACGAATGCTGAGGGCGCGGTCAGTGAGACCCAGCCAGATCGGTCCCTGCCGCTTCATCACCTGTGCCAGGGCACAATCGTCGATGATGTTGTGACGGATGGCGGCGATGCCGCCCGCCTGTTCCAGCGCGGTGCGGCGCGCCAGCATGCAGCCGCCAGCCGCCGCCGCGACCTTCGACTGGGGATCGTTGACCGCGCCGAAGGGAAACAGCATGTCGAAGAAAAAGACGAAGGCGGGGATCAGGAAATGCTCGGCTGTGGTCTTGCACGACAGCCGCGCCATCAGCGAGACCAGCACCTTGTCACCCTCCTGGGCCCGCGCCACCAGCCGGCTGAGATTCTCCGGGCTGTGCATGATGTCGGCCTCGGTGAACCAGAGGAATTCCGTCGTCTTCGCGCGCGCGTGATCGCTGCCCTGGCTCATCGCCCACAATTTACCGGTCCAGCCCCCGGGCCGCAGCGCGCCGCTGAGCACCGTCAGGCGCGGCGAATTCAGGGCGCGGGCCAGATCGCCGGTGCCGTCATCGGACTGGTCATCCACCAGCACGATATGAAATTCGCCCGGATAGTCCTGCGCGATCAGGCTGCCGATGCTGCGCTGGATCACATCGGCCTCGTTGCGCGCCGGCACCACCGCGACAACCGCCGGCCAGCGGTCAGGATCGCGGACGGCCATGGTGTCGCGTTCGCGCAGCAGCCAGAAGCCCTTGTGGAACAGCAGCAAGTACAGCCATACCACCAGCGGCACGAAACCGAACAGGATACCCGCGATCATCGCCGGCCTTCCTTCGACAGATAGCCATTCTGGGAGAACCAGCCCAGCGCATCCACAAGCCCTTCGCGATAGGGCCGCGCGGTATAGCCAAGCTCGCGTTTCGCCTTTTCCGAGGAAAAGAACATGCGATAGCGCGACATTCTCAAAGCATCGGCGGTGAGGAACGGTTCCTTGCCGGTGAGACGGGCGACGAACTCGGCGCCCCAGGCGAGGGGAAACAACGGTCCGCGCGGCAGCTTGATGGTCGGCGCCTTGCGGCCCGACAAAGCGGCGATGTCGGCCAGCATCGCTTCCAGCGACACGTCTTCGCCGCCCAGAATGTAATTTTCGCCGATCTTGCCCTTGTCGAGCGCCAGCAGATGGCCCTGTGCCACATCGTCAACATGCACCAGGTTGAGGCCGGTATCGACAAAGGCTGGAATGCGCCCCGTGGCGGCTTCGACGATGATACGCCCCGTAGGCGTCGGTTTGATGTCGCGCGGGCCGATGGGGGTGGACGGCGCCACGATCACGGCGGGCAGATTTTCTTCGGCAATCAGGCGCTCGACTTCGCGCTCAGCCACCAGTTTGCTGCGTTTGTAAGCGCCAATCACGCTTTGCGGCGTATGGCGAGAGGTCTCGTCCACCGCCGCATCGCCCGGCTTCAGGGCGGCCACCGAGGAGGTGTAGATCACCTTCTCGACACCGCATGTCAGCGCCGCGCCCATCGAGGCCTGCGCCCCTTTGAGATTGTTGCGTTCGATCTCGCCCGGATCGCGCGCCCAGAGGCGATAGTCAGCCGCGACATGAAAGAGATAGCGCGCCCCTTTCAGCGCCGCCGTCATGGTGTCCGCGTCTCGCATGTCGCCGGCCACCGGCTCGCACTCCATGCCCGCGATATTGTTTCGGGAAGCCGTGGGCCGCATCAACACCCGCACATGCATCCCGCGCGCCACCAGGGCGCGGGCCACGGCGGAGCCCACAAAACCGGACGCCCCGGTGACCAGCGCGATGTCAGACATTGCCGCCCTCGCTGGAGGCAAATGCCTTGCGGCCTTCGAACCCTTGCCAATAGAGCAACGCCGGCACGCCCAGCACGATTTCGCGCGCCCGCTTGAGCAGCGACACCGCCAGGCCCATCTCGGCGGGCAGGCCGAACAGCGGCGCCAGCATGGCATAACCCCATTCCTGCACGCCGATGGCGGCGGGTACGGGAGCGGCGATGCTTCGAAACGTGCACAGCAAGGCTTCCAGCGCGATGGCGTTGAGCAGGCTGATCTCGCCGCCCACCAGGCGGAAAGCAATGAAGGTGCCGCCACCGGCGCCGATCCAGGCCACCAGGTGCCAGCCCGCCGAGGCCGCCAGCCGCGACGGCGAACTGTAGAGTTCGACAATCGCCTGGTGGAATGAAACGCCCTGGTTCATCCGGGGGAAAAAACGGCGGGCGATGCGTTCGGCAAAACCGGCGCCGCGCTTCTGCAAGAAAATCAGTAGCGCGATGCCCGGCACCGCCAGCAGCAGCATGGCGATCATGGCCAGAGTCAGCGGCCCGGCGCCTTCCATGTTGCGGAACTGGGTCAGGCCCATGCCCAGCCCGAAGGCCAGGAACACCACTTGCGCCATGGCTTCGGTGGTGGCGTCCGCCGCCACCGAAGCCGCGGCATAGGCGGGCGTCATGCGCTTGAGAATCATCAGGCGCGCCGCCGCCACCATGCCGCCCACCGGCGAGAAGGGCGAGATTTCGGCGATGGAATCGCGCACCAGCCGGGCGATGTAGAAATTCCACAACCGCCCGCGCTCAGCCGGCGGCATCAGGAAATACCAGGCATAGGCCAGGCTGATGAAGACGATCGCGGCATAAATGCAGAGCAGCGCCAGGCCGCCAAAGCCGGCGCGGGCGACGGCGTCAAACACCGGGTCAAAGCCGATCGACCAGGCCAGATAGACCGCCGCGATCACGCCGGCCAACAGCGCAAGGACAACTCCCCACTTCATCAGGCAGGAAGCGGCTTGGCGCGGAAGCTCCACAGGCGCATGGCGCCCAGCGCGGTTTCGGCCAGCTGAGGCAAGAAGCTGGGACGCAGCAAGTCCTGGTCGAAGGCGCCCATGCGGCGGCGATTCTCGGAATAGCAGTCTTCCAGGAAGCGGCGGAAGGTGAAGCCGTCCAGGAATACCGATGCCTGGGTGGCGCTGAATTCCTTGCCGTCGTTCATATCCTTGCCGCGCTTGGCGGTGCCGACCATGCGGCCCAGGGCGCGCATATAATAGCGAAAATCGGTCAGCGGCAGCATCATGCGCGCCAGGAACCCTTTCTGCGCCTGATTGTAAGCCATCCAGTTGACGAAGAAGACGATGTGACGGGTTTCCTCGTACATCAGGGTTTCGAAGATGGAGAACATCTCCTTGGGCAGGAACTGCGACTGCATGGCAATCTTGAAGACGCCGAAGCCCAGGAAAGAATCCATGCATTCGCCGAAGCCGAAATCCTTGAAGCGGGTTTCGACATTGTCGCTGACGTCTTCCACCGGACGTTCCGCGGCATCAATGCCGTATTTCTCGATCATCACCCGGATCAGCTTGGCGTGACGGGCTTCCTCGAAGCCCTGCAGCGCCACCGCTTCCTTCATCACCGGGTCTTTCACGGTCTTGACGAATTCGGCGACGATCGCGCCGGCCCGGCGCTCGGTATAGAAAACTTCTTCCCAGAAGGGCACGGACTTCAGGCGCCGCAGCGCCTCTTCATCCAGGTCCGGCCAGGGCAGCGTATCGGGATCGAACTCCGTATAGGTCTGCATGAAATGCTTGCAGAAGGTGTCGCGATGTTCCGGCGATCCGATTTTCATATCAGGCGGCTTTCTTCTTCGGACCAATGAACTTCAAAGCGATCCGCGCCATGAAGGGCACGAAACGCGGGCGCTTGAGGCGCGCGTCATAGGGCGCCAGGCGGCGGTCATTCTCCGCCAGGCAGGTGGCGACTAGCTCGCCGACATTGACGTCGGAGCCCAGCTGCTGCGCACCGTTCATGGTGAAATTATTGTCCTGCTCGCCGTTGGACACATCCGAGGCGATGCCGATGCGCTCATAGATCAGGAACAGCAAGACCGCGAGCACCTTCAGTTCGAAATACGGGCGGCGCCACAACGGCATGTTTCGGCGATGCCAGGCGATCCAGTTCACGAAGAACAGGATGTGGCGGGCTTCCTCATTCACCACCGGATCGAAAGTCTCGATCAGCTCGGGCGGGAAATAGCCGGTGTCCCTGGCGGCCTTGAACAGGCCGAAGGCAAAGAAGGAGTCGATACACTCGCTATAGCCGGTGACCATGAAGGACCATTCCGGGTCCTTGGGCTTTTCATAGACCGGTTCGGGCGCCAGCTTGATGCCATAGGCTGTAACCAGATTGGCCAGCACATGGCGGTGACGGCGTTCTTCAAAGCCGTTCAGCTCGATGGCCTTGCGCAGCAGCGGATCGGGAACGCCTTCGGCATAGGTGCAGACATTCAGGCCGGCCTTGTTCTCGGTCTGCACCGCGATGTCCCAGATCGGCAGCGCGGTGATGCGCTTCTCAGCTTCGGCTTCCAGCTTGGGCCAGTCCAGCACCGCCGGCTTGTAGGGATCGTGGGTGTCCAGCAGCGTCTTGCAGAACAGCCGCTTGTGTTCGTCCGAGCCAAAGCGGATCGGGCCGTCGCCCGGCCATGCGCCGGTATCGCGGGTCAGGTCGGGCGGAATGGCGAAGGCCGGACTACTCATCGAAAAGCCTGCTCACGAACACCGTATTCGCTCCTGCAATACCCCTTTGGGACCGGCAATTGAACCGCAAAATACGGGTTCGCCATTTCATACTAAGTCTTTGATATTATTGGGCCGGAAAGTCGGCAAATCCGCCGGTGCGGATGCCCCCGGCTGCCAGCAGGGCGGGCATGCGCAGGTTGGTCAGGGCGGCCAGTTCGCCTTCATACTGGTAGCCCGGCGCCGAGCCCGGATAGGGGCCGGTGGCGGGGTGCATGTAGATCTCCGACAGGCCGTCCGGCAGATGCGCGATCAGGCCGGCCAGCCGGTCCGCCGTCATCGCCCCCGACCAGGCCAGGCCAAACACCGAATCGGGCGCGGCGATTCCGGCGCGGCGGAAACGGGCGCGCAGCATCTTTGCGAATGGCGTGGTCAGCGCCACCACACCCGATGCCTTGTGATCTTCGATTTTGCCCAGCACAGCTTGCGGCTCCAGCGGCACCCGTGCGCCCTTCACGCCATGCGCGGCGGCGACCTTCACGATTTCGCCCGCGATGGTGGGGTGCAGATGAAAATGCTTGTGGGCGTTGACATGGTCGAGCGTCAGGCCTGTGGCGGCAAAGGCGGCGAACTGGGCCTCGATCTCGGCGGCCACTTGTCGGCGCACCTTGGGCAGGAAAAACATGGCGACGCCGGCGCGCGCTATGTCGGTGCGGAAATGGCCGGTGGAATCCACCAGGTCGGGAACGGCGGATGGCGGCAGGGCGGGCTTGCCGTCCACCAGCACCAGGTGCAGGCCGACGCGCAGGCGCGGAAGATTGCGGGCGCGGGACACCGCATCGGCGGCGGCCGCGCCCGACACCATCAGGCTGGCGGCGGAGAGAATGCCGTTTGAATGCGCGCATTCGACCGCCTCATTGACCGCCAGTGCCGCACCGAAGTCATCCGCCGTGACGATGAGGCGTTTCAAGGCATCAGGCCGCGCGGCGGTCTTTCAGGAAGTGGAAGAATTCCACGCCCTCGCGCAGGCGGCGCTTCATCATGTCGGGCTGGGTCACCATCTCCTTGACGATGGAGCCGATCTTGCCGGGCCGGAAATAGAACTGGCGGTAGAAGGTCTCCAGCGAATCGAAGATTTCCTTGTGGCTCAGATGCGGATAGTGCAGCGGCGCGATCTGGATGCCGTTGTCGTCGATCAGTTCGGCATTGGCTTCGTCCAGCCAGCCATTCTGCAAAGCCTGGTTGTAGAGGAAGGTACCGGGATAGGGCGCGGCCAGCGAAATCTGCACGGTGTGCGGATTGATGCGCTTGGCGAATTCGCGGGTCTCGCGCATCGTCTCTAAGCTCTCGCCCGGCAGGCCCAGGATGAAAGTGCCGTGAATCTTGATGCCCAGCGTGTGGCAGTCGCGGGTGAACTTCTCGGCCACCTCGATGCGCAGGCCCTTCTTGATGTTGTGCAGGATCTGCTGGTTGCCGGATTCATAACCGACCAGCAGCAGGCGCAGTCCGCCTTCCTTCAGCTTCTTGAGCGATTCATACGGCACGTTCGCCTTGGCATTGCACGACCAGTGGATGCCCAGCTTGCCCAGCTCCTTGGCGATGGCTTCGGCGCGCGGCAGGTCATCGGTGAAGGTGTCGTCGTCGAAGAAGAATTCCTTGGTCTGCGGAAACGCCTTCATCGCCCATTTGATCTCTTCCACCACATGGCCGACGGAACGGGTGCGGTAGTTGTGACCGCCCACGGTCTGCGGCCACAGGCAGAAGGTGCAACGCGATTTGCAGCCGCGGCCGGTATAGATCGAGATGTAGGGGTGCTTGAGATAGCCGATGAAGTAATTTTCCATCACCAGGTCGCGCTTGTAGACCGGTGTGACGAAGGGCAGCGAGTCCATGTTCTCGATGATTGGGCGGTCGTCATTGTGGGTGATGACGCCGTGCTTGTTGCGATAGGAAATGCCCTTGATCTCGCCCCAGGGCAGATCGTCAGCGACATCCTTGATGGTGAAATCGAATTCGTTGCGGGCGACGAAGTCGATCGCCGCGCCTTCGCGCAAAGACCCTTCGGCATTGACCGCGACCTTGGCGCCGATCATGCCGGCCTTGAGGTTCGGGTTGGCGGCCTTCATGGCCTCGATCACCTTCACGTCCGACTTGAAGGACGGCACCGAGGTGTGCGCCACCACCAGGTCGAAATCCTTCGCCTGCGCCACGACGTCGGCCAGCGACGTGTTGTGCGGCGGGGCGTCGATCAGCTTGGAATTTTCCACCAGCGCGGCGGGCTGGGCCAGCCAGGTGGGGTACCAGAAGCTCTTGATCTCGCGCTTGGCCTGGTAGCGCGACCCGGCACCGCCATCGAAGCCGTCATAGGACGGGGCCTGCAGGAAAAGGGTCTTCATCGTCATCGAAACCTCGGGAACTTTTTGAACGTCAAACCTGGGACATTGCGCCGGATGGCTCTACCGCAAAGTGGCTGCCGCGCCAATGCACGGTTTCGCCGAACAGTGATGCCAGAAACACCGCAAAACTGAGCAGATCGCGCACCGGCATTAGCCAGTAAGGGCCGGCATAGGTGCCGAAAAGCCCGTCAATCCGGGATTTCAGGAACAAGCGGACCGTCAGTGCCAAAGCCAGGATCATCAGGCTGGCGAAGCTGAACCCCATCAGCGCCGCACCCATCAGGGCAAAGGCGAAGCCATGGGTAACGATGCTGCCGACATGGCCGGCGGGGTTTACCAAACGAATGGTGCGGGACCAGCGCAGCTCATGCCGGAACAGGTCAGCCAGCGTGTTTTCGGCGGCGGTGTGGACCACGCCCAGGGCGGGAATCGCCAGGGTATAGCCACGGGCCCGCACCGCGCGGCCGATTTCATAATCGTCGGCCAGCTGGTCGGCGAAAACAGCAAAACCGCCGACCTCGTCCAGGGTCTGGCGCGTGAGCGCGATAGTTGAACCGAAACAGGGCGCAGCCAAGCCCAGGCTGGTTCCCAACACGGCGTTGGGCAGAAAGCTGTAGGACGTTCCCATCGCCGCCAGCCCCGACCACAGCCACTGCCCGTCCCGCGCCGGTTCGCCGGTATAGAGACAGGTAACAACGCCGACATTGGGGCGGCCGAGCGCCGCGGTGACTTGCACCAGCCAGCCCGGGCCGACGGCGATGTCACTGTCGGACAGCACCAAAGTGTCGTGCTTGGCGGATGGCAGCATGTTGATGAGGTTGGAAACCTTGGCGTTGGCACCATACAGCGCCGCGTCCACCACCAGCATGGTGTCGGCCCTCAGATATTTCGCCTGCAGCGCCCTTACCACCGCGATGGCGGGATCGGCCTGGTCATGCACGCCGAACACGATTTGCACCGAAGCGGGGTAATCCTGGGTGAAGAAGGTCTCCAGGTTTTTCGCCAGATCCGGTTCGCACTGATGGAGCGGCTTGAGAATGGTGACGGCGGGATGGTGGACCGGGGCTTTGGGCGCGGCACGCATGAAGCAGCCGGCCAGCACCGCAGCCAGCAGCGCATAGCCTGTCCCGATCAACGCGATCGCCAGCAAAGCCCAGCCCAGAAAGGTAAAAACCGAATCCATCGTCCCGTTACGCTCCCCGCGACGCACATACTTATTAGATCATCGCCCTGCGAGGGGGGAGGGTCATTTGGTGACATTTTGCGACAGATGGAAATTTCGGCATTATCTCCGCAACAGATTGAAATTTCATGGTAATATCTGATAAATTGTCATCGCCGCCCACCGCTGGGAAAGGCATGGCCAGTCATTATAGGGTGGAAAGATGGCCGCCCCCGCCCTCTCCCCCGCCATTCAGCAAGCCCTGGTGACCGCCACACGGGCGCTGCACGCCGGCAATCTGGCGGCCGCGGAGATGGCGCTGGCGCCTTTTTTCATCGGCAGCCTGCCGGTTCATCCCGACCTGCTGAACCTCGCGGGCACCCTGCGGATGAATCAGGGCCAGCTTGGCGAAGCAGCCAACCTCTTCACCCAGGCGGCAAAGGCCGAGCCGCGCGATCCGGTCTTCGCCTTCAACCAGGGGCTGACCCTGTCGCGGCTGGGACAGACGGCGGAGGCCGAAACGGCCTTGCGGGTCGCGGTGAAGCGCAAGCCCGATTTCACCGAAGCGCTTTTCGAGCTGGGCGCCTTGCTGCACCGGACCGCGCGGCTGGACGAAGCGGAGAAATTCTTTCGCCATCTGCTGCGGGTCATGCCGGCCCACGTCCATGCCAAGCTGGCGCTGGGCGCGGTGCTGGTGGATGCCCGCCGCCCCGACGAAGCCGAAGCGCCGCTGCGCCGGGCCTTGAACGAAGCGGCGGAGCCGCGGCTCAAGGCGCAGCTCTATCTCCAGCTCGGCCAAGCCTTGCGCCGCCAGCGCAAGGACAGCGAAGCGCTGGAGGCCTGTGACAATGCCCTGGCAAACGACCCCACCCTGCCCAACCTCGCGCTGCACCGCGCCGAAAGCCTGCAAAATCTGAAACGCTTTGACGAAGCGATGGCGATTTTCGAAAGCGAGATCGCGCGCACGCCCGGCAATGCAGCGCTGCATCACGACTATAACGCCCTACTCTTTCAGCTGGGCCGCAGCGACAAGTTTCTCAGCTCCTATGACCGCAGTCCCCAAAGCCGCGAACTGCTGATGGGCAAGGCCTTCTTCCTGGCCCATGAAAAACGCGACGAGGAGGCACACGCGATTTATGCCGCGCTGCTGGCGCGCGATCCCGACGACAAGGTCGCGGCCCTCTGCACCGCCAATGAACTGAGCATGATGAAGCGCCACCACGAGGCCGTTACGGCCTTCGAGGCGCTGCTGTCCCGCCATGGCGATGATGCGGATATCTTTCGCCGCGCCGCCGAGCCGGCCCTCCTGAGCGGCGATCCGCAGAAGGCGGCCTGGCTGTGCGAGCAGGCATTGCGGCTTGCGCCGGCGGACGGCGGCAGCCTGGCGATACTGAGCATCGCTTCACGCATGCTGGAAGACGGGCGGGACGATGCTCTCAACGGCTATGACACGCTGGTGCGCAGTTTCGACCTGGAGCCGCCGGAGGGTTTTTCCGACATGGAAAGCTTCAACCTCGAACTCAATGCCGAGCTGGACCGCCTACATCCCGAAACCGGGGAATTCATCAGCCAGTCGCTGCGCGGCGGCACCCAGACGCCCGATCATCTGTTTCCCGCCGCCCTGCCACTGGTCACAAAGCTGAAACAGCGGATCGACGGGGCGGTGGCGCGCTATATTGCCGAACTGGACGAGGACGCAGCACATCCGCTCCTGTCGCGGCGAACTAAGGATTTTCGCTATGCCGGCTCCTGGTCATCGCGGCTGCGTAGCAGCGGCTTTCACGTCAATCACATCCATCACGAAGGCTGGATCAGTTCCTGCTATTATGTCTCCGTGCCGGACGCGACGAAAAACGAGGCGGCGCGCCAGGGCTGGATCAAGTTCGGCGAGCCCGCGCTGGATGTCGTGCTGAAAACCCCCATCCGCCGCGCCATTCAGCCGGTGCCCGGCAGGCTGGTGCTGTTTCCCTCTTATATGTGGCATGGCACGGTGCCGTTCCACGACACGGCGGCGCGGACGACAATCGCTTTTGACGTGGTGCCTTCCTAGGCGCGCTTGCGGGTATGAACGCTGCGGGATGAGGTGCGCCGGGCCTTGGCCGCCGCCACCAGGGTCAGCCAGTTGGCGAACAGACGTCCGGTATGCAGCCGCCAGGATTGCAAAGTCAGCGCCCCGGCGATGATCTCGGTGGCGCGGGCCAGCGCGGCGCTGTCGCCGGTGCCGGCCTCTGCCAGCCGGTTTTCGGTGGCGCGGTCGAAATAATTTTCCGGGATGGCGGGGGCCGGCGCGATCTTGCCGCTCAGGAACATATCCATGTCGCGCAGATAATCGTGGCCCAGGGTACCCCGGTCATATTCGGGATGGCCCTGCAGGAAGACAAAGCGGCTATGGCCTGCCGGTTCGCGGGTGAAAGTATCCACCTGGCCATTGGCCAGCCGCGACAGGACCCGATAGCCCTTTGCCGAAAGATCGGCTTCGGCGATGTCATGGGCGCGGCCATGCGGCACCGGCATGGTGAGCGACAGGCTGAAGAACAGCGGATCATCCTCGACCCGCATAGCGCCAAACACGCCGGACATCTTGCGGGCCAGCGGACCCGGCGCGATGCCGTCCAGATGCAGCACCGCCGCCTGCGCGGCCTGCCCGGAAAACAATGTGGAGAGCGTGCTGGTTTCGGCCCAGTCGATCATCTGCGTCAGTTCCGGCCAGTAAGGCTGCTGGCGCATGTCGCTTCCGTCACAGGCCGCGCCGGTCACGATCAGGGCATCGATATTGGCGGCCTGCAGAAAAGCGGCGTAATCGTAGAAGCCATCCATGCGCGAACGCGCCTGCTCGCCGCGCGCGATGCCGCGCAGGGAAAAGAGCCTGAGCCGCACATCCAGCGCACCGGCCGATTCCTTCAGCAGCTTGGCGAATTGCAGTTCGGTGGCGCGCAGATCCGCATCGGGCATATTGTTGACCAGCCCGACATGGATGGCGGCGCGATTGTGGCGGCCGCCCAGCAAAAAATGTTCAACCCGGCTCATCGTATCCAACCCCAAGGCGTGCGGCATGATAAGCGCGGGGGGATTAACAAAAACCCGGCGCAATAGGCGAACAAGCGGGGGTTGCACGTAACCATCTTCTCGCCGTTTCAATCTGGGACAGAGCCGCGCTATTGTGGAGATGCAGCAACAAGGACATCGCATGACACGCAGTGCCGCACAGGTTTTGGTGGACCAGTTGCACATCCAGGGCGTTAGCCGCGTGTTCTGCGTGCCGGGCGAATCCTATCTCGCCGTGCTGGACGCGCTGCGTGATAGCGGCATCAAAGTCACCGTCTGCCGCAACGAGGGCGGCGCGGCGATGATGGCGGAAGCCCATGGCAAGGTCACCGGTTGCCCCGGCATCTGCTTTGTCACGCGCGGTCCGGGCGCCACCAATGCCTCGGGCGGCGTGCATATCGCCCAGCAGGATTCCACGCCCATGATCCTGTTTGCCGGCCAGGTCGAAACCGGCAATCGCGGCCGCGGCGCGTTCCAGGAAATGGATTTTGGCGCCGTGTTCGGCAGCATGACCAAGTTCACCGCCGAGATCGACGATCCGGACCGCATGGCGGAATATGTCGCCGGTGCTTTCACGGCCGCCATGTCGGGGCGTCCCGGCCCCGTGGTACTGGCCCTGCCGCACGACATGCTGTCGCGTCCCTCCGCATCAAAGGATGCGGCCCGTGTCGCCGTGCCAGAAACCGCGCCGGGCGCGCAGGCCATGGCGGAACTGGAAAAGCTGATCGCGCAAAGCGCGCGCCCGATGCTGCTGCTGGGCGGATCGCGCTGGAACGACGAGGCCTGCACCGCGATGCTGCGCTTTGCGCAAAAATTCGGCATTCCCGTCGCCACGTCTTTTCGCCGCGCCCATCTGGCCGATGCCCTGCATCCGGCCTATGCCGGCGACCTGGGGCTTGGTCCCAATCCCAAACTGGTGGCGCGGTTCAAGGCCAGCGACCTGGTGATCGTGGCCGGCGCGCGGCTGAACGAACTCACTGCCCAGGGCTATACCCTGCTCGACATTCCCCATCCGCAGATGAAAACGGTGCATGTCTATCCCGGCGCCGAAGAGATCGGCCGCGTCTGGCGCCCGCATCTAGCCATTCACGCCTCGCCGCAGGCCTTCGCCGCCGCGCTCGATAGCTTGTCGCCGCCCGGCCCTGCCCGCGATCTGACCGCCGCGCACCAGGACTATCTGGACTGGTCGGAGCAACCGGTGCCACAGCCCGGCGCCGTCAATCTCAGCGAGATCATGATCTGGCTGCGCAGCCACCTCTCGCCCGACACCATCCTGTGCAATGGCGCGGGCAATTACGCCGCCTGGATTCACCGCTTCTACCGCTTCCGCCGTTTCGCCACCCAGGTGGCGCCGATCTGCGGCTTTATGGGTTATGGCGTGCCCGCCGCCGTGGCGATGCAGCAGCTGCATCCGGGGCGCACGGTGGTGGCGCTGGCCGGCGACGGCGACTTCCTGATGACGGGACAGGAGTTCGCCACCGCTGTGCAGTACGGCCTGCCCATCATCGTCATCGTCTATGACAATGGCTGCTACGGCACCATCCGCATGCATCAGGAGCGCGAATATCCTGGTCGGGTCTCCGGCACGGATCTGGTCAATCCCGATTTTGCGGCCATGGCGCGAAGCTTTGGCGGCTTCGGCGCCACGGTGGAAAAGACGGAGGATTTCGCGCCCGCCTTCCTGGCGGCGCAAGCGTCAGGATTGCCGTCCATTCTTCATGTGAAGTTCGACGCCGAAGGCATCACGCCGATGACAACGCTGGCAGCCATCCGGCAAAAAGCGATCAAGGCCTAGCTGCCCAGCGCCACCGGCAGCGCATCGCGCACCGGCAATATCTCGATGCGCGCGGCGGCAACGCGCGACAGCGCCCAGTCCAGCATCTGCGGGCTGGAGACATAAGGTCCGGGACTGTCCGACACACCATGGGTGTAGAGGATCAGCCAGCCATGATCGTGCAATGTGCGCTGGATGGCGGCTTCGATGCGGCTTTCATTCCAGAGCCGGGTTTCCAGGGAAATGACATTGAGCTGCGCCAGGTCCACCCGGCCAGCATTGACGCCTTCATGGGTGCCGCGCAGCGACGAGAAGTGCGGCGCCTGCGCCTGCTTGCTGCGGGGACTGACGCGGCCAAAGGGATAGGCATAGCTGACCGGGACCTGACCTTGCAGGAACGGCTTGAGAAAGTCGCGGTTGCGCCGCGCATCTTCGGCCAGCGCGGTGGACGACAATTGGGAAACCGGCTGGTGGCCAAAACCGTGGCAGCCGATTTCATGCCCCGCCGCCGCCAGTTTCGTCAGGTCCTGGGCATCGTAGAAACGCGTGCCTTCCACGGTCTGGCCGCAAAAGCTGCCGCCCGTATAATAAGTGCCGCGTACCCCATGACGGGCCAGCACCGGGCCGCCCTTGGCCCAGGCCGATTTGGGCAAATCGTCGAAACTGATGCTGACCACAGGCCGATGGCCCGCCAGACGCGCGGGACGAACCCGGATCTGGCGGCCTATCAGGCTGGCGAGCTGGGTTTTCAGGCTCATGGCCGGTTTCTACCCCCAAAGCCTTAAAGGCGGGGTAATGAAAATAGTATCTTGTATCACAAGGTATCGTGTTATAGACAATAGACCATGACTGAATCGCTGCAAATCCAGCTCAAGAAAGGCGTCCTGGAGATGTGCGTCCTGGCGCTGCTCTCCAAGGGCGACAACTACGCTTATGACATCGCCAGCCGCATGGCCGAAGCCGTCGGGATGGGCGAAGGCACCATTTATCCCCTGATGCGACGGATGCAGAATGAGGGCCTGGTCTCGACCTATCTTCAGGAGTCGGGCAGCGGCCCGCCGCGCAAATATTACAAGCTCACCAAGGCCGGGGCCACCGCCCTCAAGGCGCAGATTTCGGACTGGCTCGCCTTCGAGATCGCGGTGCGGAAAATTCTGGGGGAAGTGACATGAACCGCGCGAACTTCATTGCGCAACTGCGCGCCGGCCTGTCCGGCCTGCATCAAAGCGATGTCAACGACATCATCGCCGACTATGAATCCCATTTCGCCGATGGCGTTGCCGCCGGCCGCAGCGAGGATGAAGTGGCCGAGGCGCTGGGCGATCCGGCGCGGCTGGCCCGCGAACTGCGCGCCGAAGTCGGCTTCAAGCGCTGGGAGCAGGATCGCAGCGCCGGAAATTTCCTCGGCGTAGTGCTGGCGCTGATCGGGCTGGCGACCATCGACGTGATGTTCCTGCTGCCCGTGCTGGGCTTCATGCTGGTGATATTCTTCATCATCGCCATGGCCTGTGTCGGCTGCGTGGTGGGCGGCGCCATCCTACTGGGCAACCTGATCCCCGGCGGCTGGGCCGTGATGATGGGCAACAACACGCTGCAGGCGCTGACCGGCGTGGGCCTGCTCAGCGGCGGCATCGGCGCCGGCGCCCTGCTGCTGCTGGTCCTGGACTGGGTGGCGCGGGCCCTGATCCAGTATGCCCGGCTGCACTTCCGTCTTTTCAAATCCGCCAACGAGTCCATCTGAGGAACGCGCCATGGTTCACAAGCTCGCGATTGTCGCTTTTACCGGCCTGGTGATTTCCGCCGTGGCCATGGGTGCCGCTGCCGCCATCGGCGCCAAGGAATTCGGCGAGGGATTCGACGGATTCAATTTCGCCATGTTCAACGACCGGCCGCGTTGCGAAAAGGCGGGCACCGCCACCAGCCGGGTGATCGCCTGGGACGGCAGCGATCATGTCTCCCTCAACGTACCCGGCCGCGCGGTCTATACCCCAAGCGGCAATAATGAGATGCGCGTCAGCGGTGATCCCCTGCTCGTGGCGCATGTGCGAGTGCGCGACGGCCGCATCGAACTGGATTGCAACAACCGGAACTGGAACAGCGAAAGGCTGGAGATCACCCTGCCTGGCACGCGCATGGAGAAGTTCGGCATCGCCGGCAGCGGCAAGCTGGAACTGACGGACCTGGACCAGCACGACATCAGGATTTCCATCGCCGGCTCTGGCTCCATCAAGGCCACCGGCAAGGTGGAAGAACTGCGGATTTCCATCGCCGGCTCCGGCGATGTCGATGCGGGCGGAGTGGCGTCGCAAGATGTGACCGTGAAGATCGCGGGCAGCGGCAAAGCCGACGTCGCGCCGCGCGACGAAATCGATATCCACATTGCCGGCTCGGGCGACGTCAACCTGCATACTAATCCGCGCAAGGTCGAAACTCATATCGCCGGATCGGGCCGCATTCATAACGTCGGCAGCGGCAGCAGCAGCAACAACGGCATCTGAACAGGGCAGCGAAAGACACAGTCATGGTGCACAAGCTTGCCATCATCGCCTTTGCCGGCCTGACCGGATCCGCCCTCTGCATGAGGGCCGCGGCCGCCATCGGCGGCAGGGAAATCGCCGACATGGATTTTCTCGCCTTCAGCGACCTGGCGCGGTGCCAGGCGGTAGCTGGCGCCACCGCGCGCCAACGCATCCTGGACTGAGACGGCAGCGACTATGTCGGACTGGCGCTGCGCGGCCATGCCCGCTACACGCCCGGCACCGACGATCGTGTGCATGTCACCGGCGATCCGCAGGTCCTGGCGCATCTGCATGTCGAGGACGGCGATATCGAGCTGGATTGCCGCGGCTGGGGCAGCCGCACCGAAGACCTGGAGATCACCCTGCCCGGCCGCACTTTCCGGAAATTTGAACTCGCCGGAACGGGCCGGCTGACCCTCGATAAGCTGGATCAGCGCGATCTCAAGATCGAGATCGAGATGGCGGGCATCGGCCATGCCGATTTCGGCCAGTTGAAGTCGCGCGAGGCGCGGGTGGAAATCGCCGGCATCGGCAAGGCCGACATCGCCCCCAGCGAAGAGGCCAGGATCGAGATCGCCGGACCGGGCCGCGTCCGCAATGTCAGCGACGAAACCAGGCTTTAACTCGACAAAATGAGCCGGCGGGACTATGTCCCGCCCCATGTCTTCCACCCTGAAGATCGGTGACGTCACCATTCCCGGCCGCGTGCTGACCGCGCCGATGACCGGCGTGTCCGACCTGCCGTTCCGCCGCATCGCCAGCCGCTGCGGCGCGCCCTATGTGGCGACCGAGATGGTGGCCTGTGACAGCTTTGCGCGCGGCCGCCCCGATGTGGTGCGCCGTGCCGCGATCGGTGACGGCTTGCCGCTTATGGTGATTCAGCTGGTGGGCCGGACCCCGGAATGGATTTCCAAAGGCGCGAAGCTGGCCGAAGAAGCGGGCGCTGACATCATCGATTTCAACATGGGCTGCCCCGCCAAGGAAGTGACGGGCGCCCTGTCGGGATCGGCCCTGATGCGCGAACCCGAACTGGCGGCGCGATTGATCGCGGCGGCGGTGAACGGCACGTCGCGTCCCGTCACCCTGAAGATGCGGCTGGGCTGGGACGATAACAGCCGCAACGCGCCGCAGATCGCGGCGCTGGCCGAAAGCCTGGGCGTGCAAGCCATCACCGTGCATGGCCGTACCCGCCAGCAATTCTATGGCGGCCGCGCCGACTGGCGCGCGGTGGCCGATGTGAAGAAGGCCACGCGCCTGCCCGTCATCGTCAATGGCGATATCATTGACGCCGTGTCAGCTCGCGCCGCGCTGGAGCAGTCCGGCGCCGATGCAGTGATGATCGGACGCGGTGCCTATGGCCGGCCCTGGATCGCCGCCGCGCTGGACCAGGCGCTGGAGTCGGGCGGTGAAATGTCAGAGCCGGATGTTGCCTCCCGTTTGGGCATCGCGCTTGCCCATTTCTCGGACACGCTGCGCTTTTATGGCGACACGCTGGGGCTGAAAGTCTTCCGTAAACATCTGGGCTGGTATGTCGAACAGGCAATGATGCCGGCCGATCCTTGCGCGCGGCGCGCGCACAAAGCCCGTTTGTGTCAGATTGACAATCCACGCGGCGTAGAATCGGCTTTAACCGAGCTCTGGGCTACACTTTCGTCTCATTCCGCCCTTCCAATTTCCGCATGTGCACATATGTAAGGGGCGCCAGCGGCATTACGCTGGGGGGATGTTATTAATTGGCGGATGCCGGCTGCGGGTTTTTCCGTTCGTCATCCTGACTAACAGCTATTGGGGAATTGTTATGTCGCGCCTGTTCCTGTTCGCCCTGGCCTCAACCCTTGCCTTGGCCGGTTGTGGCGAAGCTCCGCAGCACCAAATGCCGCCCGCGCAAGTCGGCGTGGTGACCATCAAGGAAACGCCGGTCGCGCTGACCTCCGAACTGCCCGGCCGCACCAGCCCCTATGCGGTGTCGGAAATCCGGCCGCAGATATCGGGCCTGGTGAAGGCGCGGCTGTTCGTGGAAGGCTCCAGCGTCAAGGCCGGCCAGGCGCTGTACCAGATTGATCCCGCGCCCTATCAGGCGGCCTATGCCGCCGCCGCCGCCACCCTGGCGGCCGCCAAGACGCGCGCCGACCGCTACGCGACACTGCTGGGCGAGAATGCTATCGCGCCCCAGACCAATGACGATGCCAAGGCCACCTATCTGCAGGCCAAGGCGCAGGCCGATGCGGCGCGCATCAACCTGAACTATACCCGCATCACCTCGCCCATCAGCGGGCGCATCGGCGCGTCCAGCGTGACGGTCGGCGCGCTGGTGACGGCGCAGCAGCCCACCGCGCTCACCACCGTCTCGACCCTCGATCCGATCTATGTCGATGTCGACCAGTCCAGCTCGGAATTGGTGGCGCTGCGGCGCGCCGCCCAGTCCGGCAGCGTCGAAGGCGGCACCGCCACCGTGAAGCTGAAACTGGAAGACGGCAGCGACTATGCCCATGAAGGCAAGCTGCAGTTCACCGACGTGACGGTGGACCCGTCCACCGGCGCGGTGCGCCTGCGCGCCATCTTCCCCAATCCCGAAGGCCTGTTGCTGCCCGGCCTTTATGTCCGCGCCACCGTCACCCAGGGCACCGATCCGCACGGCATCCTGGCGCCGCAGCAGGGCGTCAGCCGCAATGCCAAGGGCGAGCCCACCGCGATGGTGGTCGATGCCAAGAATTTCGCGCGCCTGCGCGTGCTCAAGACGGGACGCGCCATCGGCGGCGACTGGCGGGTGCTGGAAGGCCTAAAGGTCGGTGACCGCATGATCGTCGAAGGCCTGCAGCGCGTGCAGCCCGACATGCCGGTCGTGCCGCGGCCCGCCGGTGCCAAGCCCGCGGCCTCTGCAGGCGCTCCCGGCGCTGCGCCCAGCCCGGCGGCCCACTAAATGTCGCTCTCGCGCTTCTTCATCGACCGCCCGGTTTTCGCCTGGGTCATCGCGATCGTCACCATGCTGGCGGGCGGAATCGCCGCCACCAGCCTGCCGATCGAGCAGTATCCCACCATCGCCCCGCCGGCGGTGGTGATCAACGCCATCTATCCGGGTGCCGATGCCCAGACGGTGCAGAATTCCGTCACCCAGGTGATCGAGCAGCAGCTGACCGGCCTGGACAACCTGCTCTATTTCTCGTCCGCCTCGAACGCCAATGGTTCGGTCGGCATCACCGTCACCTTCGCGCCGGGCACCGACCCCGACATCGCCCAGGTGCAGGTGCAGAACAAGGTGCAGGCCGCCGTGCCGAAGCTGCCCTCCCAAGTGCAGCAGATCGGCGTCACCGTGGTCAAGAACCAGCCCAGCTTCATCATCGTCATCGGCGTCTATGACGATACCGGCCGCTACAACAATGTGGACGTGTCCGACTTCATCACCAGCCGCATGTCCGACCAGATCAGCCGCGTGCCCGGCGTCGGCAACACCCAGGTGTTTGGCGCGCAGTATGCCATGCGCATCTGGCTGGACCCGTTCAAGCTGAAGAATTTCAGCCTGATGCCGTCCGATGTCAGCGCCGCCGTGCAGGCCCAGAACGTGCAGGTTTCCGCCGGCCAGATCGGCCAGCAGCCCGCCGTCAAGGGCCAGCAGCTGAACGCCACCGTCACCGCCCAGTCCCGTCTGCAGACGCCCGAACAGTTCCGCGAGATCGTGCTCAAGACCTCGCCCGGCGGCGCCGTGGTGCGGCTCGGCGATGTCGGCCGCATCGAACTGGGTGCAGAGTCTTACGAAATTACCAGCCTGTTCAACGGCCATCCCGCCGCCGGCGTCGCGGTCATGCTGGCGCCGGGCGCCAACGCGCTGAAGACGGTGGGCATGGTCAAGCAGCGCGCCGAGGAACTGCGCGCCACCCTGCCGCCGGGCATGAAGATGGTCTATCCGGTGGACAACACCACCTTCATCCGCCTCTCCATCCATGACGTGGTGGTCACCCTGATCGAAGCCATCGCCCTGGTGGTGCTGGTGATGTACGTCTTCCTGCAGAACTGGCGCGCCACCCTGATACCCGCCATCGCCGTGCCGGTGGTGCTGCTGGGGACCTTCGGCATCCTCGCCATGTTCGGCTACACCATCAACACCCTGACCCTGTTCGCGCTGGTGCTGGTGATTGGCCTGTTGGTCGACGATGCCATCGTGGTGGTCGAGAATGTCGAACGCATCATGCATGAGGAGCGGCTCAGCCCTTATGACGCCACCCTCAAATCCATGCAGGAGATCACCGGCGCGCTGATCGGCATCGGCCTGGTGCTGACGGCGGTGTTCCTGCCCATGGCCTTCTTCGGCGGCTCGACCGGCGTGATCTACCGGCAATTCTCCGTCACCATCGTCGCGGCCATGACGCTGTCCATCCTGGTGGCGCTGATCCTGACGCCATCACTGTGCGCCACCCTGCTCAAGCCGGTCGAAGCCGAGCACAAGCCCCAGATGCGGTTCTTCGTGTGGTTCAACCGCAACTTCGACGCCTTCCGCGACTGGTATCACAAGCGCACCGCCTGGTTCCTGCACAACACCTGGAAGGTGATGGCCGCGTTCCTGGTGATCGTGGCCGTCATGACCTTCCTGTTCCTGCGCCTGCCGACCGGCTTCCTGCCGGATGAAGATCAGGGCTTTGTCATCACCCAGATCACCTTGCCCACCGGCGCGGTGCAGGAACGCACCATGGCGGTGGCCAAGGAAGTTTCGAAATTCTATCTGGAAGACGAGAAGGCCAATGTGGACTTTACGTTTGTCATCGCGGGCTTCAGCTTTTCCGGCGCCGGGCAGAATGCCGGCCTCGCCTTCACCCGGTTGAAGGACTGGGACCAGCGCAAAGGCAAGCAGAACACCGCCCAGGCGGTGGCGCAGCGCGCCTTCATGAAGTTCATGCAGCTGCCCGACGCGCAGGTCTTCGCGCTGGTGCCGCCCAGCGTGCAGGAGCTGGGCCAGTCGTCCGGTTTCGACATCCAGATGCAGGATCGCGGCAATGTCGGCCATGCCGCGCTGATGGGGTACCGCAACCAGGTGCTGGGCATGGCGGCGCAAAATCGCAAGCTGCAGGGCGTGCGCCCCAACAGCCTGGATGACACGCCGCAGCTTCACATCAATATCGACCAGCCCAAGGCCAACACGCTGGGCGTGCTGCTGTCCAACGTCAATTCCACCCTCAGCGCCGCATGGGGCAGCACCTACATCAACGACTTCCTGGACCGGGGCCGCGTCAAGCGCGTCTACATGCAGGGCGATGCGCAATATCGCATGAAACCCGAAGACCTGAACCGCTGGTATGTGCGCAACACCGCCGGCGACATGACGCCCTTCTCCTCCTTCTCCTCGGTGAACTGGACGCAGGGGCCGGCCTCGCTGACCCGCTATAACGGCTTTCCGTCGATTGAACTGCTGGGCGTGGGTGCGCCCGGCGTTTCCTCGGGCACGGCGCTGCAGGAGATGGACGCCATCTTCAAGCAGCTGCCCAAGGATATCGGCTATGAAGTGACCGGCCTGTCCTACCAGGAACAGGCCAGCGGGGCGCAGGCGCCGCTGCTCTATGGCCTGTCCATCCTGGTCATCTATCTGTGCCTGGCCGCCTTGTATGAAAGCTGGGCGATCCCGCTATCGGTGATGCTGGTCATTCCGCTGGGCGTGGTGGGCGCATTGCTTGCCGCCTGGAGCCGCGGCTTGTTCAACGACATCTATTTCCAGGTCGGCCTGCTCACCACCATCGGACTGTCGGCCAAGAACGCGATTCTGATTGTGGAGTTCGCAGTGGATGCCGAGAAGAAAGGCGCCACCGCCTTCGATGCTGCCATGGAAGCGGCGCGCCTACGCCTGCGCCCCATCCTGATGACCTCGATTGCCTTCATCGCGGGCGTCGCGCCGCTGGCGCTGGCCACCGGTGCCGGCGCTGGCAGCCAGAACGACATCGGCACCGGCGTGATCGGCGGCATGATCACCGCCACGGTGCTGGCGATCTTCTTCGTGCCGGTATTCTTCCAGCTGGTGAATACGCGGTTGCAGCACCACAAGTAGCAGTGTTTGCGGCCCCTGCCGGGCGGGATAGTATCCCGGCCGGGAAACAAAGGGGCCGGGCATGAAAAGCTGGACATTGGCGCTGCTGGCGGTTCTGTGCGCAGGCACCGCACAGGCGCAGGAAACCCGCATACGCGAACACAGCGTCTCGGTGACGTCCACCGTGCCGGCTATTTCCGGGCTGACGGTTAAACCTTACCTGCGCGAACGGGCCCTGCCGCAGGTCTTGCTGCGCGGGGCTGGCGACAAGGTCGTGCTGTTCGTGCACGGCGCCGGCACCCCCGCCGAAGTCAGCTTCGACGTGCCGTATCGCGATTACAGCTGGATGGCGTACCTGGCGAAGGCCGGATACGACACCTTCTCGGTGGACATGACCGGCTATGGCCGCTCGGCGCGGCCGCCGCAGATGAACGACAAATGCAACCTGCCGCCCGACCAGCAGAAGATTTTCGGTGTCAGCTGCCCGCAATCCTATCCCGGCGCCCTGACCAACATGGGGTCGGACTGGAATGATATTTCCGCGGCGGTGGAGTACATCAAGAAGCTGCGCAAGGTGGACAAGGTCAACCTGGTCGGCTGGTCGCAGGGCGGACCGCGCGCCGGCGGCTGGACCGCGCTGAACCCGGCGCAGGTCAACAAACTGATCCTGCTGGCGCCCGCCTATGGCCGTGCCGTCAAGGCCGAGCCGCCGCCCCTGCCGGTGCCGGGACCGGCGTTCAACGTCCAGAGCCAAGAGATTTTCACGGCCAACTGGACACGCCAGGCGCCGTGCGAAAAACAGATCGATCCCGCCGCCGCGGCTTCGGTCTGGTCCGAGATGCTCAAATCCGATCCGGTCGGGGCACGCTGGACTCCTGCGGTGCGCCGCGCCCCCATCGCCACCACCTTCGGCTGGACGACCGAACGGGTGAAGGCGATGACAACGCCCACCCTGATGGTGGTGGGAACCCATGACGCCCAGGTCAATCCCGAGCGGGTCAAGGACTTCTATGCCGATCTCGGCGCACCGCAGAAAGTCTATGTCGAACTGGGCTGCGCCTCGCACAATGCGATGTGGGAGAAAGACCATCTGCTGTTGTTTGCGGCCTCACTGGAATGGCTGGAAAAAGGCACGGTGAACGGCCAGTCCAATGCCATGCTCAAGATGGGCTTTCCCCAGTAGCGTTAAGGTCCATGGGGCGGTAAAAGCCGCCCATGACGCAGGACTTTGGGCGCCACTGTTTTTCTGTCGCACCGATGATGGACTGGACCGACAGTCCCTGCCGGGTGCTGCATCGCTGCCTGACCAAAAGCGCGCTGCTTTATACCGAGATGGTGACGGCGGAAGCGGTGCTGCACGGCGACCGCGCGCGGCTGCTCGGCTTTGACGCATCGGAGCATCCGCTGGCGTTGCAGTTGGGCGGCTCGGATCCGCAGCGGCTGGCGCAGGCGACCAGGATCGCCGCCGATTTCGGCTATGACGAAGTCAATCTCAATGTCGGTTGCCCGTCCGACCGGGTGCAGTCGGGACGGTTCGGCGCCTGTCTTATGCGCGAGCCTGCCCTGGTAGCCGAGTGTGTCGCCGCCATGCGCGCCGCTGTGAAAATTCCAATCACCGTCAAGTGCCGCATCGGGGTGGACGACCAGGACCCGGAAGCCGCCTTGCGCGCGCTGATCGATGGCTGCGCCGCCGCCGGCGTCACGGTGTTCGCGGTGCATGCCCGCAAGGCCTGGCTGGAAGGATTGAGTCCTAAGGAAAACCGTGACGTGCCACCGCTGGATTATGACCTGGTCTATCGCGTCAAGCGCGAACGGCCCGACCTGATCATCCTGGTCAATGGCGGCATCGAGACCCTGGAACAGGCGGATGCGCATCTGGCGCATGTCGATGGCGTGATGCTGGGTCGGGCTGCCTATCACAATCCTGGTCTGCTGGCGCAGGTGGATGCGCGTTACTTCGGCGGCGCGCCGCGCGATGTCGAAACGGCGGTGGAAGATTATTGCCTCTATGTCGAACGCCGGCTCAGCCAGGGCGCGCGGCTGCACGGACTGATCAAGCCGATGCTGGGACTTTACAACGGCCAGCCCGGGGCGCGGCTGTTCCGCCGCCACCTGAGCGAGAATGCGGCGCGTGATGGCGCGGGAATAGCGGTGTTGCGGGAGGCGGTGGCCTTCCTCAACCGCGAACCGGCCTGCGTGACCTGACCGGATGCCGACGCAAGCGCCCGATCCCCGCCACACGCTTGCCGAAGACATCTATGCCATCCTGATCGGCTCGTCCCTGGCGGCGTTCGGCGTGACCCTGTTGCATATGGCGGGGCTGGTGACCGGCGGTGTGGCAGGCCTGGCGCTGATCGGCTCTTATCTCACCGGACTTTCCGTCGGCACATTGTTCTTTGCGATCAACCTGCCGCTCCTGATCCTTGCCCAGCGCACCATGGGCTGGCCCTTCGCCATCAAGTCGGCGGTCACCGTCGCGCTGCTATCCGTTTTTGCCGTCCTGATGCCGCGCTGGCTTGTGGGCATCAGCATCGATCCCTGGTTCGCGGCCATCTTTGGCGGCACTGTGATCGGGCTGGGGATTTTGTCGCTGGCGCGGCACAAGAGCAGCGTCGGCGGCGTGGGTGTGCTGGCGCTGTATCTCTATGAGAAGCGCGGCATCAATGCAGGCAAGGTGCAGGGCGTTGCCGACACGCTGATCATCGCCCTGGCGTTTGTCGCCGTGGATTTCCGCCATCTGCTGCTGTCGGTGCTGAGCGCTGTCGCCCTGAGCCTGGTGCTGTTCGCCTATCACAAGAAGGGCCGTTATACGGGCTACTAGACCGGGTGCTTGAAAAAGCCCTGGGCCGCGCCCCAGCGCAGCAATAGCTCCGGCCAGACCGCCGTCGGCCGGCCCATAGTGCGCGCAATGCCGAAGCCATGGCCGCCCGCCTCGAAAATGTGAATCTCGGACGGCACGCGCGAACTCTGCAGCGCAGCGTAATAGGCAAGCCCGTTGGGCACGGTCGGCACCACCGTGTCGTCGGCGGCGGCGACGATGAAGGTGGGCGGCGTGGCGGCGATCACCAGCCGCTGGCAGGAATAGGCGTCGATCAGTTCGTTGGACGCATTGGCACCCAGCAGATTGTCGCGCGATCCCACATGCGCGCCGTGCCCCAGGGTGATCACCGGATACATCGGCACCGAGAAGGACGGGCGCGCGTCCAGCCTGTCGATGGCGTCCACCGGCCGGTAGACGGTATCGTCGAAGCGAGTGGCGATGGAGGCGGCCAGGTGACCGCCGGCCGAAAAACCCATGAAGCCGATCTGCGCTTCGTCCAGCCCGTATTTGCCAGCATTGCCGCGCACCAGCCGCATGGCGCGCTGGGCATCCTGCAGCGGCACGTCGCTGCGATTGGCCCAGCCTTCCCCCGGCAACCGGTAGCGCAGCACAAAGCAGGTAATGCCGGCGCGATTGAAGCGGCGGGCGATATCCATGCCTTCGAAATCCAGCATCTCGCGGGCATAGCCGCCGCCCGGCGCGATGATCATGGCCGAGCCATCGGCACGCTCGGGCCGGAACACGTTCATCACCGGAACGCCGACCCGGTCGATGGCGCGGTCATGGGGCGTCAGGAAGGGCAGCTCGTGATTGCTGACCCGGATCGGCGGCAGGCTGAGGCCCTCGCCGCCGGGCGGGGTGCCCGGCCACAGCAGGATATTTTCTTTCGGATCGCTGGGCAGCACGCCATCGCCCGGCACGACTGTGTCGGCCAGCGCCGGCCTTGCAACAGCGGCGGCCAGTCCCAGCCCGATGGCAGTGCGGCGGTCCATCCCATGCTCCTTTTTATGGACGCAAGGATCACACTCTTTCCCTTTTTCGGGCAAGGCGTATTGTGCGCCTCCCATGATCCAGCGCGCCCTCTTCCTGTTTGTCCTTCTTCTGGCATTGCCCGCGGCAGCACAGGACGCGCCGGTCTATGGCGCGCGGCTGGAAGGCTTCGACTATCCCCAGCCCGTGCAGATCTTCCGTTTCACCAGCCAGAATACGGCGATGGAAATGGCGTACATGGATGTGAAACCGGCGCGCCCAAACGGGCGAACGGTGGTGCTGCTGCACGGCAAGAATTTCTGCGCCGCCACCTGGGAAGGCACCATCGCGGCCCTGACGGGCGCGGGCTATCGCGTGATCGCGCCCGACCAGGTCGGTTTCTGCAAATCCAGCAAGCCGGCGCATTACCAGTATTCCTTCGAGCAGCTGGCAGGGAATACCAAGGCGCTATTGGATTCGCTGGGCATCGCCCGCGTCACCATCCTAGGCCATTCGATGGGCGGCATGCTGGCGACGCGCTTCGCCCTGACCTTTCCGCAAATGACCGAACAACTTGTGTCGGTGAATCCGCTGGGGCTGGAAGATGGCCGCGCCAAGGGCGTGCCGTGGACCAGCGTGGACGAGAATTATCGTGCCGCGCTGAACACCACCGCCGAAACGCAGCGCGAATATCAGCGCACCGTCTATTACGCCGGGATCTGGAAACCGGAATATGAGAAATGGGTGCAAATGCAGGTCGGGATGTTTCGCGGCGCCGGCAAGGATGTCGTGGCGTGGAACAGCGCACTGACTTCGGAGATGATATTCACCCAGCCGGTGGTCCATGAGCTAGAAAGGCTGAAGCTGCCGGTGCTGTTCCTGATCGGCGACAAGGACACGACGGGGCGCAGCAACCGCGCCCCAAAGGATGTGCAACCGACGCTGGGCAATTTCCCCGCCATGAGTGAAGCCGCCAAGGCACGCATTCCGACCGCGAAGCTGGTGCGCTTCGCCGATATGGGTCATTCACCGCAGATCCAGGACCCGGCGCGATTTCATGCGGCGTTGTTGGACGGCCTCGCCCACCCTTAAAATCTAAGCCTTGAAGCCATGCGTCGCGGCCCAGCCCAGAAACAGGCTGGGCCAGGCCGCCGCCGGTTTGCCGATGGTCCAGTGCAGGCTGAAACCATGGCCGCCCACCTCAAACACATGCAGCTGTGACGGGACTTTCGCCACCTGCAACGCTTCATAGAAAGCGATGCCGTTGGGGAAAGGTGGCACGATCTCGTCATCAGCGGGCAATGCGATAAAGGATGGCGCGGTATCGACAGTGACATGCCTGTCGAGCGAATAGCGCGCCACCGCTTCTGCGGATGGCGCCTCGCCCAGCAGCTTGTCGCGCGAGCCGGGATGGGCGCCGTCACCCATGGTGATGACGGGATACATATGGACGGCGACCAGCGGCCTGGCGTCGATTGCGTCTGCCGCGTCCACCGCCGGATAGGTCTTGTCGGCATGGCGGATCGCCAGCATGGCCGAAAGATGCCCGCCAGCGGAAAAACCGATGGCCGCCAGCCGCGCCGGATCGATGCCGTATTTCGCCGGCTGGCTTTTGATCAGGCGCATGGCGCGCTGGGCGTCCTGCAGCGGCACGGCGCTGCGATTGGCCCAGCCCTCGCCCGGCAGGCGGTAGCGCAGGACAAAACAGGTGATGCCCAGACCAGCGAAATGCTGCGCGATCTCGCGCCCGCCGCGATCACCGCCTTCCGCCGCATAGCCGCCGCCCGGAATGATCAGCAGGCCCAAACCATTGGGCTTGGTGGGGCGATAAACGAAAAAGCCCGGCGTCTGGATCTGGCTGATGGCGCGGACATGAAAGCCGTCCGGCTGCACGGAGTCCGTGACCTTGAGGGTGAGGCGAACGCCCTCGCCGCCCGGCGGGGTGCCCGGCCATAGTTTGACGAACTCTGTGGAATCGCCGGGCAGATAGCCATCCGGCCCCATGGTCTGGGCCAGCGCAGTGCGCGACAGCAGGGCCGTCATCACACCCAGGCCGATTACGTGCCGCCGGTCCATACGCACCCCCGCTTATTTAAATACACAATTCAAGCGCAAGACGGCAAGTGACCGAGCAATACGATCACGCTCCCCGCCACGATAGTGATGATTGAAACTGGAAAAGTCCAAAGCCAAATACTCAACAATATCGCAAACGGATTGCACAATTTTTGGCAACCCACTCAACTCCAATCCCCATGATTGAGAAATAAAGTGGGTAAATTTGTTACGAAGGTTATTGAGGATGTCCACAGACCGATCTGTTTCATCATCAACTTTCAAAGGCTCAGAAAGATAGCTCCGATCTTTGACACGTTGGTAGAGTATCAGGAGCTCTGAAAGCCGTTCATTGGGCGGATGTGCGGGTGCCGGTGATCTGCTAGTAACATCGAGCCAATGCCACATCTTTGCGCCGCTTTTTTCGCTCAAATAAGAAGTGCCGGCAGTGTCTGCGCCTGAGAGTGCGCACACACATGCACCTTGGAGCGCGTTATGCAGCGCTATAATAACCCATTTCCAACGCGTATTATCGGCAGCAGTGGACGGGACAATTTCGGCGGCAAACTCCAGCGCACCGACAAATTGCTCTACTTCATTAGTTCTAAGCCAATTTTCTGCTGCGATCTTGGCCATTCCTAATCAAATTTTCTGATCGTACTCGCCGACTTCCGGGTGTTTGCCCAGCCGCGTGTCCACATCCTTGAACATGGCGCGCATATTGGCCTCCGACGCCGGACTTTCCACAACCACCACCAGCGACGGCTTGTTGGACGAGGCCCGCACCAGGCCCCAGGTGCCGTCTTCCAGGGTGACGCGCACGCCGTTGACGGTGACGACGGACATGATCTTCTGGCCCAGGAGAGTCGCGCCCCTGGCGGCGAGATCGGAATATTCCTTCACCATCGCCTCGACCACGGCGTATTTTTTCTCGTCGGGACAGAAGGGCGCCATGGTGGGCGAGCCCCAGCTTTGCGGCAGCCCGTCATAGAGCGACGACAGCTTGGTGTTTGGGCCCGCCTTGTCCAGCATTTCCAGAACCTGTATGCCGGCGACGATGCCATCGTCATAGCCAAGCCCGATGGGCGGATTGAAGAAGAAGTGGCCGGATTTTTCAAAGCCCGCCAGCGCCTTCAGCTCCGAGGTGCGGCGCTTGATGTAGCTGTGGCCGGTCTTCCAGTAATCGGTCTTGACGCCGTTGGCCTTCAGCACCGGGTCCGTCAGATAAAGACCGGTGGATTTCACATCAACCACGAACTGCGCGTCCTTGTGCTGGGCGGAGAGCCCGCGCGCCAGCATCACGCCGATCTTGTCTGCGAAGATTTCGCGGCCCGTATCGTCCACCACGCCGCAGCGGTCGCCATCGCCGTCAAAGCCCAGGCACAGGTCGGCGTCCTGCGCCTTCACCGCATGGCCCATGGCATGCAGCATTTCCATGTCTTCGGGATTGGGATTGTATTTGGGGAAATTGTAATCGAGTTCGGTGTCCATGCCGATCACTTCGGCGCCGATGCGGCGCAGGGCTTCCGGCGCAAAGGCGCCCGCCGTGCCATTGCCGCAGGCCGCGATCACCTTGATGGGACGCGACAGCTTGTGGCCCTTGGTCACCGCGTCGAGATAGGTCTCGCGCATGTTGGGGACGGCGATGTATTTGCCACCGTCGCGTTCGCGACCTTTGCCGTTCAGCACAATGTCCTTGATGGCGTTGATCTCGTCGGGCCCGAAGGTCAGCGGCCGCGCCGCACCCATCTTCACGCCGGTCCAGCCATTTTCATTGTGGCTGGCGGTGACCATCGCCACCGCCGGACAGTCCAGCGCGAATTGCGCGAAATAGGCGACCGGCGACAGCGCCAGGCCGATGTCATGCACCTCGCAGCCCGCCTGCAACAGGCCCAGGATCAGCGACTGCTTGATCGACTGGGAATAGGAGCGGTAGTCGTGGCCGGTGACAACCTTGGGCGTCACGCCGATATCGTGGAGATAGGTGCCCAGACCCAGACCCAGCGCCTGGATGCCCAGCAGGTTGATCTCCTTGCCGAACAGCCAGCGCGCGTCATATTCGCGAAAGCCGTTGGCGGTCACCAGCGGCAGATTCTCATAATCGGCCGTGTTGGGGACGAGGTCAGAGCGGGGCTTGATCATACGGGTCCGAGGCTGAAATGCGGGAGGGTTTTAGCGGTCCCTTCTCGCTATCTCAACCCGCCCGTCAGCTAGGTTCATGCGGACCCAGACTGCCGTCCTTGCGCTCAAAACGCGGATTGGAAATGTCATAGGTGCCGAAGCCGCAATGCGGACAGACGGGGATCAGATCACCCTGCGCGAAACGCGTCACCTGATGACACTGTTCGCAGCGGTAATCCGACGATTCGCGCGCTATTTCGCCGACTTTCTCGCTCATCACGACCTCCCTGTGTCCACAGCCAACGCGGGGAGTCTGGGCTGCGTTCCGATGCCATCCTATTTTTTGCAATGTTCCGCGTGATATAGTGCGCAAATGCACGAAGACATCGCCACGGCGCTGAAGCTGCCGACACTGGAAAAGGGATGGGTATGGCTGGTGGGCGCAGGCCCCGGCGATCCCGGCTTGATCACCGCGCTGGGCTTGCAGGCGCTGGCCCAGGCCGATTTCATTCTCTATGACGCGCTGGTGGACGAAACCCTGCTGACGCTGTCCACGGCGGAGAAGATCTATGCCGGCAAGCGCGCCGGGGTACGATCCTGCAAGCAGGACGAGATTTCCGATCTTCTGATCAAGCTGGCCCGGGAAGGCCGCCGCGTGCTGCGGCTGAAGGGCGGCGATCCCTTCGTGTTCGGGCGCGGCGGCGAGGAAGCCCAGGCGCTGGCGCGCGCCGGGGTGCCGTTCCGCATCGTGCCCGGCGTGACGGCGGGAATCGGCGGGCTGGCCTATGCCGGCATTCCCGTCACCCATCGCGACACCAACCATGCCGTCACCTTCATCACCGGCCATGGCATTGACGGCAAGCTGACCAAAATGGACTGGGCTGCGGTGTCGCGCGGCGCCCCCACTTTGGTCCTCTACATGGCGCGCAAATTCGCCGACGAAATTTCCGCCGCACTGATCGCGGCGGGACGCAGCGCGGATGAGCCGGCCGCCATCGTCGCCAATGCGGCGCGCGCCGATCAGCAGGTGATCGTCACCACCCTGGGCGGACTGGGCGCGGCAGCGGAAAATGCACCGTCGCTGGCCATCATGGTGATCGGCGAGAATGTTCGCCTCGCGGAAGAGCTCAACTGGCTGGCGAAGACAAAGACCTGAGACGTTCCGGCAATTGTTCCATCACCGCGCGGCGCTGTTCGTCGCTCATGGAAAACCAGGCGCCGATTTCCTCCAGGGTGCGGCCGCAGCCGGAACACAGACCGCTGCCCGATTCGTAGGTGCAGATTTTGACGCAGGGGGAGTCCATGGGCCTCATGTAGCGAAGCGATAGGCCATAAAATAAGTCGAAGGAAACTACGGCTTTTCCTACAAACCGGACAATGGCCTTAACCGGGGTTTAACAGCGCTTCCCTAGGCTTGCCCGGCAGTTTCGAAAGTCCTGTCATGGCCAAGGCGCAGTTCCACAAGAACCAGCGGGTTTACGTCAAGCCGGTCGGCACATGGGCGCTGATCGAGCATGTCGTGCCGCATTGGGCCAAGGGCATCGATGAGCCGATCCGCGTACATTACGATGTCGGGCTGGGCCGCGAATTCGCCGCCGACGAACTGCTCAGCGAGGAACCGCTGGGCGACAAGACGCCCGCCACGGCGCAAAGCTGGCGCGTGGTGCGAGCCCGCAACAAATGGCAGCCCAACGAGGATTGCGCCCACCATCCCGTGCCGGGCACCTATCCCGTCGTCATCACCGGCGAATCGGATTGGGGCGGCTGGCGCGTGCCGGGCGCCGAATACGACCTGGATCCCGCCAAGACCGAGGAGCAGGCGCGCCTGATCGCCAGCGCGCCGCAATTTGCGGCCTTAGCCGTTTCGCTGGTGGACTGGGCGCGCAAATCCGGCGAGGACATGCCCAATGCGCTGGTCAAACTGGCGCACCAGGCGCAGGACCTGCTGACCGAGGTCAAGCGGCCGGCCTGATTGTGACGGGAGCGGTGCGCGGGCTATAAAGCCCGCCTCCCTACCTGAGTCCCGTCATGCGTACCGAAGAACCCCGCGCCTTTCATCTTGCCGATTACCAGGCGCCGGAATTCCGCATCCATACCGTGCATCTGGATTTTGTGCTGGAGCCGGAGGCGACGCGCGTCACATCGCGACTGGAGATCGAGCGCCAGCCCGGCAACGGCCCATTGGTGTTGCAGGGCGAAGACCAGAAACTGTTGTCGGTGACGCTGGACGGCCGCGCCCTGGTCGCGGGCGATTACCTGCTGGACGACAAGAGCCTGAGCATCGGCAAAGTCCCGGCGAAATTCACGCTGGAGATCGTTTCCGAGATCAATCCCGCCGCCAACACCGCGCTGGAAGGCCTGTTCCTGTCCAGCGGGATGTTCTGTACCCAGTGCGAACCGGAAGGTTTTCGCCGCATCACCTATTTCCTCGACCGGCCCGACAATCTGTCGGTCTTCACGGTGCGGATCGAGGCGGCGAAGGAGCAGTATCCGGTGCTGCTGTGCAACGGCAACCGCATGGATGGCGGCGATCTCGCCTCTTCGGATTCAAATGGCGGCCGCCACTTCGCACTGTGGCACGACCCCTTCCCCAAGCCATCGTATCTGTTCGCGCTGGTGGCGGGTGATCTGGGCTCCATCCACGATCATTTCATCACCATGACGGGACGGCGGATCGAACTGGCGCTGTATGTCGAGCATGGCAATGAGCTGCGCGCCACCTATGCCATGGGCGCGCTGAAGCGCTCGATGACGTGGGACGAAGAAGCCTATGGCCGCGAATACGATCTCGACATCTTCATGATCGTGGCGGTCAGCGCCTTCAACATGGGGGCGATGGAAAACAAGGGCCTCAACATCTTCAACGACAAGGTGCTGCTGGCATCCCCTGAGACCGCCACCGACGATGACTATGCCCGCATCGAAAGCGTGGTGGCGCACGAGTATTTCCACAACTGGACCGGCGACCGCATCACCTGCCGCGACTGGTTCCAGCTGTCGCTGAAGGAAGGCCTCACCGTTTTCCGCGACCAGAAATTCTCCGGCGACATGCGCAGCCATGGCGTGCAGCGCATCCAGGATGTGCGCGCCCTGCGTGGACGCCAGTTTCCCGAAGATGCCGGCCCGCTGGCGCATCCGGTGCAGCCACAGAGCTATATCGAGATCAACAATTTCTACACCGCCACCATCTACGACAAGGGCGCCGAGGTGATCGGCATGTTGAAGACGCTGGTCGGCGATGAGGGCTATCGCAAGGCGACCGACCTGTATTTCGCCCGTCACGACGGCCATGCCGCGACGGTGGAAGACTGGGTCAAATGCTTTGAAGGTTCATCGGGCCGCGACCTGTCGCAGTTCCGGCTGTGGTACCGCCAGGCGGGCACGCCGGTGATCGAGGCACGCGGCGCCTATGATGCGGCGGCGCGCACCTACACGCTGTACCTGACGCAGAGCCTGGCGCCGACGCCAGGCCAACCGGACAAGCAGCCGATGCACATCCCGGTGCGCATCGGCCTGGTGGGGCACAAGGGCGCCGCCCTGCCCGCCACCCTGGAAGGCGAGAACCGCGCCGGTCCGGACAGCCGGGTGCTGGAGTTACGTGAGAATTTCCAGCGCTTCGTCTTTGTCGATGTGGCGCAGGAGCCGCTGCTGTCGCTGGGCCGCGATTTTTCCGCACCCGTCATCTTCCGCACGCCCTATGGGCGCGCCGAACGCGCCATCCTGATGGGCTGCGATCACGACGATTTCAACCGCTGGGAAGCCGGACAGATCCTGGCGGCGGAGATCATGCTGGAAGTGGCCAGCAAAACGCGCGCCGACGCCGACAGCCATTACATTTCCGCCATCGGCACCGTGCTGGGCAAGGCGGAAGCCGATCCCGCTTTCGCCGCCGAGATGCTGATGCTGCCCACCGAGAATGAACTGGCGGCCAGGAAGACGCCGGTCGACCCCGAAGGCATCCACACTGCGCGGCTGGCGCTGGTGCGGGCCATCGCGCTGGCCTATCGCCCGCGGCTGGCGCAGCTTTACGAGCATATGCGCGATGAGGGCGATTTCAGCCCGGATTCCCAATCAGCGGGACGGCGCGCCCTGCGCAACGCCTGCCTGCGCTACCTGACGGCGGGCGATGACGAAGCCGCCGCGGGCCTGGCCGAAGCGCATTACCGCTCCGCCACCAACATGACCGACATGATCGCGGGGCTGGCGGCGCTGACCCGGATGGAGTCGCCGCTGCGCGACACCGCCTTCACCCATTTCCACGACCGCTTCAAGGCGGACCCGCTGGTGCTGGACAAATGGATGGGCCTGCAGGCCGGCTCGCCGCTGCCCGACACCGCCGCCTCGGTGCGCGCGCTGATGAAGCATCCCGCCTTCGACATCAAGAATCCCAACCGGGTGCGCGCGTTGATCGGCGCCTTCGGCGGCAATCATCTGCGTTTCCATGCCGCCAGTGGCGATGGCTACCGGCTGGTGGGCGAAGTGATCCGCACCCTCGATCCGATCAACCCGCAGGTGGCGGCCAGGCTGGCGGGCGCGTTCGAAAGCTGGCGGCGCTACGATCCGGCGCGCCAGGCGTTGATGAAAGCCGAGCTGGACGCCATTCACGGGCTGAATGGCATCTCGCCCAACCTGTTCGAGATCACCGGCAAGATGCTGGGCTAATTCGACGCTTTAATAACTAGCTGAGCCAGCGACGACGATTCATACTTCCACCTGCGCGAATCACCGCGCAGGTGGGGTCGATGACCGAGGCAATAGCACGGTCCTGGAGCTGGCTGGACAGCGCGCTCGCCGCCGCCCTGAGCCGCCCTCTTGCCCGCCGCATGACCCGCAACAACCGCATCATTATTCCCCTCTGCATCCTGCTGATCTGCAGCAGCTTCGCCGCCGCCGCCCTGCTCCAGATGCGGCTAGACCGCAGCCACGCCCTGGCCGCCGCCGCGCAAGCGGGCGCGGAACGCGCCAGCGACCTTGCCGCCGTGGCGGGCGCCTCGCTGGACCGCTTCGCCAGCATCGGCGCGGGCTATGCCGCCAATCCCGCCGCCGTCGCCCTACTGCCGGGCCTGCGCAACATCGCGGTGTATGACGCTGACGGCGCGCGCCGCGCCATCCTGCATCCTCTGGCCGCCATGGCGCCCGCCCCGGCCACGCAAGGCCGCAGCGTCTTCGCCTATGGCCCGCAAGGCGCGCTGGCTTTTTCCAGCGGCGACAGGCGCATCGTGGTGCTGTTCGACAAAACGGCGCTGGCGCCGTCCCGGCTGCTGACACAGGCCGCGCTGTTGCCGGCACGCGGCCCGGCGTTGCTGCAAACCCCGGATCGCGGCGACCTGGACTGGGTCAGGGCAGCGGTGCCCGGCTGGCCGCTCACCGCCGCCGTCGCCATCAGCCAGGACACGGTGCTGGCCGGCTGGATTGCGGCGCTGCCGCTCTATCTGTCTGTCATCCTGGGTCCGGCCATTGCAGGCGCCTGGCTGGCGGCGCTGCTGGTTGGCGCCTTTGAACGTCACGCCCGGGCGAAGAATGCCATCCGCACCTTGCGCGCCACCCGCCCGGTCGAAGCCAAGCTGATGGTGCGGCTGGCCAATGCCGAACGCGGCGCGGCAGAAGCGTTGCGCGCCAAATCCGAATTCATCGCCCATATGAGCCATGAATTGCGCACGCCGCTGAATGCGGTGATCGGCTTTTCCGAAATCATCGCGGAAGGCTATTACGGTCCCGCCGGCCATCCCAAATACAGCGAATATGCGCGCGACATCGGCACTGCGGGGCGCAACCTGCACGGCAAGATCGGCGACATCCTGGAATTCGCCAATATCGAAGCCGGGCGTTTCCCGCTCAAGGAAGAGTCGGTCGAGCTGGCGGCACTGGCCGGCACCTGCGTCGACGAACAGCAGGGCCGCGCCTTTTCCCGCCGCGTCACGCTGAGCCTGGGCTTTGGCGAGCCGGGGCTGGTGCGGGCAGATAGCGCGGCGGTGCGGCGCATCCTTGCCAACCTGCTGGCCAATGCCCTGACCTATACGGCCGATGGCGGCTTTGTGCGCGCCGATGTGCGCTTCGAGGACGGCGCGGGCGTCCTCACCCTCACCGACAGCGGCGCAGGCTTCTCCACATCCGAGCGCGCCAAGGCCGGCAAGCCGTTTGAACGGTTCGACCGGGCCGGAAGGGTGACGGGTGCCGGGCTGGGCCTGGCCATCGCCATGGAGCTGGCGCGGCGGATGGGCGGGGCGATGCGCCTGGCCAGCCAGGCCGGCGACGGCGCCATCATGGAAGTGAGGCTGCCCCGGCTATGAGCAGCGTTTACGCCTTATTAACCACGGTTAACGAAGCTGTGCCCGCGCCCAAAGGGGTTCGGCCTCTGGGTAGTCGTAAGGGTAAACGCATGTTTCGGTGCTCGGCACGGTTTGGCGCAATCGCGCTGGTGGCGGCGCTTATCCTCGCCTCGCCGGCCCATGGCCATGGTCCAGGACAAGGGATGCCCGTCTCCTACTAGGTTGGTCAGCCAGGACCCCAATGGCATGGAAATCCGTTTTCGCGGCCTGCCGCTGCGCGCCGTCCGGGCCGACGACAATCAGAATGCGCTGTCGCTGGATTTCCAGACCCCGGTGGACGGTGCGGTGTTCGACCGCCTGCCCACCGAAATGCCGCAATGGATTTCGATGGCCTATGCCAGTTTCGACAATGGCGTGATCCGCTCGCCGCGGCCCGTCACTTTCCTCACCCGCGCCGAACCGGACGGTTTTTCGCTGCGCATCGTGGCGCGCGGACCGGTTGGCCCGCCGCAGGGTCCGCCGCCGATGCAAGGTCCGCCCCCGATGCGCGGCGGTGACTATTCGCAGCAGCAGATGTATCCGCCGCCGCCCGCGCCCTATGTGCCGCCGCAGGCCGCCTATCAGCCCTTCCACACTTATGGCGAATACACCGCCTTGCGCAATTACGAGGCGCAGGAGCTGGCGGTGCGCCGCGGCAATCCGGTGTGGCTGATGGCCTATGGCCGCGCCGCCATGCAGAGCGACTCCGGCATCGGCAGCCATACTGAAGCCAACTGGTACAATGGCGGCGACCTGGTGATCTCCACCAACGTCAACGGCAAGTTCAGCTTCGCAAACGGCATCGCCCTTGTCGGCACCGTCGACTACACCAACCTGCGCGGCAAGAATGTGCGCCTGTCCGATGGCACCATCGCCGCCATCCTCAACAACGACCTGCTCAGCGGCCATGGCGGCCTGGCCTTCGAACTGGGCCGCGACAGCGAACTGAAGCTGGAAGCCGTGCACGGCAACGACATCACCGGCGCGCTGGTCAATCTCTATTCCGGCGGTCCCAACGGCTTCGGCTATCTCAAGCTCGACTATCAAAAGCCCTATCTCGACACGCCCACCGCGGTCGCCTTTGGCGGCCGGACCGACAGGGCCGCGCTGGGCTACAGCCAGCTGCTGGCCTATGGCGTCTGGGCCAGCGCCAACGGCAACTACACCCGCTTTGGCGTGATCGGCGACGAGGATGTCGCGCGCACCGCCGGCTGGGACGGCAACCTGCGCTGGAACATGGATGTCTATGGCGGCCTGCTGGCCGGCATCTCCTATGACGGCCATGCCGATTACCGCATCGGCTTCGACACCCGCGCCGGCGCCGCGCCGACGCCCTTCGTGCCGCTGGGTATCCGCAACATCGAGAACCACGCCTTCACCGCCACCCTCTCCAGCACCGTCTTTGGCGGGCTGTGGTTCAGCGCCTATGGCGGCTACATCACCGACCGCTATGCCGGCGACGGCCTGCTGGCGGGCCTGGACCTGCACTACACGCCGGCCCCGGGCGTCGACCTGGCGCTGGGCATCCGCCAGTCGGATGTCTCCTGGGTTCAGGGCCAGACCGGAAGGCAGACCACCGCCGGCCTCAACCTGACCCTGGGCCTGGGCACGCCGCCCCAGCCGAGCTGGATTTCCAACCAGTTGTGAGACGCGCCTTTGCGCGTCTAACCTAGCCCCGGGCTTTTTCGCGGGCGAGGGTGAGCATGAAGACGAGCTGGATTTTAAGCGGCTTGGCGGCCGCCCTTCTGGTGGTTGGCGGCGGCTATTTCCTGATGCGGGGTCCGGCCACCGCCGGCCCCGTCACCCTGTTCCAGTGGGAAGACTATGTGCAGCCGCCATACCTCGCGGCCTATGAAGCGCGCTACGGCGAGAAGCCGGCCACCATGATCTTCGCCGACGAGGACGAGGCCTTCGCCAAGATGCGCGCCGGCTTCAAGCCCGATGTGATGGGCCCCTGCTATTACGAATTTCCCCGCTGGAAGGAAGCCGGCCTGCTTGCGCCCATCGACACAGCGAAGCTGAAGAACTGGAACAAGATTTCGCCGACCTTGCGCAACCTGCCGGGCATCTCGGCGGGGCCGGGCAAGGTGTGGTTCGTGCCGCATTACTGGGGCAACACCTCGCTGACCATCCGCAACGACCTGGCGCCCGAATATGCCAAGTCGCAGAGCTGGGAGATCCTGTTCGATCCCAAATACAAGGGCCGGGTGTCGGTGATGGACGGGGTGGACGACACCGTGCCCTTCATCGCCCGGATGATTGGCGTCAACGCCTATGAGATGAGCGACGCCGACTGGACGCGCGTACAAGCCAAGCTGCGCGAACTGGTGGGCCAGCTGCGCTTCGTCTCGTCCGACGCCACCGCGCTAGCGCAAGGGCTGGCCTCGGGCGAGCTGGTCGCCGCCATGAGCTGGCGCACCACCTTCGCCACCCTGAACCGCGAGAAGAAGCCGGTGGCCTATCTGACGCCGCCCGGCGGCATCTTCACCTATGTCTGCGGCCTCGTCATGCACAAGGACCCGTCCAATGAGGAAAAGGCGCTGGCGCTGATCGATGCGGGCCTCGAAGACGCCGCCGCCATCCACACCATCGAGCAGATCGGCGACGAGCCGGCCAATGTCGGCGCGATGGCCAAGGTGCCCGATGCGGTGTTCCAGCAGTTCGGCATCCAGCGCGACTTGGAGGCGTTCCTGAAAAGCGGCATCTTTCAGCAGCGTCTTAAGAACAAGAACAGGCTCATCAGCGCCTGGACCGACATCAAGAGTGGCGTTCAATAAAGAAAAAGGGCGGGAGCCGATGCTCCCGCCCTTTTAGTTCCGTTGCAATCCGCGAGCGTTGGTTCGCACGAGACCCGCACAGCTAGCGCGTGCGTTCCGCGGGCAAACAACAAGGGCGTTTTAGAGAACGCCGCGCTTGTGTTCGCCGACCACGACGCGGCCCGGTTCGAACGCCTTCTTGAAGACGTCCAGCGCCTTGCGGGGCTCGGCATCGCCGCACATGAAAACGTCGAAGGCCGCAAAGCCCTTTTCCGGCCAAGTGTGGACGGAGATGTGGCTTTCGGCCAGCACCGCCACGCCGGAGATGCCGCCGCCGTCTTCGAACTTGTGAAGATGGATGTGCAGCAGGGTCGCGCCGGCGGCCTGCACGGCGTCGATCAGCGCGGTTTCAATGCGCTCGCGGTCATCCAGGCCCTTGGCTTCCCAAAGGTCGATGATCACATGGCTGCCGGCATAGACGACGCCATTGCGATTGATGAAATGATCCTTGTAGTCGTCGTTCGAAGGCGTGACGACGACAGGGCGCGGCGCCTTGGCGGCGCGGGGCTTAATTTGCTTTTGCGGATTTGCCGCCACCAGATTCAGTCGAGCCATTAGACACCTACCCGTCTTGGAGTTGACACCTACGCCTTGGCCTTACGGACTTCCGGACGCACCTAAAGAAGAAAGCGACGCACGGGGTCACCCAGGTCGCCGCTTTGTCCCGCTTTTTTCTCGCGGGGTCGATTGCGAAATAGGGCCTATAGCCCCCCCATGCAAGAAAAAAATTCCCCCGGGGGCAATTTTTTTCCCGAGCGTGTCTGAGCGTCACGCCGCCAGCGCCTCGCGCGAGGCGCCGCAAACGCTCTTTCGCGCGGCGCGCATGCGACGAGAAAGGCCTATAGAATGGGCACAACTCGCATTCCAAGGCGCGCGATAGACAGCGGCGCGAAGCGTCTCTATACCGCGGCACTGTCACATCTCTTAAGGAAACGTTATGGCCCGTTCCCAGCCCCAGCCGACCAAGAGCAAGGCCCACAAACCCTCCGACGACCAGCAGGTGGAGCGCCTGCACCAGGGTTACGCCCAGTCGATGGAGATCACCAAGGTCCTGGCAGACGAGAAGAGCAAGTTCCAGCACATCCGCATTTTCGACACAGTTGCCAACGGCCGGGTGATGACCCTGGACGACATTGTCCAGATCACCAGCCGCGACGAGAGCGCCTATGCCGACATGCTCACCCACCTGCCCATCCTAGAGCATGGCAAGGTCGAGCGGGTCATGATCGTGGGCGGCGGCGACCTGTCGATCGCCGACGAGGCCCTCAAGCACAAGGGGGTCAAGGAAGTCGTGCTGGTCGATATCGACGACCGGGTGATCGCGCTGTGCAAGAAGCATTTCGGCGAGATCAACGCCAAGGCCTTCAAGGACAAGCGCATGGTGATCGAGGCGGCTGACGCCTTCGAATATCTGGGCCGCAAAGCCAGCAAAAACCGCTTCGACCTGATCATCGCCGACCGTCCCGATCCGGTCGGCCCGGGCAAGGCGCTGTTCGGCGAAACCTTCTATGACCGCGTCAAGGTCGCCCTGAAGCCCGGCGGCTACGCCACCTTCCAGACCGGCGTGCCCTTCTACCAGCCCTGGGAGATCACCGAGGCGCTGCAGGAGCTGACGCGCTTCTTCCCAAGCTGCGGTCTCTATCTCAGCGTGGTGCCGACCTATATCGGTGGCTTCATGGCGCTGAGCTGGGCCAGCAAGGGCGGCAAGCCGCTGGGCACGCCCGCCGGCATCAGACGCGCGGCGGCGGCCTACAATAAGGCCAAACTGAAAACCGATTACTACAACCCCGCCGTCCATGCTGCGGCGTTTGCCTTGCCCAACTGGATCCGGAAACTCGTTCCTTGAACCAGAGGCGGCTGCTCCAGATTGCCGTCGCCCTGGCCGGTCTGGTGCCGGTGACGGCGGGTGCGCTGGGTGCCTTCGCGCCGGAGTATATGCGCCTGGGCGGCCCGGCTTCCGCCCTCACCCATCTGAGCTATCTCAGCGGGTTGCTGCTGGGAATCGGCCTGGTCTTCTGGTCGCTGGTTCCCACCATCGAGCGTCAAAGCCGCACCATAGCCCTGCTGACCGCCATCGTGGTGCTGGGTGGGCTGGCGCGGCTCATCCTGGCGCTGCGGCTGGGCGTCTGGAGCCTGTCGGTGAGTTTCCCGCTGGTGATGGAACTGGGCGTCACGCCTCTTCTCTGCCTTTGGCAGCGCCGGCTGGCCAAGGTCTTTCCTTTTGGCCCCTGAATGACCATCTTCCGGACAGAAACTCCGGAAATACTCCTCACATGGCACTGATCGGCCCCGGCGGGCGCCCCATCACCTCCCAGCCCGTCCAGAACGCGGCGAGCGGCAACAGTCCCCACATCAAGGATACCGGCCTGGCCACCTTTGCCGCCGACGTGCTGGTCGCCAGCCGCGAAGTGCCGGTGATCGTGGATTTCTGGGCGCCCTGGTGCGGCCCCTGCAAGACGCTCGGGCCCCAGCTGGAAGCGGCCGTGATCGCCGCCGAGGGCGCGGTGAAGATGGTCAAGGTGAACATCGACGAAAATCCCGATATCGCCCAGCAGCTGCGCGTCCAGTCCATCCCGACCGTCTATGCCTTCCGCGACGGCCAGCCTGTGGATGGTTTCATGGGCGCGATCCCGGAAAGCCAGATCAAGACTTTTGTCGCCAACCTGGCCGCCGGTGGCGGCGGTAGCGGCCATGACCATGGAGACGATCACGGGCATGACCACGATCATGGTCATGGCGGGCCTGAGCACACCGTCGAGGTGCTGACGGTTGGCGACGAAGCGCTGGCGGCCGGCGACTTCGCCATGGCGGCGCAGGCCTACGGCCATGTGCTGGAGGACGAGCCCGGCCATCCGCAGGCGGTGGCGGGCCTGGCCCGCGCTTATCTGGCGGGCGGCGATATCGAACGCGCCAAGGCGACATTGCAAATGGTGCGCCCCGACGCGGCGGCCGACGACGCCATTCGGGCGGTGGAAGCCGAAATCAGCTTGCGCGAAAATCCCGCGCCGGAAGCCGCCGAGACCGCGGCGCTGCGCGCCAGGCTGGCGGCCGATCCGAAGGATCACCAGGCGCGCTACGACCTGGCCATGGCGCTGGATGCCAGCGGCGACCGTGAAGGCGCGATGAACGAATTGCTGGAGCTGGTGAAGCGCGACCGCAAATGGAACGAGGAAGCGGCGCGCAAGCAGCTGGTCGTGCTGTTTGAGGCGCTGGGCTTCACCGATCCGCGCGCCGTCGAGGGCCGGCGCAAACTGTCGGGGATTTTATTCTCGTAATGCCGAGACACTATCATTCCTATTCCGACCTGCCCAAATCGTTGCCGCTGTTTCCGCTGACCGGCGCGGTGCTGCTGCCGCGCGGTGCGTTGCCGCTCAACATCTTCGAACCGCGCTATCTGGAGATGATGGACTATGCCCTGACGGGCGACCGGTTGATCGGCATGATCCAGCCCACCGAGCATGAAGACGCGACGCTGAAACCCAAACTGTCCCAGGTCGGCTGCGCTGGAAAGATCGTCTCGTTCCGCGAGACCGACGACAATCGCTATCTGATCACCCTGTCGGGCATCTGTCGTTTCCGCCTGACCAGCGAGATGGACACCGCCACGCCCTGGCGGGCCGGCTTTTGCGACTTCGCACCCTTTGGCGGCGACCTGGCCCAGACCAGCGACGAGGATTTCCCGCGCGACCGTTTGCTGCCGGCGCTGAAGACCTATCTGTCCAGCCGCGACATGAAGGCGGACTGGAAAAGCGTGATGACCGCGCCCGGCGAAGCGCTGGTCAATGCTTTGGCGATGATGTGCCCCTTCGATCCGGCGGAGAAACAGGCGCTGCTGGAAGCGCAGAGCTTCCAGGACCGCGCCTCGACCCTGATGGCGCTGCTGGAAATGGGCGGCAAAGCCGGCCCCACGACGTTGAACTAATTCATGCTTCGACAGTCGCTAGCGCCAGCGTCGTGCGACCAGCATGAGGATTGTAACTTGACCTCGCCTGCAAGCCTGTCGAATGGTGAACTGATGGATACCGACCCCAAGCTGCTGGAAATCCTGGTCTGCCCGCGCACCAAGACGACTTTGCATTATGACCGCGAGAAGCAGGAATTGGTCTCCCGCGCCGCGGGCCTGGCCTATCCCATCCGCGGCGGCGTGCCGATCATGCTGGCGGACGAAGCGCGGCAGTTGACGGATGAGGAGCGCCGTTGATGTCCTCGTCCAATCCTTGGCCAACGGAAGTGCGCCTCAATCCGGGTCGCGATGTCCTGGCGGTTGCTTTCGACAGCGGCGAAAAATTTGACCTGCGCGCCGAGTATCTGCGGGTGGAATCGCCCAGCGCCGAAGTGCGCGGCCATGGCGGCGGACCACGGCAGATCGTGCTGGGCAAGGCGGATGTGAAGATCGCGGGGCTGGAGCCGGTCGGCAACTATGCCCTGCGCATCGGCTTTGACGACGGCCATGACAGCGGGCTGTTCAGCTGGGACTATCTGTACAAGCTCGGCCAGGAAGAAACGAAAATCTGGGCGGAGTACCAGGCGGCGGCGAAGCGCTAGGCTTTCGGCGGCAGCGCGCCCAGGCCGCCCAGGAACAAAGCGGTGGCAAAGCGGCAGGCCTGTTCGACATCCGCGCCGGATTTCACCTGCTCGCCCAGCTCAAACGCCACCCCGGCGATGCTCCCCATCAGCAGGGTTGAATCCACCGCCGGCAGAAGGCCGTGCGCCATGGCGGCTTCGATATCTTCACGCAGCTCGGCAAAGCCCGCCAGCACTTCGGGGGAATCCATCCGGAAGCGGCTGGTCTCCACTGCCGCCGTCTCGCTCCGCTGGGTGACGGTAAAGGCAAAAAAAGTGCGAAAGCCGGAGGCCAGAAATTCTTCCACCGTATCCGAGGCCAGGCGCGCTTCGCGCAGCGCGGGCCGCATCGCCAGCGCCATGTCGTCGCGCAGCGCCTGATACACTTCTTCCTTGGACTTGAAGTAATTGTAGAAGGTGCCCGAGGCCAGCGGCGTGGCCCGGATCACATCGCGCACCGTGGCCTTGGCGAAACCCATCTGGGCGAAAACCAGCCGTGCCGCCGCAAGAATGACTTCGCGGTTCTGCGCCTTGGTCACGTCCCGGCGGGAGGCTTTGGGCTCGTCCATCCAAGGAACTCTAGTGGAAAATGACGCTGCGTCAATTTCCGCGCCCAACTGCCTCCGTCACATTCGTCAGACCATCGCGCGCCAGACAGGCCAGAAGATCGCGCTTGATGCGCGCCACTAGGCCCGGTCCCTGAAAGGCCAGGGCGCTGTAGAGCTGCACCAGCGATGCCCCGGCGCGTAGCTTGGCATAGGCGTCTTCGCCGCAAGCGACGCCGCCAACGCCCACCAATGTCACCGCATCGCCAAGCCGCTGATGCATCTGGGCCAGAACCAGCGTGGACGGCGCCAGCAACGGCTTGCCGGAAAGCCCGCCGCTCTCACCGGCGTGCGGCGAGTTCAGGACGGGACGGGCAATGGTGGTGTTGGAGACGATCAAACCCTCGATGCCGCTGACACGCACCACGCCGGCAATCTCATCCAGCGCGTGACCGTCGAGATCGGGCGCGATCTTGAGCAGCAGCGGCTTGAAGCCGTGCTGGCTCCGCGCCTCCACCAGCGTCGCCAGCAGCCGCGTCAGTTCATCCTTGTTCTGCAACCCGCGCAGGCCCGGCGTGTTGGGCGAGGAGACGTTGACGGTGACGTAGTCGGCCAGCGGCGCAAGTTGGGCAAAGCACACGGCATAGTCGGCAATGCGGTCTTCACTGTCCTTGTTGGCGCCGATATTAATGCCGACGATTCCGCGCCCGCTTCGCGCTTTCAGGTTGCGCGCCGCTGCTTCCATGCCGCCATTGTTGAAACCCATGCGGTTGATCACCGCCTGATCCTCGCTGAGCCGGAACAGGCGCGGGCGTGGATTGCCGGCCTGTGGACGGGGCGTGACGGTGCCGCATTCGACAAAGCCGAAACCGAATTTCGCCATCGCGTCCGGCACATCGGCATTCTTGTCGAAGCCGGCGGCCAGCCCGATGGCGTTGGGAAAGCTCAGGCCAAAGGCTTTGACGGCAAGCCGCGCATCGTCGGGCTTTGGTGCGGGCAGCAGCGGGCAGATAGCGCCAGCCAGCGCCAAGGTCGCTTGATGGGCGGGTTCGGCGGGCAGTTGCCGCAGCAGTCGGGCGCCGAGATCGAAAACGGACAAGCTGGTTTCCCTGTGAGCTGCGCCCATCTCTAGAAGGGCGGAGGGCATCTTTCTATAATAGGAATATTAGCCGCAAAACCCGGTTTGATTCCTAGCCATGCGGACCCATCCCCAGATCTGGCGCGCCCTCGACGCCCTCGCCGCCCGCCACGGCACGTCGCCATCGGGCCTGGCCAAGCTGGCCGGGCTGGACCCCACCACCTTCAACAAGTCCAAGCGCGGCGGCGGCAATGGCAAGCTGCGCTGGCCCTCCACCGAAAGCCTGGCCAAGGTCCTGACGGCCACCGGCACCAGCCTGGAGGATTTCGTCGCCCTGGTCAGCGACAGCGGCGCAGTGCGCACCCGCATGGTGCCCCTGATCAGCATGGCCCAGGCGGGCGCGGCGGGCTTTTTCGACGATGCCGGGTTTCCCGCCGGATCGGGCTGGGAAGACATCGCCTTTCCCGAAATCACCGATGAAAATTGCTATGCGCTGGAGATCGCCGGCGAATCCATGCTGCCGGTCTATCGCGATGGCGACCGCATCCTGGTGTCGCCCTGGGCGACCGCGCGGCGCGGCGATCGGGTGGTGGTCAAGACCCATGGCGGGGAAGTGATGGCCAAGCTGCTGGGCCGCATGACGGCGCAGCGCATCGAACTCAAGAGTTTCAACCTCGCCTTCGAGGATCGCGGCTTCCCACTGAGCGAGATCGCCTTCATCCACCGCATCATCTGGGCGAGCCAGTAACTACTCGTACTTATACGTCAGGTTGATCTTCCAGCTTTGCGTCGCCTGCGCCTTGAGCGCGGTTTCCAGTGCGGCGCGGCTGGTGAAATTGCAGGTGCTGTAATCCGCTATCCTCACGCCGGGCAGCCTGGCCACGGCGCTGGCCTTGTCGCAGTCGGGGCTGGTGACTTCGGCGCCGGTTTTGGTCAGGCGCATCAAGCCGTAATAACGCTCCGACATTGCCGTGATCGGACGGCAGGTATCGCCCGGGTTGCACTTGTCGTCCGACACCGCCTCGAACGCGAAGACGCTCCTGGGCAGGCCCGCCAGCGCGAAAAACCGCACCACGAACGCATCGCCGAAATCGGACGTGCCCTTGTCGGCATTGGTCAGGCGATAGGTGCCGCCCGCATCCTTGGTCAGCACGGCATGGCTGACCTCCTTGGGATTGTCGGGACTGGTGGAGGAAACCTTGCCGGTGCGCAAGGGCTGGACCGTCTGCGCATTGCCATACAGCGAGCCTTTGGACTGCCAGCAACCCGCAACCAGAATGCAGAGCGCCAGAACGGCAGGAGTTTTGCGCAATGTCTCTCTCCTAGTCGGGATAGCCCTGAAAGGTTCGCACTTTTGCCTCCAGCGCATCCGGCGCGCCGCGATTGACCAAGCCTAGCAGTTCATTGGCCCGGCCCTGCATGGCTTTTTCGTAAGAGGTGGCGGCCTCGCCGGCGATGGCGGCGTGCAGTTCCGCCAGGATGCGGGCGCGATACTTGTCGGCATCAAAGCCCAGCAGCGACAAGGCGATCTGGTAGTGCACGGCGACATTGACGGGCGCCAGCTTCACGGCGCGGTCGAACAGAACCAGCGCCTCAGCCTCGGTCGCACCGTAAAGCAGCCGGGCGAGATAAGCGCCGCCGCCGCGCACGATCTCGATATGCCAGCCACCTAGCGCCGAAATCGCAAAGGGATTCTTGGGGTCGGCAGCAATCGCCGCATCCAGCGCAATCTTCGACTGGCCGGGCGCATCGCGCAGCCGCGCCTTGACCACGCCGGTGATGCGCGACTGATAGCCCAGCGACACCGCCAGCCAGATCTGGCCGAAGGCATGGCGCGAATCGGCGGCCACGGCCTGGCGGGCTAGCTTCTCGGCGCGCGTCAGGCATTCCAGGCAGGGCTTGTCGCGCAGCACTTCATCGGCCAGCACGGCGCGGGCCGCGATGGCATAGCCGGGCGCGGTGCGCGCCGCCTCGCCCGCCTTGACCGCCTGTTCGTAATCGCCGCGCGCATAGAGGGCGAAAATCTCTTCCGTGGTCGCGCCATGGGCGGCGACCGGAAACAGCAGCAGGAGCGCGAGCAGCGCGGCTTTCATTTCAAAAATTCGCCGACCAAGGCACTGCGGATCATCGCCGCCGTCTTGGCGCAGCCGAACAGGGCGGCGAACGATCCAAAGCGCGGCCCCTGGGTCTGGCCCAGCAGCACTTCGTAGAGCGCCCCGAACCAGGCGCGCAGCGGCTCGAAGTTATGCGCCTTGCCGACTTCGTAGACGATATTCTGCACCGTGATGCTGTCGCGCTCATCGCCCAGCGCATCCAGCCGCGCCGCCAGGTCGGTCAGCGCGGCGCGTTCCTGATCGCTGGGCGCACGGAAGATTTTCGTGGGCTTCACGAAATCCTCGTAATAGCGCAGCGCGAAACCGACCAGTTTCTCCAGCCCCGGATTGGCTTGCGGCGAGGCACCCGGCGCATAGGCGCGGATATTGCCCCACAGCACGTCGCGGGTGTTGGCGTTCGACGCCGACACAAGATTGAGCAGCAGCGCGAAGCTGACGGGATAACGCTCGTCGGGCACGATACCGCCATGGATGTGCCAGACGGGATTTTCCAGCCGCTGTTCCTCCGCCGTCTCGTTGGAATGATAGGCGTCAAGATAGGCGATATATTCGTCCACCGCCTTGGGGATGACGTCGAAATACAGCCGCTTGGCGGTGCGTGGCTTCTGGAACATGAACAGCGCCAGGCTTTCGGGCGAGCCGTAGCTCAACCATTGCTCGATGGTGATGCCATTGCCCCTGGACTTGGAAATCTTCTGGCCGGTGTCGTCCAGGAACAGCTCGAACATATATTGTTCCGGCGGGGTGCCGCCGGCGATCCTGCAGATGGCGTCATACAGCTTGGCGCTGGTGAGATGGTCCTTGCCGTACATCTCGTAATCCACGCCCAGCGCCGCCCAGCGCATGCCCATGTCGGGCTTCCATTGCAGCTTGCAGTGGCCGCCGGTGACCGGAACGGTTTCATGGCTGCCGTCTTCCTCGACATAGGTGATGGTGCCTGCGGCCACGTCGTGGCTCACGACCTTGGCAAGCAGCACCTTGCCCGAGCGCGGGCTGACAGGAAGAAACGGCGAATAGGTTTCCTGGCGCTCTTCGCCGAGCGTGGGCAGCATCACCGCCATCACCTTGTCGTAATTCGCCAGGACTTTGAGCAAGGCTCCATCAAAACGCCCCGACTTGTAGGTCTGGGTCGAGGAATAGAATTCATAGCGAAAGCCGAAATGGTCCAGGAAGGCGCGCAGCCGCGCATTCATGTGATGGCCGAAGCTTTCATGGGTGCCGAAGGGATCGGGGACCGAGGTCAGCGGCTTGCCCAGATTGGCCGCCAGCATCTCGGGCTGGGGCAGATTGTCGGGCACTTTGCGCAGGCCATCCATGTCGTCGGAAAAGGCGATCAGGTGGGTCGGGATGTCCGACATGGTCTCGAAGGCATGGCGCACCCAGCTGGTGCGGGCGACCTCGCCGAAAGTGCCGATATGCGGCAGGCCGGAGGGGCCGTAACCGGTCTCGAACAGCACGCCGTTCACGGTTTTTCCGCTTTTGCGCACGCGCTCGACCCGGGCCAACAGCTTGCGGGCCTCCTCAAAGGGCCAGGCTTTGGCAGCAAGCGCCTGATCAGCCATGTTTTTCACGGACACATTCACTCTTCGCTAAGAGGCGTTTAAGCGTTTTGAAAGGGCGCGAAAGCTAGGCTGGCTCAGGGATTTTCGCAATGACCGTGGACCAGTCGACACAGAAGAAAAGCGCCGACGCGGTCTTTGCCGGGCGCATCGATATCCTGTACGCGCTCGGCCGCCATTACCTCTGCCTGCCCTTCGCGGTCCTGTGCGTGCCCGCCACCCTGTTCGTGGGCAATTCCCCGGGCGTGCTGCCGCTGATGCCGCTGCTGCTGCAGATTGTGGTGGTCATCGCCGCCGAGCAACTCACCACCGCCTACAAGAACCGCGCGCCCGGCAGCGATCCGCAATTCTGGGCGCAGCGCTACACGTTTGTGTCGGCCATTTCCGGCGCCACCTGGGGGGCGGCTTCGCTGTTCTGGTTCGTCTGGGGCTCCTTCCCGGCCCAGGCCTATCTCTGCATGGCCTTTCTGGGCATGGCGGCGACGGAATTCATCGCTCGCTCCGCCCATCGCCCCGCCTATATCGCCCATACCGTTTTCGCGCTCGGCCCCCTGATCGGCCTGCTGCTGTGGCAGGGCGGGTTGTACGCCACCATGGCGGCTGTCCTGATCGTACTGTTCGCCGCCGTGCTGACCAACTATTGCCAGGGCATGGCGCGGCTGCTGGACGAAAGCGTCCACCTGCGCAACGAAAACGACATGCTGATCGTCCGGCTGCAAAGCGAGAAGATCCAGGCCGTACAGGCGCGCGACAGCGCGCAAGCCAGCGTCATGGCAAAGTCTTCCTTCATCGCCAACATCTCCCATGAATTGCGCACGCCGCTGAACGCGCTGCTGGGCATGGCGCAGCTTCTGGAACGCGCCGAGCTGCCCAAGCAGCAGAGCGATCATGTGAAAGTGATGCTCCAGGCCGGCCGCGGCCTTCAGACCCTGATAGACGATGTGATCGCGCTGACCCGCGACGATGACGGCCAGCTGGAAGACGAGGATTGCGATCCGATGCAGGCGGCGCGCGCCGTGGCGCGGCTGCTGCAACCGCGCGCCTGGGAAAAACGCCTGCACCTGACCCTGTCCGCCGCCAGCGGCCTGCCGCGCGTGGCGGCAGACCCGCGCAAGGTGCGACAGGCGCTGCTCAAGCTCACCGACAATGCGCTGAAATTCACCGACCGCGGGCTGGTGGATATCCGCCTCGACGTCAGCGATGACGGCCAGGGCGTGCGCTTCTGCGTCTCCGACACAGGCCAGGGCGTGGCGCCAGACGTGGCGCATCATCTGTTCAGCCCCTTCTCGCCCGGCGACGTGTCCTATACCCGCAAGGAGCAGGGCGCCGGGCTGGGCCTGGCCGTGGCCAAACGGGTGATCGAGCAGGCCGGCGGCACCATCGGTTTTGAATCCAAACCCGGCGAGGGCGCGCAGTTCTTCTTCACCCTGCCCGTATCCGGCGTGGCGCCCAGCGCCGCCGCCGCGCGCAGCGACGTCGAAAGCCTGCAGACCGCGCCAGGAAACCTGTCGCTGCTGTTTTTCCTGCGCACCGCGTCGGTGGGCGAGGCGCTGGTGCATCTGGTGGAGCCGTTCGGCAACACCGTGGCACGCGCCACCAGCATCGCCGATGCGGTGGAGCGCGCCAGCAAGGAACATTTCGACGCCATCGTCACCGGCGCCGGCGATGCCGACATGCTGGCCGCCGCGCCGGGCGTCAAGGCGCCACTGATCGCCGTCCTGCTGCGCGGCGACCGCGCCCCCGCCGCCACCGACACGGTGTTGCGCTGGCCGGTGGAAGCCGACCAGTTCTACCAGGCACTGGATCAGGTCTGCGCGCCGCATCCGGCCCTGTTGAACGAGAACGGTACCGAGATCGCCGCCGCCATCGATCCGGTGGCCTTCAGCACCCTGGGAAAATCGGTGGGCGTAAAGACACTGGTTGAAATCCTACAATGCTACATCGTCACCGCCGAACAGCTCACCAATGCGCTGTCGGAAGCCTGTAGCGAAGAAAAATGGGACGATGCGGGGCGGCTGGCGCAGGACATTGCCGGCGCGGCCGGCGGGTTGGGGCTCATGGCCATCACCCAGGCGGCGCGCAACTTCGCCAATGTCGCCCGCACCGGCGAGAACCGCCACGAACTGCGCAATGCCGCCCAGCTGGTGGTGGGCGAACATGTGCGGGCCAGGCAAGCACTGATCCACCTCTATCCGGACGTGGCTTAGAATAAACCGCTACGCTTTTAAGATGGCGCGCCGCATTATCGCGCGCCCATGGCCGACTCTCTTTCCACCCTGACTGCACTGGTTCCCGCGCCGCCCGGAGCGGCGATCGCGCGCGGCGGCGACCAAGCCGAGCGGATTGCGCTGCGCGACGCGCGCGCCTTGCTGGAAAGCGGCGATGTACTGGTCGTCCATGCCGGCTTTGTCGCCGGACGGCTGGGTACGCGCGCCGACACGCTTTTGTTCGATGTGCTGGAACTGTTCGCGTTCGTGCGCCCCGGCATGCCGCTGGTGCCCAGCGCGCTGGGCCTGGCGCGGGCGCTGGGCCTCACGCTGCCGCACACACCCGAAGAGTCCGCGGCTGCCCTTCACCCCATCGCCGCCGCGCTTTTGAACGAGGTCGCGGGCTGGCCGGACGATGTCCGCGCCGCACTGGCGCCGCTGGTCGGCACAATGGACCGCGCCGGATGGCGCTGGGCGCCGTTGCTGAAGGAACGTGTCGGCGAAGCACCGCATGGCTCGCCCATCGCGGGGCTGGAAGCCTGGCGCACCCTGCCGCAATGGGAAGACGAAGCCCCGGTGGGCCAGCCGGGATCGCAGCCGGTCGAACCGGCAGAGGCGCGCGCCCGCCTGTCGCAGATGGTCGGCGTGATGCGCCCCGAACAGGCCGCCTATAGCGATGCCGCCACCTATGCCTTCGGGCCGCGCGAACAGGCGGGGGCGCCGCGCATCGCGCTGGTGGAAGCGGGCACCGGCACCGGCAAGACCTTGGGCTATCTGGCGCCCGCCAGCGTGTGGGCCGAGAAGAACGGCCCCGGCCTGTGGATTTCCACCTACACAAGGAACCTGCAGCGCCAGATCGTGCAGGAGATCGCGCATCTGTGGCCCGATCCGGTGGAGTGCGCGCAAAAGGCGGTTGTGCGCAAGGGCCGGGAAAATTATCTCTGTCTTCTGAATTTTGAAGAGGCTGCCAAGCGCACGGCGCTGGCACCAGGACAGCGCAGCATCGCGCTGGGGCTGATCGCGCGCTGGATTTCCTCCCACACCGACGGCGACCTGTCGGGTGTGGGCTTTCCCGCCTTCCTCGCCGCCTCCATGCCGCTATCCACCGTCACCGACCGCCGCGGCGAGTGCATCTATGCCGCCTGTCCGCACTACCGCCTCTGTTTCATCGAGCGCGCCATCCGCCGCGCCCGCCATGCCCATATCGTGGTCGCCAACCACGCGCTGGTCATTGCCCAAGCTTCGCAGGACTGGCTGGGTGTGGACGAGACCACCGACACGCCCCCCGAGGAAGACGGACGCCGCCTGCGTTATGTGTTTGACGAGGGCCATCATCTGTTCGACGCCGCCGATAGCGGCTTTTCCGCCCGGCTGTCGGGACGGGAGATGGCCGAACTGCGGCGCTGGATTCGCGGACCCGAGGGCCGCGCCCGCACCCGCATGCGCGGACTGGACGAACGATTAAAGGACCTGATCGCCGACGATGAAAGCGCCCAGCACGCGCTGGAGGAGGCGGTGCAGGCGGCATCGGCGCTGGCGGGCGAAGGCTGGACGCAAAGATTGGGAAGCGGGCCGCGCGGACCCGGCGAGGTTTTCCTCAGCCATGCCTACCAACATGTGCGGGCGCGCAGCAGCGACGCCGACGCTTTATACACATTGGAAGCTGAACCACACCCGATGGGCGAGAATCTTTTGCAAGCGGTGCGCGACCTGTCGCGCGGGCTCAAGCGCATCGCCGATCCCCTGGCCAATCTTTCGCGGCTGCTGCGCAAGAAGATGGACGACAAGACCGCCACGCTGGAGCCCTACACCAAGGCGCGGCTGGGGGCGGCGGCGCGCGGCGTCGACCGCCGCGCCAAGATCATCCTGCCGGCCTGGATCGGAATGCTGAACACATTGGAGACGGGCGAGATCGCGGACGAATTCGTCGACTGGTTCGAACTGTCCCGCGAAGACGGGCGCGATGCCGATGTCGGGCTGGCGCGCCACTGGGTCGATCCCACCGTGCCGCTGGCGGGCGAAGTGCTGGAACCGGCGCATGGCGCGCTGATCACATCGGCCACCTTGCGCGACAGTGGCGGCGACAATGACGACCACTGGGCCAGCGCGGAAGTGCGCACCGGTGCCGGTCATCTGCCGCTGCCCGCCCGCCGCGCCCATTTCGGCTCGCCCTTCCGCTACGAAAATCAATCGCGCATCTTCATCGTCACCGACGTTCCCCGCCGCGACGGCGAGGCGATGGCGGCGGCCTATCGCGAATTGTTCCTGGCGGCAGGCGGCGGCGCGCTGGGCCTGTTCACCGCGGTGCGCGCGCTGAAAGACGTGGGTACCCGCATCGCCGCGCCGTTGGCCCAGGCCGGGCTGGCGCTCTACGCCCAGCATATGGACCGCCTCGACACCGGCTCGCTGGTCGACCTGTTCCGCGCCGAGGAGAATGCCTGCCTTTTGGGCACCGACGCGCTGCGGGACGGCGTCGATGTGCCGGGGCGGTCCTTGCGGCTCGTCGTGTTCGACAAGGTGCCCTGGCCCAAGCCCACCATCCTGCACAAGGCGCGGCGGGTGCGGTTCGGCAAGGGCTATGACGACCTGATCACCCGCTTCCGGCTGAAGCAGGCTTTCGGTCGGCTGATCCGGGGGCCGGAGGACCGGGGCTGCTTTGTGATTCTGGAAGGCGCCACCCCCAGCCGGCTGCTATCCGCTTTTCCGGCCGATGCGCCGGTCAAACGCTGCGGATTGGCGGAAGCGATTGGGGATATCCGGGCATTCCTGGGTCAGGAGCGTCGAACCGACGAAGACGGCCAGTAAGGCCGGCTTCGTCGCAGGGCGCGCGACCAAAAATAAACGGGCGAAATCCACACAGATTTCGCCCCCGAATCGTGACCCAAGGCCACCCGCCGCTTATAACCGGGTAATGGCCGCCACAATTGAAACCCTTCATCCTGCGACCGGCGACGAAAATTACGGCCGCTTCTCGACCGGCATCCTGCCCAGCCATGTGCTGAAGCGGCTGCTGGATCAGGGGCGCGAGATCACCGCCTCGGAGCCCTTCGCGCCGGGACAGATCCAGCCCGCCAGCATCGACCTGCGGCTGGGGCCGGTGGCCTATCGCGTCCGCGCCAGCTTCCTGCCCGGTCCCGCCGCGACCGTGGCGGAACGCATGGCGTCGGTCTTCATGCATGAGGTCGACCTGATAGGCGGCGCGGTGCTGGAAGCGGGCAGCGTCTATATCGTGCCGCTGCTGGAACGGGCCGAATTTTCGGCGCGCATTTCCGGCGGCGCCAATCCCAAAAGCTCCACCGGGCGCATCGATGTCTTCACCCGGCTGATCACCGACTATGCGCCGTCGTTCGACCGGGTCGAGCCAGGCTATCGCGGACCGCTCTATGCCGAAATCTGCCCGCAGACTTTCCCGGTGCTGGTGCGCAAGGGCAGCAGGCTGAACCAGCTGCGCATCCGCCACGGCTCGCCGCAATCCAGCGACACGGCGCTGCGCCGGCTGCATGAACAAACCCCCCTGGTGCATGGCGAACCCAATATCGATAACGGGCTGGCGCTTTCGATCGATCTCAAAGGCAACGCCGACGCAGGCAAGCGCATCGGCTTTCGCGCCAAGAAGCACACCGGCCTGATCGATGTGGACAAGGTGGGGCTGCTTGACCCCGCCGACTACTGGGAGCCGATCCAGGCCAATGCGCGCGGCGACATGGTGCTGGACCCCGACGAGTTCTACATCCTGGTCAGCCGGGAACAGGTGGCGATCCCGCCCGACCATGCCGCCGAGATGGTGCCGTTCAATCCGCTGGTGGGCGAGTTCCGCGTCCATTATGCTGGCTTCTTCGATCCGGGTTTCGGCTACAGCCCGGGCCAGCCGCCCAGCGCCCGTGGCGTGCTGGAGGTGCGGTCGCGCGAAGTGCCCTTCATCCTGGAACATGGCCAGATCATCGGCCGGCTGGTATTCGAGCGGCTGACAGATCCCCCACCCGAGGGCTATGGCGCGGGCCTGGGTTCCAATTATCAGGGCCAGGGCCTGAAGCTTTCAAAGCACTTCAAGGCGCAGCCCTAGTGGATTGGGCGCCGCTGCCGGCAACCGTTCGTAACAATTGTTGCGAAAAGCCCACACGCCTTGCGCAAAGCACCGGAAGCCTTCGCAAAACCGTTGCACCAGGGTGTGTCTCCAGCACAGTTAGCGCGCTGCAGATGGACGGTTTGAGGAAACCCTGCAGCAGTTGGTTCCGGGCTTCGGCTTTGAAACCAAATGTCCGATTTGAAGGGGGCAGAGTGAGGCGGCTACGGCGCGAAATGTGCCGGCCGCCTCATGTTTTCCAGCCCCGCTCTTTCCAATGATTCTAAAGACCGCGCGGCTGACCTTGCGTCCGCAGGAGATGGGCGACGCCCCGGCCCTGTTCGCCATCCTGGGCGACCCGCAAGCCATGCGATTCTGGAACCGCCCCGCCATCGCGCGCCTGGAGATCTTGGAAGAACTGGTCCGCGAACAGCAGGCAGCAATGGAGAGTGGCCTTTGCCGCTACTGGACCGTGCTGGAAAATGGCGACGCCATCGGCAGCGTCGATCTCAGCCTGATCGAAGATGCCAGCGCCGAGCTGGGGTTCCTGCTGCGGCGCGATCGCTGGGGCAACGGGTTTGGTACGGAAGCGGTCCTTGCGGTGATCGCGCAGGGCTCGCTGGGCGTGACGCGGCTGGCGGCTGCGGTGCAGGCAGGGAACCTGGCGGCCGTCCGGGTGCTGGAGAAAAGCGGATTTTCCAAGCTTGATACCCGCCCGAACGTCCGGCTGGCCGGCGGGGCCCTGGCGACCTGCGCCTTTTACGGCCTGCGCCGCAGTTAACACCGCTTAGGGCTGTTCAAGATTGGGACTGCGCAGCGGCGCGTCCGGTGCTATATTGACGATGGCCCCTCCCATTCTCGACAGATGAGGGACCGTGTTGCTCACGCAGGAGACGCAATCGAAAACAGCCGCCGCAAGGCGGGTTCACATTCAGGAGGATATTTCATGAGTGGCTTGGGAGAATTTCATCACACGGAAGAAACTAAGACCAAAAGTACGAAAATTACTCATTGGATCATTCTCGCCGTTGTTGTCGTCGGCATGGCCGCTTTCGCCCTAGCCTGGAGCTAAAACAGACAGCACAAAGCTATCCACGCGCCTTGAAACGGTTGCCGCTAACGCAGCAGTCGAAGCGAATTGATTTTCGTCTGCGTGAGACAATCTCACGCGCAGTATTTTGGCGGCTGGGCAGGAGCCCGCGCAGAGCGTGCTAGAAGCACGTGAGCACGGGCGACACCCCCCAGGCGTCAAAAGACAAGCGTTGGTTACGAACGCTCGCGGCCAGCCCGGCGCCAGCGGGAGACGATTTCGTCAAGCCCCTCACGATCCATGTTCGGCGTCTTCCAGCTGGCGGAAAAGCCGGTATGGCGGCTGCGCGGCACGCCGCGGTTGCCCAGATCGTCGAAGCGGATGCGCATCGGCATGGACACGCCCTGCCCCAGCACGATGGCTTCGCGGTCGGCCAGCAGCGGCAGGAAATCCACCAGGTCGACCATGCCTTCATAGGTGCTGCCGCGAATGACTTCCTGGTCACGCTCGCTGGACAGGCGCAGCACCACGGCGGTGCCGCACTGGGAAAGAATGGTGGAATCCAGTTCGCTGGGACGCTGGGTCACCAGGCACAGGCTGAGGCCATATTTGCGTCCTTCCTTGGCGATGCGTGACAGCGCCTGGCGGGTGGGGACGAATTTCTGGTCGCTGACCGGGGCGTAACGATGGGCTTCCTCGCACACCAAGAGCATGGGCAGACCGCCCTTGCTCCACACCGCAAGATCAAAAGCCAGGCGCGAGATCACCGAGATCACCACGTCCAGGATTTCCGGCGGCACGGTGGACAGGTCAATCACCGAGATGGGACGGCCCTCGCCCGGGACGCGGAACAGGCGGGCCAGTACCTCGCCCATCGTGTCCTGCACTGACAGGGAGCCGAACATGAAGTTGTAGCGCTGGTCGGTGACCAGGCTTTCGATGCGCGCCTTGAGCCGGCGATAGGGCAGCATGAACTGGGTGCGTTCCAGCTTGCCGAGCTGCTCGTCCAGCCAGGCGGTGACGTCCGACATGCGGAAGGGCGTGGGCGTGTCCACGGTAATGACATGGTCACCGGCGGATCTGCGCGCCAGCGTGCCGGCCCGCGCCGTGGCGGATTCGCTGTAGCGGCGCTTGGCGTGCACCACCGCGTCGGACAGGATTTCGGCTTCCGCGTCGTAATGCGCATCGCGGCTGACCAAGGCGGCGATCATTTCCGGGAAATCCAGCATCCAGAAAGGCAGGCTGAAATTGTCGAGATTGATAGGCTCCACCAGCCCGCCAAAGGCGGCGGAATATTCATTGTGGATGTCCAGGATCACGACATGCGCATGGCCATGGTCGGCCAGCAGCCGCTGCAGGATGCAGGTCACCGCCGAGGATTTTCCTGAGCCGGTCGATCCCACGATCAGGAAATGCTTGGAGAGAAGATCGTCCACCAGCAGGCGGGCGGGCACAGTCGGTTCCTGGAACAGGGTGCCGATCTTGATGCTGGCGGCCTGGGGCGGGGCATAGACCCGGATCAGGTCATGCTTGTCGGCCAGCATCACCGCATCGCCCAGGGTGGGCAGGTTGGAGACGCCGCGTCGGAAGGTCAGGCGGCGGTTCTGGTCGGGCACCACTTCGCCCGCCAGGTTGATCTCGATCAGGCCGGTGGACTGGGGTTCGCCTTCGTCGGCCGGCATCGGCGCACTGATGGCGGTGATCACGCCCATGGCGGCGCTGGTCGGGGTGACGACCTTGATCAGGGCGCCGATCTGCACGCGGGCGTCATTGGCAATGGCGTCCTGGCGCTCCAGCACCGCCACGGCATGGCTGCCGGACACCGACACGATATGGGCCAGCCGGATCGGCGGCGCGGCGGGCGTGCCACGGCGCTCGCGAAAAGGAGGCGCAGACGGGGTGGATGCCGCGGGCTTTTCGATATGCAGGGTCATGCGACTTTTCCAATTGCAACAGGTGTGGGGACGGACGCAGCGTCAGCGCGCGGCAAGGTCACCACCGCGGTGGTGCCGGCGCCGGGCTGGCTGTCGAGATAGAGGCTGCCGCCATGCAGCCGGGCGATGCCCATCGCCAGCGGCAGGCCAAGACCGGCGCCTTCCTGGGTGCGGGACAGGTGGCCCTGGACCTGGGCGAAGGGTTTCAGCGCCAGCACGATCTGTTCGTGGGTCATGCCGACGCCGGTATCGGCGATGGCGATGGTGACGCCGCCGCCCTTGACCTGTTTGGCCATCACCAGGATGCGGCCCTTCTCGCCGGTGAACTTGCTGGCGTTGGAAAGGAGATTGTCGAAGAGCTGGCGAAGTCTTTTGGGATCGCCGCTGATATCCAGCAGGCCCGGCTCCAACCGCAGATCCACCGATTGATTCTTGGCGGTGAAAAGCGGCCCGGCATTTTCCACGGCAACCTCCAGGACATCACCGATGTATAGAGGCAGCATTTCCAGCGTCAGGCTTCCCGATTCCAGCCGCGACATGTCCAGCACGTCCGACACGACACTCAGCAAGCGGCGTCCGGCATTGGCGATATGCTCGGCATAGTCGCTGGCTTGTGCGGGCGTGGTAGCGCCGGGCTGGCGAATGATATCCGAAAATCCGATGATGGCGTTGGGCGGCGTGCGCAGCTCGTGGCTCATGGTCGAGAGGAAGGCGGACTTGGAGCGGGAATTGAGTTCGGCTTCGGCGCGGGCGGCGCGGATGGCGCGCTCGGTATATTTGCGCAGCTGCATCTCGCCAAAGGTGTCGGAATACCTGGCAAGCAATCCTGGCGCTTTGCGTGCGCGCGTGAGGTGGCCGGCCTTGGCCATTGGGGTCGTCCTGTGAGAACCCCCAAAATCTAAGACTTCAGCTTTTTGAAGAGCGTTAACGCGCCGACAATCTGTCGGCTGGGGACAGCCCTGTGCAGCGTCCCGAAATCGCGGTAAAGCTGGGAAAAATGGGGGCCAGGCCATGCAGTTGCCGATCAAACGGGGCATTGAACGCATACCCGGCGGCATGGTGATCGTGCCCCTGGCGCTGGGGGCCACCATCGCCACCTTCGCCCCCGGGGCGGGCAGCTTTTTCGGCTCCTTCACCGGGGCGCTGTTCACCGGCGCCCTGCCCATCCTGGCGGTCTTCTATGTCTGCATGGGCGCCACCATTCCGTTCGAGAGCCTGCCGCATGTCGCGGGCAAGGGCGGCGTGCTGCTGGCCGCCAAGGTGGGGATGGGCGTGGCCGCCGCGATGATCCTGGGACACTTCCTGGGCGTGGAGCCGGTCAAGGCGGGATGGTTCGCTGGGATTTCCACCCTGGCGGTGGTCGCCGCCATCAACGATACCAATGGCGGGCTCTACATGGCGCTGATGGGCCGCTATGGCCGCCCGCAAGATGTCGCCGCCTATTCGGTGATGTCGCTGGAGTCCGGCCCCTTCATCACCATGATGACCCTGGGCGGCCTCTTCATGTTTCCCTGGCAGACATTGCTGGGCGCGATCCTGCCGCTGCTGGTAGGCGTGATCATCGGCAATCTCGATAAGGACATGCGCGAATTTCTCGGAAAAGCCGCGCCTGCGCTGATCCCGTTCTTTGCCTTTGCCATCGGAGCATCGCTGAACCTGACGATGGTGTGGCGCGCGGGACTTCTGGGGATCGCGCTGGGCTTTGCGATCCTGGCCGTCTCCTGCACGGTGATGTTCCTGGCCGATCGCATCAGCCGCGGCAATGGCGTTGCCGGTCTTGCGGCGTCAGCGACCGCCGGCAATGCGGCGGCGGTGCCCGCCCTCGTCGCCAGCGCCAATCCCGTCTATGAGGAAGCTGCGCCCTTCGCCACCGTGCTGGTGGCTGCCAGCGTGGTGGTCACCATGCTGTGCGTGCCGCTGATTACGGCCTGGTGGGCGAAGAAGGTTGGGGTAACCACGTAAAGGCGAGGCACAACCGCCGCATCACCCTTATTGTCATGGCCCGCAAATGCGGGCCACCAAGATGACAGTGGTTTGCTTTGAAAAAGAAAAGGCCCCAGTCAGATAACTGATACAGAGCTTGACCCAGCTGGGTGGCCCGCACTCCGGCGGGCCATGACATCGAGTTTAAAAACCGAAGACGTGAGCGAAGCGGTCAGCCCTTCGGATAATCCCGCCACAGCCACTCCAGCGCCGACGGCAGAGTCTGCATCACGACGCGGCCATCGACATGGCGCGATTCCTCGGACCAGACATATTTGTGGTCATAGCCCTTCTTCTTCAGCACCGCCGCCATACGGTTGTTGGCCAGCGGCCAGTTGTGCCAGGTCGATTCCGGATCGTCGAAATGATTGTCCTGGGCACTGACATGCATCCACATGCGGATCGGCTTCTTCGCCGCTTTGGGAATTAAAGTGGCGTGATACTCCCAGCCGCCGCGCGGCGTCTTGGGATCCATCGGTGACGCCTGGTTCACGAAAGTGCCGGAGTAGGAGAGAAGCTTGCGATAGCTCTCCGGGTGGAACCACGCCATGGTCCAGGCGCAGATTGCGCCCGAGCTGCCGCCCATTGCGGCGCGGCCTTCGGGGTCCTTCGTAAACGTGATGCCGTAATTCTTCGACACCGCCGGCAGCAGTTCCTGTTCCACAAACTGATAATAGCGGTCGGACATGGTGTCGTATTCGAGGCCGCGCTGCGAACCCTGGGCATCGCTGCCGCCGGAATCCGCCGCCACGATGATCATTGCCGGAAGACGCTTGGCGGCAATCATGTTGTCGAGGGTGGGGGCCAGGCGCTTGATGTAGGAACGGCCGTCCTGCACCACCATGAAGGGCGCGGGCGTGCCGGGCTGGTAGCCAGGCGGGATATAGACCCAGACATGGCGGCGGTAGGGCGCGGGCGCGGAAATTTCCTCCGCAGGCCAAGCCAGGCGATTGCCATAGGTGTCGCGCTTTGCGGTCTTCTCGCTCTCGACCCGCACGATGCCGGGATAGATCTTGCTGTCATAGGAATAGAGGATGAATTCGCGCACATCGCCTTGCGGCACAGCGGGATTGGCCACCGTCTCCGGCGCGTCGGCATAAGGCGGCTTGATGATGCTGTTTTCAGCCGTCACTGCCGGCGGCGGGGTGGGAAATTTGGGAAGCTTGGACGTATCAACCTGCTGCGCCGAAGCCGAAAGTGTGGCCGCCATCGCAGCCGCCATCAGCAGGCCGAGTGTCCTGAACCGCGTCATGCTATCCCCCTTTTGAAAAATTAACGCCCGACCGACCGCACCGCTTCGACCAGCAAGGTCGGCACATTGTGCGAAATATCCAGTATCACCGCGTCCTCGTCCGGGCCGGGCTTTTCCAGGGTGGCGAGCTGGCTGTCCAGCAGCGACTGCGGCATGAAATGACCCTTGCGGCCCAACATGCGCTTGGAGATCAGGTCGCGCGGGCCGTCCAGCAGGATGAACTGCACCCGGCCGTTCACTTTCTTGCGCAGGCATTCGCGATAGACTTGCCTGAGCGCAGAACACGACACCACCACGCCCATGCCGGCAACGCGCTCGGCATCGATGCGTTCGCCGATCGCTTCCAGCCAGGGCCAGCGGTCGTCGTCGGTCAGCGGCAGACCGCCCGCCATCTTGTTGACATTGGCCTGGGGATGCAGCGCATCGCCCTCGATGAAATCCACGCCCAGCTTTTCGGCCAGTCCCGCCGCAATGGTGGACTTGCCGGAACCGGCAACGCCCATCACCACGATCAGCGGCACATCGTTCTTGTTGTTGTTGGTCGAAAGCATGCGTTCCTCGAAAAACCCTGACATCGTGTTGTGGCCGACTGCGCGGCCATCCGATATGCGAAAATACGGCCCCGTTCGCGGCGGCCCTGCCCTGTCAGCCCTTACGGCTCCAACCCCGCGCCTTGGATACTATAGACCCGCCCCCCAAGGCCACAGCCAAACCGGCAGACCCTTATAAAGCTGGGGAAAGTACGGTTTTGGACCCCGATCCGGGTCGCTGATGGCCCATCAGAAAGGGAACCAGGACGGTGGCGGACGAATCCTTGGATCAGGCGGCGGTCCAGCCGCCATCGATCAGAACGTCGGTGCCGGTGACGAAGCCGGCCAGGTCGCTGCACAGGTAACAGGCCAGCGCCCCGATCTCTTCGACATGGCCCCAGCGGCCCACCGGCAGCTTGGAGAGGAACAGCTTGTTGGCGTCCGGATCGTTGATCACCGGCAGGTTCATCTCGGTGGCGAAAGGCCCGGGCGAGATCGCGTTCACGGTGATGCCGTCCATCGCCAGTTCCAGCGCCAGGGACTTGGTGAAACCCAGCAGCCCCGCCTTCGCCGTCGAATAGGGCGTGCGGTTGGGCAACGAGATATGGGCCATCATCGAAGACAGGTTGATGATGCGGCCATAGCCGGTGCCCTTCATGCCCGGCACGAAGGCGCGGCAGGCCAGGAAGGTGCTGAGGACGCTGGAATCCATCACGCTCTGGAATTCGGCGACCGTGTAATCGGTCACGGGTTTGCGGATGTTGATGCCGGCGCTGTTGATCAGGATCTGCGGCTTGCCGAATTTGGCATTCACCTGGTCGGTCAACCGCGCGACGTCGGCCTCAACGGTGACGTCGGCGGTGAAACTTTCCGCCGTGCCGCCATTGGCCTTCACAGCGGCGGCGAGCTTATCCAGCTTGACCTGGTTGCGGCCGACAAGCGCGAGTTTCGCGCCGGCGCCCGACAAGGTATGCGCCATGGCTTCGCCCAGCCCGCCGCTGGCGCCCACGATAACAGCCGCCCTGCCACTCAGATCAATTTTCACGATGCAAAACCTTCTTGAGAAAAAATCAGGCGCGATCTCTGTCTGGATCGATGAAAAACCAGCAAATGGCAGAGCCCAACGCGGCGGCGGCCATGGTGTACATCACGATGCTCCAGTTGTTGCCGGTGTTCTGGAGAATGAAGCCGAACACCACCGGGGCGACGAAGCCGGCGAAGTTGCCCAGCATGTTCATGGTGGAGGAGACGGTGGCGGTATACTGCTTGCCGATCTCCACGCAGGTGTTCCAGGAAATCGGCATGGTGAGATCGCCGCAGAAGCTGGCCGCCGCCATCAGCATCATCGGCAGCACCACGCCCGACACATTCGGAATGAAACAGATCAGGATCGCACTGCCCAAGAAGCCGCCGATCGCAACCCATTTGCGCGGGACAGAGAGCGGCAGGAAACCCGAAACGATGGAGCCGCAACCACCCGCCGCCAGCGGCAGCATGGCATAACCTGCGGATTCCAGCGCCGTAAGGCCGCGCGCCTGCTGCAGCCAGGTCGGCAGCCAGGTGACATAGAAATACCAGGTGTAGGAAAAGAAGAAATACTGCAGCCCCAGGAAGGCGATGTCCCGCTGCATCAGCAGCCTGTACCAGGGCATGCCGTGATCGTGCAGCACGAGCTTGCGCGAGCTTTCCAGCAGTTCCAGTTCGGCGGCGTTGACCGATTTGTGCTCCGCCGGATCGTTGCGGAACCAGGGCAGGAAGCAGGCCACCCAGGCCACGCCCAGCAGCGCCAGCGCGACAAAACCCCAGCGCCAGCCCAGGTGATAGATGGCGAAGTAGGCCACCGGCGGCGCCAGCGCCCCGCCCCAGCGGCCGAACGCCCACATCACGGCCTGCGCCTTGACGCGCTCGCTGACCGGCAGCCAGACTGACAGCATGCGGGTGAGATTGGGAAAGCAGCCCGCTTCGCCCGCGCCGAACAGGAAGCGCATGATCCATAGCGAGGTCACGTTCCACACCGCGCCGGTCAGCGCCAGGAACAGCGACCAGGCCAGCACCAGCTGGCTGAGCACCCAGCGCACGCCCAGCTTGTCGCCGAGCAGGCCCATGGGGATTTCGAACAATGCATAGGAGAGACCAAAGGCGCCCAGGATCATGCCCTGCTCGGCCTTGCTCAGATTCAGCTCGACGGAAATCGGCACGATCGCCTGGCTGATCGCCACGCGCTGGATGTACATGATCATCGCCAGGGCGAGCGCGAAAACGACGACCCAATAGCGTGCGTTCGTTGCTTTCATTGTGCGTTTCGCCCCTGCTGTTTCTTGACCCGTTATTGGCCCCCCGTTTCAGGCATGAAGTTAGGGGCATCGCACGGCCTTTTCCGCCAGTCCGCAAGAGGGATCGGGCTTCACATCGGCCTGCATTTTGTATACTAAATTCAGGCAGCGGTAAGTCAATGCAGCCGGGTGTTTTTCGGGTGCCGACTGCCGGGCGGACCGATAAAAAAACAAGGGCTTAGGGCAGCCCCGCCGCTTCAGGAAATTCCAGTCGAATGGTCAGTGGGAGTAGCGCAAATTTGAGCCACGATTTCAAAGGCGCGGTGGCACTGGTGACGGGGTCGGGGCGCGGGCTGGGGCGGATGATCGCCGAAGCACTGCTGGCCGGCGGCGCGGTCGTGGCGCTGCACGACATCAATGAAGAGGCGCCGGCCCAGTATGGCGAAAGCGCCAGCCTGACGGCGCTGGCTGAAGAATTTTCCGGCCGCGGCGGCAAAAGCGTGGCGGTCACCGGCGACATCACCAAGGAAGCCGACATCGCGGCGATGGTCAAAAAGATCGAGGGCGCGCTCGGACCCATTTCCATCCTGGTCAATTGCGCCGGCGGCGATATCGGGGCGGCGGGCGGCAAGCCCAGTCCCAACGGCGCGCTCGATATCAGCCTGGAAGATGCGATGGCGGTGCTGAACCGCAACTTCATCGGCACCATGCTGGTGTGCCGCGCCGTGGTTCCCGGCATGGCCGCACGCAACAAGGGCGCGGTGGTCAATTTCGGTTCGCTCAACGGCCATGTCGGCGTTTCGCCGGAAGTCGTCTATGGCTGCGCCAAGGCGGCCGTCATCCACTATACGCGCTGCCTGGCGCTGGAGATGCGCACCCATGGCGTGCGCGTCAACGCCATCAGCCCCGGCCCCACCACCACGGCGCGCTTCCTGGCCACCCGCAAGACCGATCCGGACAAGATGGACGGCGTATCGCTGGAGCGTTACGCCACGCCGGCCGAGATCACCAACGCCGTCGCCTTTCTTGCCAGCGACCAGTCCGGCTTCATCAGCGGCCAGGTGCTGCGGGTGGATGGCGGCATGACGCTTTTCGCCGCCTGATTTTTTTCAACAGTCCAATCGCTTCAGGGAACAACAATGTCCAAATCCTCCGACAGCAAGACCAACAAGCTGCGCAGCCGCGCCTGGTTCGACAATCCCGACAATCCCGACATGACGGCGCTGTATCTGGAGCGCTATCTGAATTACGGGCTGACGCGCGAAGAATTGCAGTCGGGCAAGCCAATCATCGGCATCGCCCAGACCGGCAGCGACCTGTCGCCCTGCAACCGCCATCACATCGAGCTGGCCAAGCGAATCCGCGAAGGCATCCGCGAAGCCGGCGGCATCGTGATGGAATTCCCCGTCCATCCCATCCAGGAAACCGGCAAGCGCCCCACCGCGGCGCTGGACCGCAACTTCGCCTATCTGGGACTGGTGGAGCTCCTCTATGGCTATCCGCTGGACGGCGTCGTGCTGACCATCGGCTGCGACAAGACCACCCCCGCCTGCCTGATGGCGGCGGCGACGGTGAACATTCCCGCCATCGCCTTTTCGGTCGGCCCGATGCTGAACGGCTGGCATGAAGGCGAGCGCACCGGCTCGGGCACCATCGTCTGGAAGGCGCGCGAAATGATGGCGCGCGGCGAACTGGATTATAACGGCTTCATGGAACTGGTGTCTTCCAGCGCGCCGTCGGTCGGCTATTGCAACACCATGGGCACCGCCAGCACCATGAACTCCCTGGCCGAAGCGCTTGGCATGCAGCTGCCGGGTTCGGCCTCGATCCCCGCGCCGTACCGCGAACGTGGCCAGATGGCTTACCTGACCGGCAAGCGCATCGTGGACATGGTGCATGAAGACCTGCGCCCTTCGAAGATCATGACCAAGGAGGCGTTCCACAACGCCATCGTGGTCAACTCCGCCATCGGCGGCTCAACCAACGCGCCCATCCACATCACCGCCATCGCCCGCCATATGGGCGTGGATGTGCCGCTGCAGGAATGGCAGACGGTGGGTCACAAAGTACCGCTGATCGTCAACCTGCAACCGGCCGGCGAATATCTCAGCGAAGACTTCCATCATGCCGGCGGCGTTCCCGCCGTGGTCAATGTGCTGATGGAAAAGGGCCTCATCAAGGAAAAGGCCCTGACCGCCAACGGCAAGACCATCGGCGAGAATTGCAAGGGCAAGAAGGTGATGCTGGCCGAGGTGATCTGGCCTTTCGACAAGCCGCTGAAGAAGGATGCCGGCTTTATCGTCCTGTCGGGCAACCTGTTCGACAACGCCATCATGAAGACCAGCGTCATCAGCAAGGAATTCGCCGAACGCTATCTCTCCAACCCCAGGGACCCGGACGCCTTTGAAGGCAATGCCGTGGTGTTCGACGGGCCGGAGGATTATCACAAGCGGCTGGACGATCCCGCCTCGAACATCGACGAACACAGCATGCTGTTCATGCGCGGCGTGGGTCCGATCGGCTATCCCGGGGCCGCCGAAGTGGTGAACATGCATCCGCCGGCAGCCCTGCTGAAGCGGGGCATCAACGCCCTGCCCTGCATCGGCGATGGCCGCCAGTCGGGCACCTCGGGCTCACCCTCGATCCTGAATGCCTCGCCGGAAGCCGCCGCGGGTGGCGGGCTGGCGCTGATCAAGAGCGGCGACCGGGTGCGCATCGACCTGCGCAAGGGCACCGCCAATATGCTGATATCGGACGAGGAGCTGGCCAAGCGCCGCAAGGAGCTGGACGCCAAGGGCGGCTTTGCCTATCCGGCCTCGCAGACGCCCTGGCAGGAAATCCAGCGCGGCGTGGTCGGGCAGATGGGCGCCGGCATGGTGCTGGAAAATGCCGTCAAGTATCAGGATATCGACAAGACCAAGGGCATTCCGCGCGATAATCACTAGGGCCTGTCCTCAATTAGAGGATTCCCAGTTATGGCGGCGCGTGATTCATAGGCAGTCGGCTGATTCGGAGCTGACAGATGCGGCGTTATGGATT
>JBEENS010000006.1:0-100627 GCA_041192105.1 Pseudomonadota bacterium | reverse complement strand
CGCGCCATCGCGACCCGTTATGACAAAACCGCCAGAAACTTCCTCGCCGCTATCCAGCTCGCTGCTGCTATCATTTGGCTCAATTGAAGACACGCCCTAAGTCTCCGTGCATTAGAGCCGAAGAAATTGCAGAAGAAAGATGCGTCGCGAGCGCTTTCGCATGAGCTTGGGAATCAGAATTCCCCAGTAGCGCTTTTACGCTCGCCTCAATTGCTCCGAGTCGGCCATCTAAATTCGAATCATAGGACAGCCCAGCATTCAGGTGCTGCTGTAGCTCTTTGACGCCTAAGGGAGGGCTAGTATCGCTTTTGCGCGCGGCGTATCCAAATACGCTTTCCACGATTTTTGTGCCATCGAGCGTCTTGGCTATCAAGAACGGTTTGCTAGATACTGCATGAGGAGGGATGTTGATAATCACGATTCCCTTTGCCGAATCCGTTGAGGAAAGTTTCCACTTCACGGCCAGCCCAGGTATTTCAGGGTATATCCAAGCGCTCAACACATCGTTGTACTGGGTGATATTCACAAGGCTTTGAGCGAATGGGTTGACCGAGACCGCCTCATCTCCAAAGTGGGTGGTGCTTGGTTGGGTTTTTACGCCGAGAAGAATCTCTCCTCCCACCGAGTTGGCGAAAGCGGAAACATCCTTGGCGATTTCACGCCGGCCCTTTTCATCGGTGAAGATATACGGCATCGCCTTGCAATCGAACACGAGGTTTTCAACTTCTCCAACGAGCTTGGCGAAATCTCCCACATCGCAGATCGTCAGCAGTTGTGTTCGATCTATTGCCATAGGGATCACCGTTTACAGATACGCCGTCTTGCGGTCGCCGCTGACTTCCGGATGCGGTTCGTCGTCATGGAAGCGGCGGGGCAGGTGGCAGCGCACCAGGGTGCCGTTGGTGCTTTCGATTTCCACCCAGCCGTCATGCAGTTCCAGGAAACGGTTGACCAGCGCCAGGCCCAACCCTGCGCCGGCGCGCTGGCCGGAATGGCTCTTGGCCGAGAAACGCTCAAAGACATTGGCCTTTACCTCAGGCGAGATGCCGGGGCCATTGTCGGCCACCATGATCTGCACATCCTCACCCACGATTTTCGCCGACAGCACGATCTCGCCGCCGCGCGGGGTGAATTTGAACGCGTTGGACAGGAGATTGAACATGATCTGGCGCAGCCGCCGTCCGTCCGCCAGGAACTTGCCCGCATTGGGCGCGACATCGACATGCAGGGTGAGGCCGACCTTGTTGGCCCATTCGCGCGCATGGGTCGCCACTTCGGTGACGATGTCGTGCAGGTCGATGCGTTCCAGTTCCAGCCGCAAGGCGCCGGATTCCACCAGTGCCAGGTCGAGAATGTCGTTGATCAGGCTCTTGAGCGTGTTGCCGCCCGCCACGATGGCCTGGATATATTCGCCCTGCTGCTCGTTCAGCGCGCCGGGTACGCCGCTGGCCAGATGCTCGGAGAAGCCCAGAATGGTGTTCAGCGGCGTGCGCAGTTCGTAAGACACATGCTTGATGAAGTCGGACTTGAGCCGGTCGGCGGCTTCCAGTCCTTCGTTGCGGTCGCGCAGCGCCGTCTCGATGCGGAAACGGTCGGTGACATCGTTGAAGGTCACCAAAGTGGCGCCATCGGGCAGCGGCGAGGTGGACAGCGACAGGATGGACCGGTCGGAACGCTCGATTTCGCCTAGGTCGCGGGCCGCCGCGCCTGCGACAATGGCATGGATCAACTGTTCCCACAGGCCGGTATCGCCGAACTTGTCCTTGGACAGCGCCGCGATGGTACGCACATGCGGCTCACCGGCCAGTTCGCCCGTTTCGAATTCCCAGATGCGGGAGAAAGCGGCGTTGTGCAGCTTGAGCTTGCCGTCGGGACCGAACACCGCCACGCCTTCGTTCAGCGTGTCGAGCGTCGCCGACTGCACTTTCATCAACGTGTTGTAGTCGCTTTCCAGGGTCAGGCGCTCGGTGACGTCTTCATACAGGAAGGTCAGGCCGCCGAAGGGATGCGGCTGGGTGACGACGCGGATGGTCTGGCCGCCTGGCATGTGCCAGGCCTCTTCGCTGGCATTTTCGCGCGCGCCGTCCTGATACAGCGCCAGGCGTCCGCGCTTCCAGGCCTGGTAATCGCGCTGTTCGGGCAGCTTGCGGCCGTCGCGCAGCCGGTCGAGGATTTCGCCTTCGCCGGGATGCTTGTCCAGCCAGCTTTCCGGCAGGCCCCACAGCCGCACAAACGCCTTGTTGTAGAAACGCAGCTTCTGGTCCGGGCCGAAGATCGCCACCGCGGTCTGCAACGTATCCAGCGTGGCGGCATGGGCATCGGCATGCTGCTGCAGCTTGGCTTCGGCGGCCACCACATCGGTGACATCCACCGCCGTGCCGATAATGCCGGCATCGCCCAGCGGGATTTCGGTAAAGGCCAGGGCGCGGCGCTGGCCGTTCACCACCGAGAAGCGCTTGGCTTCCTGCAGGGCGTTTTCCGAACGCGCGGTGGCGGCCAGATCGCGCTCGCTCTTGTCGAGTGAGACTTGCTCGCGGCGGGCGGTCTCGAGATCCTTGGCGCCGGCGCCTTTCAGGAAGGCATGATTGCCCCAGGTGAGCGCCAGTCCCTTGTCGCGCAGCCAGATCGGAATCGGCAGTGCATCCAGAATGGCTTTGTATTCGCCGCTCTCCTGCGCCACCGCAGATTCTTCCAGCCACACCGCCGCCATGCCGCCCACGGCGCGGCCCCGCGCCGTCAGCTTGCGGCCATGACTGTCCTGCACCGCGAGCTGGAACGCAGCGCCGCCATCCGACAATCCGTCTAGGGCGGTGGAGAGGGCCAGGGCATTGGGGCCGTTCAGGCAGGACTGCAATGTTTCCTCGCCGCCGCCATAAGAGAAAGGCCCGGCGCCGTCGCGGCCCCACACCACCAGCCCCTCGCGGCCGGCGCCCAGCAGGGCATCGCGTTCGCCGACAGCGGCCTTGGTCTTGGCGCCGACCATCCGGAGCGAGCGGCGCAGGCGGCGCGTGGTGCGCTGTTCCGCCAGCGCCCAGAGGCCGGCGGCGATGGCCAGCGCCACGCCGCCACAGGCCAGGGCTGACAGGACGATGATGTTGCCGTTCTGGGAGGTGAGAAGCTGGGGCACGGCCGCCAAGGCTGGGGCAGGCATCAGGGCGCAAGGCGCGGCCGCCAGCAGGAATCCCTGCCACCGCCGTGCCCCCGGCCGTCTGCCCTGTCCCATTCTGGGACGCATGCCGTCAGCCCCCGTTAACCCTCGCCTTTGCGGCGAATCACTTTCGAATCAACAAGATAGCTTCGGAGGGCGAGTCCGACTAGCTATTGTGGTTAATAAATTATGAAAAACGAAATGGGGCTAACAGCCCCAGATTTAGCGGTCTGTGGATATTTTCCGAGTCACATCAGGGGGTTAATGAATCCTTACCGCCAGCGGCCGGGAAGGCTGTGTTGCGGTAGCGAACAAACGAAAAGGGCGCGCCTTGCGGCACGCCCTTTCCAAAGCGATGTGGCGGACTTTAGTAGCGATAAGTGTCCGGCTTATACGGGCCGGCCCCCCGGCGGCGGAGCCGCCCTTAAAAAACGAAGGCGGCTCCTGCGCGGTTAGTACCGATACGTGTCGGGTTTATACGGGCCCGCCTTCGGGATGGTGATGTAGTCGGACTGCTTGGTGCTGAGTTCGGTCAGGTCGGCGCCGACCTTGGCCAGGTGCAGGCGGGCGACCTTCTCGTCCAGAACCTTGGGAAGGACATAGACCTTCTTTTCGTACTTGCCCGTGTTCTGCCACAGCTCGATCTGCGCCAGCGTCTGGTTGGTGAAGCTGGCCGACATCACGAAGGACGGGTGGCCCATGGCGTTGCCCAGATTCACCAGGCGGCCTTCCGACAGCATGATGATGCGCTTGCCGTCGGGGAACTCGATCTCGTCCACCTGCGGCTTGATGTTGTGCCACTTGAAGTTCTTGGTGGCGGCGATCTGGATCTCGCTGTCGAAGTGGCCGATGTTGCAGACGATGGCGCGGTCCTTCATGGCCCGCATGTGATCGACGGTGATCACGTCGACATTGCCGGTGGCGGTGACGAAGATGTCGGCCTTGGGCGCCGCCGTCTCCATGGTCACGACCTCATAGCCTTCCATGGCGGCCTGCAGGGCGCAGATGGGATCGATTTCCGACACCATCACGCGGCAGCCGGCATTGCGCAACGACGCGGCCGAGCCTTTGCCGACATCGCCGAAGCCGGCGACCATGGCGACTTTGCCGGCCATCATCACGTCGGTGCCGCGGCGAATGCCGTCCACCAGCGATTCCTTGCAGCCATACAGGTTGTCGAACTTCGACTTGGTGACGCTGTCATTCACGTTGATGGCGGGGAACATCAGCTTGCCGTCCTTTTCCATCAGGTACAGGCGATGCACGCCGGTGGTGGTTTCTTCCGAAACGCCCTTGATGCTGGCGGCGACTTCGGCGAACCAGCCCTTGGGCTTTTCCTTCAGCAGGCGCTTGATCAGCGCGTAGAAGACTTCTTCTTCTTCATTTTCCGGCTTTTCCAGGAAGGCGACGTCGCCCTTCTCGGCGCGCAGGCCGTGATGCACCAGCATGGTGGCGTCGCCGCCATCGTCCAGGATCATGTTGGGATAACCGCCGCCATGCCATTCGAACAGCTTGGCGGTGTAGTCCCAATAATCCTTCAGGCTCTCGCCCTTGATCGCGAAAACGGGGATGCCGGCGGCGGCGATGGCGGCGGCGGCGTGATCCTGGGTCGAATAGATGTTGCACGACACCCAGCGGATGTCGGCGCCCAGCGCCTGCAGGGTTTCGATCAGCACGGCGGTCTGGATGGTCATGTGCAGCGAGCCGGCGATGCGCGCGCCCTTGAGCGGCTGCGCCTTGCCATACTCGGCGCGGGTGGCCATCAGGCCCGGCATCTCGATCTCGGCGATGTTGAGCTCCTTGCGGCCCCATTCGGCGAGAGAGATGTCCTTGACGATGTAGTCTTTAAAGGCGGCCATGGCGCGATTCCTCAAATTGCGAGGCGGCTATAGCAGCGGGCCGGAAACTGGGCAAGGAGGATATAAAGAAAACTGCATATCTTTATATGGATATTCGAAAAATATAGCGCTAGTAAGCACTTAGGGGCCTTTGACCTTGTAGCCCGCCTTGCGCAGCAGGGCCGGCAGGCCCTTGGGGCCGGTCAGGTGGCCGGCGCCGACCGTGACCAGGACCGTGTGTTTTTCCTTCAGCATGGCGGCGACCTGGGGCAACCAGGCGCTGTTGCGGTCGTCCAGCAGCGCCTTGCGGGCGGCAGGAAACCGGTCCAGATCGCCATTGATCAAGCGGTCCAGTGTCTTCTGGTCACCTTTGGCCCAGGCATCCACCATTGGCTGGATGCCACCGGCGATGTCAGTCAGGTCTTTCAGGCCGGCTTCGAATTCCTCCATCTCCAGCACGGGATCGTCCGGTGCCAGCAAAGCAAATTGCTGGTCGATGGTTTCCAGATAGCGCATCGGCTTGCCGGACTTTCCGGCCTGCGCCATTAGCTGGGCGTCCACGCCGTTCTCGACGGCGAAGTTGTGCTTGGCGATCTGCGCGAACAGCAGCTGCAATCCTGCCAGCCAGGGGCGGGCGCGTTCCACCGCCGAAAGCGGCAGGCCGGAGGCCGCCAGCGCGGCGTCGAAATCGGTCTGCGCCGATTTGCTCAGCAGCGACCGTAGCGTCTGGTCCGGCGGCAGCGTGCCCTTGGCGGCAATCAGTTCTTGCAGCCGCGCCATGGCTTTTGCGTCTTGCGGCACTTCAAAGGCGAAGACATCGGCGCGGGCCATGGCGGCGCGGATGGACGGCGAGCGCCATTGCACATCGGGGGGCAGGATATGGACCGAGCCCAGCAGATAGACATCGCCCTTGCTGCCCTGGACATGCCACAGCGAGGGACGTGCGATGGTTTCGGCGAAAGAGACAGCGGGAGCAAGAAGACAAAGGCTGAGAAGCAGCGCAAAAAACTTACGCATCACTCTTCTCCGAACTTGACCTCGACCAGCGCCAGGATCGCTTTCATCGCCTCCGCCGCGTCCGGGCCTTCGGTGATGATTTCCACTTCCGTGCCGATCGAGGCAGCCAGCATCATCAGCCCCATGATCGAACGGCCGTTGACGGCGGTGCCATCCTTGACGACATGAATCTCGGACTGGAAACGTGACGAGGCTTCCACGATCTTGGCGCTGGCGCGTGCATGAAGCCCGCGCTTGTTGGGAATGATCACCCGGGTGCGCAGTTTTTCCGCCATCAGAGGTCGGCGCTTCCGGCGCGCATATATTTGCGTCCGGCCTCGATGGATTCCTTCACCGCCTGTTCCAGCGGCACCTTGGTGCGGATATCGATCAGCTTGATCAGGCTGGGCAGATTGGCGCCCGCCAAAACTTCGATCTTGCCTTTTTCCAGCAGAGTGAGGGCCAGGTTGCAGGGCGTGCCGCCGAACATGTCGGTGGCGATGATCACGCCGCGGCCCACATCCACCGATTTGGCGGCGGCCGCGATCTCGCGCTGGCGGCGTTCGATATCATCTTCCGGCCCGATGCAGACGGCGCGCAGATGAGTCTGCGGGCCGACCATATGCTCCATGGCCGAGATGAATTCCTGGGCCAGGCGGCCATGGGTGACGAGGACGATGCCGATCATGAAAGCTTTTCCGTTCGCGGCGCGGACAGTACCAAAAGCCATTGCCGGGGAAAGACCCTTTTTTTATAGCCTATCGCCTTGCTACTTGAGGCTATTTGGGGTTGCCCCCGCCTATTTCAAGATGAAACTGTCGCGAAACAACGCGTGCGAAAAAGCCGCCAAAGCCGCGCGAATTTTGGCGGGCGTTGACGCGAAACGGGCGTCCAATGTGATTTGCGGCAGCTTTGTGGTCGTCTTCAGCGCCGAAGGCGGACGATAGAAGTGCAGGGTTGGCAGCCGTGCGCCCTCGCGTCCCAAGGTTACCGCCAGCGCCAGCTTGACGGAGGCGCGCACCGGCAGCTTGACGATTCCGACGCCGCGGATTTCCAGCAGGCCCTTGATGCTGGGCGGCGCCTTGGCATGCAAGGCGCCGTTTTTCACGAACAGGATGGTGCGATCATCCGCCACCAGCCGGGCGCCGCTATCGATCAGGCGCAGCGCCAGGTCGGACTTGCCCGCTCCGCTGGCGCCCAGCAACAACGCGCCCTGGCCGTCTATCGCGACGCAGGAAGCATGGATGTTGGTTTCGCCAGAAATGGGATCAGCCATGGGATCAGACATGGGCGAGGGGCAGTTCGACAATCAGCCGCGCGCCGCCCGCGTCCTTGTTCTCGGCATAGATGCGCCCGCCGGCGCCTTCGATGATCTGCCGAGCGATGGAAAGTCCCAAACCGGAGTTGCGGCCGAACGTGTCGCTGGGCCGCTCGGTGTAGAAACGCTCGAAGATGGATTCCAGATTATCGGGCGGAATGCCGGGGCCTTCATCCTCCACCGTTACTCGGGCCACGATATCATGACGGGCGGCGCTGACGGTCACCGTCCCGCCCGCCGGGCTGAAGGATACCGCATTGTCGATCAGGTTGCGGAACACCTGGCCCAGCCGTTCGTCGCGGCCGCGCACGATACCGCCTGCCGGCAGTTCGTCGCGCAGCGCGAACTCCACCACATGGTCGGTGTCGGTCATGCGATAGATCTTAATGATGGTGGACAGCAGCCGCGACAGCGCCACCGGTTCGGGCGCTTCGCGCGACAGTTCGGCATCCAGCCGCGACGCGTCGGAAATGTCGGTGATCAGCCGGTCGATGCGCTTGACGTCGCCGCGGATGATGCCCAGCAGCTGGCCCCGGCTTTCATCGTCCTTGGCGCGGCCGAACATTTCCACTGCGCTGGCCAGCGAGGTGAGGGGGTTCTTCAGTTCATGCGCCACATCGGCGGCGAAGCTTTCGATGGCGTCGATGCGGTCATAAAGCCCCGCCGTCATGGATTTCAGGCTGTCGGCCAGATCTCCGATCTCATCGTCGCGTTCGGGGAAGTTGGGAATGTCGCCGCGCCCGCCAATGCCGGAGCGCACCCGGTCGGCCGCCGCCGCCAGCCGCTTGACTGGCTCGGCGATAGTGCCTGCCAGATAGAGAGACGAAAACAGCATGACCAGGAAAGCAACGGCGAAAACCTGAATTAGCGTGGCGCGTTCGGCCCGCAGGATGTCGTCGATGTCGCCGCCCTCGGTGGACAGAAACAGCACGCCATAGATGGCGGTGAAGCGCTGGATCGGCACCGCCACCGACAGAACCAGCCGGTTGCGGTCGTCCACCCGTTCGGCGCTGTCGGCGGCACCCTTCAGGGCGGAACTCACTTCCTGATAGACGCGGCCATCATCGCCGGCTTCGTAATAGGGCTCTAACCGCGCGAACGGGCGCACGCCCATCACGCCGTCATAGAGCCGCTTGAGCCATTCTTTGATCTGGGTGATGGAATCCAGGGCGGGAAGCTCCTGCGTCTGCACCACATTGCGTGCCAGGAGATTGCGGGTGTCGATCGCCAGCCGACCGGTGGGCAGATACAGCCGGCCGCGCAGCCGCGTCGGCGCGATCAGCTGGCGTAGCAGCGGCTCGGCCTCATCGACCCGCAGCTTATGGGTGTCGGGATCGGTGGCATATTGGGCGATGGTGCCCGCCACGATATTGGCCTGTTCCTGAATGGAATTGAGGCGTTCCTCGACCAGGCCGCGCCCCGTGGCCTGCACCAGGATGACGCCGCCGGTCAGCACGATCAGCGCCAGCGCATTGAAGGCAAGAATGCGCCAGGTGAGGGCGGAAAAGTGCGGCACTATTCTCTGTAACGATAGCCGACGCCGTAAAGCGTCTCGATGGCGTCGAAGTCGTCCGCCACGGCCTTGAATTTCTTGCGCAGGCGCTTGATGTGGCTGTCGATGGTGCGGTCATCGACATAGACCTGATCGTCATAGGCCGCGTCCATCAGGCTGTCGCGGCTTTTGACAAAGCCGGGACGTTGCGCCAGCGCCTGCAGGATCAAAAATTCCGTGACCGTCAGCCGCACGGGCTTGCCGTCCCAGGTACATTCATGGCGCTGCGGGTCGAGCGCCAGCTGGCCGCGCACCAGCGCTTCCTTCTTGGCCGCGTCGCCGGCGGCGCCTGTGGGCACCGGCCCCGACTTGCCTTCGGCACGGCGCAGGACGGCGCGCACCCGTTCCAGCAACAGGCGCTGGGAGAAAGGCTTGCGGATGTAATCGTCCGCCCCGGCATTCAGGCCCATCAGTTCGTCGATCTCTTCATCCTTGCTGGTGAGGAAGATCACCGGCAGGTCCTGCGCCTGGCGCAGGCGGCGCAGCAATTCCAGGCCGTCCATGCGGGGCATCTTGATGTCCAGGATGGCAAGGTCGGGCGGGGTGGTGGTCAGGGCGGTGAGAGCGGCGGCGCCGTCCGAAAAGGTGCGGACCTGATAGCCTTCCTGCTCCAGCAGCATGCTGACGGACGCCAGAATATTCTTGTCGTCATCCACGAGGGCAATATTGGCCATGAATCCATTCAAAAAATATAGGGTCGAGCTAGTATAAGCCCATGACCAACAAAGCAAAGTCCAAAAGGTTCCATGTCTGAGGCTGTTCCGCCCCACGATCCCCACCGCTTTCAGGGCACAGCGGCCTTTTATGAGCGCTACCGGCTGGCCTACCCGGACCGGCTGATCCGGCGTGTGGCCGGGCTGGCGGGCCTGAAGCCGGGCGACGCGGTTCTGGACCTGGGCTGCGGCTCGGGAATGCTGGCGATCCCTTTTGCGCAGGCAGGGATGGCGGTTACCGCCATGGACCCTGAGCCGGAAATGCTGGCATCGACGCAAGCGGCCGCCACCGCGGCCGGCGTGCAGGTGACGCTGCAACAGGCCAGCTCCCATGATTTGACGCCCGATATGGGTCCGTTCCGGCTGGTCACCATCGGCCGGGCCTTTCACTGGATGGACCGCGCCGCGACGCTGGCCATGCTCGACCGCATCGTGACGCGCGGTGGCGGGGTGGCGCTGTTTCATGATGCCCATCCCCCCGTAGAGGAAAATGCCTGGTTCAAGACGGTATGCGATCTCAGCGCCCTTCACCGGCGCAAGGGCATGGCGCGCGGCGGTGGTCATCGCCGGTATGAAACTTTCCTGTTCGACTCCGCCTTCACGGAGCTGGACGGACTGTCCGTCACCGTCCGCCAGTCTTTAACGGTGGACGAGATCGTGGGCCGTGCTTTTTCCATGTCGGCCTCCGTGTCTGACCGGGACGCACTGGCGACGGAATTGCAGACGGCCTTGCAGGAATCGTCGCCGGATGGGAGGTTTACCGAAGTTACGGAACTGGTGGCGCTGCTGGCGCGCCGGCCTGGATAAGCGCGGCAGCGACTGGCGCGAAAACACTGGCGCGAAAACAAAAGAGGGCGGGGATGAATCATCTTTTTACGGGTCAGACTAGGGGCATTACCCTGCTGCTGGTGGCGGCGGCGCTGTTCCTTTATTTGCTGCCGTCCGTGCTGTCTTTCATGCGGGGGCACAAGCGTTTCCGGATCGTGCTTCCCCTCAACATCGCGCTGACCTTTGTGCAGAGCGTTATCCTGCAACTGCTGATGCCCGGCCTGGTGGCTGCGTCCCAGGGCGATGCCGGCAGCAAGGTACTTGTCGGGCTGCTGGCGAATTTCGGCCCGGGCTGGCTTGCGCTGCTGTGGTGGGTGTCGCAGCCCGGTGAAAGCGACCCGCGCCTTTTGAAAGCGCAGAATACCAAGGCCTACGACATGATCGTCGCGCTGCCGCTGATCCTGTGGTTTGTCTATGGCGCTCTGCAGCTTCGGCCCACGCTGGTAAGCGATTTCGCGCTGATGCAGAGCGGCAGCGCCGCGTTGCTCAACTGGATACAGTTTTTCTCCCTGTCGGCGGCGATGGCCTTCAACCTGCTGCTGATCTATCTGCTGGTGGTGCGCGACAAGCCGGTGCGCCGCCTGGCCGGCCTCCTGCCGAGGCTGTGCGCGCTGATCGGCACCTTTCTGGGAGTCGGCATGTTGCAATTGCCGGTCGCACATCTGGATCTGGGCACGCAAATCGTCTCCGCCGTGCTGGTCGGTGTGGGCAGCGCGGGGTCCTGCATGGTGCTATGGCGCCTGGGCAAATCCTTTTCGATCATGCCGGAGGCGCGCACACTGGTGACCAGCGGGCCTTACGCCTATGCGCGCCATCCTTTGTATGCCGTGGAGATGATCACCATCCTGGGTACGGCGGTGCTATTCGTCCAGCCCTGGGCGGGGATCGTCGGCTTTGCCGTGCTGATGATGCTGGTGGTGCGCACCATGTTCGAGGAGCGGGTGCTGGCCGAAGCCTATCCGGAATATGCCGCATACCGCGCCAAGACGGCGCGGTTTATTCCTGGCGTCATTTGACGCCAGGAATATTGTTTGATTGGCGCGCACCGCGCGCCGGGGCTTGGCGTGATTTAAGGCTACTTGAACTCGACCTTGACGACCTCGTAGGAGCGCGCGCCGCCGGGCGCGGCGACTTCCACCGTATCGCCCTTGCTCTTGCCGATTAGGGCGCGCGCGATCGGGGAGGACAGCGATATCCGGCCATGCTTGGCGTCGGATTCCACGTCGCCGACGATCTGGTACTTGCGGTCTTCCTCGGTATCCACGTCCACCAGGGTGACGGTGGCGCCGAACTTGACGCTGCCACCCGACAGTTTGGAAATGTCGATCACATCGGCGCGGCCGATCTGGTCTTCCAGTTCCATGACCCGGCCTTCGATGAAGCTCTGCTTCTCCTTGGCGGCGTGATACTCGGCATTTTCCGACAGGTCGCCATGGGCACGCGCTTCGGCAATCGCCTTGATGATCTCATGCCGTTCGGTGTTCTTGAGGCGGTTCAATTCATCCTCCAGGGCTCTGAAGCCCGGAGCGGTCATCGGAATTTTTTCCATCGTCTCATCCCCCCCAGGCTGAGCCGGGGCAAAAAGAGGCTCGCGCCGCCGGGGTTAGCCGGTTGCCGAACCAGTTATTCGTTAAGGCACTGATTTCGCTGATTTAATTAACACGAAGCGCAGCGGTGCTTTACAAAGAGTATGACTGGAGGGGGGCGACTTCAAGAGAGCCCGTCCGCAAGGCCTGGATCGCCTGGGTGGCCGCAGCCGCTCCCGCCATGGTGGTGTAATAGGGCACCTTCAGCGTCAGCGCCGCGCGGCGGATGGACGACGAGTCCGTCAGCGCCTGGGCGCCATCGGTGGTGTTGAACACCAGGTTGATCTCGCCATTCTTCAGCGCGTCCACCACATGCGGGCGCCCCTCGAGCACCTTGTTGATGGTGGCGACCGGCAGGCCCTTGCTCTCCAGCACCCGCGCCGTGCCGCGTGTCGCGACCAGGGAAAAACCCATCGCCAGCAATTCGCGCGCCGGCCCTTCGATCAGGTCCTTGTCGCCTTCCTTGACCGAGATGAACACCGTGCCGCCGGTGGGCAGCTTGACGCCCGCGCCGATCTGGCTTTTGGCGAAGGCGCGGCCGAAATTCTCGTCCAGGCCCATGACTTCGCCGGTGGAGCGCATCTCCGGCCCCAGGATCGTGTCGACGCCGGGGAAGCGGGCGAACGGCAGCACCGCTTCCTTGACCGAGACATGCTTGGGATTGGGCTTTTTGAGGTTCATGGATTTCAGGGTCTCGCCCGCCATGACGCGGCTGGCGATGGCCGCCACCGGCAGGCCGATCGCCTTGGCGACGAAGGGTACGGTGCGCGACGCGCGCGGATTGACTTCGAGGACGTAAATTTCATCGCCCTGGATGGCATACTGCACATTCATCAGGCCCTGGACCTTCAGCGCCCTGGCCATGGCGATGGTCTGGCGTTTGATCTCGGCAATGGTGTCCGCCGATAGAGAGCGCGGCGGCAGCGAGCAGGCGCTGTCGCCGGAATGCACGCCGGCTTCCTCGATATGCTCCATGATGCCGGCGATGAAGACATCGCCGTCCTTGTCGCAGATCGCGTCCACATCCACTTCGGTGGCGCGGTTGAGGAAGCCGTCGATCAGAACCGGATTGTCGCCGGAGATGCGGAAGAGTTCGCCCGATTCCACCTGCTTGCGCAGTTCGCCTTCGTCCGACACCACCACCATGCCGCGGCCGCCCAGCACATAAGACGGGCGCAGAATCACGGGATAACCTATGGACGCCGCCGCCTGCACGGTTTCTTCCGCCGTCATGGCGGTGCCGTTGCGCGGCTGTTTCAGTTTCAGTTCTTCCAGCAGTGCCTGGAAGCGCTTGCGGTCTTCGGCCAGGTCGATGGCGTCAGCGCTAGTGCCCAGGATCGGCACGCCCGCGTCGCGCAAACTGTTCGCCAGCTTCAGCGGCGTCTGGCCGCCGAACTGGACGATGACGCCTGCCAGTGTGCCCTTTTCGCGTTCCTTGTGAATGATCTCCAGCACGTCTTCCAGGGTCAGCGGCTCGAAATAGAGCCGGTCCGACGTGTCGTAATCGGTGGAAACGGTTTCCGGATTGCAGTTGACCATGATGGTTTCATAGCCGCGCTCCGACAGCGAATAGGCGGCATGGCAGCAGCAATAGTCGAACTCGATGCCCTGGCCAATGCGGTTGGGACCGCCGCCCAGGATGATGATCTTTTTGGCGTCGGTCGGATTGCTTTCGCAGGCCGTGTGGCCGCCAATCGGTGTTTCATAGGTCGAATACATGTACGGCGTCAGCGCCGCGAATTCGGCGGCGCAGGTGTCGATGCGCTTGTAGCAGGGGCGGATATCCAGCGCGTGACGCGCCTTGCGCACCAGGTCTTCCTTCTGGCCGGTCAGCTTGGCCAGCCGGGCATCGGAAAAGCCCATGGTCTTGAGGGCGCGGAAAGAGACGGCGTCTTTCGGCAATCCCTCTTGGCGAACACGCGCTTCGGTCTGGATGATGGTTTCGATTTTACCCAGGAACCAGGGATCATAGCCGGTGATGCGCTGGATCTCGTCCAGCGGAAAACTGTAACGCATCGCCTGGGCCGCCAGCCGCAGCCGGTCCGGCGTGGCGCGCGCCAGCGCGGCGCGGATTTCGTTGGGATCTTCGTCCAGCGGGATTTCGTCAAAGCCGGTCAGGCCGGTTTCCAGGCTGCGCAGCGCCTTTTGCAGCGACTCAGCAAAGGTGCGGCCGATAGCCATGGCTTCGCCCACTGATTTCATCGAGGTGGTGAGCAGGGGCTCGGCGCCGGGGAATTTCTCGAAGGCAAAGCGCGGGATCTTGGTCACGACATAATCGATGGTCGGCTCGAAGCTGGCGGGCGTCACCTTGGTGATGTCGTTCTTCAGTTCGTCCAGCGTATAGCCGCAGGCCAGCTTGGCGGCGATCTTGGCGATGGGAAAACCGGTGGCCTTGGACGCCAGCGCCGAGGACCGCGACACGCGCGGATTCATCTCGATCACCACCATGCGGCCGTCCTTCGGGTTCACCGCGAACTGGACGTTGGAGCCGCCAGTTTCGACACCGATCTCGCGCAGCACCGCGATGCTGGCAGACCGCATGCGCTGATATTCCTTGTCGGTCAGGGTCAGGGCGGGGGCGATGGTGATGCTGTCGCCAGTATGCACACCCATGGCGTCGATATTCTCGATGGAGCAGATGATGATGCAGTTGTCGGCCTTGTCGCGCACCACCTCCATCTCGAATTCCTTCCAGCCCAGCACCGATTCCTCGATCAGCACTTCATTCGTGGGCGAGGCTTCCATGCCCGTTTCCACGATGGCGAAGAATTCCTCGCGGTTATAGGCGATGCCGCCGCCGGTGCCGCCCATGGTGAAGCTGGGGCGGATCACGGTGGGCAGGCCGATCTGGTCCAGCGCCGACAGCGCCTGGCTGAAGGTCTCGGGGCCCAGCTCCATCACCGGCGCATTGTTGCCGTCGAACAGCGGCGCGCCGGACGAATCCTTTTTCTGTCGCAGCTGGCCCTTCAGGGTGACGCCCTTGGGCACTTCCAGCCCGATGGCGACCATCGCCTGCTTGAAGCGCTCGCGGTCCTCGGCCTTGTCGATGGCATCGGCGGTGGCACCGATCAGTTCGACATTGTGGCGCTCCAGCGCGCCCATCTTGCGCAGGCTGAGCGCGGTGTTGAGAGCGGTCTGGCCGCCCATGGTGGGCAGCAGGGCGAAGACCATGCCTTCGGGCACATTGGGGCGCTCGCGGGCGATGATTTTTTCGACGAATTCCGGGGTGATGGGTTCGATATAGGTGGCGTCCGCCATGTCCGGGTCGGTCATGATGGTGGCGGGGTTCGAATTGACCAGCACCACCCGATAACCTTCCTCGCGCAGGGCCTTGCAGGCCTGGGCGCCGGAATAGTCGAATTCGCAGGCTTGCCCGATCACGATAGGTCCCGCGCCGATGATCAGGACGGTGTGGATATCGGTGCGTTTGGGCATGAGTACTCGCGCGCGGGCGGGCCCGCGCTTTTGAGGGCGCTCAGGTCCGGTCAAGTTGTAGGTTAAGGGGACCGTTTAGAGGGGTCGACGCGGTGCCGCAACCCCAAAAATCATGACCGCCAGCGCAGGGTCCGTTCCTGCACAGGATTGACGAAGGTCGTGCCATTTTCGACCGATTCCGCCCAGGCTTTCTTGACGCGGTGGTACCAGATGGCGGGCTGGTCGGAATCCTGGATCAGCATCAGTTGCGGGTTGAACTTAAGCCCCTCGCGCTGCAATTCCACGATCTTGCGGTCGTCGCCGATGAAGGTGCGGCCCAGCGCCCAGAAAAAGGGATAGATGAAGTTCAGCCAGCCCGGCCAGTAGAACACCTGGATGACGTCCGTATTGTCCGCGTCCCGTGGCGCGCAGACCGTCAGGCCCACCACCCTGAATGGCATGCCCAGCAATGTGCCGGACAGAATCTCGAAGCGGGTGGACGGCAGTTCGAAGGTGATCTCGGTCTGGACATCACCCAGCAGCGCATAAACCGGTTTGGACGGCTTGTGCCGGGTCATCACAAAGCCGTTTGGCAGCGGCGCATAATGTTTTTCCTTCACGCGCGGCGTTTTCTTCCACCACCAGTGATTATGGACATAGGGCCCGTGCGCGGGGTCCATCAGCCCGATCACGGCATGGTCTATGCCGCAACGGAAATTCTGGATCTCGGTCCAGCGCATCTTGTGGCTGACACCAGCGCGCGGCGGCTCGGATTTGGGGGCGGCGCCCGGCGTCGCCGCCATATAGACCCATATCAGCCCGTCCTGTTCGCGCACCGCATAGGTCCGCACCTTGACCTTGTGGGGATCGAAATCCTGCCCCGGCACCAGCGATGGGATCGCGCTGCACACGCCATCCTTGCCGAAGCGCCAGCCGTGATAGGGGCATTCCACGCTGTTATCGGGTTTGATCCGGCCCGCCGACAGGGGCACGCCGCGATGCGGACAGATATCGCGCAAAGCGAAAATTTCGCCGGCATGATTGCGCCCCAGCAGCACCGGCTCGCCCAGCAGCATTTCCCGGCGCATGTCGCCGCGCTTGAGGCTGGACGCCAGCGCCGGCATGTACCAGAGGTCGCGCAGGAACGGGTCGCTGGTCGCTGTCTCGGCTGCCATAAGGGAACTGCTTAGAGAAATCGGGTTTTTCCCGCAAGAAGAGGGTTGCCGCGCCCCGCATTCGCGTTAGCATTTCACCATGAAAAAAGCCGTCAAAGCCCTGGTGGATTCCCGCATTCTCGGCCGCGCCCTGCTGGTGGGCGTCATGCTGGAAGTGGCGCTGATGATCGCCAGCCATGTCCGGCCGCTGCTCCAGGTTCACTATGCGCTGTTCGGCTGCATGATGATCGCTGGCACCGCCAGCCTGCTTTATGCCCGCGACCTGGCGCGCGGCTATGGCATGGGCGCGCTGGGCGGCTTGGTGATCGGGGCGGCCTGCGGCCTGGCGGCGGTGGCAACTGCAAACCTGCTGGGTGACCAGCCCGAACGCTTCATTCCCTATGGCGTGATGATCTGTGCCCTGGTCGGCGCCATCGGCGGACTGTTCGGACAATATGCGGCGTGGATACGCGAATTCATCGCGACGCTTCGCTAGCTTATTTTTTTGTGAGGAAATTGTCGGTTGGCAGGATCCGGCCCGGAGTAGGGGCTGGGGGGCTTGTTATCCGACCCGATTCACGGCCAACCGACCAAGAGACCATCACGCCCGAAAGCGGCTGGGACATGGTTCAATCGTGACCATTTCTGGGCAGGTTCCGCGTCGAATCGCCGTGACATTTTGGACAGGAAAGGCGCTGCTTGTGCGCTTGCGGGACATAAAGCCCCGGCGCATCATCGCTTTCGGATGGTGGAAGAACCCATAAAACTGCACCGCGCGATTGCTGGCCGTGACATGTCTGCGGGACATGTGCCGCAAGGCACTTTCGACCGTCCCGAACTGAACCGGATTCTCGCCCTCTATGGCCGCATGGTCGCGGCCGGGGAGTGGCGCGATTACGCGCTGGATTTCCTCAGCGAGACTGCGGTGTTCTCGGTTTTCGGTCGCGCCAGCGAAATGCCGCTATTCCGCATCGAAAAGCGCCCGGAACTGCGCGCCAGACAGGGCCAGTATTGCGTCATCGCCGCGGGCGGTGTGATCCTCAAGCGCGGCCACGAGCTGGCCCAGGTGCTGAAAGTCTTCGACAAGAAACTGCTGAAGGCGCTCGGGGAGTAAAATTCTCTCCATGGCCGGGCTTGACCCGGCCATCCATCGTCACGCGAACAGAAAACTGGATTGGCGGCTCGTTAAGCTTATCCTCCGGCCGCGCTTCGCGCGGACCGGGGGAGCCGCCCATGGAGAGCAAGGAAACAAAAAAGGCCCGGATTGCTCCGGGCCATTTCGTTTTCGTGGTTGCTTCGCTTAGCGGCGGTCGCCCATGAAGCGCAGCAGGAACAGGAAGATGTTGAGGAAGTCGAGGTAGAGCGACAGCGCGCCCATGATCGCCGCCTTGCCCGCAACCGCGGTATCTCCGCCGATCTCATAATAGGTGTTCTTGATCTTCTGGGTGTCCCAGGCGGTCAGGCCGGTGAAGATCAGCACGCCCAGCACGCTGATGATGAAATTCATCATGCCCGACTTGAAGAACATGTTGGCCAGCGACGCCAGCAGGATGCCGATCAATCCCATGAACAGGAAGTTGCCGAAGCCGGTCAGGTCACGCTTGGTGGTGTAGCCGTACAGGCTCATCGTGCCGAAGGTGCCGGCGGTGACGAAGAAGGTCATCGCCACGCTGGCGCCGGTATAGGCGATGAGGATCGAGGCCAGCGACGCGCCGGTGAGGGCGGCATACACCCAGAAGGTGGCCTGCGCCGCCGTTTGGCTCATATGCATGACGCGGAAGGAGAGGAAGAACACCAGCGCGATGGGCGCCAGCATCACCACCCAACCCAGCATGGTGGGCGCGAGTCCGCCGGTCGCCGTCTGCTGGTAGAGCATGTTCAGCAGCGGCGGCGAATTGGCCACTACATAGGCGACGACGCCCGTCAGGGCGAGGGCGCCGACCATGTAGTTGTAGACCCGCAGCATATGCGCGCGCAGGCCCATATCCATAGTGTCGGCGACGGTTGCCGCGCCACGAACAATGCGATTGTCATACTCAGCCATTTGGTACTCCCTTTGCCCCCTACTATATCGTGATTTGTTGTGGCGGTATCAAGGCCTTCGCCGGCGGGCGAAAAAGATGCTTTTGCAAAGGTTAAGCAGCCCGCAAGCGCCGTGCCGGCCGTACCGAAAGCGCCCCAACCGCGCCCAAAAGCCCGAACAGCAGGGTCGCCGCCCCGCCGCCCAGCACCGTTACCAGCACCGCCCGGCCGTCAAAGGCGAAGGGCACCTCCAGGACGCCCCAGGCGATCGCCCAGCCAGCCAGGGTTCCGGCCAGCAGGGCGATCACACCGGTCGCCGCGCCCAGCACGCCATATTCGATGACATAGACCAAGGCGATTCGCGCCCGGGTCGCGCCCAGAATCTTGAGGATGGTGGCATCGTACAGCCGCGCCCGGGTCCCCGCCGCGATTGCGCCCGCCAGCACCAGCAGGCCCGCCAGGATGGTGACCAGGCTGGCGGCGCTGACGCCCTGGGCCAGCGAAGCCAGCATGTTCTGGATCTGCTGGATGGCGTCTTTGACCCGCACGGTGGAGATATTGGGGAAACGGTTGGTCACCGCCAGGTACATGGCGTTCTCCTGCGCATCGTCCACCCGCACCGTGGCGAGGAAGGCGTGCGGCGCCTTGTCGATCAGGCCGGGCGACAGGACCAGCACGAAATTCTGCCCGCCATTGGTGAAATCCACCTTGCGCAAGGACGCGATGCGGCCTTCGAACTCGCGCCCCAGCACGTTCAGCTTCATGGCATCGCCGATCTTGGCGCCGGTGCCACGGGCGATATTCTGGTCCAGCGAAATCAGGGTGGGCCCGCGATAGTTTGCATCCCACCATTTTCCATCGGTGATGACGGTGCCGGGCGGCGGGGTATCGGCATAGGTGATGCCGCGGTCGCCGTTCAGCGCCCATTTGGCTTCCGGCGTCACTTTCACCTCAGTCGACGGTACCCCGGCCACCTCGGTGATCCGTCCACGGATCATTGGGGTGCGCTGGTAGCCGGTAGCGCTGGAAAAACCGGTGATGATGCGGTCGAAGGCCTTTGCGTCGGCCTGCTGGATATCGACAAAGAAGAAACTGGGGGCGCGGGCCGGCAAGGCGCCCGCCACCTGGGCGTTGATGGTCGAATTCAGCAAGGTGACGGTGGCCAGCAATGTCAGCCCCAGGCCGAGTGCGGTGACCACGCCGCCGGTGGCGGCGCCCGGGCGCACCAGATTGGCGAAGGCCAGCCGCACCAGCGGCGATTTGGGGCGTGGCATTGCGCGAATGGCGCGGCGCAAGCCTTCCGCCAGCAGTCGCAGCAGCGCCAGCGCCGCCACCGATCCGGCGAGGAATTGCGCCGCGAAGACCGGCGAGGGCGCCAGCACCAGGGTGAGGCCGGCCACGCCAAGGCCGGCGGCGGCCGAGATGGCGCGATAGAGATTCTGTCCTTCGGGATTGGCGGGCGACACGACATCGCGAAACAGGCTGGCGGGCGGCACGGCGCGGGCATGGCTCAGCGGCGGCACCGCGAAGGCGACCGCCGACAGCAGGCCGAACGCCAGCGCCAAGAGCAGCGGCAGGGGATAGAAACCGAAGGTGGGCGGCACCGGCAGGGCGGCGCCATAGAACCAGACCACCGCGAATGGCAACGCCGCGCCCAGCGCCGCGCCCAGCAAGGTGGCGGCGACCGCCACCGCCATAACCTGCAGAAAAAACACCAGGAAGACGAAGCCGCCGCTGGCGCCCAGCGATTTCAGGATGGCGATGTCGGCGCGCTTGCGGTCCAGGAAGGCGATAATGGCCTGGCTGGCGCCCACGCCGCCCACACCCAGCGCCACCAGGCCCACCAGCGTCAGGAACATGGTGATCTGTTCGACATAGCGGCGGATGCCGGGGGCGGCGTCGGTGCGGTCGCGGATATTCCATCCGGCTTCCGGAAAGCGCTTCGCTGCCGCATCCTTGAAGCCGGCGATGGCGCCCCGCGCCTGCACCTGGTTGTTCAACGCGCCTTTCAGCGCGATGCGATAGTTGTAGTTAATCAGGCTTTCGGTCGAGACTAGGCCGGTGGCGGGCAGCCCCTTGCTGGAGACCAGCAGCCGCGGTCCCAGCTCGAAACCGGTGGAAACGCGGTCAGGCTCCTTGTCCAGCACCGCCATCACCCGGAAGGTGGCGTTGCCCAAGGTGATCAGGTCGCCGCGCGAGACCTTGAGCCGGTCCATCAGGCTTTGTTCCAGCGCGGCGCCGCAGACCCCGTCATCCTCGCAGGCCAGCACGTCGCGCAGATTTTGCGACGGCGTGAAGGTGATTGCGCCGAACAGCGGCCAGCGATCGTCCACGCCTTTGAGTTCGACTAGCTGACGCGCGCCATTGCCGCGCGCATAGACCATGGCGCGCATCGACATGGATTCGGAAACACGGCCCTGTTGATCGAAGAATGCGCGCTCTTTCGCGCCTACAGGGCGATGGATCTGCCGGACCGAAACATCGCCGCCCAGCAAAATTTGTCCCTGATCCTGCAAGCCGGTGAGGAAGGCATCGCTCAGCGAGCCGACGCCCGCGATGGCGCTGCTGCCCAGCACCAGGCAGAAAAAGAAAATGCGGAATCCCGCGAATCCGCCGCGCAATTCGCGCTGCGCCAGCTGCAGGGCAAGCCGCAGATTCATGTCACCTCACCCTTCGACAAGCTCAGGGTAAGGATTTTGGCGCAAATCCTCATGCTGAGCTTGTCGAAGCATGAGGCACGCCACCATCATCCGACACGACCTTGCCATCGGCCATGCGCAGCACGCGCTGGCAACGCCGCGCCAGGTTTTCCTCGTGCGTCACCAGGAACAGGGTGGCGTCGCGTTCCGCATTCAGGGCGAAGATCAGGTCGGCGATGCCCGAACCAGTGGCGCTGTCGAGATTGCCGGTCGGCTCATCCGCGAACAGGATCTGCGGCCCCGGCGCCAGCGCGCGGGCCAGCGCCACGCGCTGCTGCTCGCCGCCGGACAGCTGGCCGGGATAATGATCGGTGCGCTGGATCAGGCCCACGGCGCGCAGCTCGGCCTGCGCGCGGTCGAAGGCGTCGGGCATGCCCATCAGCTCCAGCGGCACCGCGACATTTTCCAGCGCGGTCATGGTGGGGATGAGATGGAAGGACTGGAAAACGATGCCTATGCGGCCCAGGCGGAACCGCGCCGCCGCGTCCTCGCCCATTCCGGTGATATTGGTGCCGGTGATGGTGACCTTGCCGGAGGTGGGTTTTTCCAACCCCGCCGCCACCATCAGCAGCGAGGATTTTCCCGAGCCGGATGGCCCCGTCAGCGCCAGTGTCTGCCCGGCCGGGACCTGAAGGGACACACCGGCCAGGATGTCCACCGGCCCGGCCAGGCTTTTCAGCGTCAGGGTCACGTCTTGAAGCTGAAGGGCGGGCGGGGGATTGTGCATGCTGACTCGGATATAAGATGAAAACGCGCACTTCAAGAACGCTGCTTAGCATAGTTCTGCTTCTGATTTTTGGCCTCCTAATTGGTGCAGGAGCAGGGCAGGCGCTTGCCGCGCCTGTAAAAATCCTCGCTCTGGGGACCAGCCTGACGCAGGGCTATGGCCTGCCGCCGGGGACCGAATTCACCGTGCAGTTGCAGGCGGCCCTGAAGCGGGCAGGGATCGATGCGGTGGTGACCAATGCCGGGGTGTCGGGTGACACCAGCGCTGGCGGCCTGGCGCGGCTGGACTGGTCGCTGGCCGCCCGGCCCGATGTGGCCATTGTCGAGCTGGGCTCCAACGACATGCTGCGCGGCCTGCCGCCAGAGCAGACGGAAAAGAATCTGCGCGCCATCCTCACCCGCCTCAAGGCCGCCAAGGTGAAGGTGCTGCTGACCGGCATGAAGGCGCAGCGCAATCTCGGTCCCGAATATGTCAAGGTATTCGATGCCATCTATCCGCGCCTCGCCAAGCAGCAGGGCGTGCTATTCTATCCCTTCATCCTGGACGGCGTGGCGCTCAATTCCAAACTCAACCAGGCGGACGGCATGCATCCCAATCCGGACGGCGTAAAGGTGATCGTCGCGCGCATCCTGCCGCTGGTGAAGACGTTGGCCTTGGAATCAAGGAAAGTCCGCTGATGTTCCGGAAGCTGCTTTCGGTCAGCGGCTTTACCCTGGCGTCGCGGGTCACCGGTTTTGTGCGCGACGCCATGCTGGCCTGGACGCTGGGCAGCGGCGTGCTGTCGGACGCCTTCTTCGTGGCGTTCCTCTTTCCCAATTATTTTCGCGCTATTTTCGGCGAAGGCACGCTGAATCCGGCGTTCTTGCCGCGCTATGCCGCGCTTCACGCCAGGGGCGAAAAGGAAAAGGCCGCGAAATTTGCCGATGACGTCTTCGCCTGGCAGATGGCGGCGCAGATCGCGCTGCTGGTGCTGGCGATGATTTTCATGCCGCAGATCATGCGGCTGATCGCGCCGGGCTTCGCCGGCAATTCCGACCAGTTCACAATGACCGTGGCGCTGGCCCGCATCACCTTTCCCTATCTGATCCTGACTTTGGTGGCGGTGCAGCTGTCCGCCATGCTCAACGCCAACGACCGCTTCTGGGCCGGCGCGGCCTGGTCCAATCTGCTCAACCTTTCCATGATCGCCACGCTGGTCGTTTGGCAGTGGTTTCCCAACGCCGCCTATGCCGCAGCCTGGGGCGTGCTGGCGGGCGGTGTGGCGCAGCTGATCTTCATTGTATGGGCCGGGGCGAAAGAAGGCTTGTGGCTGCGCCTGACATGGCCGCGCTGGACACCGGAGATAAAGGAGTTCTTCGCCGCCTTCGGCATGGTGTCCATCGGCGCCGCCAGCGTGGTGATCGCGCCCCTGATCGACACCATTCTTGCCAGCATGCTGGCGACCGGCAGCCGTACCGCGCTTTATTATGCCGACCGCATCAACCAGTTGCCGCTGGGCGTGCTGGGCATCGCGCTGGGCACGGTGCTGCTGCCGGCCATGTCGGCGCGGCTGGCGAAAAACGACCGCGCCGGTTCCGACGCCGCCCAGAACCGGTCGGCAGCCATGAGCCTGCTGTTGACCTTGCCGTTCATGTTCGCATTTCTGCTCATCCCGGACACCATCATGCGCGCGGTGTTCCAGCATGGCGCGTTCGATGCGCAGGCCGCCTCGCTGGCGGCGCTGGCGCTGGCCGCCTATGGCGTCGGGCTTCCCGCCATGGCGCTGGTACGGATTGTTGCCTCCACCTTCTATGCTCGTCACGACACGGTCACGCCGATGCGCGCCACACTGATCGCGCTGGGGAGCAACATAGCGCTCAAGCTGCTGCTGGTCTGGGGATTTGACATAGGCGTGGCAGGGCTGGCCCTGGGTACCGCGCTGGGCGCCTGGGTCAATGTCGGCGTGCTGACCTGGCTGGGGCGCAGCCGCGCCCTGCTGGCGATTGAAACGATTTTCCTGCGCGCCCTGCCGGCTGCCTTGCTGGCGGCACTGGCGGCGGGCGCGGGCGCCTGGCTGGGTGCGCGGCTGGGGGAAACCATCCTGCCGGGTGCCTATGCCGATGAGGCGGCGTTGCTGGCCGCGCTGGTCTGCGCCGGGCTGGGCTATGGCGTCACCGTGTTGCTGCTGCGCAAGCGGTTGCCGCTGGGACGTTTCTCGCAATGAGATTGTTCGTGGCCTTGGCGATTCCGCGTGGCGTGGCTGAGGCCCTGATGCTGATCCAGGGCGGCGTGCCTGGCGCGCGCTGGCAAAGCCGCGAACAGCTGCACCTGACACTGCGCTTCATCGGCGAGGTGAATGGCGAGGACGTCGATGCGATTGACGATGCGCTGGCAGGTATCGAGGCCCCGGACTTTACCGTGCAGCTGCATGGCGTCGGGCAGTTCGGCAACAAGCAGCCGCATTCTTTGTGGGCGGCGGCGCGGCCCAATCCGGCGCTGGATCATCTGCAGCGCAAGGTGGACGCTGCCATTCGCCGGGTCGGCCAGGCGCCGGATTCACACAAATTCACGCCGCATGTGACGGTGGCGCGGCTCGGCCATTCCGACCCGGACAAGGTGGTGGAGTGGCTGCAATATAACGCGCTCTATACCAGTGCCGAATTTGAAGTCGGGGCGTTTGCGCTTTATTCCAGCCTGCTGACCAGCGACGGCAGCGTCTATCGCGTGGAAGAAGAATATCCCCTAGGAGGCCATTATGACGAAGCTGACGATTGAAGAGCTGAAGGCTTCGCTGAAGCGTCTGCCGGACTGGGCGCTGGCCAAGGACCGCGAGGCGATCGTGCGAAAATTCCAGTTCGTGGATTTCGACGCCGCCTTTGCCTTCATGACGCGCTGCGCCCTGCTGGCGTCGAAGATGGATCACCATCCCGAATGGTTCAATGTCTACAACAAGGTGGATGTGACCCTGGCGACCCATGATGCCGGCGGCGTGACGCAAAAAGACATCGACCTCGCCACCGTCATGGACGGCTATGCGGCCATGGGCGGCGGTAAATAGCTGAAACTGCGGAACCACAGACGGGTGAGGCCGTTTGGTCATGACAGTTCCACGGGAGAATTTCATGGCAACGGAAACCGGTTCGGGCAATGGCAGCACAGCCTTCCTGTCCTTTATCGTCGGCGCATTGCTGGTCGGGGTCGGTATTGTCGGCTTTTTCATGTGGGATGCCCACAAGAGCGGAGCGTCAGCGCCGACGCCCGCGATTACCGTGAACGTCAAGAAGCCCTAATAGCGAAACCAGCCCGTGCGGTCGGCCAGCATCAGCGCGATGCTGCCGCCGAGCGGCGTCAGCACCACGGCCAGTGCCAACCATAAAGCGGGATTGCGGCCGTGGATTTTTGCCCAGTAGCCGACGCCCATCGCCGCGAAGAAATACAGAAATACCAGCACGCTATTTTTTCGCGTTCTTGACGAGATCTTCCACCACTGACGGATCGGCCAGGGTGGTGATGTCGCCCAGATTTGCGGTGTCGCCTTCGGCGATCTTGCGCAGGATGCGGCGCATGATCTTGCCCGAACGGGTCTTGGGCAGGCCCGGGGCGAACTGGATCACGTCCGGTTTGGCGATGGGGCCGATCTCCTTGCCGACAAAGGCCTTCAGTTCGGCACTCAAAGCATCGCTGCTGGCCACGCCAGCTTTCAAGGTGACATAGGCATAGATGCCCTGGCCCTTGATGTCGTGGGGATAGCCCACCACCGCGGCTTCGGCGACATCGTGATGACCCACCAGCGCGCTTTCGACTTCGGCGGTGCCCAGCCGATGGCCGGAGACATTGATCACATCGTCCACCCGGCCGGTGATCCAGTAATAGCCGTCTTCGTCGCGGCGGCAGCCGTCGCCGGTGAAATACTTGCCGCGATAGGTCTTGAAATAGGTGTCCACGAAACGCTGGTGATCGCCATATACGCTGCGCATCTGGCCGGGCCAGCTTTCGGTGATGCAGAGATTGCCGCTGGCCGCGCCTTCCAGCACCACACCTTCGGCGTCCACCAGTTGCGGCACCACGCCGGGCAGGGGCTTGGTGGCGGAGCCGGGCTTTAAATCCGTGGCGCCGGGCAGGGGCGAAATCAACATGCCGCCGGTTTCGGTCTGCCACCAGGTGTCCATGACCGGGCAGCGGCTGTCGCCCACCACCCGGTGATACCAGGACCAGGCTTCCGGATTGATCGGCTCGCCCACCGAACCCAGCAGCCGCAGGGAGGCGCGGCTGGTCTTCTTCACCGGCGCATCGCCGTCGCGCATCAAGGCGCGGATGGCGGTGGGCGCGGTGTAGAAGATGTTGACCTTGTGCTTGTCGATCACCTCCCAGAAGCGCGAGACGCTGGGATAGTTGGGCACGCCTTCGAACATCAATGTCGTGGCGCCGTTGGCCAGCGGGCCATAGACGATATAGCTGTGGCCGGTGACCCAGCCGACATCGGCGGTGCACCAGAAGATGTCGCCGTCGTGATAATCGAACACATACTGATGCGTCCACGCCACCCACAGCAGATAGCCGCCGGATGTGTGCAGCACGCCCTTGGGCTTTCCGGTGGAGCCGGAGGTGTAAAGAATGAACAGCGGGTCCTCCGCATTCATCGCCTCGGCGGGGCAATCGGCGGGCACTTTCGCCGCTTCCTCGTGATACCAGACGTCGCGGCCGGCTTTCATCTCGATACTGCCGCCGGTGCGACGCACCACGATCACGCTGGTGACGATGCCGGCCTTGACCAGGGCATCGTCGGTGTTTTTCTTCAGCGGAATCGGCTTGCCGCCGCGCACGCCTTCATCGGCGGTGATCACGATCCTGCTGTCGCAGTCGGTGATGCGTCCGGCCAGGCTGTCGGGTGAGAAGCCGCCGAACACCACCGAATGGACCGCGCCGATGCGGGTGCAGGCCAGCATGGCATAGGCCGCTTCCGGGATCATTGGCATGTAGATGGTGACGCGGTCGCCTTTGCGGACGCCGCGGCCTTTGAGAACATTGGCGAACTTGCAGACTTCGGCATGAAGCTGCTTGTACGTGATGTGCTTGCTGTCGTTCGGGTCGTCGCCTTCCCAGAGTATGGCGGTTAGGTCGCCGCGTGTGGCGAGGTGGCGGTCGATGCAGTTGGCCGAGACATTCAGCGCCCCGTCCTCGAACCATTTGATGGACAGGCTGTCCGGGTCCCAGCTGACATTCTTCACCCTGGTGAAGGGCGTCAGCCAGTCCAGCCTTGCGGCTTCCTTGCCCCAGAAGCCGTCCGGGTCGCGCAGCGATTCCGCATAGGCCGCCTCGTACTGGGCCTTGGTCATGAAGGCGCGTTTTTTCCACTCTTCCGGGACCGGGATCAGGCTCTCGGACATCGCAATCTCTTTTGGGCTTGCCTCGCCCGTGATGGTGCTATGATCGCCCGGTTCCTCGCAAGGCGTCTTATGCAACTTCATCTTTCCACCTGGCCCGAGGTCGAGGCCTATCTCGCCCGGTCCAAGGCGATCCTGATTCCCATCGGTTCGACCGAGCAGCATGGCCCCAACGGGCTGCTGGGCACCGATGCGCTATGCCCGGAAATCATCAGCCGCCGCGTCGGCGACGAGGCCGGCATCCTGATCGGCCCGACTTTCAATGTCGGGCAGGCGCAGCATCATATGGGATTTGCCGGCACCATCACCCTGCGCCCCTCGACCATGATCGCGGCCATGCTGGACTGGACGCAGAGCCTAACCCGCCATGGCTTTGAGCGCATCTACTGGCTGAACGGCCATGGCGGCAACATCGCCACCATCACCGCGGCTTTTTCCGAGATCTATCACGGCGTCACGTTCGACCGCGCCGGGGCCAACCGTCCCGCGCTCCGCTGTACGCTGCGCAACTGGTGGGAAGTGCCCGGCGTGATGGACCTGTGCCGTCAGCTTTTCCCGGTGGGCGAGGGCAGCCATGCCACCCCATCGGAAGTGTCGGTGACCTGGTTCGGTTATCCCGAGGCGGTGAAGTCGGTGACCATGACGCCGCGCATCGCCCCCAACGGTCCCATCCTGGACGCCGAGGATTATCGCCGCCGCTTCCCGGACGGGCGCATCGGCTCCGATCCCAGCCAGGCCAGCATAGAAGCCGGCGAAAAAATCGTGGCAGCAGCGGTAAAAGGCGTGATCGCCGAGTTCAAACAGTTTGCCGCCAGCTAGACACGCCTGCATGTCATCCCCGGCGAGCGCAAGCCGAAGGCTTGCGTGAGGGAAGGGGACCCAGGTGGATGGATCCGGCCCGGTCTTTCCACCTGGGTTCCCTTCCCCTCGCATTGCTCACGCAATGCTCGGCCGGGTATGACACTTTAGTTGCGGTGAGAAGGTGATATGCTGGTGCTTTCCCAGGGGTGCCCTCCGAAGCTTCAGCGAAGGAGGGCTGAGACCGCAATCCCGCGGATCCCTTAGAACCTGATCCGGTTCACACCGGCGTAGGGAGAGGCACATCATGAACAAACCCATTCTCGACAAGTCCCTCAGCATCACGCGCGGCGCGCTGCCGGGCTCCCGCAAGCTGATCGTGAACGGCGTGCCCTTCCGTGAGGTGCCGCTGTCGGGCGGCGAGCTGCCGGTCCGCCTTTACGACACATCCGGTCCGTATACGGACGATAACGCGACCATCGATATCGAAAAGGGTCTTGCCGCCCGCCGCCGCGACTGGATCCTGGCGCGCGGCGATGTGGAAGAATATGTCGGCCGCGACAGGAAGCCCGAGGATGACGGGCTGAAGATCGGTGAAAAGCTGACCGTGCCGCAGTTCGACCGCAGCGGCATCAAGCTGCTGCGCGCCAAGCCGGGCCGCAACGTCACCCAGATCCATTACGCGCGTCAGGGGATCATCACCGAGGAAATGAAGTATATCGCGGCGCGCGAAAATCTGGGGCGCAGCGCCTTTCCGCGCGATGGCAACAGCTTCGGTGCGTCGATCCCGGACGAGATCACCGCCGAATTCGTGCGTTCCGAAATCGCGCGCGGCCGCGCCATCATTCCCTCCAACATTAACCATCCCGAAACCGAGCCGATGATCATCGGTCGCAACTTCCTGACCAAGATCAACGCCAATATCGGCAACAGTGCCGTGACATCAGGCGTGGGCGAGGAAGTGGACAAGCTGGTCTGGGCGATCCGCTGGGGCGCCGACAATGTGATGGACCTGTCCACCGGCCGCCACATCCACACCATCCGCGAATGGATCATCCGCAATTCGCCGGTGCCGATCGGCACCGTGCCGATCTACCAGGCGCTGGAAAAGGTCGGCGGCGTGGCCGAGGACCTGACCTGGGAGATTTACCGCGACACGCTGGTCGAGCAGTGCGAGCAGGGCGTGGATTATTTCACCGTTCATGCCGGGGTGCGGCTGGCGCATGTGCCGCTGACCGCCGAGCGCGTCACCGGAATCGTGTCACGCGGCGGCTCGATCCTAGCCAAATGGTGCCTGGCGCATCACAAGGAAAATTTCCTCTACACGCACTTTGAAGAGATTTGCGAACTGCTGAAGCAATACGATGTGTCGTTCAGCCTGGGCGACGGGTTGCGTCCCGGCTCGACCGCCGACGCCAATGACGCGGCCCAGTTCGCCGAACTGGATACGCTGGGCGAACTCAACAAGATCGCGCAGAGGCACGATGTGCAGGTGATGATCGAAGGCCCCGGCCATGTGCCGATGCACAAGATCAAGGAAAACATGGATCGCCAGCTGGCGGCTTGCGATGAGGCGCCGTTCTATACGCTGGGGCCGCTGACCACCGATGTGGCGCCGGGCTATGACCACATCACCTCGGCCATCGGTGCGGCGATGATTGGCTGGTTCGGCTGCGCCATGCTTTGCTATGTCACGCCCAAGGAGCATCTCGGTCTGCCCGACCGCGACGATGTGAAGGCCGGCGTGATCGCCTATCGCATCGCCGCCCATGCCGCCGACCTGGCCAAGGGCCATCCCGCGGCGCGCATCTGGGACGATGCCATGTCCAAGGCGCGGTTCGAGTTCCGCTGGCGCGACCAGTTCGCGCTGGCGCTCGATCCGGAAACCGCGCAACTTTATCACGACGAGACCCTGCCGGCGGAGGGCGCCAAGGTGGCGCATTTCTGCTCCATGTGCGGCCCGAAATTCTGCTCCATGAAGATTTCGCAGGAAGTGCGCGACGCGGCGCGCGGCAACAATGACAGCATGTCCACGGCGGAAATCCGCGCGGCGATGGCGAAAAAATCAGAAGAGTTCAAGCAGGGTGGCGGAGAAATTTATCTTCACAAGCCGGCGGCGGGATAGCCAATGCCTGTCATGCCCGCGAAAGCGGGCATCCAACTTTGGTCTGGCATTGTCAAAGAAGTTGGATTCCCGCTTTCGCGGGAATGACAATGGAGTTGTCCCGCAAGCCTCGTCCTGATCAGCGGTTGAAGGGATTGGGACGGGTTGGCGGGCCTTGCTCGCGGCCCGTCACCACATACCAGCCAAAGCAGCGCGCCAGCGGCGGCGGCATCGCCTTGTTCTGCTTCATCGCCCAACCGGCGATGTCTTTTTCGCTTTCCCCGGCAGCGCCGCCGCCCCAGACCGTGACATAGCGGTCGCCCTGCAGGAAATAGCTGCCGGGTTCGGCATCGGCGAACTCGGCCCAGATCAGGCTCCAGTTCGCCGTCTGCATCACCTCGAATACTTTCGGCTTGCGCGGCATGCCCTTGATCTGCGGCGCGGATTTTTTCAGCAACGCCTGTCCTTGGGCGAGCGGCTTCTGCCAGATGCCATCACAAGGCGTGGCGGCGTTCGCCGCACTGGACAGGCACAGATTTGCTGCCAACAGACAGACCTTGGCGCGCATCAACGTGACCGTCCGTTGGTCGCGTTCCAGATCACCAGCACGATGATGGCGCCGATCACCGCCACCAGTGACGAGACGATGAATCCCTGTTGTTCGTAATTGAAGCCGGGGCTGAGCATCTGGAATAGAAAGCCGCCGGCCAGTGCGCCCACCAGGCCCAGCGCGATATTGACCATGCAGCCGCCGCCGCGCTTGCCCATGATGGCGCTGGCCAGCCAGCCGATGAAAGCGCCGAACACAATCCAGCCCAGAATATGCATGTCGCGCCCCGTTATTTGAGCGTGACATATAGCATGGTGATCGCCGCCGCCGCCATGATCGCGGTGGTCAGCCAGCCCAAAGTACCCAGCACCGGACCGACGCGAAATTCACCCATCTTGCGCCAGTTGCTGGCCACCACCATCAGCGCCGCCATCATCGGCACCGCGATGACGCCGTTCAGCACCGCGCTCCAGTACAGCGCCTTGATGGGATCGAGGCCGACATAACCCACGCCCAGTCCCAGCAGCACCGCCGCGCCGATCACGGTATAAAAGCCGCGCGCCTGCCACGGCATGTTGTCCAGGCCGGTCCGCCAGCCATAGGATTCGGCGATGGCATAGCCGGTGGAGCCCGCCAGCACGGGAACCGCCAAGAGGCCGGTGCCGATGATGCCGATGCTGAACAGGGCGAAGGCGAACGGACCCGCGATGGGTTCCAGCGCCTGTGCGGCGTCGGCGGCGGTTTCGATGTTGGTGACGCCATGGGCGTGCAGGGTTGCGGCGGTGGCGATCATGATGGCCAGCGCGATCAGGTTCGACGCCAGCATGCCCGCGATGGTGTCCAGCCGAATGCGGCCCAGGGCTTCGGGTGCTTCCAGTGGGTGTCCCAGCAAAGGATGCTGGTCTGCATGGTGATCGACTTCCTCCACCTCCTGGGCGCATTGCCAGAAGAACAGGTAGGGGCTGATGGTGGTGCCGAAGATCGCGACAATGGTGATGGCGGCATTTTCCGTCAGATGGACATTGAGCCCCACCATGCCGGCGCCGATCGCTTTCCAGTCCAGCGGCAGCAGCAGGATGATCGCGACATAGGCGAACAGGCTGAAGGTCAGCACCATCAGGAAGCGCGAATATTTGCGATAGGGGGTGAACAGCTGAAGCCCCAGCGACAGGAAGGCGAAGAAAAGCGTGAAGCCGTGCTGGCTGAGACCGGTGACCAGCTTCGCCGCCGCGCCCATCGCCGCCAAGTCGGCGCCGACATTGATGGTGTTGGCGATGAACAGCAGCGCCAGCAAGCCGTGCACGATGGGGGCGGGCATGACCTCGCCCATATTGTGGGCGAGGCCGCGGCTGGTGACCCGTCCGATCCGGGCGCTGATCATCTGGATGGCAACCATCAGCGGGAAGGTCAGCACCATGGTCCACAGCAGGTGAAAGCCGAACTGGGCGCCGGCCTGGCTGTAGGTGGCGATGCCGCTGGGGTCGTCGTCCGCCGCGCCGGTAATCAGGCCCGGCCCCAGCCGTTTCAACAGCGGGGCCTGATGGACGCGGGCTTTCAGGCCGGTTTTGGGTGCGGGAGCGGACATGGTGCGACTTGTCTAACATGACGGGCGGCTTTTTGGTTGCCGTTGGCGCACCCCGCCTGAATCAGGGTAGTCAGGTCACCTCCCCCGCACGCGCGAAGCGCGTTCGCATTGGGGGAGGTGGCCGTAGCTGGCTCTTGAGCCAGCGAAGGCCGGAGGGGGAGACGTGCGAGGGTATTTCGGAGTTGGCATCGAAGGCGTTTCCAAGTCGATGAATCTGGGCAACCTGGTCCGGATCGCCCATGCCTTTGACGCCAGCTTCTTTTTCTCCATCGCCCCGCGCCTGAAATTGTCGGACGCCAACAGCGACACCAGCAATGCCGAAGGGGCGCTGCCTTTTTATTCCTTCGAAAAGCCGGACGAATTCCGCCTGCCGCTGGATTGCCGCCTGGTGGGCGTAGAAATCACCGACGAAGCGGTGGAACTGCCGCGCTTCCGCCACCCCACCCGCGCCGCCTATGTTTTCGGGGCGGAGCGTTACTCCCTGTCGCCGCAGGTTCTGGCCGCTTGTGAGTTCGTGGTGAAAATTCCCACGCGATTCTCCATCAATGTCGGCATGGCGGGCGCCATCGTGCTGTATGACCGGCTGATCAATCTGGGGGGCTATGGCGGGCGGCCGATCACGCCCGGCGGCAGCGATGTCCTGCCGCCGGTGCATAACTGGGGCGCGCCCAAGGCCAAACCCCGCGATTATTGAGCATTGGTAAAATCGGGGGGCACTCCATATAAGGTGCCCATGCCAGCCCCCGCCCTTTCCATATCCCATCTGCGCAAGGTCTATGCCCGTGGCACCGTGGCGGTTGAGGATATTTCCCTGACCGTGCCCGAAGGGGAATTTTTCGGGTTCCTGGGCCCCAATGGTGCAGGCAAATCCACCACCATTCATTGCATCACCGGCATCGCCGAGCCGACCGCGGGCAAGATCGAAATTTTCGGCATCGATGCGGTGAAGGATTATCGCGAGGCGCGCCGGCTGGTCGGGCTGTGCCCGCAAGAATTCAACGTTGATCCCTTCGCCACCCCGCGCCAGATCGTGGACTGGATGGGCGGCTATTTCGGCATGGCCGCCAAGGCGCGCAAGGAACGCACCGACATGCTGATGGAGCGGTTCGAGCTGATCCCCCACCAGAAAAAGCAGTTCCGCGAGTTATCCGGCGGCCTAAAGCGCCGCGTGGTGCTGGCGCGCGCCCTGATCCACGATCCCAAGCTGATCATCCTGGACGAACCGACCGCGGGCGTGGATGTCGAACTGCGGCGGGTGCTGTGGCGCTACCTCGCCGAGATCAACAAGGACGGCAAGACCATCCTGCTCACCTCGCATTATCTCGAGGAAGTCGAACGCCTCTGCCGCCAGATCGCCATTGTCAACAAGGGCCGCGTCGTGCGTGAAGGCACCAAGGACGAGATGGTGGGTGAGCCGGGCGGCCTGGAGCAGGCCTATCTGGTGGCCACCGGCGCCGAAGCCGATCACGTGGCGGCGGAATAACCATGGAAGCCAACATACCTATGGGGACAAACTGGATCGGGCTCGGCACTATCGTGCGGCGCGAAGTGTCGCGCATGATGCGCGTGCCGATCCAGGTGTTCGTGGCGCCATGGATTTCGGGGCTGCTGTTCATCTTTATTTTCGGCCATGTGGTCGGCGGGCGCATCACCGAGATCGGCGGCCATCGCTATCTGGAATTCGTGCTGCCGGGCATTGTGATGATGAATGTTGTCAATGCCGCCTTCCTGCAATCCTCCTCGGCGATCTATTTTTCACGCTTCATCAAGTTTATCGAGGAGACGCTGGTCGCGCCGCTGTCCTATGCCGAAATGATCGCGGGCAGCCTTTCGGTGGTGGTGCTGCGCGCTTCGGTCACCGGTATCGGCATCATGCTGATGGGCCTGTTCTTCGATGCCACCCATGTCGCGTCCTGGCCGCTGTTCCTGTTCTGGATTGTCAGCGTGTCGGCGGTGTTCGGGCTGCTCGGCATTATCGTCGGCCTGTGGTCCAAGAGTTTCGAGCAACTCAACATGCCGGTGGTGTTTTTCCTCACGCCGCTGTCGATGGTGGGCGGGGTGTTCAACACGGTCGGGATGCTGCCCGACTGGCTGCGCTGGCTGGCCTGGGCCAATCCCTTCTATTATTTTATCAACGGGCTGCGCGGCGCGATGATCGGCTTTGACGAAACGCCGCCCGGTCTTGGTGTCGGGCTGACCGTGCTTCTGCTGGTCGTGCTGGGCGCAACCGTGTGGCGGCTCTATTCCAAGGGCTACGGGCTGCGCGAGTAGCTGAGGGAACATTGCTCAGGCGGGAAACTTGCAGGGGCGGGGCGGGTGCCGGTATGGTGCCGCCAATCACACAAACGCCCGATTCCAATGCAAGATTTCGCATCGGGTTGTCGGGAAAGCCGGATTTGTCATGAAAAAATTCGCAGGGATTTTCGTCGGTGCCGTACTGAGCCTGGGCGCGGTGTTGCCCGCCTCGGCGCAGCCTGCTGCGGTTGGCGGTGCGCCTGCCACACTCTTGGGCGTGTTCAACAACTGGTCGGCCATTTCCGCCGGCTCCGGCTCCAGCCTGACCTGCTATGCCCTGTCGCGTCCGCGCGCCAGCCAGCCGCGCACCGCCAAGCGCGGCCCGATTTATCTGATGATCAGCGACTGGCCGGCGCGCAAGGTCAAGGCCGAGCCGCAGGTCGTCTATGGTTATCAGGGCCGGGAAAACGGCGTCGCGGCGGTGGGCGTGGGCGGCGACAAGTTCACCTTCTTCATCCGCAACAATGCCAGCGAAGGCAGTTCCTGGCTGCAATCGCTGAACGACAATCCGCGCCTGGTCGACGCCATGCGCAGCGGCGTCTCGGCGGTGGCCACCGGCATCTCGCAGCGTGGCACCAAGACCACCGACACCTACAGCCTGTCGGGTTTCAATGACGCATTGGCGAAGATTCACGCCACCTGCCAGATGTAATGCTAGAAAATTCAACAACGCCGCGCACTTCTCTTATCGGTCTCGACCGGGGTGCGTTGAAGGCCGCGTTGCTGACGGCGGGCGTGCCAGAAAAATCCGCCGCCATGCGGGTGAACCAGTTGTGGAACTGGGTTTATGTCCATGGCGCGCGCGACTTCGCATCCATGACCAACCTGGCGCGGGATTTCCGCAGCCTTCTGGAACACTTCTTCACATTGGTACGGGCGGAAATCGTCACCGCGCAGGTCTCCGAAGACGGCACCCGCAAATGGTTGCTGCGCACCGGGCCGGGCATCGAATTCGAGACTGTTTATATTCCGGAAAAGGGTCGCGGGACCTTGTGCGTCTCCTCGCAGGTGGGCTGCACCCTGACCTGCCGCTTCTGTCACACCGGCACGCAGAAACTGGTGCGCAACCTCACGCCCGATGAAATCCTCGGTCAGGTCATGATCGCCAAGGACGCGCTAGAGGATTGGCCCTCGACCGCGCCGGGCCGCAAGGTCACCAACATCGTGATGATGGGAATGGGCGAGCCGCTCTACAATTTTGACCATGTGAAGGCGGCGCTGGCCATCGTGATGAACGGCGATGCGCTGGCGCTGTCGAAGCGGCGCGTCACCCTGTCCACCGCCGGCGTGGTGCCGATGATCGCGCGCGCCGGCCATGAGATCGGCTCCAGCCTGGCGATTTCGCTGCATGCGGTGCGAGACGATATCCGCAACGAGATCGTGCCGATCAACAAGAAATATCCCATCGAGCAGCTGATGGAAGCCTGCCGCACCTATCCCGGCGCCTCCAACGCGCGCCGCATCACCTTCGAGTATGTGATGCTGAAGGGCGTCAATGACTCCTTGGCTGATGCGCGGGCGCTGGTGAAGCTGGTGGCGGGCATTCCGGCCAAGATCAACCTAATCCCCTTCAATGCCTGGCCGGGCGCGCCGTATGAATGTTCTGACTGGAGCCAGATCGAGAAATTCGCCGAGATCGTCAACCGCGCCGGCTATGCCTCGCCGGTGCGCACCCCGCGCGGCCGCGATATCATGGCGGCCTGCGGCCAGCTCAAGAGCGAAAGCGTCAAGGAGCGCGCTAGCGCCCGCATGGCGCCCACTTCGATGGAAGATGCCCAGTCCGGCCAGCTTGCCCGGATGCCCCAATAGAGGCTGGATTTTGCGGCCTGTATCCCTATAGTCCCGGCGATTTTCGGGGATTTCCGCCGTGGCCAACAAAGACATCAAGAAGGTCGTTCTCGCCTATTCCGGCGGGCTGGACACGTCGGTCATCCTGAAATGGCTGCAGACCGAATATAACGCTGAAGTCGTCACCTTCACCGCCGACCTGGGGCAGGGCGAGGAGATTGAGCCCGCCCGCCAGAAGGCGCTGACCCTGGGTATCAAGCCCGGCAACATCTTCATCGAAGACCTGCGCGAGGAATTCGTCCGCGATTTCGTTTTCCCGATGTTCCGCGCCAATGCGGTCTATGAAGGCGTCTATCTGCTGGGCACCTCCATCGCCCGCCCCCTGATCGCCAAGAAGCAGATCGAGATCGCCGAACAGGTCGGCGCCGATGCCGTCTGTCATGGCGCCACCGGCAAGGGCAACGACCAGGTGCGCTTCGAGCTGGGCTATTATGCCCTCAAGCCCGACATCAAGGTGATCGCGCCGTGGCGGGAATGGGACCTGACCAGCCGCACCAAATTGCTGGAATTCGCCGAGGCCAACCAGATCCCCATCGCCAAGGACAAGCGCGGCGACGCGCCCTTTTCGGTGGACGCCAATCTTTTGCACTCTTCCTCCGAGGGCAAGGTGCTGGAAGACCCGTCGCAGGAAGCCGACGGCATCGTCTATCAGCGCACCATTTCGCCGGAAGAGGCACCGGACAAGGCGACCTATATCGAGGTCGGCTTCGAGAAGGGCGATGCGGTCAGCATCGATGGCGAGAAATTGTCACCCGCCACCCTGCTGGCGCGGCTGAACGCGCTGGGCAAGGCCAACGGCATAGGCCGGCTGGACCTGGTGGAAAACCGCTTTGTCGGCATGAAGTCGCGCGGCGTCTATGAGACCCCCGGCGGCACCATCCTTTTGGTCGCCCATCGCGGCATCGAAAGCATCACGCTGGACCGCGGCGCGGCCCATCTGAAGGACGACATCATGCCCCGCTATGCGGAGCTGATTTACAACGGCTTCTGGTTCAGCCCCGAGCGCGAGATGCTGCAGGCCCTGATCGACCGCAGCCAGGAATTCGTCACCGGCACAGTCCGGCTGAAACTCTACAAGGGCAACACCGAAGTGGTGGGCCGCTCGTCGGACTATTCGCTCTACAGCGAAAGCCTGGTGACCTTCGAGGACGACAAGGGCGCCTATGACCAGAAGGACGCGGCGGGCTTCATCAAGCTCAATGCCCTGCGCCTCAGGACCCTGGCCATGCGCAAGCGCAAAAGCAAAGGCTGAGACAGCAGCCATGTCCGCCAACGAAGACCAGATCAAATTCTGGAATGAGAAGGCGGGGCGCGAATGGGTGGATCTCCAGGAGCGCATGGATGCCAACCTGTCCGGCACCCATGCCGCGGTCATGGCGTTCGCCGCTGCGCAAGTCTGTGAGCATGTGCTGGATATCGGCTGCGGCACGGGTACGACCAGCCTGGCGCTGGCCGATGCCGTCGGCCCGCGGGGTAAGGTCACGGGGGCGGATATTTCCCGGCCCATGCTGGAACTGGCACGCCGCCGCGCCCAGGACCGCGCCAATGTCTCCTTCATCGAGGCGGACGCTTCTACCCACCATTTCACGCCGCAATCCGACTTGCTGTTTTCGCGCTTCGGGGTGATGTTCTTCGACGATCCCGCAGGGGCCTTCGCCAACCTGCGCACCGCGCTGAAGCTGGGCGGACGCCTGGCCTTTATCTGTTGGCGCACGGCGCTCGAAAACCGGTGGGCATCGGCGCCACTGGCGGCGGCGCGGCCCTTCCTGCCTGAACAGCCGCCGCCCGATCCCCTGGCGCCTGGTCCCTTCGCTTTTGCCGATCCCGACCGCATCCGCACGATCCTCGGCGGCGCGGGATTTCAGGACATCCATATCGAGAAGCAGGACGGGGTCATGGCGATGGGTCCAGACAGCGCGGTTATCGCGGCCCAGACCCTTCAGATCGGGCCGCTCTCCCGCGCCGTGGGGGAGGCCGATGCGCCCACCCGCGCCAGGATCGTGGAACGGGTCAGCAGTGCGCTGGAGGAATTCCGTACCCCGGAAGGCGAGATCGCCCCGCCCACCGCCTGCTGGCTGGTCGGCGCACGGGTCTAGGCCAGCCTCATCTGAGAAGCTGCCACCCCTTTAATTTTTTTCTCAGAGTCGGTTCAGAAGCGTTTGATTTTTGACGAAAATTTCTTTCTTGGGCGATGGTCGCGCAGTCCGGGCGCGGCGGTGTTTACAGGCGCATCGAAAGCCGCTTGCAGGATCGCGGACCGAGGACCGAGGTGCCGCCTTTCGACAGGTTGATCCGCGCGGCAGGATGCGCGCGCTTCTGGAGGCGTAGCCCCTGAGATCAGATATCGACCGAGGCGTAGAGGGCGTTGTCCTGGATGAACTCCCGGCGCGGCTCGACCTCGTCGCCCATCAGCTTGGTGAACAGCTGTCCCGCCTCATCGGCGTGATGCACCTTCACCACCAGCAGAGAGCGGGCATTCTCGTCCAGGGTGGTTTCCCACAGCTGGTCGGGGTTCATCTCGCCCAGTCCCTTGTAGCGCTGCAGGGTCAGGCCCTTGCGGCCCCATTCGAAGATCGCGTTCAGCAGTTCGGACGGCGAGCGGATCTCCCGGCTCTCATCCTTGCGCTTGAGGGTGCCGGCCTTGAGGTAGGTCGCCTGCAGCTCGTTCGCCATCTTGTCCAGGCGGCGGGCATCGGCGGATGCGATCAGCGCCCCGTCGATCACCACGGCCTCGCGCACCCCGCGCACCTCGCGCCAGAAGTGCAGGCCGCCATCGCTGGTCGGTTCCCCGACCCAGCCGCGCTCGAATTCGTCCGACAGGGTGTCGAGGCGGGCGGCGATATATTTGGCGGCATCTGCCGCCTTGGCGGTATCGGAAAGGATTTCTGGATTCAGGGCGCCTGAGATCGCCGCCTGTTCCAGCACAAAGCGCGGATAGTGGCGGGGGAAGCCGTTCAGGGCGGCCACCGCCTGGCGGGCATGGACGATCATCTCCTCGAGATGGGCGCCGTTGATGGTGGCGCCGGTGTGCAGTTCCAGAACCGCCCCGGTGGCGCCTTCGGCGACCAGGTGATCCTGAAGCTCCGGCTCGTCCTTGAGGTACAGCTCGGACTTGCCGCGCGCCGCTTTGTAGAGCGGCGGCTGGGCGATGAAGATATGGCCCCGTTCGATCAGCTCCGGCATCTGGCGATAGAAGAAGGTCAGCAGCAGGGTCCGGATATGGGCGCCGTCCACATCGGCGTCGGTCATGATGATGATCTTGTGATAGCGCAGCTTGTCGGCGTTGAACTCCTCGCGCCCGATGCCGGTGCCCAGCGCCGTGATCAGGTTCACGATCGCCTCGCTGGACAGCATCTTGTCGAAGCGCGCCCGCTCGATGTTCAGGATCTTGCCGCGCAGGGGCAGCACCGCCTGGTTGGCGCGGTTGCGGCCCTGCTTGGCGCTGCCGCCGGCGCTATCGCCTTCGACGATGAAGATTTCGCACTTGGCGGGATCGCGTTCCTGGCAGTCGGCCAGCTTGCCGGGCAGCGAGGCGCCGTCCAGCACGCCCTTGCGGCGGGTCAGTTCGCGGGCCTTGCGCGCGGCTTCGCGGGCGGCCGCGGCTTCCACCACCTTGCCGACCACGGCCTTGGCCTCGGCGGGGTGCTGCTCGAACCAGGCGCCCAGCTGGTCGATTATGGCGCCTTCGACAATGGGGCGCACCTCGCTGGACACCAGCTTGTCCTTGGTCTGGGACGAGAATTTGGGATCGGGCACCTTGACCGACAGCACGCAGGTCAGGCCTTCGCGGCAATCATCGCCGGTCAGCGCCGTCTTGTCCTTCTTGGCCTGTGGCATCGCCTCGGCATACTTGGTCACCACGCGCGTCAGGCCGGCGCGGAAGCCTGCGACATGGGTGCCGCCGTCGCGCTGGGGGATGTTGTTGGTGAAGGCCAGCGTGCTCTCGTGATAACTGTCATTCCAGGTCATCGCGATTTCCACCGTGACGCCGTCCTTTTCCGACACGATCATCACGGGATTGGGAATCAGCTTCTGCTTGGCGCGGTCCAGATATTCCACAAAGGCTTTCAGACCGCCTTCATAGTGCAGCGAAATTTCCTTCGCCTCGACGCCGCGGCGGTCGGCCAGGATGATGACGACGCCGGAATTGAGGAAGGCCAGTTCGCGCAGCCGGTGTTCCAGGGTGCCGAAATCGAATTCGGTCTTGGTGAAGGTGCCGGTGGAGGGCAGGAAGGTGACTTCGGTGCCTTTTTTTCCATTGGCCTCGCCCACCATCTTCAGCGGTGCCACGGGATCGCCGTGGCGGAACTGCATGTAATGCTCCTTGCCGTCGCGCCAGATGCGCAGGTCGAGGAATTCGGACAGGGCGTTGACCACCGACACGCCGACGCCGTGCAGACCGCCCGAGACCTTGTAGGCATTCTCGTCGAACTTACCGCCGGCATGCAGCTGGGTCATGATGACTTCGGCGGCGCTGACGCCTTCTTCGCTATGGATGCCGGTGGGGATGCCGCGGCCATTGTCGCGTACCGTGCAGGAGCCATCGGGATTCAGCACCACGTCGATGCGGTTGGCATGGCCGGCCAAGGCCTCGTCCACGGCATTGTCGACCACTTCATAGACCATATGGTGCAGGCCCGAACCGTCATCGGTGTCGCCGATATACATGCCGGGGCGCTTGCGCACAGCATCCAGGCCCTTGAGGACCTTGATGCTGTCGGCGTCGTAGGCATTCATGTTGGGTTCGGACATATCAGTTCACCATTTCACTTTGACGCGCGAACATGCCGTCGCGTACCTCAAAAATTTCGGCCCTTGCGCCGTCGAACAGCGACAGGTCGGTGCCGGTCATCCAGGCTTGGGCCGCCAGGGCATGGACTTCCTCGAACAAGGCTGTGCGGCGTATCACATCGAGATGGGCGGCGATCTCGTCCAGCAGCAGGATAGGCGCCAGGCCTTCGCGGGCGCGGGCCAGCTCGCGCGCATCCGCCAGGATGATCGAGATCAGCAGCGCCTTCTGTTCGCCGGTGGAGCAATCGCGCGCCTCAGCCCGCTTGCCGGTATGGCGGACCTGAAGATCGGTGACATGGGGACCAACCAGTGTGCGGCCGGCTTCGGCATCGCGGATGCGCGAGGCGGCGAACATGCCGCGCAACTGGTCGGCGGTGGAAAGATGCAGTTCGTCGGTCAGTGCCAGCGAGGCGGCGGGAAAGGCGCCGGCTTCGCCGCGCTCGGCCAGGGCACGCGACAGGTTTTCGACGGTGGCGGCCCGGGCCTGGGCGATGACGATGCCGGCCTCGGCCATTTCATTCTCGATGCCCTCCAGCCAGGCCGGATCGCGCGGGCCGTATTTCAGCAACCGCGCCCGCTCGCGCATCGCGGTCTCGTAGCGCGTGGCGGCGCGGGCATGGCCGGCATCGAAGCCCAGCACCAGACGGTCGAGGAAACGCCGCCGTCCGCCCGCGCTTTCGATGAACAGCCGGTCCATGGCCGGGGTGAGCCAGATCAGTTGCACGATGTCGCCCAGATCGGCGGAGCTTTGCGCCGGGGCGCCGTTCAGGCGCACCTGGCGCGAAGCCGAGCCGCCGACCATGCCGGTGCCGATCTCATATTCGGTCTCGCCGCGCGCCACCGTGGCGGCCACCGCCCAGTGCGTTTCGTCGCCTTCAATCAAGGAAGGACTCTTGCGGGTGTGTTCCGCCAGCCTGGAGCCGCGCAGGCCCCGCCCCGGCGACAGAAGCGAGATGGCGTCCAGCACATTGGTCTTTCCGGCGCCGTTCGGCCCCGCCAGAACCACGGGCGCGCCGCTGACGGCGAGTTCGCCGGCGGCATAAGAGCGGAAATTGGTCAGCCGCAGACGTGTCACCGCAAGGCGGGATGTCACCGCCAACCGGCCTCGCATGTCCCGTGCAGCCGTCAAATCAAACCCTGAGAGGCATGAGGACGTAGAGCGTGCGCGCGTCCTCCGCATCTTCGATGATGGCGGGCGAACCCGCGTCAGACAGCAGGAAACGCACTTCCTTGCCTTCGATCTGGCTGGTGATGTCCAGCAGGTAACGCGCATTGAAGCCGATCTCCAGCGCGCCCGCGCTGTAGGTCGCGCCCACATCTTCGGTGGCGGTGCCGGATTCCGGGTTGACCACCGACAAGGTCACCTTGTCCTTGGAGAGGTTCAGCTTCACGGCGCGGGTCTTGTCGGCGCTGATGGTGGAAACGCGGTCGACCGACTGGGCGAACTCGCGGGCTTCCAGCGCCAGGGACTTGTCGTTGCCGGACGGGATCACCCGTTCATAGGGCGGGAAATTGCCGTCGATCAGCTTGGAGGTCAGTTCCACGCCATTGAAGCCGAACTGGATCTTGGTGTCGGACAGCGAGATATCGATGGCGCCATCGGCATCGTCCAGCAGCTTGACCAGTTCGCCCACCGTCTTGCGCGGTACGATCACGCCGGGCATGTCGGCGGCGCCGTCCGGCAGTTCCAGCTCATAGCGGGCCAGGCGATGGCCGTCGGTGGCCACGGCGCGTAGCACCGGCGGCTTGGCGTCCTTGGCGGCGTGCAGATAGATGCCGTTAAGGTAATAGCGGGTTTCCTCGGTGGAGATGGCAAAGCGCGTCTTGCCGATGATGCGCTTGAGATCGTCCGCCGCCAGCCGGAACTTGTGGGGCAGGGCGCCCGCCGCCATCTGGGGGAAATCCTCGCGCGGCAGGCAGGAGAGTTCAAAGCGCGAGGTGCCGGCCGACACCGCCAGCCGTCCGCCTTCGCTGGACAGCAGCTCAACCTGCACCTGGGCGCCATCGGGGAGCTTGCGCACAATGTCGTAGAGCATATGGGCGGGCGCGGTGGCCGAGCCGTTGCGCAGCACGTCGGCGGGCAGGCCCTCGACGATCTCGATATCGAGATCGGTGGCGGTGAGCTTGAGCTGGCCCTTGGCCGCCTCGATCAGGACATTGGAAAGGATCGGAATGGTGTTGCGGCGTTCGACGACGCTTTGCACATGGTTCAGCGCCTTGAGGAAAGCGCCGCGTTCGACGTTGATCTTCATGGTTTGACAGCCGCCTGTTAGACCCGCACCGGTGCGCGAAAATCGCGCCCGAAAATCCGTGTTTTTCTTGTGTTTGGAAGGACCGCAAACGGCCCCAAGACTCAAGGCCCAAAACATAGCAGAAAAGGGGTCGGGAACCTAAAAAAAACACGCGGAAAATCGGGTTTTCCGCGTGCTCTCCAAGGTCAAAAAGGCTGGTTTTTCAGGCCTAGATTTCGGGCCGCCGCTGCAGCATCTGGGACAGGAAATCGACCTCCTGGCGGAACAGGGAATCCTCCCCGATCAGGGCCTCGATGCGGCGGCAGGCATGCAGCACGGTGGTGTGGTCGCGGCCCCCGAACCGCCGCCCGATTTCGGGCAGCGAGCGGGTGGTCAGCTTGCGGGACAGATACATGGCAACCTGGCGCGGACGGGCGACCCGGCGGGCGCGCTGGGGCGAATGGAAGTCCTTGACGTCCAGCTTGTAGAATTCGGCGGTCTTGCGCTGGATGTCCTCGATGGAGGTCTTGACGCCCGGTCCGGCGCGCAGGCCCACTGCTTCCTCGGCCACTTCCAGGGTCACCGGCTTCTTGGTGAGGTCGGCATAGGTGGCCAGCTTGGTGAAGACCCCGATCAGTTCGCGGGGGGAGGCGTCTTCCAGGTCGGCGATCCGCTCCAGCACGCTGTCGGGCAGCACCACATCGGGCTTGTGACGGGTGAATTCCGCCGCGCGGAATTTCAGGATGGCCAGCCTTGTGTCGCGGTCCGGCTTGTCCAGACCGACACAGAGCCCGCCGCCCAGGCGCGACTTCACATCGGCGCCCAGGCCTTCCAGCGCCTGGGGCGGCCGGTCGGCGGCGATCACCACCCGGCGGCGCAGATCGGCAAAGGCGTTGACAGTGTAGAGGAATTCCGACGCCGTGGCGGTCGAGCGGCAGATATGCTGCAGGTCGTCAATGATCAGCACTTCGGCGGTGCGCAACTCTTCCTTGAAGGCCAGGGTGTCCTTGCGATAGAGCGCGCCCAGGAAGTGCCGCATGAAATCTTCCGCCCGCAGGAACAAAGTGCGCTTGCCGCGCTTGCGAAATTCCAGCGCTGCGGCGTTCAGCAGATGGGTTTTGCCGAAGCCGAAGCCGCCATGGATGTAGAGCAGCGGAATGTCAGACTGCTGGCCGTCGGCGAAGCTGCGCGCCGCGCCATGGCCAAACTGGTTGGCCATGCCGGGAATGAAGCTTTCGAAGGTCTGCTGGGGATGCAGCATCCGGTTCCACAGGCCCCGGTCGTCTTCATTGGTGCGGATTTCGCTGCGCGGCGGCAGGTAGGACACGCTGGACGGTGTCTCGCTCAGGCCCTGATGCTGGGCCTCGCGCGGAATGGCGCCGCCGATGGCGGGGCCAAGATTTGGTGAGGCCATGACGGAAATCACGATCGCCAGCGAAGCCGGGGTGAAGCCTTCGGCCATGAAGGCCTTTTCGATGCGGCCGACATAATGGTTGGCTACCCAGTTGCGCACGAAGGGCTTGGCGGCGCCGATCTTGAGTTCATCGGAGTCGAAAGACTCCAGGTTCAGCGGCCCGATCCAGGCGTCGAACACCGGATCGCCCAGTTCGCGCCGCATCCGTTCGCGCACCGCTGCCCATGCCGCCCGCCAGTCGGGCATCGTTTTTTCTGCTTGCACCATGTTCGTACCCACTTTTTATGGCCGTTTTTAGCGGCTGTTATTGTTGCTCCGGCACGTTTTCGTGTCCGGTCGTTTTGCTTTTCTATCCCTGCTGCCAGGGGAGGCCGGATGCTTTCCAGCCGCTTGTGTTTCCGCGATGGCCTTCGCCATCGACATCGCCTTCAAAGCCGCCCGCGATATTGAAGGACTTCTCAAAGCCTGCTGCCGTCAGCGCGATGGCCGCCGCGCGCGATCGCGCGCCGGAGCGGCACAGGAGCAGCACCGGGTCCGATTTTCCGGCGCCGGCGGCGCCCAGGGCCTGCATCGCGTCGGCCGTAAAGGCGGCATTGGGCGCGCCGGTGGGAAAGCTCTGCCATTCCACGCAGTGCACCCGGCGGCCCAGATCTTCAAGATCGGGCACGCCGACAAAATTCCACTCCGCCACGGTGCGCACATCGATCAGCTGGGCTTTGGGATCGTTCTGCAGCCGGTCCCAGGCCTCGGCGGCGCTGATGTCACCGGCATAGTTGAGAGAAGAGGGAGGGGCCATGGTGCGCTCTTGAGACAATTCGGGGATTGCCGGGGTCTTCACCCAGCATGAAAACGTCATATTTTGTGGAAATCAGAGGCGACTATACTTCGCAGTACGTTTCAAACGCCACGAACTACTGATCAATGCTTCAGATTTATTTTGTTTTGTCTTCAGCATGTCCAGCGCTCACCCCAACTGTTGGTTAAGATACGCCCAGCTTCGGTGCGCAAACAAGGGGACAAACTACGAACAAGCCAGCTGATTCGAAATTTTTTTCGCTTTTGTGACTGCCGCTAAACGGTTGTGACGTATACGGAAAATACCCTTTATCGATCAAGCTTTTTTGAATCAGTCACTTAGGCGGAAGATCGTCCGTGTTGCGCCGCCGAAATGTGGCTTTTCGGTGAAACTCTGCACACGGACAAATAAAAAAGGCCCGGATATTGCTCCGGGCCGATCCTATTCTGTAATTCTCAAGAATTTCAGCGGCTTCTTACTTGGCCAGCTTGGTAACCCGCTTGGTGAGGCGCGAAACCTTCCGGGCGCCGGTGTTCTTGTGCAGGATACCTTTGGAGACGCCGCGCATGATTTCCGGCTCGGCGGCCTTCAGAGCGGCCAGGGCGGCCTTGGGGTCGCCCGAGGAGATAGCTTCTTCCACCTTGCGGATAAAGCCGCGCACGCGGGTCCTGCGCGCCGTATTGATGGCGGTGCGCTTGGCGGTGGTGCGGACGCGCTTCTTGGAGGAGGCGATATTCGGCATGGGGGAGACCTGCTTTTTTCCGTAAAAGAGGCGGGCATATAACCCCGGACGATCCCGGGGTCAAGAAATACCGGGTTTGCGGCCCTATTCGTCCTTGAAAGCGGGTTTGCGCTTCTCGGCAAAGGCCGCCATGCCCTCCTTCTGGTCGGCGGTGGCGAACATGGCGTGGAACAGGCGGCGCTCGAAATGCAGCCCTTCGGCCAGGCTGGTTTCCAAGGCGCGGTTCACCGCCTCCTTCACCATCTGGGCGGCGGGTGAGGATTGGGCGGCGATTTTCTTGGCCGCTTTCAGGGCTTCGTCCAGCAACAGGTCGGCGGGCACCACCCTTGCCGCCAGGCCGCAGCTTTCCGCTTCCGCCGCGTCCATCATGCGCCCGGTCAGGCACAGGTCCATCGCCTTGGACTTGCCGACAATGCGGGTCAGGCGCTGGGTGCCGCCCAGTCCGGGCATGATGCCCAGAGTGACCTCCGGCTGGCCGAATTTGGCGGTGTCGGCGGCGATGATGAAATCGCACACCAGCGCCAGTTCGCAGCCCCCACCCAGGGCATGGCCGGCGACCGCGGCGATCACCGGTTTGCGAATGCGGGCGATGCGGTCGAACTGAGCGCCGAACAGATTTTCCCGGTACATCTGGGAATAGGTCTTGGGCAGCATTTCCTTGATGTCGGCGCCGGCCGCGAAGGCGCGCTCCGAGCCGGTGACGATCATGCAGCGGACCTTGTCGTCCTGGTCCCAGCTTTCCAGCGCGTCCGCCAGTTCGTTGAGCAATTCGGTGTTCAGGGCGTTCAGCGCATCGGGCCGGTTGAGGGTGGCGATGCCAACGGCGCCGTTGATTTCAGTCTTGATATTCATGGCGTCCTCAGCTTTGGCACTTGGGGCAATAGAACGTCGAACGCCCGGCCTGCACAATGCGCTTTACCGTCCCGGGACATCTCTTTTTGGAACCGTCGCTATTCTTGCAGGCCATGCCTTCACGGCCATAGGCCAGGAAGGAATGCTGGAAGTTGCCGGGATCGCCGGTCGCCTGGGCATGATCGCGCAAGGTTGAGCCGCCCGCGGCGATGGCCTGCTTCAGCACAGTCTTGATGGCGGTCACCAGGGGCGCGATCCGCGCGGCGGTGAGGGAACCTGCCAGCTTCTTGGGCGAGATATGGCTGCGAAACAGCGCCTCGCAGACATAGATATTGCCCAGTCCCGCCACCAGGCGCTGATCCAGCAGCGCCGACTTGATGGGCGTCTTCTTGCCGGCCAGGGCCTTGGCCAGACAGGCGGCGTTGAATTCCTTCGACAGCGGCTCGACGCCGATGTCCTTGAACAATTTATCCTGCTCCAGCCGGCTGGTCTCCACCAGTGCCATCAGTCCGAAGCGGCGATGATCATTGAAGACGATGCGGGCCGGCGCATCGGTCTCGAACACGACATGGTCATGTTTGCCCGATCCGGCGCTCACTGGCGCGAGGTCGTAAAAATAGTTGCCGAGCTTGCGCGGCTTGCCATGGGCATGAGCGTCCGCGCGAGCGACCAAAGAAAAGACGCTCATGCGCCCGCTCATGCCCAGATGGATCACCAGTGTCTCGCCGCTGTCGAGGTCGGCCAGCAGATATTTGGCGCGCCGCCGCAGCGTCAATACTTTGCGTCCCTTGGTGCGGCCGACGAAATTGGCGGGGAAGGGGATGCGCAGATCGGGCCGCCGCATCTGCACGTCGGTCAGGACATGGCCTGCCATGGCGGGCAGCAGGCCCAGGCGCACGGTCTCGACTTCGGGTAACTCTGGCATGTGACCTTATTAATTGGTCGCAGATCACAGCGGTAGCCTATAGGCTTGGGGGCGGCTATGTTCCCGGTATGGTTGAAAAAACCGCCAGTTTTGGTTTTCGCGACGTGCCGGAAGGCGAGAAAGAGGCTCTGGTCAAGGAGGTCTTCTCGTCGGTGGCGGCGCGCTACGACCTGATGAACGACCTGATGAGCGTTGGTGTCCATCGCATCTGGAAGGATGCGATGGTGGAATGGCTGAACCCGCAACCGGGCTGGAAAAGCCTGGACGTAGCAGGCGGCACCGGGGACGTTGCCTTTCGCATCGCCGAGCTGGCGCGTGCGCGGGGCGGCGAGGCGGCCATTACGGTCTGCGACATCAATGCCGCCATGCTGGGCGAAGGGGTGCGGCGCGCTACAGAAAAGAATGAAGCGTCCATCGAATGGGTTTGCGGCAATGCCGAGAGCTTGCCCTTTCCCGATGCCTTTTTCGATTCCTATACAATCGCGTTCGGTATCCGCAACGTGACGCATATTGATGTGGCGCTGGCGGAAGCGCGGCGCGTGCTGAGGCCGGGCGGGCGTTTTCTCTGCCTGGAATTTTCCAAGGTGGAAGTGCCGGGGCTGGACACGCTGTACGACGCCTATTCCTTCAAGCTGATGCCCAAGATCGGCGGACTGGTGGCGCAAGACGAAGAATCCTATCGCTACCTGGCCGAAAGTATCCGCCGTTTTCCGCCCCAGGCGAAGTTCGCCAGCATGATCGCCGATGCCGGGCTGTCGCAGGTGAAGGTGAGAAACCTGTCGGGCGGCATTGCTGCCATGCATTCCGCCTGGCGGCTGTAGATGGGCGCAGTTTCGAGCTTCCTGCGTCTCGTCCATGCCGCGCGTCTTTTGTCCGGACCCGCTTTGGCGTTCCGCGCCCGCAAGCCGGGCGCCGGCACGCGGCTTTCCACCGCGCTGGAACGGCTGGGGCCGGCCTATATCAAGCTGGGCCAGATGCTGGCGACCCGGCCTGACATTGTCGGCGCCGAAGTCGCGACGGCGCTGGAAAATTTGCAGGACCGTCTGCCGCCATTTCCGGATGCTACCGCCCGCGCGCAAATCGTGCGCGCTTTCGGCAAGCCGGTGGAGTCGCTGTTTTCCAGTTTCGGGGCCGCGCTGGCGGCCGCTTCCATCGCCCAGGTGCACCGCGCCCAGACCAGTGACGAGCCGCCTGTCCGCGTGGCGGTGAAAATCCTGCGCCCGCGTGTGCGCGAGGATTTCGCCCGCGACCTGCGGGCCTTTGCGCTGTTTGCCCGCATGGCCGAGAGCTGTTCGGCGGAAGCGCGGCGGCTACGCTTGACCGCGCTGGTGGCGACCCTGGCGGATAGCGTGGCGCTGGAACTGGATTTGCGCATGGAGGCGGCGGCGGCGTCGGAGCTTTATGAGCGCACGCGGGGCGAGGCGGAATTCCGTGTGCCGCACATCGACTGGACGCGCACATCTGAATCGGTGCTGACCAGCGAATGGATCGACGGCGTTTCGGTGCGCGACAGCGCCGCCATTGCCGCGGCGGGCCGCGATCCCAAACAGGTGGCGGTGCTGGTGATGCGCAGTTTCCTGACCCAGGCGCTGCGGGACGGTTTTTTCCATGCCGACATGCATCCCGGCAACCTCTTCATCGACGGTGAGGGCCGGCTGGCGGCGGTGGACTTCGGCATCATGGGCCGCCTCGATGCCGACATGCGCCGTTTCATGGCCGGCACCCTGGCAGGATTCCTGCAGCGCGATTATCGGTGCGTGGCCGAGCTGCACTACGAGTTCGGCTTCGTCCCCACCTCCCATGCCATCGAAACCTTCGCCCAGGCGCTCCGGGCGATCGGCGAGCCCATTTTCGGGCGTGGCGCCCGCGACGTCTCCATTGCCCGGCTGCTGGGACAATTGTTCGAAACCACCCGGCGCTTTGACATGCAGGCCCAGCCGCAACTGATGCTGCTGCAAAAGACCATGGTGGTGGTGGAAGGCGTCTGCCGCGGCCTCAATCCTGATTTCGACATCTGGGACGCGGCGCGCCCGGTGGCGGAGAAATGGGTTGCCGTGAATATGGGACCGGAAGCCGCGCTCAACCGTGCCGGGGAGACCTTCGGCGCGCTGGGCAAGCTGGCGCAGGATCTGCCGCAACTGGTGCGCAATGCCGAGGAACTGTCGCAGATGGTGGCGGAAGGCGGGGTGCGTCTGCACCCCGATACCGCCATCCGGATTGCCGTGGAGCAGGAACGGCGCAGCCGGCCGACACGAATCGCGCTGATCGCGGTGCTGATGGTGATCGCGGTCGCGCTATTGTTCGCGCTGCAGAGGTTTTTTTGACAGAATCGCAAAGCGCGCCGTCAAGGTGATCGCCGCCACCAGCAGGCCGAAGGCCAGTCCCAGCCAGATGCCGTAGCCCTGCATGCCGAAGGTGAAGCCCAGCAGCAGGCTGGTGGGCGCACCCACCAGCCAATAGGACGCACCCGCCAGCCACATCGGTCCGGTAGCGTCTTTCAACCCGCGCAGGCTCAACGAGGCGGCCACCTGGATGCCGTCCACCAGCTGGAAGGCGGCGGCGATGAACAGGAAACTCACCGCCAGGGCCAGTACATCGGCGTTGGCCGGAATATCGGGCAACCACAGGTTTGCGATCTGGCGTGGCCATAGCAGCAGCACCATCGCCATGACGCTCATGAACAGGCCCGCCATGGCGATGGCGGTGAAGCCCGCGCGGCGCGCACCGGCCTGGTCGCCTGCGCCCGCCGCCAGCCCGACGCGCACCGTCGCCGCCAGCCCGATGCCCAACGGCACCATGAAGGTGATGGAGGGAATGGTGATGGCGATCTGGTGTGCCGCCAGGGGCGCCAGGCCGAAGATCCCCATGGCCAGTGCGGCGCCGTTGAACAGCGCCACCTCGAACACCATGGTGATGCCGATGGGCAGGCCGAGCTGGAACAGCTCGCCGAAAGTCTTCCAGTCGGGATGCGTCAACCGGTGCAGGATGCGGTAGCGCTTCAATGCCGGAACGCCGAGCGCGATGGCCAGCATGATCGCAAAGGCAAAGATGTTCGAGCTGGCGCTGGCGATGCCCGCGCCCAGTATGCCCAGGCGCGGAAAACCGAAATGCCCAAAGATCAGCGCATAGTCGGCCAACGCGTTGAACAGAATGGCCAGGATCAGCACCACCATGGGCGGCAAGGCATGGGACAGCGCGGTCGAAAAGCTGCGCAACACCTGAAAGCCCAGCGCGAAGGGCAGGCCGATGGCGAGCGCCGACACGAAGATGGCGGCGTCCGCCGCCAATCCCGGCTGCTGGCGGAAAAACAGCAGGATCGGCTGGGTAAAGAACAGCAGCCCCATCAGCGGCAGCGAGACGATGGCGACCGACCACAGGCCCATGCGCACGGCGGTGCGCACGCCGCGGCGGTCGCGCCCTTCCTTGCTGTTGCTGTGCTGGCCCTGGATGTGCGCGATCACCGGCGACACCGCCATGGGGATGCCGCAGCCCAGCAGCCAGAGCAGGAAATAGACCGTGTTGCCCAGCGCGCCGGCCGCCAGTGCTTCCTTGCTGTAATGGCCCAGCATGATGGTATCGGTGGCCAGGATCGTCATCTGCGCCAGCTGGGTGGCCGCCAGCGGCACCGCGAGGCGCAGCAGCTCGCGGCTCTCCAGCAGCCAGGCATGGTGGCGATGAGCCGGGATCAGCGGTCCGGGCGAGGTCAGATCGGGCGGGGACGTCATGTCAGGTTGCATTCTGCGGGCGAAAAAGAGCGAATGGGCCGGAGGGTATAGCGGACTTCCCGTCCTTTGCGCATAATATAAGACAGGAAAAACAGGGAAAAATGGTGCGATGAGGTCCGTTCTTCTGGGGCGCGGGGACTGTTTGTGAACCGCAAGCAGCGCCGCGCGGGCAACGCCACGCACACTCAACGCACCGAGAGCGCCCAGGAAATTTTTGCGCGAGCGGTTCAGTTCCACCATGCCGGACGGCTGCGGGACGCCGAACAATCCTATCGGCAGGTTCTGGCTGCCCAGCCCGGCCATGCCGACAGCCTGCATCGGCTGGGTGTCATCGCCTATCAGGCGGAACAGCCGGCCTCTGCCGTGGAACTGATCCGCAAGGCCCTTGCGCTGAATGCGGTGGCCGCGCCGTATCACGCGCATCTGGGACTGGCGCTTGCGGCGCTGGGCAAGCTGGACGAGGCGGTCGTCGCCAGCCGCGCGGCTCTGCGGCTTGATCCGAACCAGCCGGATACCCAGAACAATCTGGGCGTGTTGCTGTTGCAGCAGGGCGCGCTGGATCAGGCCGAGGATTGCTACCGCAAGGCCATTGCCCTGGCGCCGGATTTTCCGAACGCGCATGGCAATCTGGGCGCTGTCCTCAGGACTGCCGGGAAACCGGTGGAGGCGATCGCCTGCCTCCGGCGGGCATTGGAGATCGATCCGAACCAGCCGGAGGTGCTGAACAACCTGGCTCTGGCGCTGTTGTCGCAGGACGACCGGCGCGGTGCGCTGGGTGCGGCCATGCGCTCGCTAGCCCTCGAGGAAACGGCGCAAACCAAAAGAATTTTCGTCGCCTGCGCAAAAGATGTTCGTTTCGAAAGCGACGCCGAAATATTGCGCCCGTTATTGCTCCGTGCATTGATGGAAAATTGGGACCGGCCCGCCGACCTGGCGCGGGTCTGTGCCGATCTTGTCAAACACTTTTCCGACATGGCGAACGATGCCTTGCTCGTGGCGTTGCTGCGCCTGACGCCGAATCTGGACATGGAACTGGAGAGGATGCTGACGGCGTCGCGGCGCGATTTTCTGCGGGACACCATGACCGACGGCAGGCTTGCAGACGCGTTGCATTTTTACAGTGCGCTGGCCCAGCAATGTTTTATCAATGAATATGTCTTCGGCGACGACGAAACAGCCCGGGCGGGTGAACTGTGCGACCGGCTGGTGGCCGCGCTGGATGCGGATATGCCCATCCCGCCCCACTGGCTGGTCGCGGTGGCGGCCTATTTCCCGCTGTACAAGCTTGCGTCGCCAAGCCGGTTGCTGAAACGCTCATGGCATTCCGAAATCGAGTCCATTCTGACGCAGCAAATCCGGGAGCCGGAAGAAGAGGAGCGGCTGCGCGCGGCCATCCCGCGATTGACGCAGATCAATGACGCCGGCTCCCGACTGGTCCAGGCCCAGTATGAGAACAATCCCTATCCGCGATGGGTCCGGTGCGGAACGGCGGAGCCTGCGGATTTACACCTGTATCTGCGGCAGACGTTTCCTTTTTCCACTCTGGAACCGATCGGGGCAGGCGAGGGCGCCGACATACTGGTGGCGGGCTGCGGCACCGGCCGCAATGCCATCGAGACCACGCAAAAATTCCAGGGCGCGCGAACGCTGGCGGTCGATCTCAGCCTGGCCAGTCTGGGCCATGCCGCGCGCAAATCCCGCGAGATGGGTCTGGAAATCGAATATGCCCAGGCCGATCTGCTGGAGCTTGGCGCCCTCGACCGCCGCTTCGATTTGATCGAGGCCGTCGGAGTGCTGCATCATCTGGCCGATCCGTTCGCGGGCTGGTGCGTGCTGTTGTCGCTATTACGCCCGGGCGGGGTGATGATGCTGGGATTTTACAGCGACGTGGCGCGGCGTGATTTGCCGCGCATCCCGGGCCAGGGAATAACCGCCGATGATATCCGGCGCGAACGCCAACGCCTGCTGGAGACCAGCCAGCAGCGGGACGTTCTTGCGGCGTCGGCAGATTTTTTCACCACCAGCACCTGTCGCGACCTGCTGTTCCATGTTCAGGAACAGCGGGTAACACTCACGGCCATCGGTGATTTTCTGCGCGGCAATAATCTGACGTTGCTGGGATTTTCCGTCGATGACGATGTGCTGGCCGCCTATCGGGGCCGCTTTGCCGGCGATCCGGGGGCGACGAATCTGGATCACTGGCAAGCGTTCGAGAGCGACAATCCCGATACATTCTCCGGCATGTATCAGTTCTGGGTGCAGAAACCGGCATGAAACCTCTCAACATCGCCCATCGCGGCGGCGCAGCGTTGTGGCCGGAAAACACCCTGGCGGCTTTCGCCGACGCTATCGCATGCGGCTATGATGGGGCCGAACCGGATGTGCAATTGTCGCGCGATGGCGTGGTGGTGGTGCATCATGATTTCCGGTTGATGGCGGATATGGCGCGCAAGGACGGTATCTGGCTGACCGAGCCAGGCCCGCGCATCAAGGACCTGTCTTTGGCGGAGCTGCGGCAGTTCGATGTCGGGCGGCCCAGACCGGGCAGCGTCTATGTCCAAAATTATCCCCTGGTGCAGGCCGTAGACGGCGCGCCCGTTCCCACGCTGGAAGAGGTTATCGCGCTGGCGCAGGACGCGCCGCGTCCCTTCACCCTGTTTGTGGAACTGAAATGCGACACCAGCGATGACAGCGCCGATCCTGTTGCGCTGGCCGACGCGGCGTATGATGTGGTCGCGGCGGCGGATTTTCTGCCCGGCGTGGTCTTTGTCGGTTTCGACTGGCGGGCGCTGGCGCGCATCCGCCAGCGCGGCGCGCCCTGCTGGTTCAGCACCGAAAAGCTGGGCGATGTCCGGTCGGCGATAGAGACAATCGCGACTGCGGGCGGGCAGGGCTGGTTTCCCGATTTTCCCGACGCCACGCCCGGCAATGTCGCCTTTGCGCGATCCAAAGGCCTGAAGGTCGGGGCTTGGACCGTCAACAGCCCGGCGGACATGCAGCGCTTGGCTGGCCTGGATGGCATCTGTACCGACCGGCCCGATCTGCTGGCCAGCCTGATTTAGAGGCGGTTAGGGAACTTCTGCTGCGGCTGGCCGTTGCCTAGCCGGATTTTCGCGGGAGATTTTATGCTTATCAACATTATCATCGTTCTGGTTGTAGTTGGCGTGCTGCTCTGGCTGGTCAACACCTACATACCCATGGACAGCAAGATTAAGTCCATCCTGAACGCCGTGGTTGTGATCTGCGTTGTGCTATGGCTGCTGCAGGCCTTCGGCATCATTGGATCGCTGAACACGATCCGCGTGAACTAGCGCGGTCCTTTTGCCCTCCGGGTTCGTTGCGCGTCGCTCATGGACTGTTCGTCCACATCGCTCCGCGCGCCTGCCCGGCGGGCAAAAATCCTCGCGCTAAGAACTAAAGCTAAAGCCCCTCGAACAGCGCCGTGGACAGGTAGCGTTCCGCGAAAGACGGGATGATCGCTACGATGGTCTTGCCGGCATTTTCGGGGCGGGCGCCGACTTCCAGCGCCGCCGCGATAGCCGCGCCGGACGAAATCCCCACCGGAATGCCTTCCAGCTGCGCCGCCTTGCGTGCCGTTGAAAGCGCGGTTTCGTTGGAAATGGTGATGACCTCGTCGATCACCTTGCGGTCCAGGATGGCGGGGACAAAGCCGGCGCCGATGCCCTGGATCTTGTGCGGTCCCGGCGCGCCGCCCGACAGGACGGGGCTGTCTTCCGGCTCGAGCGCGATCATCTGTACCGACGGCTTCCTGGCCTTCAGCACCTGACCCACACCGGTGATGGTGCCGCCGGTGCCGATGCCGCTGATGACGATGTCCACCTTGCCTTGCGTATCGTTCCAGATTTCCTCCGCCGTGGTCTGGCGGTGGATTTCCGGGTTGGCGGGATTTTCGAACTGCTGCGGGATCACGGCGCCGGGATGTTCCGCCACCAGCTCATGGGCGCGAGCGATGGCGCCCTTCATGCCCTTGGCGGCCTCGGTCAGTTCGATCTGCGCCCCCAGGATCATCAGCATCTTGCGCCGTTCCAGCGACATGGATTCCGGCATCACCAGGATCAACTTATAGCCCTTGGCGGCGGCGACGAAGGCAAGCGCGATACCGGTATTGCCGCTGGTCGGTTCGATCAGGGTTGTCTGGCCGGGCGTGATGATGCCCTGTTTTTCCAGCGCCTCGACCATGCTGACGCCGATCCGGTCCTTGACCGAGGAGATCGGGTTGAAGAATTCCAGCTTCAGCAGGATGTCGGCCTTGGCGCCGGCGTCCTTGGGCATGCGGTTCATCCGCACCAGCGGCGTGTCGCCGATAGTCTGGGTGATCGAGTCATAGATGCGTCCGCGTCCCGGCTTGCCCTGTTCCATGTCGCTACTCCTTAAAATTGGTCGCTCCGGCTTTCGCCGACGCTCCTAAATAGTGAAATCGGCGCTGTTCTCGGCACCAGCTTCGACGCCGGCATGACGTGCCCGCTGGCACAGGTCTTCGATGGAGACCGAATCCAGCCGCGTCATCAGTTCGTCCTGCAGGGTAACGACAAAGGGCGCGACAATGCGCTGGCCCAGGTCGGAGCGGGGCGAGTGTTTCTCTTCATCGTCCTCGATGCTTTCAGCCACCCGCACAACATCGCCCACCGAAATGCGCCGCCGCTCGCGCGCCAGGCGATAGCCGCCGCGCGGCCCGCGCACGCCCTTGAGGATACCGGCGCGCACCAACTGCTGCATCACCTGTTCAAGATAACGTTGCGGCACACCTTGGCGGGCGGTGATTTCCTTGGCCTGCACCGGTTCGGGGCGGGCGTTGAAGGCGATGTCGATCACCGCCTCCAGCGCCAGCAGGGTTTTGCGCGACAGTTTCAACATCAAACTTTGACCGTCATGCCCGTAGAGCCGAAGCCGCCTGCGCCGCGCTCGCTTTCGCCCAATGCTTCTACTTCCACAAGTTCGGCCTGTTCGTGGCGGGCGATCACCATCTGGGCGATCTTCATGCCGCGGGTGATTTTGAACACCGTATCGCTGTGATTGATCAGGATGGCCTTGATCTCGCCGCGATAGTCGCTGTCGATGGTGCCTGGCGCATTCAGGCAGGTGATGCCGTGGTTGAGCGCCAGGCCGGAGCGGGGCCGCACCTGCGCCTCGACCCCCAGCGGCAGTTCGATGGCGATGCCGGTCGGAACTGCCATGCGCGCGCCGGGCGCCAGCGCGATCTCGCTGTCGGTCGCCGCCAGCAGGTCCAACCCCGCCGATCCCGGCGTGGCGTAATGGGGCAGGGGCAGGTCGGCCCCGTTCGGCAATTTCTTGATCCCGACTTTCATGCGGCTCCTTTGAGCTTCTCCGCGATACGGGCCGCCAGCAGCAATCCCACTTCGCCTTTTGTCATGTCGGGCCAGTCTTCGATGCCGGCCTCGCTTATCAAGTGCACCCGGTTGCGTTCGCCGCCCATCACGTCGCCCGAAACATCATTGGCGATGATCCAGTCCGCGCCCTTGCGCGCGCGCTTGGCCACCGCGTTCTGCACCACATCGTCGGTCTCGGCGGCAAAGCCGATCACCAGCCGTGGCCGCGCCGCATGGGCCGCCAGGGTCGCCAATATGTCGGGATTTTCCACCAGCTTGATCAGCGGCACCACGCGGTCGGTGCTTTTCTTGATCTTGCTGTTGGCGGCGAAATCGGGCCGCCAGTCGGCCACCGCCGCCGCCATCACCAGCACATCGGCGGGCAGGGCGGCTTCGCAGGCCGCCAGCATTTCGCGCGCCGTGGTGACGCGCTGAAGTTTGACGCCTTGCGGCGTGGCGAGCGTGACCGGCCCGGAAATCAGTGTGGTCTCGGCGCCGGCCCGCGCCAGCGCATCGGCGATGGCATAGCCCTGCTTGCCGCTTGACTGGTTGGCGAGGAAGCGCACCGGGTCTACCGGCTCGCGGGTTGGTCCCGCCGTCACCAGCGCCCGCATACCCGCCAGCGGACCCTGCACGGTCAGCGCCTGTTCGATGGCAGCGACGATCTCCAGTGGCTCGGCCATGCGGCCGGGCCCGAATTCGCCGCAGGCCATCTCGCCGTCATTGGGACCAACGAACAGCACGCCGTCTTTTTTCAGGAGTTCGGCGTTGCGTTTCACCGATGCGCTCTGCCACATCCGCACATTCATCGCCGGCGCCATCAGCACGCGCTTGTCGGTCGCCAGCAGGGTGGTCGAGGCCAGGTCGTTCGCCAACCCGTTCGCCATCTTGGCCATCAGATCGGCGGTGGCCGGCGCCACCACCACCAGGTCGGCGCTGCGCGACAGCTGGATATGGCCCATCTGCGCTTCGTCGGTCAGGCTGAAAAGATCGCTGTAGATTTTCTCCCCGGTCAGCGCCGAGACCGAGAGCGGGGTGACAAACTCCGCGCCCGCTTTGGTGAGGATGGCGCGCGTCGTGACGCCACGCTCGGCAAGACGGCGCACCAGCTCGAGGGCTTTGTAAGCCGCGATGCCGCCGCCGATGATCAGAAGGATGCTTTTGCCGGGCACGGGAAATCCACGCTTGTTGAATGGAGTATATAGCAAATCACGGCGTACAGGTGTAATTCCTGTCTAACTATGTGAAATATCGATAAAAACGTTCGGTTAAGCCTGCGTTCATGCAGGCCTGTCATGCTTTCCCCATGACTATGACGACCGGTGATCTTTATCGTTTGGCGGGCGTCCTTGCGGCGGAGCATGGCGCGGCGGCGTCCGATTATGCCAGCCGCGCGGTGATGACCTTGGAAGCCGAAGGCGCCCATGAGCGCGCCCAGTTCTGGTTCGTGATGCTGGTCCTGCTGGGTGACATTCATTCAGGCCGCGTCGACCCCGAGGGGCGCATCTCCATCCACTAGTCCAAAGCCGGGCGAAATGCGTTAGCATGGGCACTCGCCCCGCGCAGGACCTTTCATGCCTCTCGATCCGCTGGTGAAAGCCTTTCTCGACAAGGCCGCCGCGATTCCGCGCCCCAAGGCGTGGGATGTACCGCCCGCCATGACGCGCCAGTCCTTCGCCGCCATGATGCAATTGACCGGACCCAAGGATGTCCCGGTCGGCAAGGTCGACAATTTCACCATTCCCGGTCCCGCCGGGGATATCCGCGCCCGCGCCTATGCGCCCGTCGCGGCTAGCGGTCCCTTGCCGGCGATGATCTATTTTCACGGCGGCGGCTTTGTCGCCGGCAGCCTGGAAAGCCATGACGGGCTGTGCCGGCTGCTGGCGGCGGAAGGCGGCTTCAAGGTGATCGCGGTGGATTACCGCCTGGCGCCGGAACATGTTTTTCCCGCTGCGGTGGACGACGCCGTCGCTGCCACCGTCTGGATAGAGGCCAACGCGACGGCGCTGGGCGTGGATGCGGGATGCATCGCGCTGGGCGGCGACAGCGCCGGCGCCATGCTGGCCGCCATCGTCACCCAGGTGATGAAGGAAAAGGGCGGCATCAAGATCGCCGCCCAGCTACTGATGTTTCCCAACACCCAGATCGGCGGCGAAACCGCGTCCCTCAATGAATTCGCGGTGGGCTATTTCCTGGAACGGTGCGCGATCGAATATTTTCATTCGCTCTATCTGCCGGCGGATGCCGACCGCAATTCGCCCAGGGTCTCGCCCCTGCGCGGCAAGGACTTTTCCGGCCTGCCGCCCGCCTATGTGATGCTGGGCGGCCATGACCCGCTGCATGATGAAGGCCTGGCCTATGCCGAAAAACTGCGCGCGGCGGGCGTGAAAGTCACCATCGCCGATTATGCCGACATGGTGCATTGCTTCATTTATCTGCAGACGATCTTGCCGCAGGCGCATGACGCCGTCGCCCGCGCCGCAAAAGCCGTGCGCGAAGCACTGGATACCGCCTAGGCAGGCGGCGTACCGGGATTAAGGATGTTTTTGGGATCCAGAACGGCCTTGATGGCCCGCAGGACATCGGTTTCCAGCGCACTGCTTGTCCGCGTATGCGCCGCCAAAACATCCAGTGCTGCCTGCCGGATTGCCTGGGCCTGCGCGACATCGCCGTTCAGACAGCGGGGAAAGATAAAAGTGCAAGTCAGATCGGCGCCGTCGTGGCGCGCGCCCGCAATCCGGCCCAGCACCAGGCCATGCGCGCCGTCACGCGGTGCATGGGCGCGCATCGCCTGATCCAGGGCGGCCCGCAGGGCGACATACAGCACCGGCAGTTTCGACCAGCTTGCACTGGCGCATACCCTGTCCACCGTGACGCCGCGATCTAGCAACAGGGGACGATAGTCCGGCGGCGTGACCGCATCGCGCGTCACGGCACCAAGTTCTTTGGCCAGGATGGAGAATCGCTTGCGCGCGATTTCGACATCGGCGGCGCTGCCGCTGAAGGCAATCCCAAGTGCCGCCGCGCTGTCATCGAAGCGGCGCATGCCGCAGTAAAGTTCTTCCATACGTTGCCACAGGGTCGGGTTCATGCCGGCCAGGCGGCGATGGAAGCGGGTTTCGGCGGCATCCGACAATCGCATATCGGTTTGCACGATGCTCTCGCGCTGCGCCTCGCGCATGGTGGCAAGGCCGCTGGCGAAATCGGGAAACAGAGTGTTCAGGTGTAGCGTCCTGCCGGGCGCGGCGCGGATGCGCAGCGTCGCGCCGGTGACGATGCCGAGAGCGCCCGGTGATCCCGCCATGATCGGGGTGGCGGGGAGGATGCCTTGCGGCGTTGCCAGCCGGACCTCTTCCAGTCCTTGCGTGCCGGTGCCGCGCGCGATCCAGCCGCCCAGAGTGGAAAACGTCGCCGGCCCGAAAGCCATGCCGCGCGCGGCAAGTTGGCGCGCCAGTTCCGCGCTGGCGATCCCGCCTTCGACACACGCCAGTCCCGACATCGCATCCAGCGACAGAATATCGGCCATGCCGGTCATGTTGCAGGTCACAATGGCGGCATGTTCGCCGCGCTCTCGCATTTCCTCGTCATCGCAGGCCACCGCGATGTCGGCATCGGCACATATCCGCAGCAACGCCAGGACATCGTCTTCGTTGCGGGGATACAGTACGGCATTGGGCGCATGGGAGAGGTCGCCGCCGCGCAGCCGCAACTGCGCGACAGCGCCACAACCGGCGGCATGGCCGATGCGTTCCTCATCCTGCTGGCGCACACGTTCCTGACCCAGCAGCGCAACAAGTTCTAGCCGAGCCGGTTCGGGCAGGCGGGAGGCGGGAAGCTGCATGTCGGCGCGGGTGCGGGCGGGAGTGGCCAGCAGCGCCGGCATCTCCAGGCCCTCCGCCAGCCAGCGCCAGGCCGGTTCGGCCGGCGCGGCATCTGCGTTCCAGCGAATCCACGGGGTCATGGCGTCAGTCTAACCCAAACCGAAGGATCAAACGCGCAGATTGAGGGCGCCGGGATAAATTTCAAAACTGGCGGGCAGCACGCCTGCGCTTTCGCCGTCGGTTTCCACCGCCACCGCTCCGCTGGTGTCCAAGGTCGGGGCCGCGGTCAGCCGCGCGGAGCGCAGGCACCGGCCAAGCGATGTCATGGTTTGCAGGATGCGACGGCGGGACTGCCCCGCCGCGACGTCGACATCCAGCAACCCGCCATAGGGTGAAAGCCGCACGCAGGAGATGCCCGCGATCTCGTCATAGCCGGTCGCAATCAAGCGCACCCGGCATGTCCGCCAGCGCGTCAGCGCCACCAGACTGTGCCAGGCGAGCGCGAAGCGATGGCCAAAGAAGCGCGCGATGCGCGCGGTGCCCAGCAAGCGGGCGATGGTGCCGGACAGGCCGAAACTGGCGGCGCCCAGGAAATAGCGCGAAACAGGCGCGCCGGTTTCGCTGATGCAGGAGACGCGGCCCACATCCGTCTTGCGGATGCGCGCCTGTTTCAGGTGCTCGATTCCCGCACGCCAGCCTGGCAGCAGGCCGAACTTGCGGCACAGGGCGCTGTCATGGCCGCTATGCACAAAGCTGAACACGGCGTCGTTCTAGACTGGCGCGCCGCGATCAAAGAAGCCGTTCAGGGCTTCGTTGATGGTACCGTCGCCGCCCACCACGATGATCTCCATATGGTCGTCGCGCAGCGCGTCGCGCACCATATGGGCGGCCTGGGCAGGTGCCGCGGTGACGAAGAAGGACAGCAGCGGAAAAATGCGCTCCAGCGATTCCTCGATCTGCTGCCAGTCGCGGCCGGTCTGGCCGCCGGCGGAATTGGGATTGAAGATCACGAAGGCCGTCACGTTGCTGTCCTGTAGATCGGCGCGAGGCTGTCGATCTCGCGGTTCTTCTTGTCTTCGTTCCAGCCCAGATGCGCCGCCATCGCGGTGGCGACTTTTTCCACGGCGTTCGCGCGGGGCGGGCCAAATTGTCCCAATGCGGTGCGCCGCATCAGTACATCTTCCAGGGTCAGCGCCATTTCCTCGTCCAGTGAGAAGCGGACCTGCGCCAGCGTGTCACCGCTCATCCCCAGTGCCGCCAGATCGGACAGTTTGGCGCCTTTCAGGGCCAAGGGCAGGCGCGCGCCCAGCATATGGGCCAGGTTGCGCACGCTCGAGAGTCCGGGCCAGGTCTTTTGATAGCCGCGCGCCATGTCTTCGAAACGGTCGAAGCGGCCGCCGGGCAGCGGCGTGTTGGCGGTGATGCAGGGCTTGGCTTTTGAGCCCAGTTTTTGCACCAGCGCGTCGGTGATGGTTTGCGCCAGCGCGCGCGAGGTGGTCCATTTTCCGCCCAGTGCGGAGAAGACACCGTCCAGCTGTTCGTCCTTGCCGTGATCCACCAATTCTGAGCGGCGGCTGACATTGTAGCTGTTCTTTTCGCCTTTCCCGTCGCTGACCAGGGGGCGCAGCCCGGCATAAAAGAACTGTACATGGTCTTGTGTCAGTCGCACCGATGGCAGGTACCGGTTGAACTGGCCCAGCAAACCGTTGATGTCGGCTTCGGTCACCGCGACGGTGGCGGGATCGCCGCTGAACGGGGTATCGGTGGTCGCCAGCAAGGTGTGGCCGCGCCAGGGCAGGGCGAACAGATGCCCATTGCCGGCCTCGATGGTCAGCGCCGCCTTGCTGATCTGCGGCACCAGCAGATGAATGCCCTTGGAGCGGACCAGCTTGTGTGCCGCCTGCCGACCGGTCGCCTGTTCCAGAAACAGGTCGGCCCAGGGACCCGCTGCTACCAGCACGGTCTTGGCGCGGATTTCGAAGTTGGCGCCGGTCATCACGTCATGGGCGGTGACGCCTTCGATCCTGCCGTCCCGCAACAGCAGCCGGTCGGCATTCACATAATTGGCGATGGCCGCGCCATGGGCATCGGCATCGAGCAGGCATTCCAGCGCGATGCGCTCGGGCGCGTACATCTGGGAGTCGTGATATTCGAACGCGCCCTCAAAGCCGTCGCCCGCCAGCACCGGTTCGCGCGCCAGCGCCTCGGTCTTGCCGATCCAGCGATGGCCGGGCAGGCGTTGCGCCGGATCTTCGAGGCCGTTGCGATCGAACGACAGAAGATCGTACAGCGTCAGTCCCGCGCCAAGCTTCAGCCGTTCGCCCAATCCCGCATGATAGAGCGGCAGCAGGAAGGGCAGCGGCCGCACCTGATGCGGCGCGATCCGCATCAGGTTGCGGCGCTCGCGCAAGGATTCGCGCACTAGGGAAAATTCGAGGTTGCGCAGATAGCGCAGCCCGCCATGGGCCAGCTTGGAATTGTGGGCGCTGGTAGCGGAGGCAAAATCGTGCGCCTCGACCAGCGCCACTTTCAAGCCGCGCAAGGCGCAGTCGCGCACGGTGAAGCAGCCGGTGGCGCCGCCGCCGACGATCAGAACGTCAAACGGTTCACTGGAAAGCCGGGAAAGGGCGCGCTGCATGCGCGCAAGGCTAGCGTCTTAGATCAAATAAGCGAACTGCTTACTTGATTTTGCCTTCCTTGAATTCGACATGCTTGCGCAGCACCGGGTCGTACTTCTTGATCGAAAACTTCTCGGTCATGGTGCGGGTGTTCTTCTTGGTGACATAGAAAAAGCCGCTGCCACTTTCGCTGTTGAGGCGGATCTTCGCGGTGGTCGGCTTCGCCATGGGAGACTCCAAAAAAGGCAGGTCGAGGGGCCGGGTAATGGGGGATAAGCCCCCATCCTGTCAAGCAAATCCACTAAAAACGGCGGAAATCAGCGTTTTTTGCCCCGGAAACGGTCCTTGTTGGGACGTTTTCCGGGTTTGCCGGCGCGCGGTTTGCCGCTCCGCACGGGGGCATCCCCCGATCCGTCCGCCAGCGCGAATCTCAGGCCGCCGGTCAGAGGCGCGGCTTCCAGCAGCTTCACCGCCAGCGCGGCGCCCATGCCATAGCTGACATGGGTGCGCTGGCCGATCAGCGCCTGGCGCTGTTCGTCGTGATGGAAATAGTCGGCCCCGAGGCTGCGGATGGGGATCAGTCCTTCGGCGCCGGAATCCGCCAGCCGGACAAACAGCCCGAAGCGGGTGACGCCGGTGACGCGGGCGTCGAAACTCTGCCCGATGCGGTCTTCCATGAAGGCGGCGACATAGCGGTCGGTCGAGTCGCGTTCCGCCGCCATGGCGCGGCGTTCGGTGATGGTGATGTGTTCGGCAGTGCCGGCCAGTGTCGCCATCTCGCGCTCGGTCAGTCCGCCTTCGCCCAGTTCGAAGGCGCGGATCAGGGCGCGGTGCACGATCAGGTCGGCGTAGCGGCGGATCGGCGAGGTGAAGTGGGCGTATTTCGGCAGGTTCAGGCCGAAGTGGCCGATATTGGCCGGGTCATAGATGGCCTGCGCCTGGCTGCGCAGCACCACGTCATTCATCACCGCCTCGTTTGGCGTGCCCTTGGCCTGGCCGAGAATGCGGTTGAAGGCGCCGGGCTGCATCACTTGGCCCTTGGTGAAGGTGATATTCAGGGTGCGCAGGAAATCGGAAAAGGCGAACAGCTTTTCTTTGGACGGCGTGTCGTGCACCCGGTAGATCAGCGGCGTCCGGGCTTTCTCCAGCGCTTCGGCGGCCGCAACATTGGCCAGCACCATGAATTCCTCGATCAGCTTCATGGATTCCAGCCGCTCGCGATAGGCGATGGAAGCCACCTTGCCGTCCGCGCCCAGAATGACGCGCCGTTCCGGCAGGTCGAGGTCCAGCGGATCGCGCTTGGCGCGGGCGATGGTCAGCGATTGATACGCCGCCCAGACATCCGCCAGGGTTTTCTCCACGGTCGCGGTCATGCCCTCATGGGAATTGCCGTCGAACGCGGCCTGCGCCTGGGCATATGTCAGCCGCGCCGCCGAGCGCATCACCGCGCGCAGGAAGGTGTGGCTTTTCTTGTGGCCATGGCGATCGAACACCATGCGCGCCACAAGACAGGGCCGGTCCACGTTTTCCTTCAGGGAGCAGAGATCGGCCGACAGTTCCTCGGGCAGCATCGGCACCACCCGGTCGGGGAAATAGGCGCTGTTGCCGCGCTTGAGGGCTTCCTTGTCCAGCGCCGAACCTGTGGTGACGTAATGGGCGACATCGGCAATGGCGACCAGCACGATGTGGCCGCCCGGATTGCGTTCGTCGTCATCCAGCCCGGCCCATACCGCATCGTCATGATCGCGCGCATCGGGCGGATCGATGGTGACCAGCGGAACGGCGCGCAGGTCGGTCCGGCCGCGCGGATCGATCGGCTGTGCCGCCTTGGCGTCCTCGATCACCGCAGTGGGAAATTCGGTGGGAATGCCATGGTCGTGAATGGCGATCAGGCTGATGGTTCGGGGCGAATCCATGCTGCCGATGCGCTCGATGATTTTTACGCGGCTGAAACCGGCGATCCGGCCCGGCTGGGGCTCGGCCGCCACCAGTTCATTGTGCTTGGCGCCGCCCAGATCGGATTTGTCCAGCGCATATTCGGTGCGCTCTTTCTTGTTGATCGGCACCAGCCGCCAGCCGGTGGAGGGGGAGTCGCGCAGCACGCCGATCAGCTTGGTCTGGGTTTCCTGCTCCAGCCGTCGGATGACATGGGCCTCGTAGGATTCCCCGTGGCGTTCCAGACGCGCCAGCAGCCGGTCGCCGGGGCCGGGCGCGCTGCCATCCTTGGGCGGCTGGACATAGATTGTTGGGAGCGCTTCGTTGCTGTCCCAGGCCAGTGGCCGTGCCAGCACTTCGCCATCCTCATCGACACCGGTGATTTCCACGATGCCGACGTCCGGCAGTTCGCCGCGCTTGATGAAGCCCTGTTTCTGGCGGCCTTCGATGGCGCCGTCCGCTTCCAATTCTTTCAGGATGCGCTTGAGGACGATGCGGTCTGAACCTTTCAGGCCCAGGAGCCTGGCGAGGTCGCGCTTGTTGGCGCCGGCCTTGGTGGCCAGCAGTTCGAGCACCCGCGCCTTGTCCAGGACGCGCGTGTTGGTCGGAGATTTTGGTTTCTTCAATTCCTATTCGCCTGCCAGCTCGGGCTCTTTGGCTTTTTTGCCGGATGCCGGAGCCTTGCCCTTGGGGGCGGCAGCTTTCTTTTTGCTTGGGGTTTTGGCCGCGGCCTTTATGGGCGCAGCCTTCTCTTTTTTCTCGGCCTTGGGCTTGGCCGCTTTCGCGGCCCTTGCCGGCTTCTTTTTCTTGCCGCCCTTGGCCGCGCGTTCGGCGATCAGCAGCAGCGCCTGTTCCATGGTCACGCCATCGGGCTCGGTGCCTTCGGGCAGGGTGGCGTTGGTTTCACCATCGCTGACATAGGAACCGAACTTGCCCTTGAGCACCTTGATCGGCTTGCCGTCCGGTGCCGCGCCGAGGTCCTTGAGCGTCTGCGCGCCGCGACGGCCCGGACCCTTGGCCTTTTTCTCGGCGATCAGGGTGACGGCATGATTCAGCCCGATCTCAAACACGTCCTCGGGCGAGGGCAGCGAGGCATAGATACCATCGTGATAAACATAAGGTCCGAAGCGCCCGAAGTTGGACGTGATCTTCTTGCCGTCTTCCGGATGCAGGCCGACTTCGCGCGGCAGCGACAGCAGCTTGACCGCCAGTTCCAAGTCGACATCGCTCTTGTCGGTGCCCTTGGGCAGGCCGCTGCGCTTGGGTTTTTCGCCTTCGCCGCGCTGGACATAGGGTCCGAAGCGCCCCGTGCGCAGGGTGATCATGTCTTCGCTCTCGGGGAACAGACCAATTTCCACCGGGCCGGCATCGCCGTCACCCGGCTTGGCGCCGATCTGGCGGGTGAACTTGCATTCCGGATAGTTGGAGCAGCCGACAAAGGCGCCGAAGCGGCCCAGCTTGAGATTCAAGCGGCCGTTTTCGCAGGACGGACACTTGCGCGGGTCCACGCCTTCTTCGCCCGGCGGGAAGATGTGCGGCGACAGAACCATGTCGAGTTCGTCGATGACATCGCGGATCTTGAGATCCTTGGTCTCGCCGACATTGGCCGAGAAGTCCGTCCAGAAATCGCGCAGCAATTGTTTCCAGTTCAGGTTACCCGCGGAAACCTCATCCAGCCTTTCCTCGAGATCGGCGGTGAAGTCATAGGCGACATAACGCTTGAAGAAGCTGTTGAGGAAGGTGGTGACCAGTCGGCCCTTGTCTTCGGGAATGAAGCGCTGGCGGTCCATCTTCACATAGGCGCGGTCGCGCAGGGTCGAAAGGATCGAGGCATAGGTCGAGGGGCGGCCGATGCCCAGCTCTTCCAGCTTGCGCACCAGGCTGGATTCCGAATAGCGCGGGGGCGGCTCGGTGAAATGCTGGGCTGGCGTGACGTTTTCGACGTCGGTCTTGTCGCCGGCCACGACCTTGGGCAGCTTCGAGCCGTCTTCGTCGCCGTCGCCCCGAAGGGGCGCAACAATAGAAGCATCATCCTGGCCTTCTTGGTACAGGGTAAGGAAGCCGTCGAACAATGTGACGGTGCCGGTGGCGCGCAGGGTGATCTTCTTGTCGCCGGACAGAACATCCACGGTGGTGCGTTCCTGTTCGGCCGATTCCATCTGGCTGGCGACGGCGCGCTTCCAGATCAGCTCGTACAGTTTTGCGGCATCGCCATCGAGATAGCGGGCCATCTCGTCGGGGGTGCGGGCGAAGCTGGTGGGACGCACCGCTTCATGGGCTTCCTGGGCGTTCTTGGCCTTGGAGACATAGACGCGGGGCGCCGAAGGCACATACCGCGCGCCATATTTCTTGCCGATCACCTCGCGGGCTTCCGCCACGGCTTCCGGCACGACGGTGACGCCGTCGGTTCGCATATAGGTGATCAGGCCGGTGACGTCGCCGCCGAGTTCCACGCCTTCATATAGGCCCTGCGCGATCTGCATGGTGCGCTTTGCATTAAAGCCCAGTTTGCGCGAGGCTTCCTGCTGCAGGGTCGAGGTGATGAAGGGCGGGGAGGGGTTGCGCTTGACCGGCTTGGCCTCGACGCTGGCCACGGAAAATGTCTGCGCCTGGATCGCCTCCACGGCGCGCTTGGCGTCCGCTTCATTTGTCAGGGACATTTTTTCGATTTTCTTGCCGTCCAGCTGGATCAATCGGGCGGCAAAGTTGCCCGAGGATGCCGCAAGATCGGTATCGATGCTCCAGTATTCCTGCGCCCGGAAGGCTTCAATTTCCTGTTCACGCTCCACCACCAGGCGCAGCGCCACGCTCTGCACCCGGCCCGCCGAACGCGCGCCGGGAAGCTTGCGCCACAAGACGGGCGAGAGGGTGAAGCCGAACAGGTAATCCAGGGCGCGGCGCGCCAGATAGGCGTCGACCAGTTCGGTGTTCAGTTCGCGCGGATGGGCGATGGCTTCCAGGATGGCGGACTTGGTGACGGCGTTGAACACGACCCGTTCGACCGGAATCTTGCCCAGGACTTTGCGCTCCTTCAGCACTTCTAATATGTGCCAGGAAATCGCCTCGCCCTCGCGGTCGGGGTCGGTGGCCAGGATCAGCTTGTCGGCGCCTTTCATGGCGGCCGCGATGTCCTTGATCTTGGACGCGGCCCGGGCATCCACATCCCAGACCATGGAAAAATCGTCGTCCGGCTTCACCGAGCCGTCCTTGGACGGCAGGTCGCGGATATGCCCGAAGCTGGCCAGCACTTTATAGTTGCTGCCCAGATACTTGTTGATGGCTTTGACCTTGCCGGGGGACTCGACGATCAGGACATTCATCTAGGAAATAGAACCTAATGTTGGGGAAGAAGGGGCTTATCTGGGGTCGCGGCGCGCTCTAGCAAGGTGTCCGGCGATGGGGTGTCGGCAAACGGGGCGGGACACTGGTCGAAGCCTCCGTCGCCTGTCAACGCAGGTGCGGTGGCTATATGCAATCTGGAATTGTATATTTCGAGAATTATGGCGTTTGAAATAACCATGGGTTGTATCTCGTCGATGCGACGCCCCATGGTTAATCCGTAAAAGCTTTCTGAATCCGTAACGGCCGGCTTGGGGCAAAAGCCGGGTTTCCGGCTGCTCCCGCCCCCGGCCAGCCGATTTCCCGCCCGAAATCAGGCCGTTACGCGACCCGCCCGGTGACGAATCCATAAAAAAATATCTGCCCGCCCGTGTCGGGAGGGTGATTTTCGGCCTTTCTGGCTAGGACCAGGACACCCGATTGCCGGGCTGACGGGTGCACCGGCCGGCCAGTTCCAGCTCCAGCAGCACAGTCAGCACCACCGCGGCGGGGGCGCCCAACTGGCGGATCAGCTCGTCGATTTCGACTGGCGCGGGGCCGAGGGCTTCTTCCACCCTGGCCCGGATTCGGTCGGCTTCGGCTTCCAACGCCGCCAGAGCGGAGGGGGGGGATCCGCCGCCCTCGGTATCGCCCGGTTCACCAAAATGCCCGCCCAGCATCGGGCGCAGCACCGCCAGAATATCCTCGGCGCCTTCGGTCAGGGTGGCGCCGTCGCGGATCAGGCGGTTGGTACCCCGGGCGCGCGGGTCCAGCGGCGAACCGGGCACTGCAAACACCTCGCGCCCCTGGTCGAGGGCATATTGGGCGGTGATCAGCGAGCCGGATTTCACGGCGGCTTCCACCACCACCACGCCGCGCGCCAGGCCGGAGATGATGCGGTTTCGCCGTGGAAAATGACGCGCCTGGGGCGCTTCTCCCAGGCGCATTTCGGAAATTATCACGCCCTGATTTTTGATTGCGGGGTACAGTTTCTCATTCTCCGGCGGATAGATGATGTCCACGCCGCCGGCCACCACCGCCACGGTGCCGACCGCCAGCGCTGCTTCATGCGCGCTGGCGTCGATGCCGCGCGCCAGGCCTGACGCCACCACCAGTCCCGCGAAACCAAGATCGCGCGACAGGATATCGGTGAACTTGCGGGCCAAGGCGCTGGCATTGCGGGCGCCGACGATGGCGACGATTTCCTTTTGCAGCAGATGCGGATGGCCCAGCACGCTGATCAGCGGCGGCGGGGCTTCCAGCGCCGCAAGTCCGCGCGGAAATTCCGTCTCGCAGGCGGCGATCATGCGACCGCCCAGTTGTACCAGTTCGGCGATCTCACGCTCGGCATCGCCGGCATCGGGCAGCACGAAGTTCTTGCCGCCGCCCCGGCTTGCCATGCGCGGCAGTTCTTCCAGCGCGGCGGAGGCCGAACCGAAGCGCGCGATCAGTTTCTGAAAGGTGACGGGGCCGACATGCTCTGTCCGCGACAGGCGCAGCCAGTCGCGGCGTTCGCTGTCACTGAGCTGATGTGCCATCGCGAGAACTTTTTGCGCCGATACGCGGTTCCTCGCCGTGCAGCAGCCTGCGGATATTGTCGCGATGCTTGAAGGTGATTATCGCCGATAGCAGCAGGGCGAACGCTGCATGGGCGGGATGGTGTAACAGCAGGAAATAGGCGGGCGCCAAGGCGAAGGCGATCAGGGCTGACAGGGACGAAATGCGCCATATCACCGCCGCGCCGATCCACGTCGCCGCCACCAGCAATCCTGCCGGCCAGTAAAGCGCGATGAAGACGCCAAGGGCCGTCGCGACACCTTTGCCGCCCACGAATTTCAGCCAGACCGGAAACAGATGCCCCAGCACCGCGGCCAGCCCGGCGATCATTTCCGCGCCGGGTGGAAGCAATATGCGCGCGGCCAGCACCGCAGCCCCGCCCTTGGCCACGTCGCAAAACAGGGTCGTGGCGGCCGCCCATTTCTTGCCGGTGCGCAGCACATTGGTGGCGCCGATATTGCCGGAGCCGACCTTGCGCACATCGCCCGCGCCGGAAAGCCAGCTGAAGAAAAGGCCGGACGGAAAAGAGCCCAGCAGATAGCCGAGCAGCACAGCCTGTAGCAGGACGGGAAGGGTCATCACGGCGACGATGCCAGCCTTTGTGGTGAAAATCTATCTCGCGTCAAAGGCGCATTCGCCGCCGACATAGGTGGCGCGGGCGCGGCCCTGGAATCGGCGGCCCTCGAAGGCCGTGTTGCGGGCGCGAGAATGCAGTTTTTCCGCATCCACCACAAAAGGCTCGCCGGTGTCGATCAGGACCAGATCGGCGGGCGCGCCCTTGGCCAGCGTGCCGGTGGGCAGGCCGAAGATGCGCGCTGGCGCGGCGGTCAGCGTTCCTAGCACATGGGGCAGGCTGGCATGGTTCTCATGCACCAGGGTCAGCGCGGCGGCGAGCAATGTCTCCAGCCCCACCGTCCCGGCGGCGGCCGATGCAAAAGGCTGGCGCTTGGTATCGGCCCCCTGGGGCTCATGGCTGGAAACGATGGCGTCGATCACACCCGAGGCAACGCCTTCCACCATGGCGGCGCGGTCGGCCTCGCTGCGCAGCGGCGGGCGCACTTTGCGGAAGGTGAGATACGCACCGACATCCAGCTCGTTCAGCATCAGGTGATGGGCGCTGACGGCGCAGGTGATCGGCAGCCCGCGCGCCTTGGCGCTGGCGACAGCCTCCAGCGCGGCGCGGGTGGAAATCTGGCCGAAGTGATAGCGCACGCCGGTCAGCTCGACCAACCGTATGTCGCGCTCCACCATCATGGCTTCGGCAATCGCGGGCGCGGCGGGCAAGCCCAGCCTTGTGGCGAATTCGCCTTCGGTAGCGCTGGCGTTCAGAACCAATTCGGGGTCCTCGGCATGGCCGATGACCAGCGCATTGAAAGTGGCGGCATAGGACAAAGCGCGGCGCAGCACCCGGGCATTGGCGATGGAACGGTCGCCATCGCTGAAGCCGATGGCGCCGGCTTCCTGCAACAAGCCGATTTCGGTCATGGTTTCGCCGGCCAGCCCGCGCGTCAGCGCGGCGCAGGGCAGAACCCGCACCTTGGCGGTGGCGGCGGCGCGGCGCAGCAGGAAATCGACCAGCGACGGCTCGTCGATCACCGGATCGGTGTTGGGCATCACGACCATGCTGGTGACGCCGCCGGCCGCCGCCGCCATGCTGGCCGACTCCAGACTTTCGCGATGTTCGCCGCCGGGCTCACCGGTAAAGACGCGGCAATCGATCAGGCCGGGTGCCAGCACCAGCCCGCGGCAGTCGATCACTTCGGGATCATTGGGCTCGGCATCGTTGAACAGGCGCGGGCCGACATCGGCGATCTTGCCGTTTTCCACCAGCAACCCGCCCTTGGCGTCCAGTCCGCTGGCGGGATCGATCAGGCGCGCGTTGCGGAAGGCGATCCTGCGGTTCATGACAGGCCCCTGGAAAGGGCATCGAGGATCGCCATGCGGATGGCGACGCCCATCTCCACCTGTTCGGCGATCAGGCTGACTTGCACATCGTCGGCAATGTCGGAGGCGATCTCCACGCCCCGGTTCATCGGCCCGGGATGCATCACCAGCGCGCCGGGCTTGGCGACGTCCAGCTTGGCGCGGTCCAGACCATAGAAGCGGAAATATTCGCGTGCCGAGGGCACGAAGGCGCCGCTCATTCTTTCCAGCTGCAAGCGCAGCATCATCACAATGTCGGCGCCCGCCAGGCCGGCCTTCATGTCGGTATAGATTTCCACGCCGAAACGCTCGGCATCGCAGGGCAGCAAGGTGCGCGGCGCCACCAGCCGCACCCGCGCGCCCATCATGGACAGAAGTCGCAGATTGGAGCGCGCAACGCGGCTGTGCAGCACGTCGCCGCAGATCGCCACGACCAGGCCTTCGAAACTGCCCAGCCGCCGGCGGATGGTCAGCGCGTCCAGCAGCGCCTGGGTGGGATGTTCGTGCGCGCCGTCACCGGCATTGATCACGCTGCAATCGAGCTTGCGCGATAGAAGCTCGGCGGCGCCGGCATCCTGATGGCGCACCACGAGAATGTCTGGCCGCATGGCGTTGAGGGTCGAGGCCGTGTCGATCAGGGTTTCGCCCTTGGCGACCGACGAGTTCTTGACGCTCATATTCATCACGTCAGCGCCCAGCCGCTTGCCCGCGAGCTCGAAACTCGACTGGGTGCGGGTGGAGGACTCGAAGAACAGGTTGATCAGGGTGCGGCCCTTGAGCAGGGCGGTCTTCTTGTCGGTGGCGCGGCCCTGCACGACATAGGTCTCGGCGAGGTCGAGCAGCGCAGTGATGTCGATGGGGGAAAGGCCTTCGATCCCGAGCAAATTTCTCGACTTGAGGATCGGTGTGGCGTCCGGCGATGTCATTAAAGCGGGCCTTATAAAGTTCAAATCCGGGTCCGGCAACCCCCGCTGGGTTTAACCGGATCAGGACGCCATTTCCTCCAGTGTACGCCCCGCCGGTTCAGGCAGGAACAGGATGGCGATCAAAGTGATGGGGATAGCCGCCAGAAGGCACTGGATGGCGGCGCTGTGGGAGCCGAAATAATCGTAAAGCACGCCTTCTAGAGCCAACGCCACCGCGCCGAAGCCGATCTCCACCATATAGCGCAGACCCGAAACCGTGGCGCGGTACTGGGTCGGGACGATTTCCAGCGCGAATCCCGCGACCAGGACATCGCCGGAGAAGAAACCGAAGAAAGCGAGAATCCACATTGGCGGGATCGCCCACCCCGGCACCCCGCTATAAAAGAGAAAAAAGCAGACCGCGGCGAGGCTGACGATGGCAAAGGCCATCGGCTTGCGGCCCACCCGGTCGGAGAACCGACCCGCCAGGATCGCCATGGCCAGACCTAGCAGCCCACCCGGAATCAGCAGCATGGTCACTTCGCCCGGCGAGTAGTGGTAGGTATCCTGCAGATATTTCTGCGCCAGCACGGTGGCGGGCGAAATCGCGAAACCGAAAGCCGAGGCTGCGATCACCACCAGCGCGACGCGACGCGGATACTGCCGCGCGATGTCGCGGACTAGGCGCAAGGCCTGCGCGCCTTTTGATCCCAGTCTTTCATGCGCTGTGAAGCGCTCCGTCTCCGGCAATCGTTGGCGCAGATAGGCAACCGCGAACAGCGGCAGCGCCCCGATCACATAGATGGCGCGCCAACCATAGGGCAGCAGATTGACCAACGCGAAAACCAGCGACGCCATTCCGGCGCCGAAATAATACATGGCGGTGAGTGTGCCATTGGCCCAGCCGCGCGCGTTGGACGCCACGACCTCGGCGATCACCACAAAGCACAGCATCTCCTCGGCATAGCCGAACAGGCGCGTGAGGAACTGCGCCAGAACGAAAGAATTATAGTCGGTGGTAAAGGCGGTGAGCAGCGTGAAGGCGGCCTGTCCGAACAGCGTGATCAGCAGCAGCCGTCTGCGGCCGACAATGTCAGCGCTGGCGGCCAGCAGCATGGCGAAGATCGCGGCGACGCGGAAATAGGCGACGGTCAGCCCGACCTGGTTTTCGGGGATGTGAAGCTCTGCCTGGATCTGCGGAATGGCCAGGCCGAAAACATTCTGGTCGTAACCGGCGAACAAAGCCGCCGCGCCGACCAGCAGGACGGTGCGCTCCTGGCGGTATTCCATCGGCCCGTGTTTGGGATCGGGGCGCAGGCCGGGAGGCAGCCAGCGGAAACGGGCAGGCGCGGTGTCATCTCTCATCGCAGATTCCGCAGCCGGTCGAGCGCGCCTTGCAGGATGTAGCCGGCCGCCATCTTGTCCACCACCGCTTCGCGGCGGCGGCGCGAGGTGTCGGCCTCAAGCAGGGTTCGGGTCACGGCGCTGGTGGAAAGTCGTTCATCCTGGAATACGACAGGCAAGGGGCTGCGGTTCACCCAATTGCGCCCAAAGGCCCGGGCCGACTGGGCGCTGGGGCCATCCGTCCCGTCCATGTTCAGGGGCAGGCCCACCACTAGGCCCCCGACCCCCTGCGCACTTATTATAATGTCCAGCTGGGCGGCGTCGGCGCCGAATTTGCCCCGGTTCAGGGTCTGCATGGGGGTGGCGATGGACAAGCCGGTATCGGACAGGGCCAGGCCGATGGTTTTTTCGCCCAAATCCAGCCCCAACAGCCGAAGGCCGGGGTCCAGGCGCAGCTCTTCCAGCGTGACGACCGCCATGTCCCTCTTTTGGCCCCCTTTTGCTTGCCACCGGATCCCCCGGTTGCTAGCTAGATTGCCTCCTTAACACAGCAAGGAACCCCATGTCCGTCGACAAGGACACCGTGCGCCGCATCGCAAAACTGGCCCGCCTGGCGGTGCCGGAAAACCGTTTGGAGCCGATGGCGGGAGAGCTGAACGGCATCTTCCAGTGGGTCGAGATGCTGGGCGAAGTGAATGTCGAAGGCGTGCCGGCCATGACCTCCGTGGTGGCGCAGAAGCTGAAATGGCGCGAGGACAAGGTGACCGATGGCGGCCGGGCTGATGATCTGATGATTAACGCACCGGACGGAACCGATCACTTCTTCGTGGTGCCGAAGGTGATTGAATAATGTCTGACCTGATTGCCATGACTCTGGCCGAGGCGCGCGACGCCATCCGGGCCAAGAAAATTTCCTCCAAGGAACTGACCGGCGCTTTCGTTGCGGCCATTGAAAAGGCGCGTCCGCTCAACGTCTTCATCACCGAAGCGGGCGAGCAGGCCATGCTGATGGCCGATGCCGCCGACCGCCGTATTGCCAAAGGAGAAGTGGGCGCGCTTGAAGGTCTGCCGCTGGCGATCAAGGACCTGTTCTGCACCAAGGGCGTGCGCACCACGGCGGGGTCCAAGATTTTGGACAACTTCGTGCCGCCCTATGAATCCACCGTCACCCAGAATCTTTGGGACGCCGGCGCGGTGATGCTGGGCAAGACCAACCTGGATGAGTTCGCCATGGGTTCGTCCAACGAAACCTCGGCCTTTGGTCCGGTGTTCAATCCCTGGCGGGCCAACAACTCCAACGCCAATCTGGTGCCGGGCGGTTCCTCGGGCGGCTCGTCCGCCGCTGTTGCCGCCGATCTGTGTCTCGCTGCCACCGGCACGGACACCGGCGGCTCCATCCGCCAGCCTGCCGCCGTTACCGGAAGGGTGGGATTGAAGCCGACCTATGGCCGCTGCTCGCGGTTCGGCATCGTCGCCTTCGCCTCGTCGCTGGATCAGGCGGGTCCCATGACCAAGACGGTGCGCGACGCCGCCATCATGCTGGGCACCATGGCCAGTGTGGACGCAAAAGATTCCACCAGCATGGATGTGCCGGTGCCTGATTATGAAAAGCTGCTGGAAGGCGGCATCAAGGGCCTGAAGGTCGGCATTCCGAAGGAATACCGGATCGACGGCGTCTCCGCCGAGATCAACGCGCTATGGTCCAAGGGCGCGGAGTGGATGAAGGCCCAGGGCGCCGAGATCGTCGAAGTCTCGCTGCCCCATACCAAGTATGCCTTGCCCACCTATTACATCGTGGCGCCGGCGGAATGCTCGTCCAACCTGGCGCGCTATGACGGCGTGCGCTTCGGCCATCGTGCCTCGGGCGCCCGCGACATCACCGACCTGTATGAAAAGAGCAGGGGTGAGGGCTTCGGCGCCGAAGTGCAGCGCCGCATCCTGATCGGCACTTACGTCCTGTCGGCGGGCTATTACGACGCCTATTATTCGCGGGCCCAGAAGCTGCGCACCCTGATCAAGCGCGATTTCGACCAGGCGTTCGAGAAATGCGACGTGCTGCTGACCCCCACGACGCCGGGTCCGGCTTTCACGGTGGGTGCCAAGACCACCGATCCCCTCGAAATGTACCTGCAGGACGTCTTCACCGTGACGGTGAACCTGGCGGGGCTGCCGGGCATCTCGGTGCCCGCCGGCCTGACCGAAAGCGGCCTGCCGCTAGGCTTGCAGCTGATCGGCAAGGCCTTTGACGAGGCAACCTTGCTGCGCGCCGCTTACGCGATCGAGACGGCGGCGGATTTCAAGCACAGCCCGGCCAAGTGGTGGAACGTATGAGCGCTGCGCCTAAGTCCAAGACCCTGAAGGGCGAAACCGGCGATTGGGAAATCGTTATCGGCATGGAAGTCCATGCCCAGGTCCTGTCCCAGTCCAAGCTGTTTTCCGGCGCGTCCACCGAGTTCGGGGCCGAGCCCAACAACCAGGTGTCGTTCATTGACGCCGGTTTCCCCGGCATGTTGCCGGTGATCAACAAAAAATGCATCGAACAGGCGGTCCGCACCGGCCTGGGTCTCAAGGCTCAGATCAATCTGCGTTCTCTTTTCGATCGCAAGAACTATTTCTATCCCGATCTGCCCCAGGGTTATCAGATCAGCCAGTTCAAGGACCCCATCGTGGGCGAGGGCGAGGTCTTTATCGATCTCAAGGACGGGGAAACCATCAAGGTCGGCATCGAACGTCTGCATCTGGAGCAGGATGCCGGCAAAAGCCTGCACGACCAGCATCCCGACAGCAGCTTCGTGGACCTGAACCGGTCGGGCATCGCCCTGATGGAGATCGTCACCAAGCCGCATATGCGCTCATCCGAAGAAGCGGCGGCATTCCTGAAGAAACTCAGGGCCATTGTGCGCTATCTGGGGACCTGCGACGGCAACATGGACGAAGGCTCGATGCGCGCCGACGTCAATGTCTCGGTCTGCAAGGTCGGCGGCTATGAAAAATTCCGCGAGACCGGCAGCTTCAAGCATCTGGGCACGCGCTGCGAGATCAAGAACGTCAATTCCATGCGCTTCATAGTCCAGGCGGTGGAGTATGAAGCCCGCCGCCAGATCGAGGTGATTGAGGGCGGCGGTACCATCCGCCAGGAAACCCGGCTGTATGACAGCAAGGTGGGCGAGACCCGCTCCATGCGCTCCAAGGAAGAGGCGCATGATTATCGCTACTTCCCCGACCCCGACCTGCTGCCGCTGGAGTTGGACGCCGATTGGGTCGAAGCCATCCGCAAGACGCTGCCGGAACTGCCCGATGAGAAGAAGGCGCGCTTCATGGCGCTGGGGTTGGGCGCCTATGACGCCTCCGTCCTGGTCGCCGAACGCGAACTGGCCGACTTTTATGAAGAGATGGCCAAGGGTGTGGATGCCAAGGCGGCGGCGAACTGGCTGAACAACGAGATCCTGGGCCGTCTCAATCGTGACGGTCTGTCAATTACCCAGGTGCCGGTCACCGCGGCGGCCAACAATGCCATCATCACGATGGTCGGGGACAAAACCATCTCCGGCAAGATCGCCAAGGACCTGCTCGACATCGTCTGGACCGAAGGCGGCGACCCCAAGCAGGTGGTCGAGCAGCGCGGCATGAAGCAGGTGACCGACACCGGCGCCATCGATGCCGCCATCGAAGCGGTGATCGCCGCCAACCCCGACAAGGTGGAAGAGGTGAAGGCCAAGCCGAAACTCTCCGCCTGGTTTGTCGGCCAGGTGATGAAGCAGACGGGGGGGAAAGCAAATCCCGTTGCCGTCAACGCGGCCCTCAAGACCCGACTCAATCTGCCCGACGAGGGGTGATTCGCACAAAATGCGCAAAACGCGGATCAGCGCCGCAAAATGTGCACTTTTTTGTCCGTGTACGGAATGTATAATATAACCCTTGTGAAATGCGGGTTTCCTGCATTTCGCGATTTCACCGCTTTTTCAAAAGCCCCCACGCAGTTGCATTTCAAAATGCAAGTACTTCATATTGATAATGTTTTGGGGGGCGACATAAGTCGTTCAGACCCGAACAAACGATAGAGGAGTTGATCATGGCTGCGAAGAAAAAGGCCAAGAAGGCCACGAAGAAGAAGGTTGCCAAGAAGAAAAAGAAGTAATTGACGTAAGTCAGTTACCTCTTCGGTTACGCCTGAACATTCACTCAGGTCGTACTCGAGGCTTAAAGCGAAGGCCGCGGTCCCCTCTGGGTACCGCGGCCAAGCTGTTTCTGGAGCAAGCATGTCTTGCCAATCCCGCCCCGGTTCTCCATCTGCAGTGCACTACCCGAAGGAGAAACGGATATGGCGAAGAAATCCACCAAGAAGCGTGTAAAAAAGGCCAGTGTGGTCCGCCGCAAGGTCCCGCCGTCCGCCAAGCCCATCGCACTCTATTACTGGTCCACTCCCAACGGCCACAAAATCAGCCTGATGCTGGAAGAGCTGGGGGTGCCGTATGGGGTCCACTTCGTGGACATCAACAAGGGAGAGCAGTTCGCTCCCGCCTTCCTGAAAATCTCCCCCAACAACCGCATTCCCGCCATTGTGGACCCCCAAGGTCCGGGCGGGCGGCCTGTGTCGGTCTTCGAAACCGGAGCGATCCTTCAGTATCTGGGCCGCAAATATGGCCGCTTCTACCCCCAGGACGAGCGCGCCCGCGTGCAGGTCGAGGAGTGGTTGTTCTGGCAGGTGGGCGGGCTGGGACCCATGGCCGGGCAGGCCAATCACTTCCGCAACTATGCCAAGGAAGATCTGGCCTATCCCAAGCAGCGCTATACCGACGAGGTCCATCGCCTGTTCGGGGTGATGAACAAGCGCCTGTCCACGCGCAAATACCTGGCCGGCTCCTATTCCATCGCCGACATGGCCTGCTGGAGCTGGGTCCTGTCGGCTTCCAAATACACAAACCTCGACGCGTTCCCGCATCTATCCGCCTGGAAGGACCGCATAGGGGCGCGCAAAGCCGTCGCGCGCGCCAAATCCCTGGGCGCCGATCGGCGCAAGCCGGTCACGGATGAAGATAGAAAGGTGCTGTTCGGTCAGCGCGCGCGCGCCTAGCTTTTGTTTGCGAGCAAAGCGAGCTTACAAAAGCTGGCGCCGCTTCGAGCGCCCCTGATTTTAAGGCTTTGTTGTCTCGGTCCTAACGAGACGTAAAAAACACAGCTAACGCGTGTTTACCTCGCCTTAGTTTCTTTGCCTTCACCATCACCATCGCGCGAGATCGCTTTCGCCTGCTCGCGGTGATGGAGGGAACGTGTTGTGGCTTGCATCGACATAGATTCACTGGCGCAGTATGAGCGCGATGCCAAGGAGGGGCGCGCCGAGGCGCTCTACAATCTTGGCCTGGCCTATTCGACCGGCCAGGGCGTGGGCGTCGACATGATCGCCGCGCACAAATGGTTCAATCTCGCCGCCGTGCGCGGCGTGGAAGCCGCCAAGAGCTGGCGCAACCAGCTGGCCGCCGAAATGAACCCCGGACAGATCGCCGAGGCCCAGAAGCTGGCCCGCGAATGGCTCAATATTTTTAAGAACTAGTTCGCTTTCGCCGTCAGTACGCTCATCGACGGCGCCGCCGGGGCGTAAAGATCCGGCAATATCCGCAAGGCTACGTCCTTGCCCGCCAAGCGGGCGCGATAGACCTGGGTATTTTCCAATACACGCTGAACATAATTTCGGGTCTCGCCGAACGGGATCAGTTCCAGCCAGTCAATCGGGTCCACGCCGCCCGTGCGGGGATCGCCATTGGCCGCCACCCATTTACGGCTGTTGCCCGGTCCGGCATTGTAGGACGCGGCCGCCAGCACCAGCGAGCCGCCATAGCGGTCCAGGTGGCCGCGATATTCCGTCATGCCCAGCTGCATGTTGTAGACCGTGTCGCTGAGCAGCGCCTCGGGCCGATAGGGCAGGCCCGCCTGCTTGGCCGCGACCCTGGCGCTGGCCGGCATCATCTGCATCAGGCCGCGCGCGCCGGCGCTGCTGATGGCATAGGCGTCGAATTCGGTCTCCTGCCGGATCAACCCCAGCACCAGTGCCGGATCGGGTGCCTCGCCGGGGCCCGCATAGCGGGGCAGGGCGATCACGGGATGGGTGAATTGCAGCATGGGGACGCCGACATAGCTCATGGACTTGGCCAGCCGCACCGCGATCTCCGGATAGCCCCAGTCGGCGAGCATCATCATCAGCCGCTTGATGTGGTGGGGCGAGGAATGGACCTCGACGGTGCGGTCGATGAAGGCGCGCAAGCTGCCCGCCTGGCCCAGATCGGCCAGCACCTTGATCTCGTCCATCAACGCGTCGCTTTCCACCTCGCTGGGTGCGGCCGCTTCCACGATGGTGTCGGCCAGCCGCAGCATCGGCGCGGCATCGGTGCGCGCCAGGGCGATCTGGCCGTAGAAGGTTTCAGGATAGGCTGCAGCGGCGCGGTAGCGCGTCAGCGCCGCCGCTGTGTCCCCTTGCGCCTCCAGGCTACGGCCCTGCCAGTACAGCGCGCGGCTCTTGCTGATGGGCCGGGCGACGCCCGCCTCCAGCTTGCGGAAATGCTCCAGCCCGGTCGCCGGCTCCTTCAGGGAGCGCAGCGCGATGAAGCCCGCCAGGAAATGTTGCTCGGCATTCTGCTCGCCGCTGGAAAAGCCCGCATGCTGAACGATGGTGAGGGCCATGCGGGGATTGCCGCGCTCCAGCGCGCCGCGCGCCTGGATCGCCGTCTCGTTCCACCACCGCGCCGCACGGTCACGGACCAGCGTCGCGGCGGGCGTGCGCAGCAGAATGGCGTTGGCCTCGCTGTCGCGGTTTTCCAGGCGCAGGGCGCGGCTCCAGTCGAACAGCAGGTTGGGGTCACTGGAATCGGAAACCTTGTTCAGCGCGGCCTGGTCCTTAGGAAAACCCGCCGTCAGGGCGATGCGGGCGTCGGCAATCGCCGCGCTTGCCTCGTCCACCCGGGCGGTCAGCCGTTTTGCCGCCGTGGTCTCACCGCGCCAGAGCAGGTTGTTCAGCCGGGCGCGGTCGCTTTCCGGCGTCAGATGGGCGGCGTCCTTCTGCGCGATGTCCAGTTCCACGGCGGTGTCGAAGCTGCCTTCGATCCATCCTGAGCGGATCAGGGCGGCGCCACGCGCCTTGTCGCCGGTGGTCACCAGCGCCTCGCCCAGCCGGATCTTGCCGATGCTGGAATTGGGATTTTTGCCGCTGAACCACGCCACGATGGCGCTGGCGCCCATGTCAGGTGTGATCATGGCCTCGGCGCGGGCCTGCAAGGTGCCGCGCAATGGCCATGCGGCAGCGCCCTTGGCGTCGGTGTCTTTGATGACGGCGTCTATTTCCGTGAAGGTCGCGCCGCTGTCCTTGTCCAGCGCATAACGCCATTCCAGCAGGCGCCTTGCGGTGGCGTTCTGGCCATGGGCGGCGAGGGACCGCGCCGCAATCCAGTCGCCCCGCACGCCCGCCTCGAAGGCCCGGCTGAACAGGTCATGCTCGGGCGGGGTGAGGAATTTCAGCCGGTTGGGCCGGGCGGTGGAAAGGCCTGCGCTCCCGCCGCCCGTGGCGTCGGGGATGGGCTGCATCATCACCACCTCGCCGCTGCGCGTGGGTCCGGCGGGTTGCGCCAAAGCGGCGCCCCCAGCGATCAGGGTGGTGGAGAGGAGGCAGGCACGCAAAAAGGGAATGGTCATTATTTCAGGCTGTAGCTTGTTGAAAAGATTGGATCAGCTTAGACGGAGGGTCGCCTGGAAGGCCATAATGGGACCCCGGCCGGGGCATAAATGTGACCGGTCCCAGAATAAAAACGTTGGAAACCCATTATGGCCAGCATCCGTGACCGTATCAAAGGCTCCATCCCCGCCCTGATCACGCCCATGAAGGACGGAAAGGTGGACGAAGCCGCGTTCCGCAACCTGGTGGCCTGGCAGATCGCCGAAGGTTCCCACGGCCTGGTTCCCTGCGGCACCACGGGCGAAGCACCGACCCTGAGCCATGAAGAACATATGCGGGTGATCGAGATCTGCGTCGAGGAAGCGAATGGCCGGGTGCCGGTGATCGCCGGCGCCGGCTCCAATTCCACCGACGAGGCGATCATGCTCACCCGGCACGCCAAGGATGTCGGCTGCGACGCGGTCCTGTCGGTGACCGGCTATTACAACAAGCCGTCGCAGGAGGGGCAGTATCGCCATTTCATGGCGATCGCCGAAGCGGTGGATATCCCGATCCTGCTCTACAACATCCCGGGCCGCGCCATTGTCGAGATTGGCGTGGACACCATGGCGCGCCTGTCCGGCCACAAAAATATCATCGGGGTGAAGGACGCCACCGCAAACCTGATGCGCCCCTCGCGAGAAAGGCTGGCCTGCGGCAAGGACTGGCTGCTGATCTCGGGCGAGGACGCTACCGCGCTGGGCTATAATGCCCATGGCGGGTCAGGCTGCATCTCGGTGACGGCCAATGTCGCGCCGCGCCTGTGTTCGGAATTCCAGACCGCCAGCCTGGCGGGCGACTTCGCCAAGGCGCGTGACTATCAGGACAAGCTGATGCCGCTGCACGACGCCATGTTCTGCGAGCCAAGTCCCGCGCCCGCCAAGTATGGCGCGTCGCTGCTGGGTCTATGCACGCCGGATGTGCGCCTGCCATTGGTGGAGGCCACGGACGCGGCGCGCGCCCAGGTCAAGAAGGCGATGCAGGGCGCCGGCTTAAAAGTTTAATGGGTGAGGAGCGTCTGCCGAAGGCGTGCGAAATGGTCCAGTGGACCATTTCGAGTGATGAACGCCGCGAGCTTAGGCGAGCGGCCGGGTAGAAAATGGCAAAAAAGAAAGAAGACAGTTTCAAGATCATCGCCGACAACCGCAAGGCGCGCTACGCCTATGCGATCGGCGAGACTCTGGAAACGGGCATCATGCTGATGGGGTCGGAGGTCAAGTCGCTGCGCAGCGGCAAGACCACCATCGGGGAGGCTTACGCCCACGCCAAGGACGGCGAGCTGTGGCTGGTCAATTGCTACATCCCTGAATACACCCAGGCGTCGCGCTTCAATCACGAGCCCAAGCGCACCCGCAAGCTGCTGGTGCACAAGCGCGAAGCTGCGCGTCTCGCCGCCGCCATCCAGCGCGAAGGCATGACGCTGATCCCGCTGAAGCTGTATTTCAATGCCAAGGGCAAGGCGAAGCTCGAACTTGGTGTGGCCAAGGGCAAGAAGCTGCACGACAAGCGCGAGACCGAGAAAGATCGCGACTGGCAGCGTGACAAGGCCAGGTTGTTACGCGCTAAGGGGTGAGACGCGGTTTGCCGTAGGCAAACGAAATGGTCCAGTGGACCATTTCGAGCGACGAACGCCGCGAGCTTGGGCGAGCGGCCGGGTGTGAACGTTGGGCACGGTCCTGCTTTCCTCCGTCTAGGCAGGAGAATGTTCCGATGTCAGCATTGATAGTTGCGATCGTCGGCGACCTCTTCAAAGAAGGGGTGTCGGCAATTTTTCATTATACGATCAAGGGTAGGGTGGATCGAGCTAAAGCGATTTTGCTGAAAGAGCTTGAAAAGGGAAACGCGACGCTTTTTGACGTTTCCGATGTCGATGAAGTTGCCGCAATGACGTTCGAGTATCTCACAGCGGCTCAGCGGGGCGCTGCGAGAATGAATTTGAGGATATTATTCCAAGTGTTTTCCGGCGTGGTGAACGCCAAGCCCGTGTATGCCGACGATTTTCTTAGATGGTCATCCGACCTCTCCACTTTATCGCGGGAAGAGGCAATTGCATTAGGTGTGATCTATAAAAATGATCTCAAGGCTGCATCGCTCGCCGACGCAAAACCAGAAGACCGAGTAAAATCCGTCTTTACAGCGACACGGGAGAATTGATTGGGCCAGATAAGCTGTTCAAGAACGATGATGAATTTGGCGCTCTTTTTGGCGCTCTTGTTAGGACGGGTCTCGTTGTTCCATGGCCTGGGTTTGACAACCTAATTTACTCGGTGAGCGAAAAGCTGAGAAAATTGATGAGTCTCGCCGATATTGATGGCGCGTACCGTGATGCCTAGCGTCTGCCTATTTTTGTATTAGAGATTTCGCCTGGCCCACAACATCTTCGAACATCTCGGTTGTCAGCCTTCGGGTGTTGGTGTTGTACCGTGAGCAGTGATAGCTGGAAATCAGCTTGAACTTGCCGATGTCATAGACCGAGCCGTGCTTGAACGGATGCGCGCTGATTTTTGCGCCGAGTGTGATCAGTACGCTGTCATGCGCAATCTTGCCCAGTGCTAGGATCACGTTCACATGGGGAAGCGCGTCCAGTTCCGATATCAAGAACTGGCGGCAGGTTTTTATTTCCGACGGCTCTGGCTTGTTCTGCGGCGGTACGCAGCGCACCGCATTGGCGATGCGGCAATCCACCAGTTCCAGCGTGTCGTCCGGGCGTTCGTCATACACGCCTCTCGCCAGTCCAAGCTTGATCAGGGTGGCGTAGAGCAGGTCGCCGGCCCAGTCGCCGGTGAAGGGCCGGCCGGTGCGGTTGGCGCCCTGCAGCCCCGGCGCCAGGCCTGCGATCAGGATGCGCGCGGTGAGTGGCCCGAAGCTGGGCACCGGTCCGTTGAACCAGTCCGGATACTTGGCGCGATTGGCCTGGCGAAACGCCACCAGCCGCGGACAGAGCGGGCAATCGTGTGGGGGCTGGCCGGGCGCTTTCATGCCCCCGACCTAAATGCCGCGCGAACGCCTGTCTAGGCGCCCTTTCAGGCGTCCGTCTGAGCCGGGGTGAGTGCGGGCGCCGGCTTGCTGCCGCCGTCGCGGGCGATCTGGCTTTTCAGATCGTCCAGCTCGATGAGATTGTCGGCCTGGCGGCGCAGTTCGTCCGCCACCATGGGCGGCTGGGTGCGAATGGTCGAAACCACGCTGACTCGTTTGCCGCGCCGCTGCACCGCCTCCACCAGGCGGCGGAAATCGCCATCGCCGGAAAAGATCACGACATGATCGACGCAGCCCGACATCTCCATCACGTCGATGGCCAGTTTGATGTCCATATTGCCTTTGACCCGGCGGCGGCCCTGGGCGTCGGTGAATTCCTTGAGCGGCTTGGTCACAACGGCAAAGCCGTTATAGTCCAGCCAGTCGACCAGCGGCCGCAGGGGCGAGAATTCCTGGTCCTCCGCCACGGCGGTATAATAAAAGGCCCGCACCAGAGTGCCTTTGCGGGCGAACAATTCCAGCAGCCGTTTATAATCGATGTCGAACTGCAATCCCTTGGCCGCGCCGTACAGGTTGGCGCCGTCGATGAACAATGCGAGCTTCTCGGCGGGATAAAAAAGCATATGACCTCCAACACATCTAAAGGGCGGCGCGCCTTATTTTCCGGTGCGGACCCATGATCCTGATCGCCTTAGGCGGTAATCTTGCGTCCCATGCCGGTCCGCCGGCACAGACGCTCAAATGCGCGCTGGGCCGGTTGGAACAATTGGGTGTGAAAATCCTGTCCGTTTCGTCTTTCTATGAAACCCCGGCTTGGCCGGATGCCGCTGACCCGCCCTTCATCAACGCGGTCGCCGCCGTAAAGACGACTCTCCAACCCGTTGAACTTCTGGATCTTTTGCATGGGGTGGAAACTGGGTTCGGCCGAATGCGTTCCGCGCCGAATGCACCCCGGACACTGGATATTGATCTCCTCGATTATGACGCAAAGGTCATGACGGGCGCCGTGACCCTTCCCCATCCCAGGCTGACGGAGCGCAGCTTCGTATTGGCGCCCTTGGCCGAGGTTGCGCAGGGCTGGCGGCATCCGGTTTCGGGGCAGAGGGCGGCGGAACTCCTGGCAGCGCTGCCGGACAGAGGCGCCCCCAAAAAGCTCGCTTAGCGGTACTTTTTCTGTTATCCCCGCGTCCTCTCCCGGAGTTTGCGGCTTTTCGGGCTGCTAACCTGTTGAACTTGAAGGATTCCTATGGCCCGCGTCACCGTCGAAGATTGCGTCGACAAGATCCCCAACCGCTTTGATCTGGTTCTGGCCGCGGGTTTCCGCGCCCGCCAGCTGTCGGGCGGCGCCGAGCCGATGCTGGACCGCGACCGTGACAAGAACCCCGTGGTGGCCTTGCGCGAAATCGCCGCCAAGCTGATCAAGCCGGAAGATTCCAAAGAAGATTACATCCGCTCGCTGCAAAAGCATGCGGAAGTGGACGAGCCGGAAGAAGCCCGCCCCGAAGCCGACGACCGCGAGGACCCCTCGCATCGCCAGGTCACCGAGGAGGAGCTGCTGCGCGCTTTGACCACCGAAGCCCAGCGCCGCGCCGAGCCGCAGCCGGAGCCGGAAGCTGATTACGAGGAGTGAGCCGGGTCTGACGAAACGGTCCAGTGGACTGTTTCGCCCGGCGAACTCCGCGAGCTTGGGCGAGCGGCAGGCGGAATTCCGCGTCTTTTGTCCCCGATTAGGTTCTGATTTGCAGGGTTTCTGCCTATATTTAGGCAGATGACCCCGTCGACCCCTGTCACTGCGGCTGAAAAGCCCGCCAAACCGCTTCCTGTGGCCGCGCCTGCGCGCGGCCGCCGCCGGCTGATGCGCCAGACCGACCTAGTCGAACGGGTGCTGGCCTATGACGCCGCCGCTGACGAGGCGCTGCTGAACAAGGCCTATGTCTATGCCATGACAGCGCACGGCAAGCAGTTCCGCGCCTCGGGCGATCCCTATTTCGCCCATCCGCTGGAAGTGGCGGCCATCCTCACCGACCTCAAGCTCGACGTGCCCACCATCGTGACCGCGTTGCTGCATGACACGATCGAGGACACGCTGGTCACCTATGAGGATGTGAAGGAAAAATTCGGCGAGGAGATTGCCAATCTGGTGGACGGTGTCACCAAGCTCTCCCAGCTCGAGGTCTTCTCCGAGCGCACCAAGCAGGCGGAAAATTTCCGCAAGCTGATGCTGGCCATCACCAGCGACATTCGCGTGCTGCTGGTGAAGCTGGCGGACCGGCTGCACAACATGCGCACCCTCGGTTACATCGACAAGCCGGACAAGCGCCGCCGCATCGCCCAGGAGACGGTGGACATCTACGCGCCGCTGGCGGGCCGCATCGGCATGCAGAACATGCGCGAGGAGCTGGAAGACCTCGCCTTTGCGGAACTGGATTCCGACGCGCGCAATTCCATCGTCACCCATTTCGCGCGCCTGGATATGGTGGGCGGCGACCGGGTGGGGCGCATCGCCGACCAGATCAAGCGCCGCCTGGCCGAGCATGGCATGGAGGCCTGGGTTTACGGCCGCGGCAAACGCCCATTCTCCATCTGGCGCAAGCTGCAGACCAAGAAACTGTCCTTCGAGCAGCTGTCCGACATTTTCGGTTTCCGGGTTATCGTCGGTTCGACGGCGGACTGCTACCACGCGCTGGGCATCATCCATACCAGCTGGCAGATGGTGCCGGAGCGTTTCAAGGATTTCATCTCCACGCCCAAGCCCAACGGCTATCGCTCCATTCACACCACGGTGATCGGGCCGGAAAAGCAACGGGTGGAAATTCAGATCCGCACCCAGGACATGCACGATATCGCCGAACGCGGCGTGGCGGCGCACTGGCGCTACCGCGAGCGCGTGCCTGAGGCCGGCAAGGAAGACAGTGCCGCCTATGGCTGGCTCCGGGACATGGTGGATTTGCTGGAACGCGGCGACAGCGCCGAGGAGGTTCTCGAACATTCGCGCCTGGCGATGTACCAGGACCAGGTTTTCTGCTTCACCCCCAAGGGCAGCCTGATCTCGCTGCCCAAGGGCGCCACGCCCATCGATTTCGCCTATGCCGTCCATACCGACATGGGCAACAGCGCGGTGGGGGCCAAGGTTAACGGCAACCATGTCGCCCTGCACATCCCGCTGAAAAACGGCGACCAGGTGGAAATCATCACCACCAAGGACTCTACGCCATCGCCGATGTGGGAACAGTTCGTGGTCACGGGCCGGGCCCGCGCCGAAATACGCCGCTTCCTGCGCCACGCCCAGCGCGACGAGCATGTCCGCTTCGGTCGCAAAATTCTGGAAAAGACCTTTGCCGACGAAAAGCGCGAACTGACCGACAAGGCCATCGAGGAAGTGGCCAAGAAGCTGCGCCTGGCACGGGCCGAAGATGTCTATGCCGATGTGGGGCGCGGTGCGCTGCGCGGCCATGAAGTGCTGCAGGCGGTCTATCCCGAGATCAAGCGCAGCGGCAAGGCCACCAAGAAATCCGTACCGGGCGAAGTGAAGCCGATCTCCATTCGCGGCCTGACCGAGGGCATTTCCTACGCGCTGGGCCAGTGCTGCCATCCGCTGCCGGGCGACCGCATCGTCGGTCTGCAGACGCCGGGCGAGGGGCTGGTGGTTCACACCATTGACTGCGCTGAACTGGACAAGGCGCAGAACATGGACGACTGGCTGGATGTGGGCTGGGGCCTGGGCGCGTCCGACATGGGCCTGTCGGTGGCGCGCATCCTGGTGCGGGTGAAGAATGCGCTGGGCAGCCTTGCCACGGTGATGACCGCCATTGCCGCCAATGGCGGCAATATCTTCAACATGAAGGTGACCAGCCGCAATCCGCTGTTCTTCGAATTCACCGTGGATATCGAGGTGCGCGACGTGGCGCATTTGCAGAATATCCTGGGCGCGCTACGCGTATCCGACCCGGTCGAATCGGTTGACCGCGTGCGCGAAGCGGAGATTGTGCAGTGAACGTCGATCAGGTTTTGAACGAATTCAAGAAAGCCGGCGCGTTGCTGGAGGGCCATTTCATCCTTTCCAGCGGGCTGCACTCCGACAAGTTCCTGCAAAAAGCGCTGGTATTCCAGGATGCCAGGCGCACCGCCAAACTGTGCAAGGCGCTGGCCGCGAAAGTGAAAAAGGAAGTGGGCGAGGAGATCACCGCCATCGTCTCGCCAGCGGTGGGCGGAATCGTGCCGGGCTATGAGATGGGCCGCCAGATGGGCCTGCCGGCCATGTATGTCGAGCGGGTGGACGGCGAGTTCCAGCTGCGCCGCAATTTCACTCTCATGCGCGGCCAGAAGGTGCTGATGGTGGAGGACATCATCTCCACCGGTGTTTCCAGCCGCGAATGCATCGCCGCCATCAGGAAGACCGGCGCCAAGGTTGTCGCCGCCTGCTGCCTGATCGACCGCTCCGGCGGCAAGGCCAAGGTCGGTGTGCCATTGATCGCGCTGGCCGAATGGAAAGTGCAGGCCTGGCCCGCCGACAAGCTGCCGCCGCACTTGCGCAACAAGCCCGCCGTCAAGCCGGGCAGCCGGGGCCTCGCGTAAAGGATATGACGTGAGCAAACTGCGCCTGGGCGTCAACATCGATCACGTTGCCACGGTGCGCAATGCGCGCGGCGGCGACAATCCCGATCCGGTGCGCGCTGCAATTCTTGCGCAAGGTGAGGGCGCCGATGGCATCACGGCGCATCTGCGCGAAGACCGCCGTCATATTTCGGACGATGATATTGTGCGCCTGTCAAAGGCATTGACCGTTCCGCTCAATCTGGAAATGGCGGCGACGGACGAAATGCTGGACATCGCCCTGAAGGCCAGGCCGCACGCCGCCTGCATCGTGCCGGAGAAGCGCGAAGAGCGCACAACCGAAGGCGGCATAGACTCGGCCGGCCAGCACAACCGGCTGGCGCCGATCGTCGCGGCTTTGGTGAAGGCGAATATCCGCGTCTCCATGTTCATCGAACCGGACCGCCGGCAGATCGATGCCTCGAAGGCGTTGGGCGCGCCGGTGGTGGAATTGCACACCGGCGCTTATGCGCATGCGTCAGGCGCGGAGCGTGAAAAGCTGCTGGAGAAAATCCGCGATGCCGCAGCCTATGGCGAAACGCTGGGCCTGGAAATTCATGCCGGTCACGGCCTGACCTACGATAATGTCAAACCTGTTGCCGCCATTCCCCAGCTGCGGGAGTTGAACATCGGGCATTTCCTGATCGGCGAAGCGGTGTTCATCGGCCTGGAAGAATCCATCCGGACCATGCGGCGTCTCATGGATGAGGCGCGGTCGGCGGGGCACCCGACGACGGAACGGTCCAGTGGACCGTTCCGAGCGCCAAATGCCGTGAGCGCAAGCGAACGGCCGGACGAGGCCGACAAATGATCCTTGGTCTCGGCAACGACATGATCGATATTCGCCGCATCGAGAAAGCCATGGAGCGGCATGGCGAACGGTTCCTGTCACGAATCTATACCGATATCGAACGCGCCAAATCGGATCGCCGCAATCAGCGCGCCGCGTCCTATGCCAAGCGTTTCGCCGCCAAGGAGGCCTGCGCCAAGGCTTTGGGAACCGGGCTCAATCACGGTGTCTTCTGGCGCGACATGGGGGTGGTCAACCTGCCGGGCGGCAAACCCACCATGGCATTGACCGGCGGCGCCCTGAAAAGGCTGGAAAAACTCACGCCACCGGGCCACCGGGTCCAGATTGACCTCACGATCACCGATGATTTCCCGCTGGCCCAGGCGATTGTGATTATTTCCGCCGTGAAAGATTAACCGCTTAATTCTTGACAGATTGGGCGGCGCGCCGTTTCTGTGCCTCGCGAACCGGAACAAAACAGAAAATGTCGGATTCAGATATGACGGCCAAGCAGCAGACGGGCGAATCGTGGGGGGAACTTGCGAAAACGGTGATCTATGCCGGCCTGATCGCCATTGTTATCCGCACCTTCCTGTTCCAGCCGTTCAACATTCCCTCCGCCTCCATGGAAGCCACCCTTTTGGTCGGCGACTATCTGTTTGTGCAGAAATTCGCCTATGGCTACAGCCGCTACACTTTTCCGTTCGGCGCATGGCCGGTGGGCGACAAGATGCAGGGCCGCTTCCTGGGATCTGCGCCGACTCGCGGCGACGTCATTGTTTTCAAGTATCCGCAGGACAATTCCACCGACTTCATCAAGCGGCTGATCGGCCTGCCGAGGGAAACCATCCAGATGAAGAGCGGGCGTCTCTACATCAACAACATGATCGTGCCGCGCAAGCGGGTCGGTGATTATGTCGAACGCGTTGACGGCCAGGAAAACCGCGTGCCGCAATATGAAGAGACCTTGCCGGGCGGCAAAACCTATTTCACCCTCGACCGCGATCCCGACAGTCCGCTCGACAATACCGAACTCTATCGCATCCCCGCCGGTCACTATTTCATGATGGGCGACAATCGCGACAATTCTGACGATTCCCGCCAGGCGGTGGGGTATGTCCCGGCGGAAAATCTGGAAGGCAAGGCGATGATCCGCTTCTTCTCGACCGACGGATCGGCGCGCTTCTGGGAAGTGTGGAAATGGCCTTTCGCCATCCGCTATTCGCGCATTCTCTCGCTGGTGAACTGACATCTTGTCCGAAGCGCTTTCGCAAAAGCTTGGCCACAGTTTCAAAGACCAGGCATTGCTGAAGCGCGCGCTGACCCATGCCAGCGCCGACGCGATTGTCTCCAACGAGCGGCTGGAATTCCTGGGCGACCGGGTGCTGGGTCTGATCGTGGCCGAGAAGCTGCACGCCATGTACCCCGCAGACGCCGAAGGCGCGCTGGCGCTGAAATTCAACGCCTTGGCGCGCGGCGCGGCCTGCGCCCGGGCGGCGGCGGCGGCGGGGCTGGCCGAGCATGTGATCCTGGCTAATTCGGAAAAATCCGCCGGCGGCCGCGACAAGCCCGCCATCCTGTCAGGCGTTTGCGAGGCGATCATCGCCGCGCTCTATCTCGATGGCGGCATGGCGACAGCGCGGGACTTTGTCGAGCGTTATTGGGCCGACATGTTCGACGACCTCAGCCATGATATGCGCGACCCCAAGACCCGGTTGCAGGAATGGGCGCAGGCGCGCGGCAAGGAGGCGTGCGCGCCGGTCTACAGTTTGAAGGAACGTGCCGGTCCCGATCATGCGCCGCGCTTTGTCGTCGAGGCGCAGGTTGCGGGTTTTGATCCGGTACGGGGCGAAGGCGGTTCCAAGCGCCAGGCCGAGCAGGACGCGGCTGCCCGGCTTTTGCTGATTGTTGCGCCCGAGGAACAACCATGACCACACGCTGCGGCTTTGCTGCCATCATCGGCGCGCCCAATGCCGGTAAATCCACCCTGATCAACGCGCTGGTGGGATCGAAGGTCGCCATCGTCAGTCCCAAGGTGCAGACCACCCGCATGCCGGTGCGCGGCATCGCCATGGCGGGCGAGACCCAGATCGTCTTTGTGGACACGCCAGGCATCTTCCGGCCCCGCCGCCGCCTGGACCGCGCCATGGTGACCAGCGCCTGGGCCGGGGCGGAAGACGCCGATGCGATATTGCTGATCGTGGATGCGGCTGATCTTACGGCCGACCCGAACAGTCTCGGCGCGCGCGACACGATGTCGATCCTGGCGGGCCTGAAGGACGGCACGGCCAAGAAGAAGGCCCTGGTGCTGAACAAGATTGACGGCATGAAGCGCACCGACCTGCTGCCGCTGGTCGAAAAATTCCATGCCGAAGGCATTTTCGAGGACGTATTCCTGGTGTCCGCGCTGAAGGGCGAGGGCGTTGGCGATGTCGCAAGCTGGGTGGCGGCGCGGATGCCGGAAAGTCCCTGGCTCTATCCCGAAGACCAGGCCGCCGATATTCCCTCGCGCCTGCTGGCCGCCGAGGTGACACGTGAGAAAATCTATCTGCGCCTGCATGACGAGCTGCCCTATTCCAGCGCGGTGGAAACCGAGAAGTGGGAAGAGCGCCGCGACGGTTCGGTCAAGATCGACCAGATCATCTATGTCCAGCGCGACGGCCAGAAGGCGATCGTGCTGGGCAAGGGCGGCGCCACCATCAAGATCATCGGCGGGCTGGCGCGCGAGGAGCTGGAGACGCTGTTCGGCCGCCGCGTCCATCTCTTCCTGTTTGTGAAGGTGCGCGAAGACTGGGCCGAGAACAGCGAGCATTACAAGGAAATCGGCCTCGACTTCCCGCGTGAGTAGCCATGGAGTGGTCTGACGACGCCATTATTCTGTCTTCCCGCGCCCATGGCGAGACCAGCACCGTGCTGGAACTGCTGACCCGCGACCATGGCCGTCATGCCGGACTGGTGCGCGGCGGCGCCTCGCGCCGGGTGAAGCCGGCGCTGCAGCCCGGAAATTCCGTGCATGTGAAATGGCGGGCGCGGCTGGAGGAACATCTTGGCAGTTTTACCTGCGAACTGGCGCGGGCGCGGGCGGGCGAGTTGATGGATGGGCGCGAGGCGCTGACCGGCCTGAACGCCTTTACCGCGGTCGCCAGCGCCGCCATACCGGAGCGCGAGGCGCATGCGTCGGTGTTTTTCAGCGGCGAAATCCTGCTGGAGGCGATGATGGCCCATGATACCGCCCACTGGCTGCCGCTCTATGTGCGCTGGGAAGCGGGACTGCTGGACGCGCTGGGCTTTGGGCTGGACCTTTCCGAATGCGCCGCCACGGGTGTGAAAGACGATCTGATCTATGTTTCGCCCAAGACCGGGCGCGCCGTGTCGCGCGACGCCGGCGGCATCTATGCCAGCCGCTTGTTCAGGCTGCCCGGATTTTTGCTGGGGAGCCGCAATGACGAACTCCATGCCGACGAGGTTGCCGCGGGCCTTGCCCTGACCGGGCATTTCCTGCTGGAACGGGTGCTCAGGCCGCATGGCAAGGAATTGCCGCCCGCCCGGCTGCGATTGGACGCTGTTGTCCTAAAAGCCTGAATTGGCGCGAATCAGAATAAAACTCCCCCATGGTTGCCATTCCCGACGAAATCCGTGCCGAACCTCTCAGCAAGGCGCTGGCCGAACGCTATCTTGCCTATGCCTTGTCCACGATCACGCAGCGGGCGCTGCCGGATGTGCGCGACGGGCTGAAGCCGGTCCATCGCCGCATCCTGTTCGGCATGCGGCTGCTGCGACTGGACCCGGATTCCGCCTTCAAGAAATCCGCCAAGGTGGTCGGCGACGTGATGGGCAGCTTCCATCCCCATGGCGACCAGGCAATCTATGACGCGCTGGTGCGGCTGGCGCAGGAATTCTCGGTTCGCTATCCGCTGGTCGACGGGCAGGGCAATTTCGGCAATGTCGACGGCGATAATGCCGCCGCCATGCGCTACACCGAAAGCCGCATGACCGCAGCGGCCCAGGCGCTGCTGGAAGGGCTGGATGAGGATGCGGTGGATTTCCGCACCACCTATGACGGCGAGACGCGGGAGCCGGTGGTGCTGCCGGCGGCGTTTCCGAATTTGCTGGCCAACGGTTCCAACGGCATCGCCGTCGGCATGGCGACCTCGATCCCGCCGCACAATCTGGGCGAGCTGTGCGCTGCCACCATCGCGCTGATTGAGAATCCCAATATTCAGGACCGCAGCCTGCTGAAATTCGTCAAGGGCCCGGACTTCCCCACTGGCGGCATCATCGTCGAAGAGCAGGCCAGCATGGCCGAGGCCTACAAGACCGGGCGCGGTTCGTTCCGGGTGCGGGCGCGTTGGGAAAAGGAAGAGGGCCAGCGCGGCGTCTATCAGATCATCGTCACCGAAATTCCCTATCAGGTGCAGAAATCCAAGCTGATCGAGCGCATCGCGGAGCTGCTGGAACTCAAGAAGTTGCCGCTGCTGGACGACATCCACGACGAAAGCGCCGAAGACATCCGTATCGTGCTGACGCCCAAGAGCCGGGTGGTCGAGCCGGAAATATTGATGGAACAGCTGTTCCGCGCCTCCGACCTGGAAGCGCGCATCCCGCTCAACATGAATGTGCTGGACCGGGGCCTGGTGCCCCGGGTGATGGGCCTGAAGGAGGTTCTGGCCGCCTTCGCCGCCCACCGGCGCGAAGTGCTGGAGCGGCGTTCCGTCTTCCGGCTGGAGAAAATCCGGGCGCGGCTGGAAGTGCTGGAAGGCTATCTGGCCGTCTTCCTGAACCTCGACAAGGTGATCAAGATCATCCGCAACGAGGACGAACCCAAGCCCAAGCTGATGAAGGCCTTCAGCCTCAACGAAGTGCAGGCCGATGCCATCCTCAACATGCGGCTGCGGTCTTTGCGCAAGCTGGAAGAGATGGAAATCCGCGGCGAGCATGACTCCCTGACCAGGGAGCGCAGGGAGCTCAACAAGCTGATGGGCTCGGAAAAGCTCAAGTCGGAACGGCTGATCGAGGAACTGAAGGCGGTGGACGTAAAGTTCGGTCTCAAGACCACGCTGGGAAAACGCCGCACCCAGATCGCCGCCGCCGCCGATGTCGCCGAATTGTCGGCGCTGGCCGAGCATGTCGAGGAACGCGACAATGCCGTGGATCGCGAGCCCATTACCGTGGTCTGTTCACAAAAGGGCTGGCTGCGCGGTTTGAAAGGTCACCAGGAGCAATCCAGCGAAGATAAGTACCGCGAAGGCGACCGCGCCCGGTTCTGGTTCCATGCCCAAACCACCGACCAGATCATGCTGCTGTCGACCGACGGCCGCTTCTTCACCCTGGACGGCTCGAAGCTGCCCGGCGGGCGCGGCAATGGCGAGGCGGTTCGCACTTTCATCGACCTGCCGCCGGACGCCGACATCGTCACGATGTTCGCGCATGTGCCGGGCCGCAAGCTGCTGGTCGCGGCCACCTCGGGCCATGGCTTCGTCACCAACGAGGACGAGGCCGTCGCCATGACCAAGAACGGCAAGCGGGTGATGAATGTGAAGCCCGGAGTCGAGGCAGTGTCCTGCCGCACCGTGGACGGTGACAGCGTGGCGGTGGTGGGCGAGAATCGCAAACTGCTGATCCTCAAGCTGGATGAGGTGCCGGAACTGGCGCGCGGGCAGGGCGTCTATCTGCAACGCTACAAGGACGGCGGACTGCTTGATGCTGCCACCTTCACCTGGAAGAGCGGACTCAAGGATGAGAATGGCCGTCTGTTCGAGGCGTCGGAACTCAAGGACTGGCGCGGCGAGCGCGCCCAGGCCGGACGCATCGTGCCGCGCGGCTGGGCAAAGAGTGGAAAATTCGGCGAGAATTAGCCCACATCGCCGTTAACCGCGTCAGCGTCATATTTCGTCCCAACATGGGACATAGGAACAGACGTTCGCTATAGTTTCCGCGCGTTTCGCACCCGGTGTCATGTCCGCCCTACGCCTTTTGGCCCTGTCTTACCTCGCTGCGGCGTCGGTCTTCACCATGACCGGTGTGCTGCAAGCACGACCTGAACTGTGGCGCGGCCTGGCTGCGGGCGCGCATGATCTGTCGGACCGCGTTGCCCGGGAGATGCTGAACCCCGCATTGGAACGCCTGCGCCGCCATGACGTGGCGCTTCTGGACAGCCTGGACCGTCCGGCGGTGGCGCGCCTGGCCATCGCGCCGATGGCGCCGGGCGAAGAGCGCTTGCTGGTCGGAAAGTCTTCCGCGACGGTGGAGCCGCGTGCGTTGGAGACTGCGGATGCGCGCCTGGCGGAAGCGGAAATTTTGGTCTCTTCGCTGATCGAAATCTTGCCCGACCTGCCGGCAGAGGAATTGCCCGCGCCGAAACTGGTGACGCCCAGGGCGCCGCGCGCGTCTGCGCCGGACATTCGCATCGCCAAAAATACTGCCAGGCAGGCCGCGCCGGCGTGGCGCATTCCTGAGCCGCCGCTGCCCGAAGCCCCCGTCGGCAATCGCGCCATGGCCGCCAGCCTGCGCCTCAAGGCCGGGCTGACCCAGGAGATGCTGAGCAACTTCGATCTCTTCCTCTATGTCAGCAAGGCGGAGCACGGTCCCTTGGCGCAGCGCATGTATGTGTTCCGCAAAAGCCCCGGCGATACGCTCAACCTCGCCTATGATTGGGCCGCGTCCACCGGGCGCGAAAAGAGCGAGGTCTCGCCGCGCGGCCGCCCCAGCTTCACCGCCACGCCGCAGGGCTATTATCAGCTCGACCCCGCCCGCATGTACCGGCGCTATCGCTCCTATAGCTGGGACCAGCCGATGCCGAACGCCATGTTCTTCAACTGGGAGCGCCAGGGCCTGAAAACCGGCCTCGCCATTCATGCCGCGCACGGCGAGAACATCGCGAAACTGGGCCAGCGTAACAGCGCCGGCTGCATCCACCTGGCGCCGGAAAATGCCGAGACGCTGCAGGACATGATCCGCGCCAATTATCGCGGGCCGGTGCCGCGCTTTGCCTACAATGCCGCCACCCGGACGATGAGCAACAAGGGTGCCTTCATGCATGACCGCGAGGGCCGGCTGAAAATGACCGCCGGCTATCGCGTGCTGGTCTATATCGAGAACTATGGCGGCAGGGACATGGTCGCTGCGTTGTTCTGACCCTATTTAGAAGTTCCCACGCGGCGCAGCTCGTAAAGCGCAATGGCGGCGGCGTTGGAGACGTTGAGGCTTTCCATGGTCGTCTCGATCGGGATGAAGGCGGCAGCCTCGCAATGCTCCCGCACCAGGCGGCGGATGCCTGATCCTTCCGACCCCAGCACCAACGCCACATCGCCCACCGGCACGGCGTCGGCTAGGCTGGTTGCTCCATCGCTGGCCAGGGCAATGCGCCAGAAGCCGCGCTCGGACAGTTCCTCAAGAAGGCGCGAGAGGTTGACCACCTCGATATAGGGAATGAGATCCAGCGCGCCCGATGCGGCCTTGGCCAGGGCGCCGGACTGCGGCGGGCCATGCCGGTCCTGCACCACCACGGCGGTGACGCCGAAGGCGCAGGCGGTGCGCAAGATGGCGCCGACATTGTGCGGATCGGACAGCTGATCCAGAATCAGAATGACCCGGCGGCTTCCTTTGCTTTCTGCCAGCACTTCGTCCAGGTCGCGCGACTTGAGGGGCGAAGCCTCCAGGGCCGCGCCCTGATGCACCGCCCCGGGGGGGAGCATCCGGTCGATGGCGCCGGGTTCCATCACGTCCACCCGCACCCGCTTCAGCAGTGTTTCCCCGATGATCTCCACCGCCCGGGGGGTCAGAACCGCCCGGCCCAGCTTGCGCCGGGGATTGGCCAGGGCAGCCTGGACGGCGTGGAGGCCATAAAGCCATTGCCCGCCTGCCAGGCGGTTGGGGTCCACGGGCGGACGTTCGGTCCGGCCGGGCTGGTGGGCCGGTTTGGCCGCCGGGTTGAAGCCGGGCTTGAAGCCGGGTTTGAACCCAGATTTAAACCCAGGCTTGGACCCGAGTTTGGACCCAGACTTGGACCCAGACTTGGGGCTGCCCGGCCTTTCCGGCTTTTTTTCAGTATTTCCGCGGGATTTTTCGAATCCGGGGCGGCGATTTTTGCCGAAATCCCACTTGGTGTCTTTGTGGCGCATGGCGCGCTTATAAAGGAGTGAGGGCAGGGGTAAAGCGGCCGGGCCAAGGGCGGGCGGAAACCCGGGATTTTGCTAGGAAATCCGCCCTTGACAGGTTGCGCCTGTTGACCAATAACCCGCGATCCGCAGCCACACCTTATTGGATTGGAGGTATTTTTTCGCTCGTCCGCACACAAACGAGCGGGAAGCAGATGCGCCGGCCGGTACTGGTTTTTCTAAACCGTTGAACCAGTTGGGAAATTATCCGGAGGGGTGCCCGAGTGGCTAAAGGGGACGGACTGTAAATCCGTTGGTTACACCTACGCTGGTTCGAATCCAGCCCCCTCCACCAATACCGTACCCAGCCGGTGCGGAACGCGAGTGAAGACGACGAGCCGAACCCAAGCGGGTGTAGCTCAATGGTAGAGCAACAGCCTTCCAAGCTGATGACGAGGGTTCGATTCCCTTCACCCGCTCCAAGGTTTCCGGTGATCCCATGGGCAAAGCCAAGTTTGAACGTAACAAGCCGCACTGCAACATCGGCACGATTGGTCACGTTGACCATGGCAAGACCTCGCTGACAGCAGCGATCACGAAGGTGCTTGCGGAGTCGGGCGGCGCGACGTTCACGGCCTATGACCAGATCGACAAGGCGCCGGAAGAGAAGGCGCGCGGCATCACGATTTCGACCGCGCATGTCGAATATGAAACCAAGGCGCGCCATTACGCGCATGTCGACTGTCCCGGCCATGCCGACTATGTGAAGAACATGATCACGGGCGCTGCCCAGATGGACGGCGGCATTCTGGTCGTGTCGGCCTCGGACGGCCCGATGCCCCAGACCCGCGAACACATTCTTCTGGCCCGCCAGGTCGGCGTGCCGGCGCTGGTGGTGTTCATGAACAAGTGCGACATGGTCGACGATCCGGAGCTGCTGGATCTGGTCGAGATGGAAGTTCGCGAGCTGCTGTCGTCCTATCAGTTCCCGGGCGACGACATTCCGATCATCCGCGGTTCGGCGCTGATGGCGCTGGAAGACAAGAACCCGGAGATGGGTCACGACGCGATCCTGCAGCTGATGGAAGCGGTGGACACCTACATTCCGCAGCCGGAGCGTCCGATTGACCAGCCGTTCCTGATGCCGATCGAAGACGTGTTCTCCATCTCGGGCCGCGGCACGGTCGTTACGGGCCGTGTCGAGCGCGGCATCGTCAAGGTTGGCGAGACCGTTGAGATCATCGGCATCAAGCCGACTTCCTCGACGACCGTGACCGGCGTAGAAATGTTCCGCAAGCTTCTGGACCAGGGCCAGGCGGGCGACAATATCGGCGCCTTGCTGCGCGGCATTGAACGCGAAGGCATCGAGCGCGGCCAGGTTCTGGCCAAGCCGGGTTCGGTTACGCCGCACACCGTGTTCGTGGCGGAAGCCTACATCCTGACCAAGGACGAGGGTGGCCGTCATACTCCGTTCTTCGCCAACTACCGTCCGCAGTTCTACTTCCGCACCACCGACGTGACGGGCATCGTCAAGCTGCCGGAAGGCACGGAGATGGTGATGCCGGGCGACAATATCTCGGTGGAAGTCGAGCTGATCGTGCCGATCGCGATGGAAGAAAAGCTGCGCTTCGCCATCCGCGAAGGCGGCCGTACCGTCGGCGCCGGCGTCGTCGCAAAGATTATCAAGTAA
>JBEENS010000005.1:0-104601 GCA_041192105.1 Pseudomonadota bacterium | reverse complement strand
TCTTCGTCCCAGAGCCTACGGCCTTTCTTTCCGACGACAGGTGGAAGGGGCTTAGGGAAGCCGATATTTGGATTTTTGAGCCAGCGATAAAGCGTCATATCGCTGATCCCGCCGTAGCGTGCACGGACCTGCTTGCTGGTGTGGTGAACTCTCATAACTGACTCTCCTGTTGGGCGCGGAGGTCAGTTGCAGAATGCAAACCGTGCCGCCGCGCTAGATCGCGTGTTTCACCCTTTTCTCCATTTTCTTGTATTTTAGTTGCTTGTCTTAGAACTTGTTCTTGTCTGAGTATTTTTTCTTGTCTCTGCTTTTTCTAATTGCTTTGTCTTTTTTTTCTAGTTCCTTGTCTTGTCTTAGAGATTGGCTGTTGATCGCGATATATCAATAAACGTCATCTAGCGGAAGCTAGAAATAGGTGACGACTCCAGATTGACGCGAATATTTTTGCTAGCAGACATCTCGTGTGTCGTGTGTGGACTAGCAGTGTGCCGCGAGTGTGTTGGGACCACACTTCGGTCTCATAAGTCAGCGTCGTTTGACGTTTTGCATCGGCACGATCTTCCGTTCTCCATCCCGCGATGATTCGGTGATTGTCGCGAGTGCTGTTTCCCATTTCTCCAAGGCAACACGTTTCTCGGCATCATAGGTATGGAGATCATAAACAGCTTGGATACCGCCTTGCTTATGACCGATGATCAATTCGGCAACGAGTGGCAGTGCGCCAAGTCCACTGAGGCGCGTCCGTACTGTTCGCCTTAGGTCATGAAGCGTCCAATGCGGTATTGGCGACCCATCGGCCAGCTTTTCAATTTCACGGTCAAGGCGAGATTTCATCTTCGCAAAGCCGCTCACAGGCCGTTTTCCCGCCGTTGTCGTAAAGATGAAAGTTCCGACGGTCTTGTCCTTGATGTCCCTGAAGCGTGGGATGGATTCAAGCAGTCTCATTACCGAAGAGGTTAGTGGCACAGTATGTGCGATTTTGCCCTTCATGCGTTCCGGGGGAACGGTAAGCAGAGCCTTTTGAAGATCAATCTCGTTCCAGCACGCATCAGATAACTCGCGCAGCCGCTGCCCAGTAAGTAACAGCGTCTGGACGAGTGTGCCGAATGGGTAGCCTGTTTTCATGGCGGCGTGCCACACTAGGCGAAGCTCGTCGTCGGTGAGTACGCGCGTGCGGGCCTCGAACGTACCGAAAAGATCGGCGCTCTTTAGACCGGTCAGTGGACTGCTCTCGAGCCCATATGTGTCGCGCCAGATCGCCCAGTTGAAAAGCTTGCTGGCAGCAGCGAAGGTCTTTCGCGCTTGATAGCGTGAGCCTTGGTCTGCGATCCCTTCAAGAAGTTCGACGACGTCGCGCCTTGTAATCTCGGTGATGGGGCGTTTGCGCCAGCGCGCATCCTGTTCATCTACCCATTCTTCGACCAGTTTGCCGCCCTCATTTCGGCGTTTCAGCTTCTGTCCAAGCAATTCGCGTCGGATCAGCAGTTCTGTCGCGCGGGCACTTCGCAAGCGTTGGACATGACGCTTGATGAACTCCTCAGCAACTACTCCAAATGTGTCGCGCCGCTTGCTTGCTAGCTCGCGCAGTCGGTCCGCCTCAATCTCTCCCGGGTGTATGCCACGGGCCAGGGCAGCAAGGACCTCCGGCGTGGCTTCACGGGCTTCCGTGAGCTTCATGGCCGGGTAGGAGCCCAATACGTGGCGGACTGGCTGCTTGTCGCCCGGACGCCGTCTGATGACCACAAAACTCAAGTGACCCTTATCAGTTACACGGACACCTAGATGGGGCTGGGCAGCATCCCAGATAATAGGCCGCTTACCAGGCGCTGCCGGGTTGAGCGCCTTCAGGTATCGGTCCGTCAAAACAATTTTTCGGAATGCGGGCATCGCGATTATCTCTTGGGGTAACGCAGGGATAACGACTTCAGTAGGTCAATAGATGATCGATCATGTCGTAAAAGTATAGGCACAATCCCCTGTATATAAAGGGAATTATAGTAAGATGCGGCATCCGATGTTAGAACATGATATCTCGTATTCGGACATCAAATGGGAATCATAATCCTTTGGTCGCAGGTTCAAATCCTGCCGCTGCTACCAACCGGTTCCTCCCCCAGAGGATATTTTTGTGACCGCCGCCCCGACATTCGCCGATATTCAACGCGCCGCGATGGACATCCAGCCGGCGCTGGTGCGCACGCCGACGCGCCACTCGCGCACTCTGTCGGGCATCGCGGGCTGCGAGGTCTGGCTGAAATTCGAGAACCGGCAATTCACCGCCTCGTTCAAGGAGCGCGGCGCGCTCAACCGCATCCTGGCGCTGACCGACGGCGAAAAGAAACGCGGCGTGGCGGCGATGAGCGCGGGCAACCATGCCCAGGGCGTTGCCTATCATGCCGGCCGCCTGGGCATTCCCGCCACCATCGTGATGCCGGTGACCACGCCCTTCAACAAGGTCAAGCATACGCGCGACTTCGGCGCGACGGTGATCCAGCATGGCGCGAGTCTGGTGGAAGCCGATGCCGAGGCGCGGCGCATCGCCAAGGAGCAAGACCTCACCTTCATCCATCCCTATGACGATCCGCTGGTCATTGCCGGCCAGGGCACCTGCGCGATCGAGATGCTGGAAGACGTGCCCCAGCTGGATGCGCTGATCGTGCCGGTCGGCGGCGGTGGCTTGATTTCGGGCTGCGCCATCGCGGCCAGGGCGATGAAACCGTCCATCGAGATTTTTGGCGCCCAGAGCGAACTGTATGCGGCGATGTTTGACGCGGTGAAGGGGCTGGCGCCGCCGCCCGCGCCGCTGATCCAGACCATCGCCGAAGGCATTGCAGTGAAACGGCCCAGCGCGCTGACCACACGAATCGTGAAAGAACTCGTCACCGATATTTTCGTGGTGGGCGAGGACGAGATCGAACACGCGCTGTCGATGATCCTGGAAATCGAAAAGACGCTGATCGAAGGCGCGGCGGCGGCGGGCTTCGCGGCGCTGCTGGCGCATGCCGCGCAGTTCAAGGGCCAGCAGGTCGGGATTGTGATGTCGGGCGGCAATATCGACATGCGGCTTTTGTCCAATCTCATCCTGCGCGAACTCACGCGCGAGGGCCGCATCATTCTTCTGGAACTCCAGATCGAGGATCGTCCCGGCCAGCTGGCGCAGATCGCCACCCTGATCGCCGCTGCCGGTGGTAATGTGCTGGAAGTGTCCCACAACCGCATGATGGCGGGGATTCCGGCCAAGTCGGCTACCCTCGGCCTGGTGGTGGAAGCGCGTGACGCCGCACACGCCCAGGAAATCCGCGACAAGCTGGCGGCGGCGGGCTTTCGCCAAATTTGAAGACGGCGAGCACGGGTGCGCCCGGCTATAAGGTTAAGAGTCAAAGCCGCATTAACCCTGCGCCCAAGGTGTGTTTCAATTTGGCACACCCGCTCCCTACAACCGCCCGATGGGCGGCCTGGGGCAGTTTTTTTCCAAGAAATGTTGCGCAACTGACAGGCGTGATCGTGGCGGGAATCGTTGCGTTCGGCACCGACACGGACATTTTCCTGGCCGTCCCGCTGGGGGTTTTCGCCGGTGCGCTGGCGGCGCTGTTCGTCTCGATATCCGATGCCCGCGAGGCCTATAACGCACGCTGGGATAACAAGACGCGTCGTTAGTCTTTAATGGTCGCGCCGGACGTGCCCTCGCTCATGCTCGGGTCGCCGGCCGCTCCTCAGCCGCCATCCGGCGGGATCGAATTGAGCGTGGTTTCCAGCTGCGCGAAGCTCGGCTGATATTCGCTGGGCACGCTGCCGCGTCCGATTTCGACCGAGACCTGCGCCGCATTGCCGTGCAGATGGGCGACCAGGATGTCGCGGATCACGTGATAGAACAGCGCGTCTTCGTCGATGACGGCCTTCAGCCGCGCGCCCAGCGGTCCGACAACGCCATAGGCCAAAAAGACGCCCAGGAAGGTACCGACCAACGCCGAGCCGATCATGCCGCCCAGCACTTCGGGCGGCTCGCTGATCGCGCCCATGGTCTTGATGACGCCGAGCACGGCGGCGACGATGCCCAAAGCCGGCAGGCCGTCGGCCATGGTCTGCAGCGCATTGGCGCCGACCAGGGCTTCGTGATGATGCTTTTCCAGTTGCTTTTCCATGGCGGTTTCGACCTGGTGCGGGTCTTCCAGGCTCATGGTCATCATGCGCAGCGTGTCGCAGATGAAATCCAGCGCAAAATGGTCTTTGCAGATCTTGGGATAGCGTTTGAAGATCGAGGAATCGGACGGTTTCTCGATATGGGCTTCCAGCGCGATTAGGCCCTTGGACTTCATCGTCTTGGTCAGCAGAAACAGCAGGCAGAGAAGGTCGTTATAATCGTTCGGCTTCCATTGCGGCCCAGAGATCACCTTGCCCAGCGAGCCGAAGATCTTCTTCATGTTGTACATCGAGCCGCCGATCAGCATGGCGGCAATGGCGGAACCGAAAATGGTGGCCATTTCGTGCGGTGCGGCATGCATGACGACGTCCATCGCGCCGCCCGTGGCGATATAAACGCCGAACACGCAGACAAACAGAAAGATAATGCCGCCAATTTGAAGCATGGAAGAATCCGGTGATATCGGCGGTCATTATTAACGGCAGGGCTTAAGGAGGCGTGAATTGACCGCAGGTACGCGGGCTTAAAGCGTTAACGGGGGGTTAGCGCCAGCTTGCGGGCGACCAGCGCCGCCAGCTCCGCCGCCACCTGTTCGCCCAGCTTGACGTCATCGCCCTTGGTGCGGGCGGCGCGGGCGATGGCGCTGACATGCAGGGCCACCAGATGCGCGTCCAGCGCCTGGCCCATGCGTTCCATGTCGTCCATGTAGCGGCAGAGAATCTCGGCAATGCGCCCGGTGGTGACCAGGCCGGGGGTCGCCGCGAAACCGCGTATTTCATGGACCTTGTCGAACAGCTTGCGCATGTCGGCGCCGGCTTCTTCCATCTCGGCGACATATTCCAGGATGGCCATCTTCAGGTGCGGCCCGCTGGCTTCCATCACATTGGCGGCGCGGTCCAGCGTCTGGGCGGAGCGCAGCGACTGCATGGCGCGGGCGCCCTGCTGCTTGCCCATCATCTGGGGGTAGGCATCGGGCGAAATCATCTGGGCGATTTTCTGCACGGGATTGCTCATCAGCGCATCTCTCTGTCCTGGAAGTCTTCCGCGCGGCGCCACGGGCCGGCATAACTGTCGATCTGTCGGCGGCGGCGGTCGGGGCCGAAATAGCTGTCGCAGCGCACGAAGGGGCGCGGACGCTCCACAATCAGGGCGATGCGCGAGAAAAGGTTGCCGACGGTGATCGGCTTGGCGAGAAATTCGGTGACGCCGGCATCGCGCGCCGCTTCCACCCGGTGCCGTTCGGTATGACCGGTGATCATGATGATTGGAACGAAAGGGTTCGGGCTTTGCGGGGAACTGCGCACAAGGCGGGTGAATTCCAGCCCGTCCATCGGCTGCATCGCCATGTCGCTCAGCACCAGGTCGCACTTGCGATCGCGCAGTATCTCGAGGGCGGTGCCGCCATGCGCGGCCTCCGCGACCTCCTTGATGCCGGCGGAATTGAGCAGCGCCCGCAGCAGCGCGCGCATATGCCCATTGTCCTCGACAATCAGCGCCTTGAGATTCTCGAATCCGGCCCCGGACATACGCTGCTTGCGCCCCTGATGCGGCGAAAAGGATTCGCCGACGGCAAAAACCGCTGTCATGCTAAATGCTCATTACAGGGTAGGCGGCGCAGGGTTATGGAAGGGTTACGGGGTGAGGCGCGTCAGGCCATAGGCCTGCGAAACGGTCCAGAGGACCGTTTCGAGCGACGAACGGTTCGTAGCGGCAGCGTGCGAACGGCTTGGGCGAGGCGCAGCAGGATGTTGAGGTCTTGTTAAGAAATACCGTCAGCATGCTGGTTTTCCGGCTTTACATGACGGCGCGCGCGCTGTTGTCGCCCAGCGTGTTCGGCGTCGCAGGCGCCGTGTTTGACGGCGAGGGGCGGGTGCTGCTGGTGCGCCAGCGCTACATGGCGGGCTGGCGGCTGCCGGGCGGCGGCGTGGACCGGGGCGAGCCGCCCCAGGCCGGGCTGCTGCGGGAACTGGGCGAGGAAGTGGGCCTGACCGGCGGGAGCGCCCATTTTTTCGGCCTTTATAACCGGCGGGCCGGCTGGGCCAGCAATGTGGTGGCGCTCTATCGCGTCACCGGGGCCAGCGTGAACTTCCGCCCCAACCTGGAAGTCCGCGAAATCTGTTTTGCCGATCCGTACCATCCTCCGCCGGGATGCAGCGACGCCACCTTGCGGCGGCTGCGGGAATTGGCCGGCGCGGTGGCGCCCAGTCCTGTATGGTAAGTTACTTGCCTTTTATGGCCATGGCCTTTAGCGAAATCCCATGAACGCTCCGGTTATCCCCTGGCAGATCCGGCTGGAAGCGCCCAGCGATGCGGCCCGTATCGAGGCGCTCAACGCCGACAGTTTCGGCCCCGGCCGCTTCGCCAAATCCGCCTATCGGCTGCGCGAAGGCGTATTGCCGATCGCTGGTTTGTCCTTTGTTGCCGTGGATGTGGCGAGCGATGGGCACGAAGTGTTGCGCGGCTCGGTGCGCTTCTGGCCGATCAGCGTCGGCGGCCATGAAGAATTGCTGCTGGGACCGCTGGCGGTGCAAAGCGACCAGCGCGGCCGCGGCATCGGCATCGCCCTGATGCAGGCCGGCATCGCGGCGGCGCAGCAGGGGCCGTGGCGCGGGATTCTTTTGATCGGCGACGAGCCCTATTACGCCAAGGTGGGTTTTTCCCGCCTGCCGCCCGGCCGGGTGAAGTTTCCCGGCCCCGTCGACCAGAACCGCATTCTCGGCCTGTCGCTGAAGGCGGGCGAGCTGCTCAATCTTTCGGGCCAGGTGCGGCGTGGGCAGATTGACGAGCCTGTCTGCGCCGATGGTGCCGGCGTTGGATAGCCTTTCAAAGCGTTGGAGGTGCGAATGAGTCGTCCCTATTATGTGTACGCTTTAAAAGATCCCCGACAGAATCCAGCGACAGCTTTTTATATCGGAAAGGGCACGGGCAGCCGGGCTTGGCAGCATGTTTTGCATGTTGACGAAACATTGAAAGGTCAGCGCATAAAGCAAGTTCAAGACGCTGGTGCCGAAGTTGCCGTTATCGTTTTGGTTGATGATCTTACTGAAGACCAAGCGATTAAAGTTGAAGCGGAACTTATTTCTGCCTTTGGAACAACTGCAACCGGCGGACTTCTTACAAACTCTGTGATGCCAACAGGAGCATTTCGCGGTTTACGCAAAGATGTGATTGTTCCTAGTGGCGTTCGGGAAAAGGCTCAGATTGGTCTGGCACTTTTGAAAGACGCAATTATCCAATTGGCTAAAGCAAACCAGACAGGCGTCACAAACGCGGATATCGCGAAAGCTCTCGGTCTTCAAAGTGACTAGGGCGGAGGGTCAAAAGACTATTTTTCGTTTAGTCTCATCGGAATTTTGATGAGGAACGGACTTTTAAAGCGCGATGGAAGTCTCGGTAAAGGTCGCTATGCGGCCACTTCTTTTAGAAGTTAGTTTACTTATCGTCCTTCGAGCCGCCACGCCAGCAACAGCGCCCCAACTATCAGCAGCAGCGCCAGCCATTGCGGCAGCAGCTTCTGCTGCTCCAGCGCGGTGACGCGATAGGCGCCATTGCTGCGCAGGCCGATCCAGCCCGCGCCGCTGGCCGTGTCGCCGGGCGCCACCCGCCGCACCTCCGGCACGCCGTCTTCCAGCCACTGCACCCTGCCGCCACTGGCGCCCGCCACCGGTTGCAGCACTTCGGCGCTGGCGCGCATGTCGGCGACTTCCTTGGGATTGAGCGGTCCCGCCGCCGTCACGGCGGACAGAATGCCGTCGGTGGCGCGGTACAGTCCCAGCTCGCCCGCCTTGGTGGTGGCGCGCCAGATGCCCGGCTCCACCCTGGTCAGCGGCAGCGCCACCTGCCGGCCCGATGGCATGGTCAGGCTCACCGGCGGGGTCGCTTTCGCCATCGTGCGGCGGGTGATGCGGATATCATTGCCGATGATGTTGATGGCCAGGGATTCGGCTTCCAGCTCCGGCTCCTTCATCAGCCAGTGCGCCAGGCGGCGCAGCAGTTCGGCTTGCGGCCCGCCGCCTTCAAAGCCGCGCGCCCACAGCCAGGTCTGGTCGGACATCAGTTCGGCGACCCGGCCCTTGCCGACCTGGTCCAGCACCAGCAGCGGCTGCCCGCCGTCGCTGGCCATCACTGTCTGGCCCGCGACCTTGTTGCTGCTGATGACACGGAACCAGCGGCCCCAGGTTGGCGCCGCCTTGTCTATATTGCGGCCGGGCAATTCGCGTGTCACCGGATGGGCCAGGCCATCCTCGGTGACGCGCGGGCGAAAGCCGCCGGTGACGATCTGGCCGGTGGGCTGGGCGGGCAGCACCTGGCTCAAGGGCGTGCGGTAGATGCTTTCGGGGCCCGCGAATTCCGGCCCCGAGGAAATCAGCAGCGCACCGCCATCCTGCACATAGCCGGCGATGTTCTGGAAATAGGCCAGGGGGAGGATTCCGCGTTCGCGATAGCGGTCGAACACCACCAGGTCGAACGAACCCAGTTTTTCCAGGAACAGTTCGCGATAGGGAAAGGCGATCAGCGACAGTTCGTTGATCGGGGTGGTGTCCTGCTTGTCCGGCGGGCGCAGGATGGTGAAATGGATCAGGTCCACCGACGGATCGGCCTTCAGCAGATTGCGCCAGACGCGCTCGCCAGCATGGGGCTCGCCCGACACCAGTAGCACCCGCAGCCGGTCGCGCACCCCCGACACGGTGACCACGGCGTGATTGTTCTGCATCGTCAGTTCGGCCGGACCTTGTCCCGCCGAAAGCTCGATCAGGTTCTCGCCTTCGTGCGCCACCGGCACGCGGATGTCGGCGTCCTTGCCCACCGGCACCAGGCGGTTGCCGAAGGCTTTGCCGTCGATGCGGATGTTCAGCACGGCGCTGCTTTCAGCACTGCTGCCCAGATCGTCGATGCGCAGGCGCATGGTGGCCTGTTGCCCGACAATGGCGAAGCGGGCCGCGTTCAGCACCGTCAGCTTGCGATCCTTTTCGCTGCGCCGGCCCGCCACCAGCACCTGCAGCGGCGCCTTCAGCGACATGTTCTCGGGCGACGGCGCGTCATGCACTTGGCCGTCGGTGATCAGGATGGCGCCTGCGACCCGGCCCTGCGGCACATCGGCCAGTGCCGCGTTCAGGGCGGCGAAGGCCTGGGTGCCGTTATTCTCGCCGGTGGCGGTGGTGGTGATGCTGGTCTCGCGCACCACTAGGTCGGGCTGGGCCGCCAGCAGGCGTTTGATCTGGGCCCGCGCGGCTTCGGTCTGCGCCGAACGCTTGCCCAGCGCCATGCTTTGCGAACGGTCGGTGACGATGACGGCGACATCGGGTAGGCTGGCGCGCTGCTCGCGCACCAGCAGCGGCCCCGCCAGGGCGAAGAGCAGCACGGCAAAGGCGAGGCCCCGCGCCCAGGCGCCGCGCGCGCGCACGAAAATGCCGTAGAGCGTGATAGCCACGGCGATCCCGGCCAGGACGGCCAGTAGGCTGAGCGGAATGACAGGGGCAAAGGCCAGGCGCATCATCGCCGTTCGTTCCCCAGACGCTGCAGCAAGGCGGGCGCGTGGACCACATCGGTCTTGTAGTTGCCGGTCAGGGCGTAGATCACCAGATTGATGCCGAAACGCAGCGCCATCTCGCGCTGGAGTTCGCCGCCGGGTGACGGGGCGGACAGGAAGCGCCCATTGCCGTCCACCGCCCAGGCGGCGGCCCAGTCATTGCCTCCGATGATGATCGGCGACACACCATCGCCGCCGCGTGCCGGCGGCGCACCGCTTTTGGGCGCGGGCGGCAGCGCCTCGACCCACAGCCGTCCGCCCGTCCAGCGGCCGGGAAAGTCGCGCAGGATATAAAAGGCCTTGGTCAGAACATGGTCGGCGGGCAGCGGCTCGAGCGGCGGCATGTCCAGCCCGCCGGTCAGCCGCCGCAGGGTCTGTTCGCCCGGCGAAGACGCGCCGCGTACCGCGCCCAAGGTGAGATCGCGGGTGTCGAACATGATGGTGCCGCCCTGGCGCATGAAGTCGCCGATGCGCGACTGCGCCCGGGGCGAGAGGTTCTTGGCGCGCGGGTCCATCGGCCAGTAGAGCAATGGATATAGAGAGAGGTCGTCGCGCTCTGGGTCGACGCCCATCGGCTCCATCGGCTCATACGAGGTGCGGGCGCGCAAGGCCATGCCAAGGCCGGTTAGTCCCGCCTGGCTGGTGGCGTCGACATCGGCAAGCCCCGTCTTCACATAGGCCAGCCGCGTGTCCAATGCCGCCTTCATGGCGGTGGCGTCGTCGGCGCGCGCCTGCGGCACAATCAAAAAGAAAGCGGCGGCGGCGCCGATCCATTTCAGCTTGTGGGGTGTGAAGCCGCGCAGCCATAGCGCCAGCAGGGCGTCGATCAGCAGCAGCAGCATCGCCGTCGCCAGCAGATACGGTTCCAGCGCGCGGGCCTGGGTATCGCCATAGGGTTGCGCATTGGTGCCGCCAAGCGGCGTCAGCGCAGCGTTCAAGGCCAGGGTGTTTAGCGCGCTTTCCACTTCATGCGCGCCATACAGGCCGGGCGGATGACGCGGCGAAACGCGGGTGCGGGCGAAGTCCCGCGCCGGAATGGACGCGACATCGGCGCTCGCGCCGGTGGGATGACCGAAACCGTCCAGCAGCGACACCGGCGGCAGGCTGGTCAGGCCGGCCAGGTCGCGGGCCGGCGTGCCTGCCGACAGCGCCAGCAGCCGCTTGAGCATGTCGACATAAAGTCCCGATATCGGCAGCGACGACCAGGTGGGGCTGGCGGTGATGTGGAACATCACGATCCAGCCCTGGCCTTGCGCGCGCGCCGTGATCAACGGCGTGCCGTCGATCAGCCGCGCCCAGGCGCGATTGTCGATTTCCGAAGAAGGCTCGGCCAGGACCTGGCGCGTCACCGTCACCTCGGCCGGGATTTCCAGCCCGTTGAAGGGACTGGTGGCGGTGAAGGGGGCCAGGCGCTGGGGCGACGACCAGGCCATGGCGCTGCCCAGATAGCGTCCGCCCACGCGCAGCGGCACCGGCACCAGATCGTCGGCGCCATTGGTGACGCGCTGGCCCGCGAACCGGATCAGCATGCCGCCCTTGGCGACGAACGCCTTCACCCGTTCCATGTCGGCGCCGGGAATTTTCGCCACATCGGCCAGCACCAGCACCGACACGTTCTTGTCGAGCAGGGCCGAGATGGTGCCCTTGGCGATTTCCGCATAGGGCGAAAGCGCCCGCTCCAGATAATAGACATCCGACAGCAGCGGCTGGCCTTCGCCGCTGGTTTCCGAAACGATGCCGGCGCTGCGCTGCGAGGCGCCCTTGTCCACCAGCTGCACTGCGCCGGCGCTTTCCTCGCCGCTGACGGCGAGACGGGCGGTGGCGTTGCGCACTTCCATGGGCAAGGCGATATGGCCGCGCGCCCGGGTTTCGCCGCGGGCAAAGCGGACCTTGGTGGCGGCGAGTGTTTCGCCGCGCGCCCCGATGGCGGCGACCTCGGTTTCCTGAACCGCACTGGTCCCTGCGCGCAGGGCGGTGACGGCAAAGCCGCTGGCGTCGCGCGTCACTGGCAACAGTCCCAGCGGCAGGCGCTCGGGTGCGTAGACCGTGACGCCGCCATAGCGGCGCAGGGCATCACGCAATGGTGTGCTGTTGTCTTCGATGCCGTCGCTCAACCAATAAAGCGCCGGGGCGACGGTGAATTTGAACCGGCCCAGCGCGGCAGCCGCAGCCTTGCGGTCGCCGGGCCAGGGCATCGGTTTCAGTTCCTTGGCGATGCGCGCCGCTTCGCCTTCGTTGAGCAGGCCGGCGGGCGCAGCGCCCGCCGTGGGAATGATCGCGATGGCGCGGCCGCGCGCGCTGTGCAGCAGATCGGCGATCAGTTCCTGGCTTGCTGTCCAGTCCTTGGCCGCGGCCCATCCATTGTCCACCACCAGCACCAGCGGGCCGGGCGCCACCAGTTGCGGCGGGCGGCCCAGCAGCGGATCGGCCAAAGCCAGGATCAGCAGTGCCGCCGCCAGCAGGCGCAGCAGCAGCAGCCACCAGGGCGTTGCGGCGGGCGTCTGTTCTTCATCCTGCAATCCGCGCAGCAGCCGCAGCGGCGGGAACAAAGTGCGGCGTGGCAGCGGCGGCGTCACCTTCAGCAGCCACCACAACACCGGCAAGGCAAGCAGCGCCACCAATACAAGTGGCGCACCAAAACTGAGCGGCAGGAAATTCAGCACGGGCTCAAGTGCCGCCGATGGCGGCATGCAGCGCAATCAGCGAGCTTTGCGGCGCGTGATCGGTGCGGTGCGTGGTACAGGTCCAGCCCAGTTTCAGGGCGGCATCGGTAACGCGCTCGCCATGGGCGGTGAAGCGGCTGCGATAGGCGCTGCGCACCCGTTCGGCGCGGCCGAAAATCTCGTCGCTCTCGCCCAGCGGCGATTCAAAACGGGTGCGACCATTGTAGGGAAAATCGTCCTCCGCCGGATCCACGATCCGCACCAGATGACCCGCCATGCCGCGGCGCGACAGGTCCTTCATCGCCTCCAGCGCGCTCGTGTCGAGGAAATCGCTGAACCACACCATCTGATTGCCGCGCGCGAAGGGCGCCCGCGGCGGCAAGGCGTTATCGCCCTTCGCGAACAAGGCGCGGCCGATGCGGGTCAGCGCCACGCGCGACGAGGCCGGTGCGCCGTCCATGCCGACAAAGCCCACACGTTCGCCGCCGCGCACCAGCAGCGAGGCCATGGCCATCAGCAGAAGATCGGCGCGCGCCCGCTTGGACACCGCGCCCGACTTGAATGTCATGTTGGCCGAGGCATCGCGCCAGAACCACACGGTCTGGGCGGCCTCCCATTCGCGTTCGCGCACAAAGATATGCTGCGACTTGGCCGATTGCCGCCAGTCGATCGCGTCCGCGGAGTCAGGACTGGCATAGCGCCGGAACTGCCAGAAGCTTTCGCCCATGCCGGCGCGGCGGCGGCCATGCACGCCCAGGCTGACGGAGGCGGCGAGGTGATCGGCCTGCACTATCAGTGGCGGCAGCCCGGCGGACAGGCCATCGGCTTCATGCTGCAGCGCGGAGAAATTGCTCAAAACAGGCTCATCTCAAAACAGACTGGCGCAGAGCCGCGCGATCACGCTGGCGGTGGTCGCGCCTTCGGCGCGGGCGGAGAAATTCAGCGCCATGCGATGGCGCAGCACCGGCCCGGCCAGGGCCACGACATCGTCGGTGGACGGCGCCAGGCGGCCGTCCAGCAGGGCGCGGGCGCGCACCGCCAGCATCAAGGCCTGGCTGGCGCGGGGCCCCGGCCCCCAGGCAATCATGCCCTTGATGCCGCCATCATGGTCGCTGTCGGGACGCGCGGCGCGCACCAAAGTGAGGATGGATTCCATCACCTGCTCGCCCACTGGGATGCGGCGCACCAATGTCTGGGCTTCCAGCAGATCGTCGGGCGCGCAGACCCGCACGGCGTTCTTCTCTTCGCCGATGGTGGTGGCCAGCAACATGCGGCGCTCGGCGTCGAGGTCGGGATAGCCGACATCGATCTGCAGCAGGAATCGGTCGAGCTGGGCTTCGGGCAGAGGATAGGTACCTTCCTGCTCCAGCGGATTCTGGGTCGCCAGCACATGGAACAGGTGCGGCAGGTCGTGGCGCGCGCCCGCCACCGTGACATGCTTTTCCTGCATCGCCTGCAGCAGCGCCGACTGGGTGCGCGGGGAGGCGCGGTTGATTTCGTCGGCCATCAGCAACTGGGTGAAGACGGGACCGCGAATGAAGCGGAAGGCGCGTTCGCCACTGACGCTTTCTTCCATCACTTCCGAACCGGTGATGTCACCGGGCATCAGGTCGGGGGTGAACTGGACGCGGCTGGTGTCCAGCCCCATCACGATGCCCAGTGTGTCCACCAGCTTGGTCTTGGCCAAGCCCGGCACGCCGATCAGAAGGCCGTGGCCGCCCGCCAGCAAGGTCACCAGGGTCTGCTCGATCACCTCGTCCTGGCCGAAGATCACGTCATTCAAGCCGGCGCGCACCCGTCCGAAAACTTCAGCGGCGGCGGACAGCCGCTGCGGGGCTTCGCGCTCGTACAGAATGTCCACTTTGTTCATACGGTCCTAGCTTGCTGGGATGGGTGTTATGTTGCACCGTTGGGCCTTGGCGGTGCAACCCCGAGAATACCCTTAATGACCAGCAGAAAACCGCAAATTATGGCGTCATGACGGCAGCCGATTTCACTGCGCCTCTTGCAGCCATCCCGCTGCCGCCGGTGGAACGCTGGAACCCCGGCGATTGCGGCGACAGCGCGATGCGGATCGCCGCCGATGGCAGTTGGTTCCATCAGGGGGAGCGGATCGCGCGACCCGAACTGGTGCGCCTGTTCGCCGGACTGCTGCGCAAGGACGATGCGGGTTATGTGCTGGTCACACCGGTGGAGAAGCTTTCCATTGTGGTGGAAGATGCGCCGTTCCTCGCCGTCGTGGTCGACAAAGCAGGTGACGGTGAAGACCAGCGTCTCACCTTCACCACCAATGTCGGCGATCGCGTAGTGCTCGGCCCCGAACACGCGCTGCGCCTTCAGGACGGCATTCCCTATCTCCATGTCCGGCGCGGGCTCGAGGCCAAGGTCGCGCGCAACGTCTATTACCAGCTGGCCGACATCGCGGTGGCGCGCGGCGCGGTGCTGGGGGTATGGAGCGCAGGCGCGTTCTTCGAACTTGGCGCGGCGTGATGCTCGAACAGTTGCGCGCATCACTGCTGCAGCAGCTGCCCGATGTTACGGCCCATGACGATTACCCGTTCGATCCCGCACAGCGCCCGTCCGGCTTTGGCGCGGTGAAAGCCTCTGTCCTGCTGCCCATCCTGCTGCGCGATGAGCCCATGTTGCTCTTCACCCGCCGCACCGAAAGCCTAGCGCGGCACAGCGGCCAAGTCTCCTTTCCCGGCGGGCGCCGCGAGCCCGGTGATCTTTCCCCGGTTGAAACGGCGCTGCGCGAAACCTTTGAAGAAACCGGCATCGCGCCCGCCTTTGTCACGGTTGCGGGCTATCTGGATCGCTATCTCACCGGCACTGGCTTTGATATCCAGCCCGTGGTGGGGCAGCTGGCCGAGGGCTTCGCGCTGACGCCCGATCCGCGCGAGGTGGCCGAAATCTTCGAGGTGCCGCTGGCCTATCTGTGCAATCCGGCCAACCTGCGCCGGGAAAGCCGCGAGATTGCGGGGCTGCAACGGAGCTTTTACGCCTTCACTTATAAAGAGCATGAGATCTGGGGCGCCACGGCGGCGATCATCGTCGATCTGGCCCAGCGGTTAAATGGTATAAGTAAAGCATCATGAGAATTGACCCGTCACAGCATGGCTGGATGACCGCGCCGGAAACCGTTCAGGTTATGGCGGCGCTGGGCGAAGCGCGCTTTGTCGGCGGCGCCGTGCGGGACGCGCTGCTGGGCGCAAGCGTGGCGGATATCGACATCGCCGTGCCCATGCCGCCCAGCGAAGTGCTGGCGCGCCTAGTCGCCCGGAATATCAAGGTGATCGAGACCGGCATGGATCATGGCACCGTCACCGCCATCGCCGGAACCCATGCCTTCGAAATCACCTCCCTGCGCCGCGATGTCGAGACCGACGGTCGTCATGCCGTGATCGCCTTCACCGACGACTGGGCCGAGGATGCGGCGCGGCGTGACTTCACCATCAATGCGCTCTATGCCTCGGCCAGCGGCGAGATTTTCGACTACGCCACCGGCGTGGAAGACCTGATCGCGGGCAAGGTGCGCTTCATGGGTGATGCGCGGCTGCGCATCGCGGAAGATTATCTGCGCGTGCTGCGGCTGTTTCGTTTTCATGCCTGGTACGGCAAAGGCGATGTCGATGCGGAGGGCCTGCGCGCCGCCGCCGAAGCGAAAGACAAGTTGAAAAACCTGCCGGCGGAGCGCATCGCCAAGGAAATGCTGCGCCTGCTGGAAGCGGGAAATTCCACCCCGGTGCTGCGTGTGATGGCGGCGACCGGCATCCTTTCGGAGCTGTTGCCGGGCGCGCTGCAATTGCCGCGGCTGGAGCGGCTGGTGGAAATCGACGCCGACTATTTCTCGCCCCGCGACGGGGTGTTGCGCCTGGCGGCGCTGTTGCCGGAAGACGGCGAGGCGGCCCATGCCGCCGCCGATGCGCTCAAACTCTCCAATGCCGACCGCACCCGGCTGGAACAGGCGCTTAGCGGCGAACGCATCGCGGCGCATCTGTCGGCAAAGGATGTGCGGCGGCTGCTCTACCGGATCGGGGTGGCGCGCTTCCGCGACAAAATATGGCTGGCCTGGGCCGGCGCCCCCAAGGGGGCCAATGCCATCCAGTGGCGCATGTTGCTGACCATGGCCGACAACTGGCAGCGGCCTCGTTTTCCGCTGACAGGGCTGGACGTGATGCAGGCCGGCGTGCCGGAGGGACCGGAGGTCGGCCGGGTGCTGGCACAGGTTGAGGACTGGTGGGTGGGCGGCGATTTTGCCTCCGACGAAGGCGCGTTGCGCGACAGGCTGCGGGCCGCGATCCATGGCGCTTGAGCTTCTGCAGTCGCTGTCGCTGCCCGGCGATCCGGCCAAGGCCAACGAGGATTCCTTTGGGCATGATCCGAATGCGGCGGTGGTGCTGGACGGCGCCACGCCGCTGGGCGACGGATTGATGCCGGGCCCCAGCGATGCCGCATGGATCGCCCAGTTCGGGGCGCGGCGGCTGCTGGCGCATCTGCGTGATGGCGACGGCGCGCGCAAGGCGTTGCGCGGGGCGCTAGCCGACACCCAGAAAAGTTTTGAAGCCCTGCGCCGGATGCCGCCGCAGCACATATGGCAGACGCCGTGTGCTTCGATGATGCTGGTGGTGCCCGGCAAAGACGGCGTGGAGTTCTTGTCGTTCGGCGACTGCGCCGCACTGGTGCAGCAGGGCGATGCGGCAGTGACGGTGGTGGGCGAGGCCTTCGACAAGCGCGCCGCTGAGGGACTGCGGGCGCAGAAGCTCGGCAAGGAGAAAAACCTTTCCCCCGCCTCGGGCCTCAGCCGGCCGGAATTCATCGAAACGCTGCGCGCATCGCGGGGCCGCATCAACAGCGGCGATGCCTGGCTGTTCAGCCCGGAGCCGAAGGCCGCGGCGCATGCCGCGCGCCGGGTGATCAAGCTGGCGCCCGGCGCGCTGTTGCTGCTGGCGTCGGACGGTTTCCTGGCGCTGGCCAGCGACTATGGCGCCTACAGCGCGGACAGCTTGATGGCGGCGGCGCAGTCAAAGGGCCTGGCGGCGCTGGGCGAGGAATTGCGCGCCATCGAAGCGGGCGACCCCGGCGGTGACCGGTTCGCCCGCTTCAAAAAATCCGACGATGCCACCGCGCTTCTATTGAAGCTGAAATAGGCGCAATTGCACTTATCATGTCTGTTCTAGCGGCAGCGTCAGAACAGACATGATAAGGCGCGGTGGGCGCTTCAGCTGCGCCTTGCTTAAGTCACGGCTTAGAGGAGCACCTTCGCTACCTCGAAATAGCCGTGCCAGATCATCGACAGCGCGACATAGACCACAATCGCCAGGCCGATATAGGCGACCCAGCGATAGCGCTCGAGCAGCTTGGCGATGTAACCCGCCGCAGCCCCCATCAGCGCCACGGACATCAAAAGGCCGATGATCATCACGTCCATATGATCGCGCGCTGCGCCGGCCACCGCCAGGACATTGTCCAGCGACATGGACACGTCGGCGATCAGAATTTGCGTGATGGCTTTCTTGACCGAAGCGCCGGTTTCGATCTCGGGGACGATGTGCGTCTTGTCGCCCGAAATGTCGCGCCACATCCGCCAGCAGACCCACAGCAGCAGGATGCCGCCCGCCAGCATCAGGCCGATGATGGCCAGCAGCTGCACGGCAACGGCGGCCATGGCAATTCGCATCAGGACGGCGGCGATCAGGCCCCAGAGAATGACTTTCTTGCGCATGACCAGCGGCACGCGGGCGGCGGCCAGGCCGATCACAATCGCGTTATCGCCCGCCAGCACGACGTCGATCATCAGAACCTGGCCGAGCGCCCAGAGGCCGCCCTCCTGGAAGAGAGTAAGTTCCACCTATTGCTCCTTTTTGGGGAAGAGACCGGTTTGGCGAAGTGCTTCCCCCAGCACCATCGCGGCAGCCTGCGCCACATTCAAGGACCTGAGGCCGGCAAGCAGGGGGATTGTCAGTCTTGCGTCGGCGCAGGCGTGGACGGCATCGGGCACGCCGGCGCTCTCCCGGCCCACCATAAGGGTGTCCCCTGGCGCGAAGGCAAACTCAGTATAGGCCATGTTCCCCTGCGTGGTCAGAAGCACCATACGTTGCTGCGGCCCCAGTTCGTCCTGGTATCGCGCCCAAGACTCATGCCGGCGAATATCGGCGCTTTTGAGATAATCCATGCCGGCCCGCTTCAAGCCCCGGTCGGACAGAAGAAATCCACAGGGCTCGATCAGATCGATCCCCACCCCCAGACAGGCCCCCAGCCGCATCAGGCTGCCCGCATTTTGCGGGATATCGGGCTCATATAGCGCCAGTCGCACCGCAAACCTCCATTTTTGGCACCCTGGGGGTGTAAGTCGTGGCAGGACAAGGCATTTTCTGCGTCATCGTGCCGCAAGACCCTCGAAAACCGACTCTCTACTTTACCGCCCAACGAATAAGCCACCGGGGGGGAATTGGGGCTCAGGCCGCGTCACCCCGTCAGTACCGTATCGGCGCTTGTTTGTGGCAAGAGTTCGGCGTTTTCTTCCGCCAAAGTTTTTCAAGGGTGAAGCCAGTGGCAGCTACGACGAGTGACGCGGGCACGCGACGCGATTTCCTTTATGTGGCGTCGGGCGCCATGGGCGCCGTTGGCGTGGCGGCAGTGGCCTGGCCACTGATCGACCAGATGAACCCGTCGGCCGCCGCGCTGGCGCTGGGCACATCCGAGATCGAGATCGCCTCGATCCAGTCCGGCCAGCAGATCGTGTTCAAGCATCGCGGCCTGCCGCTGTTCGTGCGCCGCCGCACCCCGGCCGAGATCGCCAGCGCCAAGGCGGTGGATGTGAATTCGCTGCCCGATCCTTTGGCACGCAATGCCGCGCTGCCGGACAACACGCCCGCCACCGACGCCAGCCGCGCGGTCAAGCCGGAATGGCTGGTGCTGATCGGCGTCTGCACCCATCTGGGCTGCACCCCGACCGTTTCGACCGCACAGCAGCCGCAGGGCGAGTATGGCGGCTGGCTCTGCCATTGCCATGGCTCGGCCTATGATACCGCGGGCCGCATCCGCAAAGGACCGGCGCCGTCCAATCTGGCGGTGCCGGCTTACACGTTCATGTCTGACACCCGTATCAAGGTCGGTTGAGGAGAATAAGAATGTCTGGCCCTTCGACCTACAATCCCAAATCCGGTCTCGAGAAGTGGATCGATTCGCGCCTGCCGCTGCCGCGGCTGATGCACGACACGATCAGCACCTTCCCGACGCCGCGCAACCTGAACATCTGGTACACCTTCGGCGGCATCCTCACTTTCTGCCTGGCGGTCCAGATCGTCACCGGCATCGTGCTGGCCATGCATTATGTCGCCAGCGCGAACCTGGCCTTCAACTCGGTTGAAGCCATCATGCGCGACGTCAATTACGGCTGGCTGATCCGCTATGTTCACGCCAACGGCGCGTCCATGTTCTTCCTGGCCGTCTATATCCACATGTTCCGCGGTCTCTATTACGGTTCCTACAAGGCGCCGCGCGAACTGATCTGGATCATCGGCGTGCTGATCTATCTGCTGATGATGGCCACGGCCTTCTTCGGCTATGTGCTGCCCTGGGGCCAGATGTCCTTCTGGGGCGCCACGGTCATCACCAACATGTTCAGCGCCGTCCCGGTTGTGGGCCAGGCCATCGCCACCTGGCTGTGGGGCGACTTCGCGGTGGGCGACGCCACCCTGAACCGCTTCTTCTCGCTGCACTATCTGCTGCCCTTCATCATCGCCGGCGTGGTTGGCCTGCATATCTGGGCGCTGCATGTGCCGGGCAACAACAACCCGCTGGGCATCGACGTGAAGAGCCCGCAGGACACGGTGCCCTTCCACCCCTATTACACGGTGAAGGACGCCTTCTCTCTGGTCTGCTTCGTGATCCTGTTCGCGGGCTTCGTGTTCTTCGAGCCGGACTTTTTCGGCAATCCCGACAATTACCAGCCGGCCAATCCGCTGGTGACGCCGCCGGAGATCGTGCCGGAATGGTACCTGCTGCCCTTCTACGCCATGCTGCGGTCCATCCCGGACAAGCTGCTGGGCGTGATCGTGATGGCCGGCGCCATCGTCACCCTGGTGTTCATCCCCTGGCTGGACACCAGCCGGGTGCGCTCCTGCCGCTTCCGCCCGCTGATGAAGCAGTTCTTCTGGGCCTTCGCCGTGGTCTGCGTGATCCTGGGCTATTGCGGCGCGCAGAGCGTGGAAGCCACCGCCTTCGGCGTCCCGCTGGTGTGGGTCGCCCGTATCGCGACGCTCTACTACTTCGCCTACTTCTGGCTGATCATGCCGATTGTCGGACTGATCGAAACGCCCAAGAAGCTTCCGCCATCGATCGCGCAATCCGTGCTCGGCGATTCCGCCGTCGCGTCTTCTTCTATTCCGGCCGAATGAGAACCAACATGCGTCTGATCAAACTCTCGCGTAACTTGGCGCTCGGTCTGGGGCTTGGTCTAAGTCTGGGGCTTCTGGCGTCGGCTTCCGCTTTCGCGGCTGAAAGCGCCACGGCGCGCCATCATCCCAAGGAGGTGGAATTCGAGTTCGAGGGGCCGTTCGGCACCTATGACCGCGGCGCCCTGCAGCGCGGCTTCCAAGTCTATAAGGAAGTCTGCGCCGCCTGCCACGGCCTGCAGCACATCGCCTTCCGCAACCTGGCGGACAAGGGCGGCCCGGAATTCAGCGAAGCCCAGGCCCGTGCGCTGGCGGCGGCGGTGAAGGTGCCGGCCGAACCCAACGACAAGGGCGAAACCACCGACGAGAGCGGCGCGCCGCTGACCCGTCCGGCGGTGCTGTCGGACAAGATGCCGATGCCGTATCCGAACGAGAATGCCGCCCGGGCCAACAATGGCGGTTCGTTGCCGCCCGAACTTTCCCTGATCGTGAAGGCGCGGGAAGGCGGCCCGCAATATGTCTATTCGCTCCTCACCGGGTATCACGAAAAACCGGCGGCGGGCTTCAAGGCGCCGGACGGCAAGTATTTCAATCCCTATTTCGAGGGCTGGACCATTGGTATGCCGCCGCCGCTGAACAACAATGGCGTGACCTATTCCGACGGCACCAAGGCGACCATCGAGCAGCAGGCCCATGACGTGGTGACCTTCCTGGCGTGGACGGCGGAGCCCAAGATGGAAGACCGCAAGCGGATGGGTTTTGGCGTGCTGATCTTCCTCGTGGCCCTGGCGGGCATTCTGTTCGCCGTCTATCTCCGGGTCTGGAAAGACGCCCACTAAACGTCATATTCCGGAGGCATTGCCCCCGGGACCTGAAATGCTAAAAGGGCGCCGTCTTTAAAGATGGCGCCCTTTTTCATGGCTAAAACTGTGCTTGGCATCATTGGCGGCTCCGGGGTTTACGAGATTCCCGGGCTGGAAAACGCCAAGTGGCAGACGGTCAAAAGCCCGTGGGGGCAGCCGTCCGACCAGCTTCTCACCGGCACCTTCCATGGCGTGGACCTGGTGTTCCTGCCGCGCCACGGCCGCGGCCATATCCAGACCCCCAGCTCGATCAACTACCGCGCCAATGTCGATGCCCTAAAGCGGATCGGCGTCACCGACGTGATTTCGGTCTCGGCCTGCGGTTCTCTGAAAGAGGAACTTCCGCCCGGCACCTTCGTGATGGCGGACCAGTTCATCGACCGCACCTTCGCCCGCGAGAAGAGCTTCTTCGGTCCCGGCTTTGTCGCCCATGTTCCCATGGCCCATCCGGTCTGCCCGCGCCTGGCGGGCGCATTGGTCGAGGCGGCGCGCGAGGAGAAGATCGCGCACAGCGAAGGCGGCACCTATATCTGTATGGAAGGCCCGCAATTTTCCACTCGCGCCGAAAGCTTTCTCTATCGCAGCTGGGGCTGCAGCGTGATCGGCATGACCGCGATGCCGGAAGCCAAGCTGGCGCGCGAGGCCGAGCTGCCTTACGCCATCGTCTCGATGGTGACCGATTTCGATTGCTGGCATGATGCGCACGAGAATGTGACCGTGGACGCGGTGATCAAGGTGATGCACCAGAATGCCGCCAATGCCAGGAAACTGATCATGGCGGTGGCGCCCAAGCTGGGACCGCAGCGCCAGCCTTCGACCTGTCCGGACCGTCCGGAAACGGTGCTGGATTTCGCGCTGATCACCGCGCCGGACAAGCGCGACGGCGCGCTTGCGGCAAAACTGGATGCGGTGGCCGGCCGCGTACTCAAGAAGGCTTAAGATCATGGATTTCAAAAGCGCGATTCGCACCATTCCCGACTATCCCAAGCCCGGAATCATGTTCCGCGACATCACCACCCTTCTGGGCAATCCACGCGCCTTCCGCAGCGCGGTGGACCAGATGGTGCAGCCCTATGCCGGCCTGAAGATCGACAAGGTCGCCGGTCTGGAAGCGCGCGGCTTCATCCTGGGCGGCGCGGTGGCGCATCAGCTTTCGGTCGGTTTCATTCCGCTGCGCAAGAAAGGCAAGCTGCCCCATACGGTGATCGGCGAGGATTACGACCTGGAATATGGCAGGGACCGCATCGAAATTCATATCGACGCCCTGGAAAAGGGCGAGCTGGTGCTTCTGGTGGACGACCTGATCGCCACCGGCGGCACCGCCTTTGCCGGCATCCGTCTGTTGGAGCGGGCCGGGGCCAACATTATCGGCTGTTCCTTTGTCATCGACTTGCCCGAACTGGGCGGCGCCGACAAGCTGCGCGCCATCGGCAAGCCGGTGACGGCGCTGGTCGCGTTTGAAGGACACTGAGCGTGAAGCTCTACACCAATGCCGCTTCACCCTTCGCGCGCAAATGCCGGGTGATCGCGCATGAGCTGTCGTTGAAGCTGGAAGAAATCCGTACCCTGCCGATGCAGGACCCGGAATTCCGCCGCATCAATCCGTTGGGCAAGATACCGGCGTTGATCCTGGATGACGGCTCGGTGCTGATCGACAGTCCGGTGATCTGCGAATATCTCAACCATGCCGGCGGCGGGAAATTCTTTCCCAACAACAGTATCTGGAAAGAAGACAGCCGGCGCTGGAAGACGCTGGGGCTGCAGGCGCTGGGCGATGGCCTGGCCGATGCGGCAGTAGCCTGGATGATCGAAGGCCGCCAGCAGCCGATAAATGAAGCGATGCGGACTCGGCACATGGCGGCGGTAATGGCGACATTGGACGTTCTGGAGCGCGCCACCTTCGCCGAGGATCCCTCCATCGGCGAAATCGCGGTGGGCTGCGCCCTGGGTTATCTCGATTTCCGCATGCTCGATCTTGATTGGAAGAGTTCCCGTCCCAAATTGGCAGGCTGGTACGCGAAATTCTGCGAGTACCCGTCCATGAAGGCCACCGTGCCAGCGCAGCCATAAGAATGCAGCTTGTCATCCCCGGCGAGCGAGAATCGTCAGCTTCACGCGAGGGAAGGGGAGCCAGGCGGCAAAAGCAGTTCGGTTTTAAGACCTGGATTCCCTTCCCCTCGCGTTGCCTGAGCAACGCTCGGCCGGGAATGACAGGAAAAGTCAAGAAGAAAAAATGAAAATCCACGGCAAGCATTACCGATCCGTCTGGCCCATCGGCGAGGATGCCTTCGGTATCATCGACCAGACCAAGCTGCCGCACGAATTCGCCACCCTGACCTTGCGCGATGCGGAAGCGGCCGCGCACGCGATTGTCACCATGCAGACCCGCGGCGCGCCGTTGATCGGCGCGGTGGCGGCCTATGGCCTGGCGCTGGCGATGCGCGAGGATGCGTCGGACGAGAACCTGTCCAAGATTCATGACATGCTGGCGGAAACCCGGCCCACCGCGATCAACCTGCGCTGGGCCCTGAAACGCATGTGCGACGCCCTGCGAAACCGCCCGCGCGCCGAACGCGCTGCCCTGGCCTGGCAGGAAGCCGCCGCCATCGCCGACGAGGATGTGGCGATGAGCCAGGCCATCGGCCTGAACGGGTTGAAGATCATTCGCGAAATCGCGGCCAGGAAGCTGGGGCAGAAGCTCAATGTCCTCACCCATTGCAATGCCGGCTGGCTGGCGACAGTGGATTACGGCACTGCCCTGGCGCCGATCTATCTGGCGCATGACAAAGGCATTGAACTGCATGTCTGGGTCGACGAGACCCGCCCGCGCAACCAGGGCGCTTCGCTGACGGCCTTCGAGCTGGGCAGCCATGGCGTCGCGCATACCATCCTGGCCGACAATGCCGGCGGCCATTACATGCAGCAGGGCGAGGTCGACATGGTGATCGTCGGCACCGACCGCGTCACCGCCAATGGCGATGTCGCCAACAAGATAGGCACCTATCTGAAGGCGTTGGCGGCGAAGGACAATGATGTTCCCTTCTATGTGGCGCTGCCCAGTTCCACCATCGACTGGACCATCGCCGAGGGGTGCGACATTCCCATTGAGGAACGCAGCGCCGACGAAGTGCTGAAAATGACCGGCCGCATGGCCGATGGAACCGTGGCCATTATGGACATCGCTGCCCCCGGTAGCGGCGCCGCCAATCCCGGCTTCGACGTCACCCCGGCGCGGCTGGTGACGGGCCTGATCACCGAACGCGGCACTTGTGCCGCCACCCCCAAAGGCTTACGCAGCCTTTTTCCCAAGGAATAAAGTTCCATGAAGTCGAACTGGTCCGACAAAGACGCGCAGGATTTCATCACCCGTTACGCGCCCGAGGGCGTCAACGCGGACCTGGCGGTGCGCACCTACACCACGCGCCTGCTGGGCAGAGATCCCAAGATGGTGCTGCATGGCGGCGGCAACACTTCGGTCAAGACCACGATGAAGGACATGCTGGGCGAAGATGTGGACGTGATCTGCATCAAAGGCTCGGGCTGGGACATGGGCGTGATCGAGCCGGTGGGCCTGCCCGCCGTGCGGCTGGAACCGCTGCGCAAGCTGCGCAAGCTGGACAAGCTGTCCGACGAGGACATGGTGAACTTCCAGCGCATCAACCTGCTGGATTCCACTGCGCCCAATCCGTCGGTGGAAACGCTGCTGCACGCCTTCCTGCCGCACAAATTCATCGACCATGTTCATTCGACTGCGGTGCTGGCGTTGACCGACCAGCCCGACAACAAGGCGCTGGTGCACGAAGTCTATGGCGACCGCGTCGCCTATGTGCCCTACACGATTCCGGGATTCGCGTTGGCCAAGGCGGTCGCCGAAGTGTTCGACAAGCATCCCAAGGCGGAAGGCCTGATCCTGCTGCAGCATGGCATCTTCACCATGGGCGAGACGGCGACGCAGGCCTATGAGCGGATGATCGAGTTCGTCACCATGGCCGAAGAGCGGTTGAAGCTGCAGCGCAAGACGCTGGTTCCCGCCAAGCTGCCGTCCAATCTTGCCTCGCTGCCGGAAATCGCGCCGATCCTGCGCGGCGCGACGGCGATTGAAAAGAATGCGCTGGCCGGAACCGCCAAGCGCCAGATCCTGGATTTCCGCACCAATCCGCAGATCCTCGCCTATGTGAACGGCGCGGAGCTGGCGCGCTACAGCCAGGTCGGTGTGGTGACGCCGGACCATACCATCCGCACCAAGAACTGGCCGGTGATCGTGCCGGCGCCGGAAATCGGCAAGCTGGAGCAATGGTCCAAGGACGTGCACGAGGCGGTCGACGCCTATGTCGCCCGCTATCACCGCTATTTCGAAGTGAATAATGAAAAAAGCCCGGTGAAGAAGAAGGAGCTGGACCCGCTGCCGCGCGTCATCCTGGTGCCGGGCATCGGCATGTTCGGGATCGGCGCCACCGCCAAGGATGCCGCGATTGCCGCCGACATCGCCGAGAATGCCGTGGCCGTCATTACCGATGCTGAGGCGATGGGCGAATATCGCAGCATCAGCGAATTCGACATGTTCGAAGTGGAATACTGGTCGCTGGAACAGGCCAAGCTGGGCAAGTCGAACGAGAAGTCGCTGGCCCGCCAGGTGGCGGTGATCACCGGCGGCGGTTCTGGCATTGGCGCGGCCACGGCGCGCGCCATGGCCAAGGAAGGCGCCGAAGTCGCCATTCTCGACCGCGACCTGGAAGCCGCGAAAGCCGTGGCCAAGAAGATCGGCGGCAAGGCGCTGGGGATCGAATGCGACGTCACCAAGCCGCAAAGCGTGCGCGCGGCGTTCGATTCCGTGGTTTCGGCTTTTGGCGGGGTGGATATCGTGGTGTCCAATGCCGGCGCGGCCTGGCAGGGCGCCATCGGCCATGTCGATGACGAAACCTTGCGCAAAAGCTTCGAACTAAATTTCTGGGCCCACCAGGCGGTGGCGCAGCATGCCACTCGCATCATGCTGGCCCAGGGCACCTTCGGCTGCCTGCTGTTCAACACCTCGAAACAGGCGGTCAATCCGGGCAAGGATTTCGGACCTTACGGTTTGCCGAAAGCGGCAACCCTGTTCCTAGTCAAGCAATATGCGCTGGATCACGGCAAGGACGGCATCCGCGCCAATGCGGTCAATGCCGACCGTATCCGTTCCGGCCTGCTCACCGACGAGATGGTGGCGGTGCGCTCCAAGGCGCGCGGCGTTTCCGAGACCGACTATATGAGTGGCAATCTCTTGAAGCGCGAAGTGACGGCGGAAGACGTGGCCGATGCGTTCGTCTATCTCGCTACGGCCTCCAAGACCACGGCGGCGGTTGTCACCGTGGACGGCGGCAATATCGAAGCGAGTATGCGGTAACTATCTCTCCATGGCCGGGCTTGACCCGGCCATCCAGAGCCGCGTGCTTCGTGCCATTTTTATGCCGTGCTGTGCGCACTGGATGGGCGGCTCAAGGCCGCCCATGGTGAGTGGCTAATTGTTGAACCGGAAGTGCATCACGTCGCCATCGGCGACGACATACTCCTTGCCTTCCAGCCGGAACTTGCCGGCCTCGCGCGCACCGGATTCGCCCTTGCCCGCAATATAGTCGGGATAGGCGATGGTTTCGGCGCGGATATAGCCCTGCTCGAAATCGGTATGGATCACGCCGGCGGCCTGCGGCCCCTTCGAGCCCTTGGTCACGGTCCAGGCGCGGGCTTCCTTCGGCCCCACCGTGAAGAAGGTGAGAAGCCCCAGTAATTCGTAACCAGTGCGGATCAGGCGGTTGAGGCCGGGCTCTTCCAGTCCGAGGCTTTCCAGGAAGTCGGGACGGTCGGTGCTGGGCATTTGCGCGATCTCTTCCTCGATCTTGGCCGAGATCACCACGCTGCGCGCGCCTTCGGCTTTCGCCATGGCTTCGACCTTGGCGGAAATGGCGTTGCCGGTGGCGGCTGACGCCTCTTCGACATTGCAGACATACAGCACCGGCTTGGCGGTCATCAGGCCGAGCTGGCTATAGGGGCCGCGTTCTTCCGGCGCGAGGTCGGCGCGGCGGGCGGGCTTGCCTTCGCGCAGTAGCACCACGGCCTTCATCATCAGCGCCAGCTGTTCCTTGGCTTCCTTCTCACCGCTATTGGCTTTCTTCTCCAGCGGCTTGAGGCGCTTTTCCAGGCTTTCCAGGTCGGCCAGCATCAGTTCGGTTTCCACCGTTTCGGCGTCGGACACCGGATCGATCTTGCCTTCGACATGGGTGATGTCGTCGTCCTCAAAGCAGCGCAGCACATGGGCCACGGCATCGACTTCGCGGATGTTGGCGAGGAACTGGTTGCCCAGCCCTTCGCCCTTGGAGGCGCCGCGCACCAGGCCGGCAATGTCGACAAAGGTGATGCGGGTGGGAATGATCTCCTGCGAGCCGGCGATGGCGGCCAGGGTTTCCAGGCGCGGATCGGGCACCGCCACGTCGCCGACATTGGGCTCGATGGTGCAGAAGGGATAGTTGGCCGCCTGTGCCGCCGCGGTCTGCGTCAGGGCGTTGAAAAGAGTCGACTTGCCGACATTGGGCAGGCCGACGATGCCGCATTTGAAACCCATTACTCTGTGTCTTTCTTCTTTGGTTCTTTGGGCGGCGCGAGCTGCAGCGCCACCCTGCTCATGAATCCGGCATCGTCGTCCCTGGCCAGCAGCGGCGCCGCCTCGACCATCGCGTCCACCAGCGGCTTCAGCCAAGCGATGTCGTCCTTGCTGAAATTCTGCAGCACATGGCCGGTGACCCGTTCCTTGTCGCCGGGATGGCCGATGCCAAGCCGCACCCGGCGATAGTCGGCGCCGCAGGCGGCGGTGATGGAGCGCAACCCATTCTGTCCGGCATCGCCGCCGCCGGTCTTCACCTTCAGCTTGCCGGCGGCCAGGTCGATCTCGTCATGGACCACCACCAGCGCTTCCAGCGGCAGCTTGAAGAAGCGCAGCGCCGGGCCGACGCTGTCGCCGCTGAGATTCATGAAGGTCTGGGGTTTCAGCAGCCAGGTCTTGCGGCCCGCCAGCGAACCTTCCGACAACAGGCCTTCGAACTTCGCCTTCCAGGGACCGAACCTGTAATGCGCGTGTAGTTCGTCCGCGACAATGAAGCCGGCATTGTGCCGGTTCTTCGCATACTGCGAACCTGGATTGCCGAGGCCGGCGATAAGAAGCGGCGTATCCATGCCGCCTCCTTTCGGCAGCGGTTACTTCTTGGCCGGGGCGGGCTTGGCACCAGCAGCCGGCTTGGCGCCGGCAGCTGGCTTGGCGCCGGCGGCAGGCGCGGCAGCAGCGGCACCAGCAGCAGGCGCGCCTTCGGCGGGCGCGGGTTCGGCGGCGGGCGCGGAGGCGGCAGCCGCGGCGGCGCGCTGCTCTTCGATCACGCTGGTCGGCGCGACGATGGAGCAGATCGTGAAGTCACGGCCACCCAGCAACACCTTCACGCCTTCCGGCAGGTTGAGATTGTCGATGTGGATCGACTCGTTGATGTCCAGCTTGGAGACATCGACGTCGATGGTGTTGGGAATCTTTTCGGCGGGGCAGGACAGCGGCATGGTGTGGCGCACGATGTTCAGCACGCCGCCCTTTTTGAGGCCGGGGGAAACGTCCTGGCCGAGGAAATGCACGGGGATGTCGAGCTTCACGGTGGCGCCTTCGGCCAGGCGCAGGAAGTCGACATGCACGGGGCGGTCGCTGACCGGGTCCAGCTGCACGTCGCGCGGGATCACGCGGGTCTTCTTGCCGGCGATGTCCAGCAGGAAAAGGGTGGTGAGGAAATGGCCGGCCTCGACATGGCGCTCCAGGGTGCGGCTGTCGACGCTGACATTCTCGGGCGTACCGGTGCCGCCATAGACGATGGCGGGGATCAGGCCCTTGAGGCGCGCCTGGTAAGCTGGGCCCTTGCCCGTGCCATCACGCGTTTCGACCTTAAGTTCTTGAACCTGCGCCATTTTCCTGATCCTTTACAGCCCGGTAAAAGCCCTAGGCCTTCCGGAAAAGCGAGCTTTTAGCGGAAGGCGCTCCGGCCTGCAACCGGGCCGCTTGGCGCAGCTTTGCGCCGTGCTAGCCTGCCCGAAAATTGAGGGAGGGAGCCCATGCAAAGTGCACTCATTGCGATCCTGGCGGCAGGGCTGGCCGGATGGCTGTTCGGGGCGGCATGGCACACGGTCCTGGGCAATCCCTGGCAGCGGGCGCACGGGATGAATCCCGACGACTGCAAGGACAAGAAGATGCCCATGATGCCGCTGGTGGTGGCGCTGCTGGGCGCCATCGTGATGGCGGCGGTGCTGTACCAGCTTCTGACCGGTCTGGGGGTGATGGGGATCGGCCATGGCGCCATCGCGGGCCTGACCCTGGGGGTGGGTTTCATGCTGACCGCCACGCTGGTCAACAACCAGTTCCAGGGCAAAGGCTGGATGGCCACCCTGATCGACGGCGGTCACTGGACGCTGGTGCTGGTGATCGAAGCCATAGTGATCATGGCGCTGGCCTAGACCGGTTTAATGCCTTCGGCGGCGAGGATCTGCTTTACGGCGGAACGTTCCTGCATGCGGGCGCGGTGGGCGCGTGTCAGCGGCATGGCGGACGAGCCTCCGGCCCCGTCGCGCTCCAGCCAGCGGGCGAAGACGTATAGATAAGGGTCGGCCACGGTGTACTGGCTGCCGCAAACCCACGGGCGTCCGTCGCTTAAACGTTCCTCGATCAGCCGGAACACCTGCGCCAGGGCGGCGGGGACTTTCGCCCTCATTTCATCCTTGGCCACATCGCTATCGGCCCAGCGTTCCGCGCGGAACAAATGCGCGAAGGCGACATGCACTGTGGTTGCCAGATACAGGTTGAAGGATTGCATCTCGCTGAAGGCGAAAAAATCGCCATCGGGCTTGAGGCGGGCATCAGGATAGGTCTGCGCTATCCAACCCAGGATGACGGGATTTTCCGTTAAAATGCCGCGCGGTGTCACCAACGCAGGGACGCGGCCCTTGGGATTGACGGCAAGATAGTCTGGCTTGCGCTGGTCGCCTGCCTTGAGGTCCAGACGCGCCGCCTCGAAGCTGGCGCCCGCTTCCGCCAGGGCGATATGTGGTGCCAGTGAGCAGGCGTTGGGGGCATAGAACAGTTTGAGCATCAATCGAACAGACTGGAGACGGAGGCTTCGTTGTTGATGCGCCGCATCGCTTCACCCAGCAGGGGCGCGATGGAGATGGTGCGGATATTGGCGCAGGATTTCATGGCGTCGGTCGCCGCAATGGAATCAGTGACCACCATGGATTTGAGCTTGGAGGCCTTGATGCGCTCCACCGCCTTGCCCGACAACACGCCATGGGTGGTGTAGGCATAGACCTCGGTGGCGCCATTGGCGAGCAGCGCCTCGGCGGCGTTGCATAGCGTGCCGCCGGAATCGACGATGTCGTCGATCAGGATGCAGGACTGGCCTTCGACATCGCCGATGATGTTCATCACTTCCGACTGGCCGGCTTTTTCGCGGCGCTTGTCGACGATGGCCAGATCGGTGTTCAGCCGCCGCGCCAGGGCGCGGGCGCGCACCACGCCCCCGACATCGGGCGACACCACCATCGGCGTCTTGCCTTTCAGATGTTCCAGAATGTCGCGCACGATCACCGGCTGGGCGAACAGGTTGTCGGTGGGAATGTCGAAAAAGCCCTGAATCTGGCCGGCATGAAGATCCACGGTCAGCACCCGGTTGGCGCCGGCCTCGGTGATCATGTTGGCCACCAGCTTGGCGGAGATGGGCGTGCGCGGGCCGATCTTGCGGTCCTGCCGGGCGTAGCCGAAATAGGGGATCACGGCGGTGATGCGCCGGGCGCTGGCGCGGCGCAGCGCGTCAATCATGATGAGCAGTTCCATCAGATTGTCGTTGGCGGGCGCGCTGGTGGATTGCATTACGAACATGTCTTCGCCGCGGACATTTTCCTGCACTTCGACGAAAATTTCGTCGTCGGAGAAGCGGCGGACATCGGCCTTGACGGGGGTGAGGCCGAGATAGGCGCTGATCGCGTCTACCAGGGGACGGTTGGAATTGCCGGCAATGAGACGCATGCCCCGCGATCCGTTCAGATCCGTCATTGCGCGCCCTGGCCCCATGAAAGTTTGATGACGGGCTTGTAGCGGCTGGCCCGCAGAGTCGCAACCGTGGCGTGTTGTTTATTTGTCGCGGTTTTTCAGGGCGCCAGCAAGATCGCCGAGACCTGGCGGCCATAATCGGGCTGGCCGGCATGGGTGGTGCGGCGAAAGCTGAAAAAGCCGTTTTCCGGCGGGTAAGTACAGATGCCCAATTTTTCCACCGAGGTTAATCCGGCGGCGATCAAGCGGAGGGCGGCAAAGCCTTCCAGGTCGAAACGGTAATGGCCTTCCTTGTCCGACGGGGTGAAGAACTTGCGGTTGCGCAGCCCCCCTTCCAGGAAACGGTCGCGAAAGTCCCAGCCGACTTCATAGTTTGCCTGGCTGATGCAGGGGCCGATGGCGGCGGCGATCCGGGTGCGGCTGGCGCCCAGTTTTTCCATCGCGTCCAGTACCGCTTCCAGCACGCCGCGCCCCTCTATTCCAAGGGCGCCCTTCCAGCCGGCATGGGCCGCGCCGATCACCCGCGCTTGCGCATCGGCCAGCAGTACCGGGGCGCAGTCGGCGGTGAGGATTCCCAGCGCCAGGTTTGGGGTGGCGGTGACCATGGCATCGCCTTCCAGCCGCTGGGCGGGCGCATCCGTCAGGACATGCACGATGGGACTGTGAAACTGCGACAGGCTGATCAGATCCACGCCCGGCGCTATTGCGGCGGCGACAAGGCGGCGATTTTCAACGATCGATGCCGCATCGTCGTGCGAACCCGGCCCGCAATTCAGCGAGGCATTGAGGCCGGTGGAAACCCCGCCGTGACGCCCGAAAAAACCATGCGCGATTCCCGGCGCCGCCAGGCTGGCGGCCTGAAGGCGTTTCATGTCGCAAAGCCCGCGACATTGGTGATGCTGGGCGGCGTGAAGGCCAGCGCCTTGAACAGTGTGCCCATCTGCGGCGCGCCGATCAGCCGCTCGGTGGCGGACAAAAGATCCTTGGCGCTTTCGGGATGCGACTTCATCAATTGCTCGGCCCGCTCAACAAGCCCGATGGTGGCCAGAAACGCGCCCTGGGTCACCGGGCCGGACACGCAGGCGCCGCCGCGCCGCCCGGCCTGCGCCAGCGCCACGAAATCCACATGGGCGGAGAGATCGTCCTCGCCTGGCGTATCCAGCGCATCGACAAAGCGGTGCCCGCCCACGGCCTGCAGGGTTTCGGCGAACCCGGTGATCGCGTCATAGCCATAGTCAATGATCAGCGCCGCACCGCCACGCGCCGCGACGATGCCGGCAATGTCTTCGGCCAGCGCCAGGGCGGCGGGCGAGTGTTCATAGACGCCGCCATCGGGCGCGGCTTCGCGGCTGGCCGGAATGGCGGGAAGCGGCACCGGCACCGGCGCCAGCGCGAAATTCAGTTCGCCGTCCAGCGTGGTCACCATGCGCTCGTTCCAGCCGCGCGGGGTGCGGACATACTGGCGGACCGGCAGCGCATCGAAGAATTCATTGGCGACCAAAAACAAAGGCCGGTCGGACAGGCTGTCGTCGAACTGCGCCTGCCAGGAGACGTCTGCGCCGCAGCCGCGCAATTTTTCCGCCTGCAGGGCCTGCAGCACCGGGCTGGCCTCGACCAGCACGACATCGAGATCGGCGATGAAATCGGGCTCGACGGACGCGGCGCGCAGCATGTCCGCCATCAGGGTGCCGCGTCCCGGACCCAATTCCACCAGCCGGGGATTTTTCGGACAGCCCTGGTCGGCCCAGGCCTGCAGCATCCACAGCCCCAGCATCTCGCCGAACATCTGGCTGACTTCCGGGGCGGTGACGAAATCGCCGCCCGCGCCGAACGGATCGCGGGTGGCGTAATAGCCGTCCTTGGGATCGAGCAGCGCAATGGTCATGAACTGCGCCACCGACATCGGGCCCTGTGCCTCGATCAGGGCGGCGATGCGGGCTTTGAGACTCATGGACGCTGCGGCCTTTTTAGGGCGATCCAGAATAGCACGCCTGCGCCCAGCCAGATCGGGATGGACAGGGCCATGCCCATGCTGACGGGGCCGATGAACTGGGTGTCGGGTTCGCGGAAGAATTCGCAGATGAAGCGTAAGGTGCCATAGCCCAGCAGGAACAGCGCCGAGATCAGGCCGGGTTTGCGATGGGCGCGGAAAACACGCAGCGCGATCTGCAGGATGACGAACAGCAGGGCGCCTTCCAGCGCCGCTTCGTACAACTGGCTGGGATGGCGCGGCAGCGGCCCGCCGCGCGGGAAGACTATCGCCCAGGGCGCATTGGTGACCCGGCCCCACAATTCGTCATTGATGAAGTTGGCGATGCGCACAATGAAGATGGCGATGGGCGCGAAGGCGCAGGTCAGGTCCGCGATGGACAGCATGTTCAGCTTGTTGCGCCGGCTGAACAGCCAGACCGCGATCACCGCGCCCAACAACCCGCCATGGAACGACATGCCGCCTTCCCAGGCGGCGATGATGCGCACCGGATCGGTGAGGAAGCCCATCGGCAGGCCGTCGCAGAAGGCAGCGTAATCGAGGGTGACGCTGCACAGGACGGTGCCATAGATCAGCACCCAGCCCAGCCGCCCGCCCAGGATTACGCCGAAGATGATCCACACCGCCAGGTCGCTGATCTGGCCCTCGGTGGCGGGGGGGCGGGCGTTGAACGGGGGGGCGGCCCAAAGCGCCTTCCGGCGCAGGACCCGCACCATCCCCCACCAGCCCAGCGTGATGCCGGCGATATAGGCCAGGGCGTACCAGCGGATCGCCAGCGGCCCCAGTTGCAGCGCGACCGGATCGATATTGGGGAAGGGAAGAACGGCCAGGGCTTCGATCATGGCGGTAAAACGCGATGCTTCGCCGCTTGTGTCAAGTGAAGGTGGCGGCCATATAGACGCTGGTAACGGAGGCTCTCATGGCGCAGACCGACAATCCCTTCCTGGACGGCGTGGCGAAGGCTTTTACCGACGCCGCCGGCATGGCCCAGAGCGTGCGCACCGAGATCGACACCTTCATGCGCCAGCGCCTGGAACGGCTGGTAGCAGACATGGATTTCGTCCCCCGCGAGGAATTCGAGGCGGTCAAGACGATGGCCGCCAAGGCCCGCACCGAGAATGAGGCGCTGGCCGCCCGGCTGTCTAAGCTGGAAGGTGGGGCTTTGGAATCCAAATCAACCACTTAGGGCTGATTTTGGGAGTCATCCCCAGCTCCGTCTTCACGAATCTGTGAGCCAGGAGCGTAGGCGCGAGCCGGAGCGACCAGAGGCGGCCAAAGCTGTGGAATCTTTTTCCGCAGCGTGGATGGGGACACCCGGCCTCTTGTTTTCTCTAAATCTTGTGCCAGTTTGGATCGCAACTGCTTCGTTTAGTGGCTGGAGCGCGCCCAATGAGTATCATGCACCTCGATGACGAGCCGGTGGGAACCCTGCACCCGCTGGACCTGCTGGAGCGGGCGGTGGAGGCCAATGGCTGGGCCTTCGAGCGGGCGGGCCGGGACGAGCTGAACCTGTCGGTGGCGGGCAAGTGGAGCGATCACCACTTCAATTTCTCCTGGCGCGAAGATCTCCAGTCGCTGCACCTGTCCAGCGCCTTCGACATGCGCATCAGCGAAGGGGTGCGCCGCCAGAATGTCGCCGACCTGCTGATGCATGTGAACGCCAAGCTGTGGATTGGGCATTTCGACCTCTGGCCCCAGGACGGCACCATCATCTTCCGCCACGCCATGATCTTCCCGGATGCGGAAGCCAGCGCCTCGCAATGCGAAGCGCTGCTCAACCTGGCGCTGGAAGCCTGCGAGCATTACTACCCGGCCTTCCAGTTCGTGCTGTGGGGCGGCAAGACAGCCGAGGACGCGATCGCATCGGCGGTGCTGGAGTGCGCCGGCCAGGCGTGAGTGTTCTTCTTGTCGGTGCTGGAAGAATGGGCTCGGCTCTGCTCAAGGGCTGGCTGGCCAAGGGCGTTAAATCCATCACCGTTGTCGAACCCAAGCCTTCGGCGGAATTGCGCAAGCTCTCCAAGTCCAAAAAGATTTCCCTGACGGCTGCGCCTTCGTCGGTCAAAGCCAAACCGTCGGTCTGCGTGGTGGCGGTCAAGCCGCAGGTGCTGAAAGGCGAAGCGCCCACCCTGGCCGGGTTTGCGCAGGGTGGGGCGCTGATGATTTCCATCGCCGCCGGCACGTCGGTGGCGGCGCTGTCCAAAGCCTGGGGCAAGAAGGCGCGCATCATCCGCGCCATGCCCAACACGCCGGGCGCCATCGGCGCCGGCATCACCGGACTCTTTGCTGCCAAAGGCGCGACAGCGGCGGACAAAAAGCGCGCCGCCGCGCTGTTGTCGGCCCTGGGCGCGACGGAATGGGTGAGCCGGGAAGAGCTGATCGACAGCGTCACGGCGGTGTCGGGTTCCGGCCCTGCCTATCTCTTCCTGATGGCCGAGGCGCTGACCGAAGCAGGGGTGGCGGAAGGGCTGCCGCGCGCCCAGGCGGAAAAATTCGCCCGCGCCACCGTGGCCGGCGCAGGCGCGCTTCTGGCGGCGGACAAGTCGCCGGCTGGCGCCTTGCGGGAAGCCGTCACCAGTCCGGGCGGCACCACGGCGGCGGCGCTGTCGGTGCTGATGGCCGATGATGGGCTGACGGCATTGATGAAGCGTGCCGTGAAAGCGGCGCGCAAGCGGGCGGAAGATCTGCGCTGATCCAAAGTATGCAAGCCGAGGTTAGCTGTCTTGTCATCCCCGGCGAGCGCGAACGAAAGTAGGCGTGAGGGAAGGGGGCCCAGGTCGAACGACCGGGAATAACCTATCCACCTGGGTTCCCTTCCCTCAGCTCGCGCTGACGCGCGATCCTCGCCGGGAATGGCAGGATCGCTAGACCGGCAACCGGATAGTCGCCTTCAATCCGCCCAGTGCGCTGTTTTCCAAAACCACATCGCCACCATGGGCGCGGGCGACATCGCGGGCGATGGCCAGACCCAGTCCCGAACCGCCGCTTTGCAGATTTCGTCCCTGATCCAGGCGGTGAAATGGCCGGAAGGCTTCTTCGCGCCGGGTTTCGGGAATGCCGGGGCCGTTGTCTTCCACGCTGATTTCCACCAGCCGCGCGTCCTGCTTGAGGTTCACCGCGACGTGCGCGCCGTGCTTGAGGGCATTGTCGATCAGGTTGGTCAGGCAGCGGCGCAGCCCGGCGCGCTTGACGCTGACATGAATGTGATCCGGCGCGGTGACGGTGACATCGCCGCGCTGCCGCGCCTTGGCGGCGGCGGTCGCGGCATCGCGCACCAGTTCGCCCAGGTCGGCCACTTCCGAGTCTTCGCCGCCTTCGCCGCGCGCGAAGGCCAGATATTCGTCCAGCATATGCTCCATCTCGGCGATGTCGCCGTGCATGGACCGGACATCGGCATCGTCCGGCATCATCGCCAGCGCCAGCTTGAGCCGGGTGAGCGGGGTCTTGAGATCGTGGCTGACGCCCGCCAGCATTTCGGTGCGCTGGGTGACATGGCGCTCGATGCGTTCGCGCATGGTGATGAAAGCCTGGGCGGCGCGGCGCACTTCGGTGGCGCCATAGGGTTTGAAATCCGGCACGGCGCGGCCCTTGCCGAAACTTTCGGCGGCGCGCGCCAGCCGCTCGATGGGCCGCACCTGGTTGCGCAGGAAGACGATCGCTACACCGATCAGCAGCAGCGCCGATCCCACCATCCAGAGGATGAACAGGTCGGGCTTGGAAACGGTGATGCGGTCGCGCGGCACCAGCACCGCCAGCACCCCGTCATGCACTTCGGCGCGAATCTCGAAATCATTGCCGATGCGCTTGGTGAAGAAGTGGCGGTTGTCGCTGATGCGCTCGTCCAGGATTTCGTCCAGCGCCACGTCGATGGTGCTGACGGGCGGCTCGCTGGGCGGCGCAATCCGCGCGCCCGGCGTGAAAGTGATGCCATACTGCAGCTGCCGCGCCGACAAGGCGCGCAGGCGCAGTCTTTCGTCGCCCGCGTAATTGTCCTCCAGCGCCACCAGCAGGGCGATGTCGGCGGCGACATCGCGCGCCAGGCGGCGCGTGGTGCTGTCGAGATCGCGTTCGAAAAAGCCATAGGCGATGATCGCCTGCAGCAGCACGATCGGCGCGATAATGATGATCAGCGCACGGCCGAACAGTCCGCGCGGCAGCAGGCGCTTGACGGAGAAGGTGGAGGAGTCAGGCACGGTCTGGAACCAACATGTAGCCAACCCCACGGACCGTTTGCAGGTACAGCGGGAGCTTGGGGTCTTCCTCGATCTTGCGGCGCAGGCGCGTCACCTGCACGTCGATGGAGCGTTCCAGGGTCACATTCAGCCGCTTGCACAGCTCGCCTCGGCTGAAGGGCCGGCCGGCATTGACGACGAAAAGCTGCAGCAGGGCGGCCTCCGCGCCGGTCAGCTTGACCGGCTTGCTGGCCCGCGTCAGCCGCGAGGTGGCGGGGTCGAACAGCGCCGTTCCCATCCGTACCGGCCCGGCGGGCGGCGGTTCCGGCGGCGCGGCGCGGCGCAGCAGCGAATTGACCCGTAGCACCAATTCGCGCGGCTCGAAGGGCTTGGGCAGGTAATCGTCGGCGCCGAGTTCCAGGCCGGCGATGCGGTCCGCCGGGTCACCGCGTGCCGTCAGCATCAGGATCGGGATGCTGGACTCGGTACGGACGCTTTTGGTCAGGTCCAGGCCGGATTCCCCCGGCATCATCACGTCCAGGATCAGCAGGTCGAATTCCATGCTTTTCATCAGGGCGCGGGCCTCGGCGGCACCGGGCGCGGCGGTCACCCGATAGCCGTTGGCCGACAGATAGCGCTGTAGCAGCGCGCGCAGCCGCTCATCATCATCCACCACCAGCAGATGCGGCTCGTCGCCGGGGGTGCTCATTGTGCACTCTTGGGCAAAATCATGGGCAAACTCATGGCTGCCATGCCGAGGGACACCCTTGCGATTTTTGCGTTGGCCATGCTGCAATACATGCAGAAAAACTAGGCCCTCACCGGATAGGGGGCAAGCCCGCCCCGGCCACCCAAAAAGGGCGACGGGCTTTTTCAGGAACAGGACCGATGGCAGACGTGATCCCCTTTGACCAGCGCGATGGCTCGCTTTGGTATGACGGCAAGCTGGTGCCCTGGAAGGACGCCAAGACTCACGTGCTGACGCACGGGCTGCATTACGGCTCGAGCGTGTTCGAGGGTCAGCGCATCTATGACGGCACGATCTACAAGCTGAAGGAACATACCGCGCGGCTGTTCTTCTCGGCCGAAACCCTGGGGATGAAAATTCCCTTCACCCAGGACGAGATCAACCAGGCTTGCATCGATGTCGCCGCCGCCCAGGGCATCACTGACGGTTACCTGCGCCCCGTGGCGTTTCGCGGCAGCGAGATGATGGCCGTGTCGGCGCAAGCCACCACCATCCATGTCGCCATCGCCTGCTGGCCCTGGCCGTCTTATTTCAGCCCGGCGGAAAAGCTGAAAGGCATTCGTCTGGACATCTCGCGCTGGAAGCGTCCTTCGGCGGAAACCGAACCGGTCCATGCCAAGGCGGCGGGCCTCTACATGATCTGCACCATCTCCAAGCATGAGGCGGAAGCCAAGGGCTATGCCGATGCGCTGATGTACGACTATCGCGGCTATGTCGCCGAAGCGACCGGCGCCAATGTCTTCTTTGTGAAGGATGGCGCGCTGCACACGCCGACGCCGGACTGTTTTCTCAACGGCCTCACCCGCCAGTCGGTGATCGCCATCGCCAGGGCGCGCGGGATCAAGGTGATCGAACGCCACATCATGCCGGACGAACTGACCAGCTTCAGCGAATGTTTCCTCACCGGTTCGGCAGCCGAAGTGACGCCGGTGTCGGAAATCGGGCCGTATACGTTCAAGCCCGGCGCGCTGACCGAAAGCCTGATGAACGCGTATTCGGATGAAGTGCGCGGCCTGGCCAAGGTCTCGGCCTAGATTCTTTTTTGGTACTTAATGCTCCGGGGTCGTGCCCGGGCGCAGATGCGCCATGCCGCTGCGGAAATAGATCACGCCGGTATAAACGGTCAGCGCCGCTGCCACCCACAGCATGACGTAAGCGATGAAGGCATAGGTCAGCGACGGCGCGCCGGGCAGATAGATATCGGCCAGGGGCGTGAGGATCATGGCGCCGATCGCCACCATCTGCACCGCGGTCTTGAATTTGGCAACCGCCGTCACCGGCACGCTGACGCGGGCGCCGGCCAAGAATTCGCGCAGGCCGGATACCAGTATCTCGCGCGACAGGATGATCAGGGCCGGCACCAGCTTGAGCAGGCTCAGCATGCCGTTGGGCTTGATCTGGGTGAAAAGGCCTTCCGCCACCAGCATCATCAGCGCCACCGCCACCAGCACCTTGTCGGCGATGGGGTCCAGCATGCGGCCGAAATCCGACCCGGCCTTGAGCTTGCGGGCGGCAAAACCGTCCAGCCAGTCGCTGACGCCGGCGATCACGAAAATGCCGAAGGCCATAAGCCGCGCCGCATCGCCCGGGATCGCGAAGGCGATAACGAAGAGCGGCACCAGCACGATGCGCAGCACGGTCAGGGCATTGGGAAGCGCAAACATGGCGTCACTGTAGAAGCCCTCTGTGAAGAGGTCACCCGCCCGAATGAAAGAAATCGAAGATTTTCCTGGCCAGGGTCTCGCTGACGCCGCCGACCGAGGCGAGGTCGGTCAGGCTGGCCCCTGCCACCGCCCGGGCCGAGCCGAAATGCTGCAACAAAGCCCGCTTGCGGCCCGCGCCCACCCCGGCAATTTCGTCCAGCGGGTTGGCGCCGATGGCGGCGCTGCGCTTCTTGCGATGGCCGCCGATGACAAAGCGGTGGGCTTCGTCCCGCAGCCGCTGCAGATAGTACAGAACCGGACTTTTGGGATCGAGGCGGAAGGGCTCCTTGCCCGGCATATAGAAATGCTCGCGGCCGGCGTCGCGGTCGGGGCCTTTGGAAATGCCCACCAGCGCCACATCCTCGACCCCCAGATCGGCAAAGACTTGGCAGGCGATCGACAATTGTCCCGGCCCGCCATCGATCAGCACCAGGTCGGGGCGCCGCCAGTGCGTGGTGTCTTCCGCTGATGAGGCCTCTTCCTTGACCATGCGGGCGAAGCGGCGGGTCAGCACCTCGCGCATCATGGCATAGTCGTCGCCCGGGGTGTGTTCTTCGCTCTTGATGTTGAACTTGCGGTACTGGCCTTTCTCGAAGCCTTCCGGCCCCGCCACGATGAAGGCGCCCAGGGCATGGGCGCCCTGGATGTGGGAATTGTCATAGACCTCGATGCGGCGCGGGGGGGCTTCCAGCCCGAACACATCCGCGACGCCTTCCAGCAGCTGGGTCTGGGCGCTGTTCTCGGCCATGCGGCGGCCCAATTGTTCGCGCGCATTGGTCAAGGCGCGCTCCATGATGTCGCGCTTCTCGCCGCGCTGGGGCATGGCGATCTCGACCTTCTGCTGGGCGCGGGTGCCGAGTGCTTCAGCTAGCAAAACGCGGCCGGGCAATTCCTCGCTGGTCAGGATCAGGTCCGGCGCGGTGCGCTCGTCGTAGAACTGGCCGACAAAACTTTCCAGCACTTCGGCCAGCGGCAGGTCGCGGTCGTGACGCGGGAAGTAGGGCCAGTTGCCCCAATTCTGTCCGGCGCGGAAGAAGAACACTTGTATGCAAGTTTGACCTCCTTCTGCATGAGCAGCGAACAGGTCGGCCTCGTCGAAGGTGGAGGGATTGACGCCCTGCGAGGACTGGATGTGGCTCATCGCCTTCAGCCGGTCGCGCAGTTTCGCCGCCGCCTCGAAATCCATGGCGTTGGACGCCGTCGTCATTTCGGTTTTCAGTTCGTCCTGCACCGACTGGCTCTTGCCCTTCAGGAAGCTTTCAGCCTCCTCCGCCAGTTCGTGATAGCCGGCCAGGTCGATGCGGTTCACGCAGGGCGCGCTGCAACGCTTGATCTGGAACAACAGGCAGGGGCGGGTCCGGCTTTCGAACACCGAATCCGAACAGGAGCGCAGCAGGAAGGCGCGCTGCAAGGTGTTGAGGGTGCGGTTGACCGCGCCGGCATTGGCAAAGGGGCCGAAATAGATGCCCTTGATGGTCTTGGCGCCGCGATGCTTCAGCAGTTGCGGGAAGGGATGATCCTCGCGCAGCAGGATGTTGGGAAAGCTCTTGTCGTCGCGATAGGAAACATTGTAGCGCGGCTTCAGCCGCTTGATCAGGTTGGATTCCAGCAGCAAGGCATCGGTCTCGCTGGCGGTGGTGACGAACAGCATCTCCGCCGTTTCGGCGATCATGCGGCTGATGCGTTCGTTATGGGCGCCGCGCAGGGCATAGGAGCTGACGCGCTTCTTCAGGCTCTTGGCCTTGCCGACATACAGCACATCGCCCGCCGCATTCATCATGCGATAGACGCCCGGCGAGTCGGGCAGGGTCTTGAGATAGGCGGCGATGCGCTCGGCGCCGCTCATTGGCTTTTTTGGGGGCGGCGCTTCGGGGGAAGTCATGCGGCCAATATATTAGCGGGCGCGCTCAATCTCTATACCGACGCTTTCCGCGCCGGTCAGGGCATGCAGCTTTTCCACCCGCACCCGCACGGTGCGGACCCGCTTGTCCTCGAAACAGGCTGCGGCGATGCGTTCGGCCAGGGTTTCCGCCAGTTTGACATGGCCTTCGGCGATGATGGTGCGGATGCGCTTCTCGATCACATGGTAATCGACCACATTTTCCAGCATGTCCTGGGCATCGGCTATATCGTCGGTGGCGAGGTCGACATTGATGCGGACCGGCTGCATCCGCCCCTCCTCGTGGCGATAGACGCCGATATGGGCCAGCAGTTCCAGGTTGCGGATGAAGACATGGCGCAGCCCGCGGGCGGCACTGGCGATGCGGGGAACTTCGATCTTGCTCATTCCTTCACCCCGACATCCGGCGTCTGCCAGATCAGATGCTGGCCGCCATCCACCGCGATCATCTGGCCGGTGACCGCCTCGGCTTCCAGAAGATAGCGCACCGCGCCGCAAATGTCGGCAGGCTCGGCGCCGCGCCCCAGGATGGTGGCGTCGCGCTGGCGGTCGAAATCGACATCCGACTGGCGGGGGTTTTTCAGGGTGGGGCCGGGGCCCACGGCATTGACCCGGATGCGCGGGCCCATGCCCTGGGCCAGGGTGGTGGTGAGCCAGTAAAGCCCTGCCTTGCTGACGCTGTAGGAAAGGAATTGCGGCGTCGGCTTCAGCACCCGCTGGTCGATGATGTTGACGATGTTGCCCCTGGCATTTTCCGGCAACTGCTGGGCGAAGCTCTGTGACAGCAGCAGGGGCGCGCGCAGATTGGTTTCCATGTGATCGTCCCAGCTCCTGCGCGTGGCGCTTTGCCAGTCGTCATTCTCGAACAGCGAGGCGGAGTTGATCAGCGCCGTCAGCGGACCGATTTCGGCGGCGGCGCGCGCCACCAGGGTGGCGGTCTCCGCTTCTTTGGAAAGGTCGCATTTCAGGATCGCGGCGTCAGCGCCGAAGGCGCGGGCGGCCTGCGCCGCACTGTCGGCGTCTTCTTCGGAAGCTTTGTAATGGATCGCCACATTCCAGCCATTGGCGGCAAGGTCCAGGGCGATGGCCCGTCCCAGCCGCTTGGCCGCGCCTGTAACCAGAGCGTTCTTCAAACGATAAACCCGACGCGCTTCTTCACTTCGTCCATGATGGGCGCGGCGATGGCGCGCGCCTTGTCGGCGCCGTTCTTCAGGATGCGGTCAATCTCCGCCGGATCGGCCAGCAGGCGGCGCATCTCGGCGGTGATCGGACCCAGCTTGGCCACGGTCAGGTCGGCCAGCGCCGTCTTGAAGCCGGAGAATTGCTGGCCCGCGAATTGGGCGATCACAGAATCGCGGTCCTGCTCGGCCAGGGCGGCATAAATATTGAACAGGTTCTCCGCCTCGGGCCGGTCTTTCAAGTCTTCCTTGCTGGCGGGCAGGGGAAACGAGTCACTCTTGGCGCGCTTGATCTTGCCGGCAATGGCATCGGCATCGTCGGTCAGGTTGATGCGGCTGGCGTCGCTCTCGTCCGTCTTGGACATTTTCTTGGCGCCATCTCGCAGGCTCATTACCCGTGTCGCCGTGCCGGTGATCACCGGCTCGGGCTGGGGAAAGAAATCTGGTGCGCCGAAATCATTGTTGAACTTGGCGGCGATGTCGCGCGCCAGTTCCAGATGCTGCTTCTGGTCCTCACCCACCGGCACATGCGTCGCCCGATAAACAAGAATGTCGGCGGCCATCAGCACGGGATAGGTGTAAAGCCCGACGCTGGCGCGTTCCTTGTGCTTGCCCGATTTCTCCTTGAACTGGGTCATGCGGTCCAGCCAGCCCAGCCGCGCCACGCAGTTGAAGATCCAGGCCAGCTCGCCATGCTCGGGCACGCGCGACTGGTTGAAAATCGGGGTGCGCGTCGGGTCGACGCCCGCCGCGATATAGGCGGCGGCGACTTCGCGGGTGGCGCGCGTCAACGCCTCGGGCAGGGCATAGCCAGAATCCTGGGTCAGGGCGTGCATGTCCACCACGCAGAACAGGCAGGGCATCTCTTCCTGCATCCGCACCCAGTTCTTGAGCGCGCCCAGATAATTGCCCAGATGCAGCGTGTTGGTGGGCTGCATGCCCGAAAGAACCAGCGGTGTGTGTGTCATGGGACTCATATAGCGAAGCGATAGTCCGTTAAATATGCCGGTCTTATGCCTTGCCCCTCTTTAACCTTCAAGATTTAGCGGCGGCTTCAAGCGGTGCCGGCGTCAGGGCCTTTTTCAGCCGCTGTTCCACCGCCTCCAGCCGGGCTGGATGGATGATCTTGTGGCCGAAACCATCGCGGACATAGAAAACGTCGATCGCCCGCTCGCCATAGGTCGCCACCATGGAGGTGGAAATGGACAGGCCGGATTCGAAGATCGCCTGGGTGACGTCATAGAGCAGCCCGGGCCGGTCCAGACATTCCACCTCGATCACCGTGGCGATGCGCGAGGCTTCATTGTCGAAATGAATCTTGGGCCTGATGCTGAAGGCGCTGGCGCGGGACTTGGGCGCCTTGCGGGCCAGAAGCTGGCGGGGCCGCAGTTCGCCGCGCAGGGTCTTTTCGATGGACTTGGCCAGGCGCCCCAGCCGTTCCTTGTCGCCAAAGGCTTCGCCTTCCGCGTCCTGCACAGAAAACACGTCCAGCGCGAAACCGTCGCCGGTGGTGAAGGCCTTGGCGTCCACGATGCTGCCGCCTGCCATGGCGATGGCGCCGGCGAAACGCGAAAACAGGCCGGCATGGTCCGGGGTGTAAAGGATAATCTCGGTGACGGCGCGGAAGTCGTTGCTGTTGGCTTCCAGCGCCAGCAGCTGGCCGTCGGCATCGGCCTTGGTGATCAGGCGGGCATGACGTTCCAGCTCGCTTTCGTCGAAGGCCAGCCAGTAATTGTCGTAATGACGGCTCAGCGACTTTTCGCGCTGCGCCGGTGTGAAATCCGTCAGCCGCGCTTCCAGCGTCGCCTTGGCCGCCAACACGCGCTGGCCGCGCGCGGGCGCCTGGTCGCCGCCCATCATCATGTTTTCCGCCGCGTAATAGAGTTCGCGCAGCAGCTGGCCCTTCCAGCCGTTCCACACGCCCGGCCCGACGGCGCGGATGTCGGCCACGGTCAGCACCAGCAGCAGGCGCAGCATCTCGGGCGACTGCACCAGGTCGACGAAATCGCGCACCGTCTTGGGGTCGGAGACGTCGCGGCGCTGGGCGGTGTCGCTCATCACCAGATGGTTTTTCACCAGCCAGGCCACTGCGGTCGTGTCGGCGGGCGAAAGTCCCAGGCGCGGGCACAGGCTGCGCGCGATCTCGGCGCCGACCTCGCTATGGTCGCCCGGCAGGCCCTTGGCGACATCGTGCAGCAGGATGGCGCAGTACAACACGTTGCGCGACTGGATGCGCTTGACCACGTCGCTGGAGATCGGATTGTCTTCCTTGTGCTCGCCGCGCTCGATGGAGGCGACATTGCCCACGGCGCGGATCAGATGCTCGTCCACTGTATAATGGTGGTACATGTTGAACTGCATCAGCCCCACGGCATGGCCGAATTCGGGAATGAAACGGCCCAGCACGCCCGCCTCGTTCATCAGGCGCAGCGCCCGCTCGGGATCGTAGCGCGAGGTGAGGGTTTCCAGGAAGGCCTGGTTGGCCACCGGATTGGCCCGCACCGCATCGGTGATCAGGTCGAGTGAGCGGGTGACGGTGCGCAGCGCATCGGGGTGGATATCCACGCCCTTGATGTCGGCGATGTGGAACATGCGCAGGATGTTGGCCGGCTCCTGGCGGAAGATGGCGGGGTTGGCGGTCAGGCGGCTGTTGGCGACATAGAAATCGTCATCGGGACTGCGCGGCTTCAAAAATCCGGGCAGCATCCGGCTCAGCGAGGGGCGCGGCTTCCTGTGCTGTTCTTCCAGCGCGGCGCAGAAGATGCGGGTCAGGTCGCCGACATCCTTGGCCACCAGGAAGTAGGCGCGCATGAAGGCTTCCACGGCGCGGCGCGGCTTTTCCGCATCGACGTAACCCAGCTGCGTCGCCAGTGCCGGCTGGACATCGAAGGACAGGCGCTCCTCGGCGCGGCCGATCAGGTAATGCAGATGCACGCGCACATTCCACAGAAAGGCTTCGGCCTTCTGGAAGGTGCGGTATTCCTCCTTGGTGAAGACGCCATGCTCGACCAGGTCGGCGGCATCGTCGACGTGATAAAGATACTTGCCGATCCAGTAGAGGGTCTGCAGGTCGCGCAGGCCGCCCTTGCCTTCCTTGACGTTGGGCTCGACCAGATAGCGGCTTTCGCCCTGGCGGGTATGGCGGGCCTTGCGCTCTGCCAGCTTGGCCTCCACGAAATCGCGGCCATTGCCGGTGGCGACTTCGTTCCAGAATTTCTTGCGCAGGTCGTCATAGAGGCCGCGGTCGCCCCACAGGTAGCGCGACTCCAGGATGGCGGTGCGGATGGTGACGTCCAGCTTGGACAGGCGCACGCATTCGGCCAAGCTGCGGGTGGCGTGGCCGACCTTCAGCCCCAGGTCCCACAGCATGTAGAGAATGAATTCGATGACGCTTTCGCCCCAGGCGGTCTGCTTGAAGGGGCGCACGAACAGCAGGTCGATGTCCGAACCGGGCGCCAGCTCGCCGCGGCCATAGCCGCCGGTCGCCACGATCGCAATGCGTTCGGCGCTGGACGGATTCTGCGCGTAATACACATGCTTGGTGGCGAAATCGTAGATCACCTGGATGATGGAATCCTGCAGCGCCGACAGGGCGCGGGCGGCGGCCAGGCCGGACAGCCCTTCTTTTTCCACCGCCTGGGCGACTGTTTCGCGGCTCTGCAGGAAGGCCTGCTTGATCAGCACCAAGCCGGCTTTGCGCAGGGAACCGGGATCGGACGTGTCCTTGGCCAGCGCGGTCAGGGCAAGGCGCAGGGCGTCGGCGTCAATCACGTCGCGCGCGGCAAGTGTCTGTGGTTTTTCCAGGCCCATGGCGGCGCGGATCATGTCATGGGGCCCAAGGGCTTACCACCCGGCCCACCCCCTACAGAGCCCGCTACGGACCTGCGTTTTTTGCGGGTTTTGGCGCCGGTTTGAGGATAGGGCGGGGCGGCTTAATTGGATTTGCCGCGCGTCGCGCGGCGGGGTCCCGGGTCCGCACCACCACGCCGCAGGCGATGCGGTCGCCGGCATTGCCGATCGGCTGGGTGCGGTAATCGTCGCCGCGCTTGTTGACGATCAGGGCGACACCGTCGCGGTCAAAGATCGAACGCTTGCCGTTGCCCAGGGTGAAGGCGTTGGTGACGATGCTGGCCTTAAGCCGTCCGTCGGCCGAGGCAAACTGGTTGGGCAGGTCGCCGGTCATCGGCCCGCCCTTGGCGAGATAGCCATGCCTGCGGCCCGGCCGCAGCGACAGGATCGGCCCGGCCTTGGTGAAGCCCGACTTGGCGTCGCATTGGCCGCTGGCATGCAGGTGGAGGCCATGGGCGCCGGGGGTGAGGCCCGTCAGGTCCAGCACGATCAGGACCCCGCCATTCACGGTGCGGAAATCGGCGGTTCCCACGGGCTTGCCGTCCAGCCCGGCCAGCCTGGCGACGGCCTGGGCCCTGGGCTGGGCGGCGCCAGGTAGGGCAAGGCAAAGAGACAGCAAAAGGGCGAGGGGCAGCCCCGACACGGCGCGGATCATGGCCCCAGCCTGCCATAGCGCGGGAAACCTGGGAACCCGATGATGATCTGTACGCTTCTGTCAGCACGAAGGGGCCAGAGGAGAATTCAGATGCGCGCTTTCCTGATGACCGCGGTCGTGGCCCTTTTCCCCCTCACCACCGTCATGCTGGCCGGCGAGGCGCTGGCCGTCCAGGACACGCCCACCACCATCAATGGCGTGGAAGTGGTCTGCACCGGCGTCGGCTCGGCCAAGGATGACCCGCGCTGGGGCGCCTATCCGGTGAAGATCGTGCTGGCGACCACCGGCGGCGCCAACCTGGCCAATGCCCATGTCTCGCTCTCGCAGAACGGCAAGGACGTGGCGGGGACAGATTGCGATGCGCCCTGGATCTTGTTCAGGCCCAAACCCGGCAGCTACACAGCCACCGCCAGCCTGATCGGCGGCAGCGGCGCCTCGAACAGCCAGAACTTCACCACCAGCGGCAGCGGCGCGCAGAAGGAAATCACCATCACGTTTGCACGGCCCTCGAATACCGCCGCCTCGCAGTAACCACGACCACCCCTCATGCTTCGCCCCTCGACAAGCTCAGGAGGCTCAGCATGAGGAGTTGAGCAATGCCCTCACCCTGAGCCTGTCGAAGGGTGTGCAGCGCATTCCGCTATAGGTGAAACAAAAAAGCCCGGTGGATTGCTCCACCGGGCTTTCTTTTTCAAAACATCAGACCGTGTTTAGACGGCCTTCAGGTTCGAGGCCTTCGCGCCACGGGCGTCCGGCACGATGTCGAACGAAACCTTCTGGCCTTCGTTCAGCGAGCGCAGGCCGGCCGCTTCAACAGCAGTGGCGTGAACGAACACGTCCTTGCCGCCGCCTTCCGGCGCGATGAAGCCAAAACCCTTGGAGGTGTTGAAGAATTTCACGGTCCCGATAGTCATTGTAACATTCCTGCAGTAATGGCCGCGCGGCGGAATGCCGGTACGGACGGGCCTTACGGTTGTCGCAGGGAAGGAAGTCAACACGTCCAGGCGCGCACTCAAGGCGGCAGGATAGTTAGGTGCGCTTCACTGTGACGGGTCGTAACTCCACGTGCCGCGACAATACGCCCGGCGGGGCCTCTCTGCAATCCCGGCGGCATCGCCCGGCGCGTTCGCAGTTCCAAAAGCTGCACGGCCAAGCGGGTGCAAGATGTGGGCCCGCCACGTGAAAATTCCCCATGATTTATCGTCATGGACCGCGCACTTCGCGTTCCGCGTGCTGGCGAGCGGTAAACTTTCGTAGGATAGTGAGCCGCGACCGGTCCCTAGCGACAGCGTAGGGACGCGGGCAAAACGGTCCAGTGGACCGTTTTGAGCGGCGAACGGTTCATAGCGACAGCGTATGGACAGCTTGGGCGAGCGGCAGCGGCACCAATCGCTACAGGCAGAAAATGAAAGCGCTTAGCGACAGCGTAGTGGCGCCGCGATAGCGGGTGAGAAGGTCTTCGAGATGAAAGTCACGATTTATCATAATCCCTCCTGCGGCACGTCGCGCAATGTGCTGGCGATCCTGCGCGAACGCGGCATCGAGCCCGAGGTGATCGAATATCTGAAAACGCCGTTGAGCCGCGACGGGCTTGTGGCGCTGTTTGGCAAAATGGGCACATCGGTGCGCGATGTCTTGCGGTGGAAGCAGGCGCATCTGGTGGCCGAGCTGGGGCTGGACGGCAAGAGCGACGATGCCCTGCTGGACGCCATGGTCCAGCACCCCATCCTGATGAACCGGCCCATTGTGGTGACGGAAAAAGGCGCGAAGCTGTGCCGCCCCAGCGAGACGGTGACGGAGCTTCTTTAAACTAACGGCCCTGGTCGTTCTGGGTCGGATTGCCGGGGCCGCCGGGGGAGGGGGGCTGGCCGTCATTGTGGCCGCCGCCGAACACAAACAGGCCCACCACCACGGCCAATACCGCGCCCGCAGTCAGGGCCAAAGTCTTGCGATTTCCACCATTATTGTCCGCCATGGAATTCTCCGCGTTCTTCGGCTTTCGGAGAAAAAGCACGAGAGCCCGGTTAGTTCCGGTTCGTATGCCTTGGCTAGTTGATGCTTACGACTTCTATCTCTCCCAACGGCTCACCTGCTTCGATGATATCGCCGGCGCGCGCACCAAGAATGGCCTGGGCCATCGGGCTGCGGAAGGATATCCAACTTTTAGACACGTCGGCCTCATCCACGCCGACAATGCGAAACGTCTGGATGCGGCCTTTGCGCTGGATGGTGACGGTGCAGCCGAAGGCCACGGTGCCGTCACAAGTCGGCGTCACCACGTTGGCGCTGGCCTTGCGGATTTCCCAATAGCGCAAGTCGCGCGCCAGGGTTTCGCGCAGCAGCACATTGGCTTCGGTTTTCATGCTGGCTTCGATGCGGGCGATATGCGCTTCGATCTGCGCCAACCCTTCGGGCGTGACGAGATTGGGGCCTTCGTCCACCATGCGCTCGGGTGGTGGCGCGGACTCGGCGGTTTCTTTTACGAATGCGCGAGACATACAGACCTTTCCTACCGCTATCGCGGCGCCGCTACGCTGCCGCTAGGCGTCCCTCGCGGTCCTTTGGACCGCTCGCCGGGAATGACAGGGGCGACATTAGGACTTAACGCGCGTCGCTGCCAAACCGCTTGAGCGCAACTACTCGTGCGGTGTGACCTGCACTGCCACGGTCAGGCGCGCCATGTCGGCGCTGGTGCCGATGTAATTGCCGCTGACCGGCATGACCTGGGCGAGGTCGCGGGCGACCGCCACCGGGATCAGGTTGAAGCCGCCCATCTGGCGGTTGGTGGGATCGAAGGTGATCCAGCCCGCGCCCGGCACAAAGACCTCGGCCCAGGCATGGGTGGTGCCCATGGGATTGGTGGGATTGTAGAGATATCCCGAGACAATGCGCGCCGCGAAGTTCAGGGCGCGGGCGGCTTCGGCGAACAGCACCGCCATGTCGCGGCGGGAGCCGCGCCCGGAGTTCAATGTGTGGCCGGGTGACTGGGTGCCTTCGACCTCGCGCGACTGGTAGCTGACGGCGGCCGATACCCCGGCATTCAAATCCTTCAGCAGCGACAGCGTGTCGGTGGGATTGGCGTGCACGAAGCTTTTGGCCCAGCCCCGCAGCCGCTGCATGGCGTCGAGATATTGCGGTTCGCGCAGCGCGCCCAGGTCGGCGCGTTCGTCGGCGCTATAGCGGAACGGATACGACAGCGCGGACGCGGTGATGGGAAAGACCGGCCAGGCGGTGCTGGTCAGCTCGACCTCGGCAATGCTTTCGATCAGCAGGTTGTCTGCCGTAGCGTCGAAACTGGCGGTGGCGATGGCGTTGCCGAACACATCGCCGGCCCAGCTGATCTGGCAGGGCGGCGTAGTGACGATGTCGAGCGAGACCAGCCGCAGCTCATGACTTTCGCGGGGCCGCAGCACAAGACGGTGCGGGCCGAGGCGGACGGGCTGGTTGTAGTGATACTGGGTGCGGTGGCTGATGCGAAAAAAAGGCAACCGCTCAGCCGGCGTTGATGCGCTTGACGGTGGTGCGCTTCTTGGTCGGCGCGGGCGGATTGGCGGCGGCCTCTTCGGCGTCCAACTTTTCCTTTTCCAGGCGCTGCGCTTTCAGGCGGGCCGTCTTGGCGTCATTGGCGGCGCTGGCGGCCTGGGTTTCCTGCTTCACCAGTTGGGTGCGGGTTTCCCAGACCTGGAAAACACCGTTGGCGGTGCGGATGGCCGCGTCGCGCTTCCGGGAAGAAATGGATTCTGTCATGGGCGCGTCTTTCGAGAAAAATCGGGCGGCCCGTTTTGGCGGACCGCCCGTTTTCATTTAGGCAGCCGACAGGTTGGCGGCCTTGGAGCCGCGAGCATCCGGCTGGATGTCGAAGTTCACCTTCTGGCCTTCGTTCAGGGTGCGCATGCCCGCCGCTTCGACGGCCGAGGCATGGACGAACACGTCCTTGCCGCCGCCTTCAGGCGAGATGAAACCGAAACCCTTGGTGGCATTGAAGAACTTCACGGTACCGACGGTCATGAGATTTTCCTTTTAATCATCGGTTCCGCACTTGCGAAATGCAGGGGCGGCCGTGGAAACAAGAGATAACTGGAGGGAAGTCTTTCGGTTCGTCCGGCGCGCACAGGCGAGTCAGAGTGACAGAAGTGCTTCGTCTGACAGGGACGCAAGAACCACGTGACACCTGATATAGGCTTTCCTAGCTTAAATAACAATGCGACTGGCGCGGTTACTAATTTTATCCCGCGCGAACAGCTACTTACGTCATAGCGCCAGCATCACCAGCCAGGCGATGGTGGCGATGGTGAAGGCGAAGGCCAGCAGCGCCCAGACGCCGTCGCGCGCGATGATCGCCAGCGAAAACGCCACCACCGCCGCGTTGGGTGGAATGCCGCCCAGCGGCACCAATTCCAATATCGGCGTCACTAGCCCGATCAGCAGGCACAGCAGCGCGATGCCATAGAAGAAGACACCGCGCGTCAGCCAGGCCATGCGCGGGCGCAGCAGGTGATCGATAAAGCGCGCCACGGGGCGGAATTTCTGTAGGCCCCGCTCCATCTTCCCGGCATCGATCGAGCGGCCCGCCAGCCAGCCCGGAATCCAGACATGATCGGCGTGCAGCAGGATCGCCGCCGCCACCAGCACGATGACCACCGAGGTGATGGCGGGCAGGCCGGGGATCGCGCCCACCGGCGACACCGCGATCAGGCTGGGTACCAGCAGCAGCGGCCCGAAGGAACGCTCGCCGATCGCGTCCATCAGGTCGGCGACCGAAACCCGGCCGCTATGCGCCGGGCCGCTCTGGACGCAGCAGTCGATGACGTGATCGATCACGTCTTCCAGGTCGTGATGCGCGGAGGCAGGCGTGGGTTGGTTCAACGCGCCCTGCTGCCAAAAGTCTTGGGTCGGCCGGGACGTTCGGCGCGCTGCAGCTTCTTGCGCCCGCCCTTGGACGGAATCGGTTTGGACGGACTGTCCTCGGTCGAATAGGTGATCTCGGCATCCAGATTGGCGCGGGCGACATCACTTTGCCGCGCGAAGGGATCGTCGGCAATGGCCAGCGCGGTGGATTGCAGCCGCTTGAGTTCGTCGCGCAATCGGGCGGCTTCCTCGAATTCCAGGTCGGCGGCGGCGGCGCGCATCTTCTTTTCGATCTCGGCGATGATGGCCTTGATATTGTGGCCGACGAATTCGCGCCCGCCTTCCGCAAGCTGGCCGCCATCCACTGTGACATGGTCGCGCTCATACATCGAACCCATGATGTCGGCGATGTTGCGCTTGACCGAGGCGGGCGTGATGCCGTGTTCGGTGTTGTAGGCTTCCTGCTTGGCGCGGCGGCGCGAGGTCTCGGTCATGGCGCGCTGCATCGAGCCGGTGATGCGGTCGGCATAAAGGATCACCTTGCCGTCGACATTGCGGGCGGCGCGGCCGATGGTCTGGACCAGCGAGGTTTCGCTGCGCAGGAAGCCTTCCTTGTCGGCGTCGAGAATTGCGACCAGTCCGCATTCGGGAATGTCGAGACCTTCGCGCAGCAGGTTGATGCCGATCAGGACATCAAACGCGCCGAGTCTAAGGTCGCGGATGATCTCGATCCGCTCCAGGGTTTCGACATCGCTGTGCATGTAGCGCACGCGGATGCCCTGCTCGTACATATATTCGGTGAGGTCCTCGGCCATCTTCTTGGTCAGGGTGGTGACCAGGGCGCGATAGCCCGCCTTGGCGATCAGGTGGCATTCGGCGATCAGGTCATCGACCTGGGATTCCACCGGACGGATTTCCACCGGGGGATCGATCAGCCCGGTGGGGCGGATCACCTGTTCGGTGAAGACGCCGCCGGTGCGTTCCATTTCCCATTTGCCGGGCGTGGCGCTGACATAGACCGATTGCGGCCGCATCGCGTCCCATTCCTCGAATTTCAGCGGGCGGTTGTCGATGCAGCTGGGCAGGCGGAAGCCGTATTCGGCCAAGGTGAACTTGCGGCGATAGTCGCCTTTGTACATGGCGCCGATCTGCGGCACGCTGACATGGCTTTCGTCGCAGAACACCAGCGCATTGTCGGGCAGGTACTCGAACAGGGTTGGCGGCGGCTCGCCGGGCTTGCGGCCCGTCAGCCAGCGCGAATAATTCTCGATGCCGGCGCAGCTGCCGGTGGCCTCGATCATCTCGAGATCGAAGGTGCAGCGCTGTTCCAGCCGCTGCGCCTCCAGCAATTTTCCCCTGGCGCGGTAATCGGCCAGGGTGGCGATCAGCTCGGCCTTGATGCCCTTCATCGCCTGCTGCAGCGTGGGGCGCGGCGTCACATAATGCGAATTGGCGTAGATCTTGATCGCGTCCAGCACGCCGGCCTTGTGGCCGGTCAGGGGATCGAATTCGGTGATGGTGTCAACCACATCGCCGAACAACTCGACTCGCCAGGCGCGGTCTTCCTGGTGGGCGGGGAAGATGTCGATGGTGTCGCCGCGCACCCGGAAGGCGCCGCGGGTGAAATTGTCGTCGTTGCGGCGGTATTGCAGCGCCACCAGATTCTGGATCGCGGCCTGGCGGTCGAGCTTGTCGCCGTGCTGGATGCCGACGGCGGTGCCGGCATAGGTTTCCACCGAACCGATGCCGTAGATGCACGACACCGAGGCGACGATGATGACATCGTCGCGCTCCAGGATCGCCCGAGTCGCCGAATGGCGCATGCGGTCGATCTCCTCATTCACCGAGGAATCTTTTTCGATATAGGTGTCGGTGCGTGGGATATAGGCTTCGGGCTGGTAGTAGTCGTAATAGCTGACGAAATACTCGACCGCGTTTTCCGGGAAGAAACTCTTGAACTCGCTATAGAGCTGGGCCGCCAGGGTCTTGTTGGGCGCTAGGATCAAAGCGGGGCGCTGGGTGGCCTCGATGATCTTGGCCATGGTGAAAGTCTTGCCCGAGCCGGTGACGCCCAGCAGAACCTGGTCACGCTCATGGGCGTTGACGCCCGCCACCAGTTCCGGGATCGCGGTGCGCTGGTCGCCCGCCGGGGAATACTCCGACACCAGCTTGAACGCCCTGCCGCCTTCGGACTTTTCCGGCCGCGCCGGGCGGTGGGGCACGAACCCTGGCCTCTGGTCGGGCGAAGCCCGATCCAGGGGCTCGCTGATCGGAACGGTGGCATAGGCCGGCTCGATCGCTTCGTCCGAGGCGAGCATGTCCGAGGCGAGCGGGGCGACATCCACCGCCGCCTGGAACTTGGCGGCGTTGTCGGACAGGCCTTTCTTGCGTCCGCCTTTGCGGGGAACCATGCCGTTATTGTGGGTCATGCCGCAATATAGGGTGCGCCGCGGCTTTTATTAACCCCTGGGGCGCTCTTACCTCAGACGGTTTCCCACCAGGCTTCGATGCGGCGGCGGAAGGCGGCGTCGGGCATGCGGCCGCGCCCGGCATTCAGGTTGTCCAGCATATATTCGGGCTTGTCGGTGCCGGGGATCACGGCGGTCACTGCCGGGTGGGACAGGTTGTATTTCAGGAACAGCTGCGCCCAGCTGGTGCAGTCGATCTCCTTGGCGAAATCGGGCATCGGCTTGCCCTGCACCCGGCGGAACATCGAGTTGCGGCCAAAGGGTAGGTTGGTCAGCACGGCACTGCCGCTGTCCATCGCCAGGGGCAACAGCACCTTCTCGGCGTCGCGGTCGCCCAGCGAATAATTGATCTGGAAAAATTCCGGCCTTTCGCGCTTCAGCACCGGCGCCAGCGCGTCATAGGCGCCGTCATTGCTGGAGGTGATGCCGTAATGCTTGCAGTGGCCGGCCGCCTTCCATTCCTTCATCTGGGCGGTGGAGAAATTGGGATTGGTTACGTTCCAGGCCTGCTGCAAATCCACATAATTGGTCTTGAGGCGCTGGAACGACTGTTTCAGCTCGGCCTCCGCTTCCTCACGGGAATCGCGGCTGGAGAATTTGGTCGCCAGGAACAGTTTGGCGCGCAGGCCGGTATCGGCGCTGACAATGCCGACATTGGCTTCGGCGGTGCCATAACCGGCGGCGGTGTCGACCAGGCTGCCGCCACCCGCCACCAGGTTGCGTATCACCTGCTTGCGCTCGTCCAGCTTGGCGGGATCATTCTCGAACTCGAACACCTGCGAGGTGCCGATGCCCACCACCGGCAGCATGAAGCCGGTCTGCGGCACCTTGCGGTTCAGGATCGGGGTGCCGGTCTGCGCGAAGGCGGCATGGGGCAGCAGGCCGGCGGCGGCGGCGGTGGCAAGAACGGTGCGGCGGGACAGGTCGGACATGGGGATGTCTCCTTGGGTCAGGGGGATGGAAGGGATTGGGCCTGAGATTGGGATTGCGCGCGTTTTTCCTGCATGCGGCCCAGCAGCAGGCTGAGGCCCAGCCAGGCCAGTGAGATCGGCACCATCACGGCCGCCAACACCGGAATGGCCAGGCCCATCACCGCGTAGAGCAGGTGGAAGATCCAGCTCGAGACCATGTCGGCGCCGCGGAACACCACGCCGTCGATCACATTCTTGGCCTTGTATTTGTCCTCGCGGTCGGCGGCGGTGAACAGCACTTCGCGCGCCGGGTTGGAGACGGCGAAATTGCCCACCCGCTGCGCCGCCTGGAAGGCCATGATCAGCATCAGCGCCGGCATCGCCGCCAGCAGGACGAAGCCGAAAGCGAAGACCAGCGGCACAAAGGCGATAGCGGGGCCGGTGCCGAAGCGCTTGATCAGCCGTCCGGTCAGCACCAGTTGCAGCAGGATTTGCAGCCCGGCCACCCAAGAATCGATCTCGGCGAAAATACGGATGCGCTCGGCGGCATCCTGGGTCGCTCCGGCCACCACTTCGGCCTGCAGCAGATAGAGCACGGTGCCGCCCAGCGACAGCAGGCTCACCCAGGTGGCGATGCCGCCCAGATAGGGCGAGCGCAATACCGATTTCAGTCCCTCGAATGAGCTGCCGCCGATGGCGGATGGATTATGCGGCGTCTGGGCAAAGCTGCTGGTGGCATGACCCAGCCTTGTGGCGCAGAACAGCGCTCCTTCCAGCATCAGCGCTGACAGCAGAAACAGGTTTACCGGTCCCACCATATCCACCAGAGAGCGGGTGAGCAGCGGGCCGGCCAGCGCGCCCAGCGAACCGCCCGCGGCGATGAAGCCGTACAGCCGCTTGCCCTGATCGCTGCGCCAGAGATCGGCGAGATAGGACCAGAACACCGACACCGCGAACAGGCTGAACACCGTCAGCCAGACGAAGAAGATCTGCGATACGATCTTCTGGCCGATGCCGAAAGTCATTAATAGCCAGAACAGCAGGATGTTGGCGGCGAAGAAATGATAGACCAGCGGAATCAGGCGCCGCCGCAGCAGCCGCGCCACCAGCCAGCCATAAAGTGGCGCCGCTGCCAGCATGACAAAGAAGGTGGCGGTGAACAGCCAGGGCAGGGCGCGGGTGCCACCGGTGATGCCGGCATTGTCGCGCAAGGGGCGCAGCACGTAATAGGTGCTGAGGATCAGGAAGAAATAGGCGAAGGACCAGAGCAGCGCGCGGCGCTCGCCCGGTTTGACGTCCACCACCAATCCCATGATTCGGTCCAGCATTCTTCCCCGCCTGTTGGCCGCCATGTTGTTGTTATGGGCGCAAGACTAACCTTGCTGCGGCGCTTGCGAAAGCGGGTGGGCCTTGCGAAACTTCGCGCCGCCGGGCGGGATTCGCCTTATTTTTGGCGCTTTTGAGACGCGGGAGAACGCAATGCATCAACGCAACATGGTGGAGAAGGTGCTGGAAGGCATTCTCTTCAAATCGCGCTGGCTGCTGGCGCCGTTTTATCTCGGGCTGGTGCTGGCGCTGCTGCTGCTGCTGGGCGCGTTCATTGCCGAACTGATGCATTTCATGCCCCAGCTGCTGGACCTCGCGGCTATTGATCCCGAACAGGTGATCCTGGCGGTGCTGTCGCTGATCGACCTGTCGCTGGCGGGAAACCTGGTGGTGATCGTGATTTTCTCCGGTTACGAGAATTTCGTTTCCAAGATCAACACCGAGAATGCCGAGGACCGTCCCAGCTGGATGGGCACCTTGGATTTCTCCGGCCTGAAGATGAAGCTGATCGGCTCCATCGTGGCGATCTCGGCCATTTCGCTGCTGCGCGCCTTCATGACCCTGACCGAGGATGGCGCCACCCTGGACGAACGCAAGATGTTCTGGATGCTGATCCTGCACCTGACCTTTGTCGGCTCGGGCCTGATGTTCGCGGTGATGGATTATATCGGCAACCGCGCCGAAAAGCCGAAGGAACACTAGCCCCAATCGGCCAGGCACAAAAAAGGCGCCCGCGAAGGGCGCCTTTTTCTTTTCAGTCTTGCCGAGATTACTTCGCAGCACCGACCGCGTCGGCGGTGGCTTGCGCGGACTTCTGCGCGGCGGCCAGGTCGGTGGTGGCCAGGCCAGAGGCGGCGGCATCGGCGATCGCCTGCAGCTTGGTCTTCTGGGCGGCGTCGGTGGATTCCGGAATCGCGCCGGTGCCGGACTTGCCGCAGGGATTGCCGGCGGCGGCATCAAAGCCCGCGCCGGCCGGACCGACCAGGCAATTCACGGCATGATGGTGATGCATCAGGACCATTTTCAGTTCGGCGGCCTTGGCGGCCATGCCGGCATGGTTCTGGGCGATGGAAAGCTGGGCGGCGACATCGGCCAGCGCAGGCGTGGCGAACAGGCCGGCGGCGGCGGCAAGAAGCACGATCTTTTTCATTGGGGTTTCCTCTGTGAAGCAAAGAATTCGGGGCGCCTGGTTGCCCAGACGTCCCGAACCTTACTCCAATCAGGGCCGGTTACCAGACGCTGGCCCCCCAATAAAAGCCAGCTTTTACCAGATGCTCGCGAGATTGCGGCGCAGCGCGGTCGCGGCCGGGCCTGTGGACGGGGCGGCGTTCATTTCGTCGTCGCCCTTGATGATCGAGCCGTTGACGGTCAGGCCGCCATAGGCCCCGGTGCCAGACGTCCATACGACAATGTCGCCGCCCCGGGCGGTGGTGGCGCCCTCAGCGCCGCTCGACAGGGTCACGACCGTGATGCCGGCATTGGCGCCGATCTTGAAGTTGCCGCCTTCGATGCCCTTGAGGGCGCGGTCGCTGTTGATGATGAACACCAGCTCAGCCTGCTCCAGGCCGATCTGCAGGCCGAAGCTGGCCGAGCCCATGTCGTAGAAGCGTGGCGTGCTCCAACCCTTGCCGGTGCGATGCAGCAGCACGCCCGAGCCGCCCTCGGCGCCAAAGATGAAGCCGCCCTTGATCAGCTTGGGCACAATGTAAACGGCGCGGGCTTCGCGCAGCATGTTGCGGGCGGCGCCGAAGGCCGGGTCGCTGCGCAGGTGATCGACGGTGCGGTTGGCGTTGCGCAACAGCGCGCCCTTGTCGGCGGCCTGGGCGGGAAGTACCAAACAGACGGCGGCGATGGACGCCAGCTTGAGGAATGATTTCAGCATGGGGAAAATCCTTTTGGGGGCTATGGCGCAGTAACGCCTGCGCCAGCCAGTAGTTCCCAAACGGAATTTTTAGATGAGCGTGAAATCCATCTTGGCCTTCTTCGCCACCCGGGTGCGGCGGTCGGCGCCGTAATAGGGCGCGCGCGCCTTGGCGCGGCGGTCGGGACCGAAGAATTCTGCCGCCACGATGAACGGCCGCGGCGCGGTAAGGGCGGCCTGCAGCTTGGACATGATTGTCTTGGGGCTGATCGGCGTTGTGAGCACATCGGTGACGCCGACGTCACGCGCCTGTTCGACATCGCGGCGGCGGGCACCTTCCCGCAGGGCGAAAATTGGGATCATGGGATTGAGCATGCCGTTGCTACGGCGCGCGGCGACGGGAAAGCTCATGCCGTCCACGCTTTCGGCCAGCTGGTCGCAGAAGACGGCGGTGAAATGCTCCATGCTGAGCAATTCGAGGGCGCGGCGCGTTTCCTCGACATGGATGATCTGGGTGACGCCGGCGATGCCCAGGATAGAGCGCAAAATGCCGATCGTGTGGGTCTTGCCGCCCAGCATCAGCACGCGGTGAGAAGAAAAATCGGTCCGATCCATGGTAGCCCCGTCAGCCCAAATATTATTATGGCGGAATTTGCGCCTTTTCCTCTTAATTCGGGGTAAAACACTCTGGTTAACGCAAGATGGAAAGAAGTTGTGCGCACCCGTTTGATTGCTCTTTTCCTGCTTCTGCCGCTGACGGCCTGCGGTCTTTTTCTCAGCAAGGAGACGCGGGCCTTGCGCAAGTCCCCCGACTATCGGGCCGGGTATCAGGATGGCTGCAACAGCGCCTACAGCCCCGGCGCCGACAAGAGCCAGGACACGAACATTGTGCGCGATGATGAAGCCTATCGCAGCAACAAGGGCTATCGCACGGGCTGGGGCATGGGCCGCAGCGCCTGCCGCAGCACCGGTTATACCGGCGGGGCGCTGCCGGGAACGATGCCCAATAGCGGGCCGATCCGCGATCCCATCCCGGGGCAACCGCGCTTCTAACTATTCCGCAGCCGCTCTCACCGCGTGATCTTCCTTGGTCAGGTTTTCCGCCGCGAATTCCCAGTTGAGGATCTTGCCCAGCAGGCTTTCCAGATATTTCGGCCGCGCATTCTGGTAATCCAGATAATAGGCATGCTCCCACACATCCACGGTGAGCAGGCAATTGACGCCCTTGGCCATGGGGGTTTCGGCGTTGGAGGTCTTTTCGACCGACAGCTTGCCACCTTGGCTTACCAGCCACACCCAGCCCGAACCGAACTGTTCCTTGCCGGCTTCCGCCAGCCTGGCGATCAGTTCGTTCTTGCCGCCGAAGGCGCTGGCGATGGCGCGGTCCAGCTTGGCGCCGGTTTCGGTATTGGCAGGGGTCAGGCTGCGCCAGTAAAAATCGTGATTCCACACCTGGGCGGCGTTTTTGAAGATTTTCTTGTCCTTGGGACCTTCCGCACCGACAGTCTTCTGTACGATCTCTTCCAGCTTCATGTCCGCGAACCTGCTGCCTTCCACCAGCTTGTTGAGGGTGTCCACATAGGTCTGGTGATGCTTGTGGTAGTGGAAGGCGATGGTGTTGGCGGAAATTGTGGGGGCCAGCGCGTCTTCATCCCAGGGAAGCGGCGCGAGTTTAAACGGGGCGGGCATGGGAATCTCCTTGATGCATGAAATGTCGGCTTCCCGTTAACGCCTCAGGCGAAAAAAAGCTCCGGCACATGGTCGCAGGAAAGACACATGCGATGCGCGATTGGCACAGGAAATTTGTGATCGCTGTAACGCGATTGTCATTCGAAATTCGCGGATGCGTCGCGCAAGTGGGACACAAGCGGGGTTAAATGATGCAAGCGTTCTGGAGGCATTCATGCCCGCATATGAAATCTGCTATCTCGATGAGGGCGGCGCCCTCACTTACAAATTCTCCGCCAACTGCGATGACGACCAGCGCGCAAAAGTCCTGGCGCATGCGATGAAATTTCCCGGCGCCAAGAAACTGGAAGTGTGGAGCGGCGAGGCGCTGATCTACACCCGCCCGTCCGCGATCCTGGAGCGGCAGATGCGGATTGCCGGCTAGGAGCGACCGCGAACCCGAGCACAGCGAGGGCCTCGCGGCGCGACCATTAAATAGGAGCGTCGGCGAAAGCCGGAGCGGCCATTAAACAGAGAGCAGTTTTTCTGCTTTCGCCCAGTCCAGCGTCTTGTTCAAGCCGCGCTCGAAGCGGTCAAACAGTTCGTTGATCTCGGCCTCGCTGATGACCAGCGGCGGGCATAGCGCGATGCGGTCGTTGATCAGCGGGCGCACGATAACGCCTTCGTCCTGGCAGAACTGGCCGCAGCGCGCGCCGACCAGCTTGGAAGCCTCGAAATTGCGCTTTGATGCCTTGTCGGCCACCATCTCGATGGCGCCGATCAGGCCAACGCCATTGGCTTCGCCCACCAGCGGATGGTCGCCCAGTGCCTTCAGCCGCTTCAGAAACAGCGGTGCGACCTTGCGCACATGGCCGAATGTATCGCGGCGGTCATAGATCTCCAGCGTCTTCAGCGCCACGGCGGCCGCGACGGGATGGGCGCTATAGGTGAAGGCGTGCCACAACCCGCCGATGCGCACCGCTTCTTCCTCGATGATCTCCACCAGCTCGGGCGACAGCAGCACCGCCGAAATCGGCACGTAGGCCGATGACAGCGCCTTGGCGATGGAGATGGAATCGGGCTGATAGTTGAAGGTCTGGCAGCCAAAGGCCTGGCCGGTGCGGCCAAAGCCGCAGATCACTTCGTCATCCACCAGCTTGATGTCGTATTTGTTCAGCACCGCGGTGATCGCTTCGAAATAGCCTTTCGGCGGCACCATGGCGCCGCCCGCGCCCATCACCGCCTCCACAAACATGGCGGCGATGGTATCGGGACCTTCGCGCTGGATCATGGCGTCCAGGTCGGCCGCCAGGCGCGCGGAATACTGTTCCTCGCTCTCGCCCGGCTGCGCGTTCTTATAATAATGCGGGCATTGCGCGCGTAGAGTGAAGTCGAAGGGCAGGTCGAAGCTCTTGTGAAAGGCGTCCAGGCCGGTGAGGCTGGCACTGGCCAGGGTCACGCCATGATAGGCGCGGTCGCGGGCGATGATTTTCTTGCGGGTCTTGTGGCCGCGCGCGTTGGCCGCGTACCACATGAACTTGATCTGGCTGTCATTGGCTTCCGAGCCGGAATTGGCGAAGAACACCTTGCCCACCTGCATCGGCGCCATTTCCTTCAGCTTCTCGGCCAGTGCGATGCCGGGCTCGTGGCTCTTGCCGCCGAAAATATGGCCGAAGGACAGTTTGCGGATCTGCTCGGCAGCGGTATCGGCCAGTTCGTTTTCGCCCCATCCCAGCGCCGTGCACCACAGGCCCGACATCGCCTCCAGATAGTCCTTGCCGTCATTGCCATAGACGAACACGCCCGCACCGCGCTCGATCACTAGGGGGCCGGTTTCGCGCAGGATCTTCAGGTTGGTGAAGGGATGCAGCAGGCTCGCCATGTCGCGGGCCTGGGTGTTGGAAAATGGAATGGTTGGCATGGCCTTCTTCTTCCAAGCATCTCGCGGCGGGCGGAAATCTATCTTATGGTGCCCGCCGCATTGAACAGCCGAATCCGGATTTCTCCCATGCGTTACCAGCTTCTTGCCGCTCGGACGGCATTTGCCGCCCTGATCCTGGCTGTGCTTGCCGGTGCCGGCGCGGTGGTGGGTGTGCGGCTGGGGCTTTTGCCCTACCGCACCGGGCTGGCGGTGATGTGGCCGGCCACCGGACTGGCGCTTGTTGCGCTGGCCCTTGCCCTGTTGTGGCTGCGTTCGGCCATCGGCCGCAATGACGGAACGGCCAAGCGGATTGGCATTATCGCACTGGTGGGGTCGCTGGTCTTTCTCTATCCGCCGCTTTCGACGGTCTATCGCGGCTTTACCGAGATGCCCATCCGCGACGCCAGCACCGATCCCGACGACCCGCCGCATTTCGTGACGCTGGCCAAGGCGCGCCAGCCGGGCATGAACAGTCCCGAGCCGGATTTCCAAAGCAGGATTCATTTCCGCAGCGATGACGGCACCGTTGCCTACATGCTGCACGAATATTACCAGGCCGACGTCTCCAAGCCGATGGCTAGGCTGATGCCGCAAAATCCTAACCCGATGAAGACGATGTTCTGGCGCTGTTTTGAGATCGCCAAATCGCTGGGCTGGAAGATCGTCGATCACAATGAGAAGGAAGGCCGCATCGAAGCCACCGTTGCCAGTTTTTGGTTCGGGGAAGTGTCGGACATCGTGATCCGGGTCAAAACCCGCGGGCCGATCGGTGCGCGCGCTGACGTCCGGGCGCAAAGCCGCATCGGGGCCATCGACAATGGCTTCAATATTTCGCAGCTCAAGGAATTCGTGGCGCGGTTCTGGAGCTAGGCTTTGGCATAACGCGCACCGGGCAGGGCCGCGATCATGCCCTGTGCCGCCAGATGATCCAGATGCGCCTGCACCTGGCTGGTCGCGGCGGCGCGCAGCGCGGGCGTGATATCGCGATAGAGTTTTGCGGCCAGCGCGCCCGCTGTATCGGCATCGGGTAACGTTTCCAGAATCTGTGCCTCGCGCATCCGGCGATGGGCCAGCAACGCGCGCAAATAGATGTGCGGATCGGCGATGGGCGAGCCATGGGTGGGATACAGGATCTTGTCATCGCGCGCGATCAGCTTGACTAGGCTGTCCAGATAGGCCGCCATGTCGCCGTCGGGCGGCGCCACCACGCTAGTGGACCAGCCCATCACGTGATCGCCGCAGAACAGTGCGCGCTCTTCCTCCAGCGCGTAGCATATGTGATTGGCGGTGTGGCCTGGCGTGGCGACACAGGTAAAGGTGAATCCGCCGCCCGCGATGACCCCGCCATCGCGCACCAGAACGTCCGGCGCGAAATCTCGGTCAGCGCCTTCCTCCGCGTCGCCCGCGCCCTTGGCGTGGGAACCGGCGGCATACGTCTTGGCGCCGCTCCATTGCTTCAGAGCTGCGGCGGCGGGGGAATGATCGCGGTGGGTATGGGTAATCAGGATATGACGGACTTTGCGTGTCCCGATGGCGATTTTCAGCGCTGCGATATGGCCGGGCAGATCGGGGCCGGGGTCAATGACCGCCACCTGCTCGCCAGCGCCGACGATATAGACACCGGTGCCCTTGAAGGTGAACGGTCCGGGATTGGGCGCCAGCAGCCGCTGGGTCCGGGGTGACAGGCGCACCACTTCACCGTAGGGCACGTCTAGGGTGCGGTTGAAGCGCAGGCTCATGGCAAAACGTTAACGCAAATACGTGTTTGTTAACACTTGCCCCGCTATTCCTGCGGCTTTTTCGCCCTGGACAGAAAATCATTAGGAAAGTTCCGGCCATGGTGGTTAACGCGCGTTAGCCATTATCTTGCCGTAGTTCACGCTGTATCGAGTGATCGCTCCATCCGCTTTCTGGGTGCCCTCGGGCGAGCCTCCACCAGCCGCGTACTGAAGCTGTTTCGCATAGCCGCCGACAATGCCGACAATCCCGAACATGCGACCAAACCGCTATTTGCGTCGCCCGCCATCAACAAGGCGTTTCTGCTCAAGCACCGCATACGCGCGGACGAAAGCTATCTCTTTGCCTCCGCGCGCTCAGTCGCGACCAAGATCATCATTCCGTTCGACGGTTCCGATCTGCGCGCCGGCGGCCGCTCCCTGTTCGTCGAACGGCACGGTTATGAAGACATGCTGTGGCAGGCCGGAAACTTTTCCTCCAAGTTCCTCGATCGCGACCTGACGGTGCTGGGGTTGCTGAACACGGTGCCGTCGCTGGCCTCCTTCCTGCTGCGTGAACACCTGCGCTACAACAAGATAGAGGTCTGGCCCTGCTACTTCGCTATTTCCGAGGGCGACCAGGAGCGCATGTATCGTTTCGCGAACCAGGAAATGTCACGCTTGATCGCCCTGGCAGGCGGCGGGAATTCATCGAGCAACCGGCTGGTGTCAGCGACGCTGTCCAACGCGGTGGACGAAAAGCTGGAGCCGTTGCGGCTGACTCTGGATCTGACAAGCGATGATTTTCGCGAAGGCGTGTGCAGCTGGCGCGGCTTTCTCTATTACAAATGGTCGATGAGCGCATTCCAGCCCGATGTGATGGATGTGTTGCGCGAGATCAACAAGATCCGGCCGATCGGTGCACTGACGCTGGACCAGAATATCTATTTCACCGCGGCCAGGCGCAGTATAATCGAAATGGTGCGCGATAGCGGCAATCATGTGACCAAGTCACTTGCGGTTTGCGACGCGTCATTTGCCGATCTGGTGGCGCGCCAGGGCGCCCAAGACCTTCCGCGAATTTCTGCTCAGCGCGCCCTACATGTTTCTGGAACTGGGTGAGAAGCTAGGCGTGATTTTCCACATTGTCAGCTGCTGGCGCTATCGCTTCCCGCGGGGCGCCACTGCCAGCATCGATGCCGAAGAACTTTCGGCGACTTCCCCGGATTTCTCGAGCAGCTTCGGCGAAAAGGTGGACGAAGGAACGTTGATCCGGCATCCTGCGGTGCTGGGCAGCGCCGCCGCCTGATTGTCACGAAAGGTGACGCGTTTCTAGATCGCGCTGTTTTTTTCCGGCGCGGGCGGCCTTGTCGGCCGCGATCTGGGCCTTCACATCGGCAAGGCCGGCCGTAACGCTGCGGTTGGTTTTGAGCTGGAAGATCGTCGAAAGGCCGAGGCCGCCGGCACACGCTGAGCCACAATCCTTATCCGGCCGCGAGAGACCGCTAGCGGCCGACAGTATGGTGGCGGGGGAAAGTAGCGATGTGCCGGCGCCCGGGCGTCCCAGGCCGAGATCGGGCTCGTGCGGCGTTAACAACGACACGAGACCGATCCAGAATGCAGCCCGGAAAATCATGACAAGCCTTTTTTCGTTTCGATGCGAGGAGTATTGCGCGCAGGCTGTTGTCGGGGGCTGAACTGTTTCTTTAAATTTGAAACTAGTTGACCGTTCTTCATTTCAGTGGAAACGTCAACACTGACGCGATCGGTTCGCTTCGATTCAATATTGACGCGCGATTGAATCTGTTGTGATTAAAATTTTCAGAAAATTTGAATGGTCCGTTAAGATGCGACGCAGGCGGTGCGCAGGTGCGCGCCCGAACGTCTTCACCATGAGGACGAAAAAGCGGCGGTCAGGCGGCCGAAAGCGGCGCCGAGGGCAGGGTGATGGTGGCCTTGAAGCCCTCACCGATCTGGCTGGACAGGGTCAGCTGCCCGCCATGGAGTTCCGCGAAAGCCTTGACCGCGGTCAGGCCAAGGCCGGCGCCCTTGGAATGCTGCGAACCTTCGGCCCGGCCGCCATGTTCGAAAGGTTCCTGGATACGCGCCAGATCCTCCGGCACGACACCCATGCCATCGTCTTCCACCGTCACCGCGATGCCCGCCTCGCAGGGGCAGGCCGACAAGGTCACCAGTTCGCCCTGACTGGTGAAGGTGACGGCATTGTCCACCAGGGAATGCATCATGGCGGTGAAAGCACCTTCATCGGCGTCCACCATCAGGCCGATGGGGCAGCGGTCGGCATTGATGGTGATACCGCGCTCTTCGGCCTGGGCGCTGAAGATATCGCGCCTCTGCCACAGCACGCTGCCGGCCTCCACGCCGGCGCGGCGCAGATCGTAGCGGCCAGCGGAAATCTTGGTGAGGTTAATGGTCTGGTTGATCATCTTGAGCAGGTTGCTGCCGCCCTGGTGCACCAGGCCGGAATATTTGCGGATCTGTGCGGGCTTCAGCGTCTCCGACAGGGACGCCATCAGGTCGGAAAAGCCCAGGATGGCATTGAGCGGCGTCTTGAGCTCATGGCCCATGGTCCGCAGCAGGGTGGTCTTGGCACTGTACACCTTGGCACTGTACACCTTGGCGATAGCCTGGTCCGGGCGGGCGTAGGGGGCGGCGAGATAGCCGCTCTTTTTTTTCCGCCTCGGCGCGGCTTTCGGCCAGGGCATTTTGCTGCTCCGCCAGCGCGGTTTCGGCCCGGAACTTATCGGTGATGTCGGTGATGACGATGACGCGGCCGCCATCCTGCAGCGCGCGGTCGCGCACCAGATAGCATTCGCCGGTATCGGTCGTGAGGGTGGTGGCGCCGACCGGCGCGCGATGGCCCTTGATGCGCCGTTCCAGCCAGGCCTCCGGCGTTTTGTCCAGCACGATACGGCCCTTGTAGGCCACTGTCGCCGCGATTTCCGTGAAAGGCTTGCCCAACAGCTCGTCGAGCGGCATGCCCATCAGATAGGCATAGAGGTCGTTGCCCATGATCAGCCGGTCGCTGCTGTCGAAAAAGGCGAAGGCATCGGCGGACAGCGCCACCGCTTCTTCCAGCCGCGCCAGCTGGGCGCGGGCGGCGGTGACATCGCTCCACAACAGGACGGTGCGGTCATTCCTGGCGCGGCGCGCTTTGATCTCGATCACCCTCCGGTCCGCCAGCTGAACATCCAGCGGCGCATAGGCGCCTTCCTCCAGTTGCGTCATACGTTGGCTGATAAAGGCGTTTACGCCGCCGGCAAGGGCGCTGGGCGCGATCTCGCCGCCGTCAATTTCCAGCAGGAACAGTTCTTCATAGGAACGGCCGACCAGCGTCTCGTGCGGCGGCAGCGAGCGCGGCAGGTAATTGAGATGCGCGTTGGCGTAGAGCAGGTACCCGCCCGCATCTAGGATGGTGATGGCGGCGGCAGGGATTGTGAAGCCGGTAAGACAGGCCTGCCCGAATCGCGCCATGATTGTTAGGCAGCACTGAAAACCGACGCGGCCATTTCTTGTGGAAAACTAAACAGGCCCGCCCGTTCTTCAAGTTTCGTTAAGCTTGCGGGATGAGACTGCGCCAGAACCTCGGCGTAGAATCGGCAAACTCTTAATGGCGATTAACACTCACGCATCTCCAGGTTCTCTGGCAGACCAGCCGGCGCAGCGCCGCCGGTTTGTGGCCATCCAGGCGGCCAAGGCCGCGATGGGTGCGGTGCTGGGTCTGGCATTTTTTGGCGTGGTTGGCCCGCCCGATTCCGCCGAGGCCGTCGCCATGGCGGGGCTGATGGCGCCGGCCGGTTTGGCGCTGCTGGGCCTGACGCGCATTCCCCTTCCCCTCCTGGAACAGTTGGGCCTAGTCACCTTCGCCATGCTGATCGGCCATCTGGCGTCGCTGACCGGCGGTGTGGTGTCGCCGTTGACGGTCTGGTTCGCCCTGATTCCCGCCGAAGCCGCGTTGGCGGGCGGGCGTCCCGCGGTGACGCGCGCCGGCATCGCGGCGGGCGCGGTCTTTGCCGCCGTCGCCGGGATGGAAGCACTGGGCGCGTTGCCGCCGTCGCGGCTGACCCTGCCATTGTGGCAGGTCTATGCCGTTTCGGTTTTGGCGGCGCTGGTCCAGGCGGTGCTGATCGCCGCCGCGGCGCAGGACCGCCAGCGCGCCGCCGACGCCGCTGCGGCGGAGGGTGCGGCGATGTACCGGTTCCTGGCCGACAATGCGATGGACCTGATCACGCGTCATTCGAGCGACGGTTGTATCCGCTTCGCCAGCCCCGCGACCCTGGCCTTGCTGGGACGGGTACCCGAAGAGATCACCGGCATGGCGATGGCGTCGCTGACCCATCCAGATGACCTGCGCGCGGTCCAGAATGCGCTGATGGAAGCGAGCTATTTCGGGCGCGACGGCAGCGCGGAAATACGGCTGCGCCGCCGCGACGGGACGTATGTCTGGGCGGAGTTCCGCTGCCGCCCGGCGCAGGACGGCGACATCGTGGCGGTGACGCGCGACATTTCCGAACGCAAGGTCCACGAGCAAGCGCTGGTGGAGGCGCGTGACGCGGCGCTTGGGGCTTCGCGCGCCAAATCAAGCTTCCTCGCCAATATGAGCCACGAGCTGCGCACGCCGCTGAACGCCATTATCGGCTTTTCGGAAATGATGACGCGCGAGATGTTCGGCACCATCGGGCCGCGCTACCAGGAATATTCCCGCCTGATCCATGAATCGGGTTCGCATCTTTTGGAGCTGATCAATTCGGTGCTGGACATGTCCAAGATCGAAGCCGGAAAGTTCGAATTGAGCGAGGAGCTGTTCGAGCTGGAAGAAACGGCCCAAAGTGCGGTGCGCTTCCTACGGATTCCGGCCGAGCGCGCCGGCGTGGAGCTGAAACTGGTCATCGCCCCCAATGTACGGCTGATCTTCGCCGATCGCCGGTCGGTCAAGCAGATCCTGGTCAACCTTCTGTCTAATGGCGTGAAATACACACCACCGGGCGGTGAGGTGCGCGTCACGGCGCGGGCCTTGGGTGAACCGGGGCGCGGCGTGGAGATCATCGTCAGCGACAGCGGCACCAGTATTTCCAAAACCGATCTGGCGCGGCTGGGCAAGCCCTTTGAGCAGGTGGAAAATGCCGAGACCCGCGCCAAGGAAGGCACCGGACTGGGCTTGGCGCTGGTCAAGTCGCTGGCGCTGATGCATGGCGGCGCGGCGATACTGGAATCGGCGCTGGGCGAAGGCACCACCGTCACGGTGCGCTTGCCCCATGCGGCGGTGGACGCCAAGGGCGAACGCATCGTCGATGCCAATATTTTGCCGTTTCGCGCCGTCTCTTAATTGGACTAAGAGAGGCATATGGTCCCGCCTCCCCGTCTCAAAGCCGGCATTTTCGTGCGTGCGCTGACCCGTCGCGTCGAAGTGGCGGGCGCCTCGGCCTTTGTGGTGCGCATGGGTTCGGAAGAAGCCGGAGCGCTGATCCTGAAGGTGAACAAGCTGGACGGACAGGTGCTGGTGCTGAACCAGGCGCGCAACGCCAGGGGCGAACTGGTCTGGACGCAGGTGCTGGGCGGCTGGGCCGAGGAAAAACGCGCCCGCGAATGGTGCGACAAGCAGGTCGGTTTTGATCCCGACCTCTGGATCGTGGAGATCGAAGACCGCAAGGGCCGCACTTTCGTGGATGAGGCGATCGTTTAGGCATCATCCTTGCCGGGAGGGGTGGGTTTTGCTACCCCCGCGCCCATGAGCAAGACCCCTGCCAGCGAAGCCGCGCGCCGCCGCACCTTCGCGATCATTTCCCATCCCGACGCGGGCAAGACCACCCTGACCGAGCATCTGCTGCTGCTGGGTGGTGCGATCCATGCCGCCGGGCGGGTCAAGGCGCGCGGCGAGGCACGCCGCGCCAAATCTGACTGGATGAAGATCGAGCAGGAACGCGGCATCTCGGTCACCTCGGCGGTGATGACGTTTGAATATGAGAAGGCGGTGTTCAACCTGCTGGACACGCCGGGCCATGAGGATTTTTCCGAAGATACCTATCGCACCCTGACGGCGGCGGATTCCGCGGTGATGGTGATCGACGCCGCCAAGGGCATCGAGGCCCAGACCCGCAAGCTGTTCGAGGTCTGCCGGCTGCGCGACATTCCCATCATGACCTTCGTCAACAAGATGGACCGCGAAGCCCGCGATCCCTTCGAACTGCTGGACGAGATTTCCGACCAGCTGCAGATCGAGACCGCGCCCATGATGTGGCCGGCTGGCATGGGCCTGAACTTCAAGGGCATACAGAGTCTGGCGGACGACAGGTTCATCCCCTTCAATGATGGCAAGCTGGACGCCGAGCTGAAGGCCAAGCTGGACGAGGATGTTCTGCTGGCGCGTGCCGGCCTGCCAATCTTCGATCTGGAGACCTATCGCGAAGGCCATCTCTCGCCGGTCTATTTTGGCTCGGCGCTAAAGAATTTCGGCGTCGCCGAATTGCTGGACGCGCTGGCCACATATGCGCCGCCGCCCCGCACCCAGCCGGCGGTGGGCCGCGCCGCCCAGCCCGGCGACAAGGAAGTCACTGGTTTTGTCTTCAAGGTGCAGGCCAATATGGACCCCAACCACCGCGACCGGGTGGCGTTCTTGCGGTTGGCGTCCGGTGAATTCAAGCGCAACATGAAGCTGAAACAGTCGGGCACCGGCAAGACCATCGGCATCCACAATCCCATCCTGTTCTTCGCCAGCGAGCGCGAGACGGTGGACGAAGCCTGGCCCGGCGACATTATCGGCATTCCCAATCACGGCGTGCTGCGCGTCGGCGATACGCTGTCGGAATCGGGCAATGTGGTGTTCACCGGCATTCCCAATTTCGCTCCGGAAATCTTGCGGCGGGTGCGGCTGGGCGATCCCATGAAGCAGAAGCATCTGGCTCGCGCACTGGAAAGCCTGGCGGAAGAGGGCGTCACCCAGGTGTTCAAGCCGGTGATCGGCGCGCAATGGATCGTCGGCGTGGTGGGCATGCTGCAGCTGGACGTGCTGAAGTCGCGGCTGGTGGCCGAATACGATCTCGATGCTGATCTGGAAGCCTCGCCCTATGACAGCGCCCGCTGGCTGCAGGGTTCAGAGGCCGAGCTGGAGAAATTCGCCAGCGCCAACCGGGGCGGTATGGCCACCGACCGTGACGGCGCGCCGGTGTTCCTGGCCAAGAGCGCCTGGGAGATCGGTTATGTCACCGACCGTTTCCCCAACGTGAAGTTCCTGAAGACCAGGGAACGTCACGAGGTCAATGCCGAAAACTGATCTTTTTGCCGCTCTGGCTCTCGCCGTCGCTCCTATGCCGCGTGGGTATTGGTGGCCGACTCGCGCCAGCCGCGCAGCACGCGAGTGGCTTCGCTGATCGGCATGGCGTCATAGGCGTCCAGCACCGCATAGGTGCCGGCACGGTCGCGGCCCGGCCAGGCCAGAAGCGCCAGGGCGGAAAATGTGGCGCGGTCGATCTGGGCGCCCTTGCAGGCCACCGCCAGCGCGGCGCCGGATTCATCTTCCAGGATCTGCTGCGCCATGTGCGCTTCCACGCCCAGGCTTTCCGCCAGCGCCGTCTGCAACGCGCCGCTGCGGGCGGCGGCGACCAGGTTTTGCGAGACAGATTCGCGCGGCAACATGCGGGCCGCCAGTTCCGGATCGGAATAGAGCTGCACCCGAAGGCGGGTGCGGGTGGCGGCATCGACATCGCGCGCCGCCTTGGTCAGCAGCGTTTCGCAGATGCCGCGCATGGAATCGGGATAATCAGCCGGCCAGGAGACCAGAAGCTCCGCCACTTCCTCGGCCAGCGCGGCACGCAGCGCCGGACCCTGGTCGGCCAGTTGCAGCAGGTGGGACAGCTTTTGCGATACGACCATGGTGAAATCCTTTCCACCATGATCGCGCGGGAAGTTTAACGTTCCGTTGGCATTGAAAATCGAGGTCGGGCGCGAGCGGTTGCTTAACGGAAAGTAAATTAGACGCCGATCAGCGCCCAACCGTCAGGATAATAGCCGTTGAAGCTGGAGCGCGACGACACGGTATAGGCGCCCATGGCGTCGAACATCACGAAATCGCCGGTGGCGATGGTGTCGGGCAGCATCACCGGGCGCGGCAGCACGTCGGCGCTGTCGCAGGTCGGGCCATAGGCGCGGAAGGGGCGCTTCTCGCCGCTGAGGATTTTCGCTTTGCCCTTGGCGTCCAGCGTGATGCCGCTGGGCGGGTAATCCTCGTCGAAGCTGATGAAGCGCTGTTCGTCGAAGCTGCCGTAAATGCCGTCGTTGAGATACAGCCGGTCGCCGCGGCGCATCACCACCTGGGTCACCAGCGAAATGCCTTGCGCCACCAGGGCGCGGCCCGGCTCGCACATCACCTTGAGATCGGGGCGGCCCAGATTTTTCAGGGCCTCCTTGATCATGTCGAAATACCAGTGATAGGGCGGCGGCTCCTGTCCGGCATAGGCGGTGGGAAAGCCGCCGCCGATATCCAGCGCCGCGATTTCGACACCCGAGAGAGTGATGGTGCGCTGTGCGATCTCGATCGCCTGGGCGTAGGAAAAGGGCGACAGGCATTGCGAACCGACATGGAAGGTCAGGCAGGGCTGCGCGCCCGCCTGCGCCACGCGGGCCAGCAGCTTGGAAGCTTCCTCGGGACGGCAGCCATACTTGCTGGACATCTCCAGCAGCGCGCCGCCCAACGCGGTCACCAGGCGCACAAAGACCCGCAGCTTCGCGGGCTCGCCGGTTTCGGCCAGCAGCTTGTCGAGTTCGGATTCGCTGTCCACCACGAAATCGGTGACGCCATGCTGTTCGAACGCGGCTTTCGCCTGGCCCGGCAGTCGCACCGGCGCCATGAAATGGCAGATCGCCTCGGGCAGTAGCGTTTTGACGGATTCAATTTCGCCCAGTGAGGCGGTATCGAAATGGCGGATGCCCGCGTCCCACAATTGCCGAAGCGCGACGGGATGGGGATTGGCCTTCACGGCGTACAGGACATCGCCGGGAAAACCGTCCAGGAACTGTTTCGCCGCGCTGGAAATTTTTTCCGGCTGCACCAGATACAGAGGCTCGGGCGGCTTCAGGCCTTCGATTGCCTTCAGCGAGGAAGCAAAGCGCGGCAGGGCGTCAAAGCGTGTCGGCGCGTTCATGTTTCGCGTTGTGGGGCTTTGGCGGCGGATTCGCAATAAAAAAAAGGGGCAGGGTTCCTGCCGCCTTTCAAGACTGTTTAGCGAAACTCAGCGTTGCTGCGGTGGGCCTTCGGGGCCGCCCTGTTGCTCCAGCAGGCTGCGCTGGCTTTGTGTCAGGGCGCGGTAAAACGCTTCCAATACCGGACGCTCGGTCTGCAGGTCGGCCAGGCGGGCGCGCAGCATGGCTTCTTCCTCGGCGATGCCGTCCAGGAGGCTGGGCGGGCGGCCGGCATTGCGCTGATGGGCGGTGCATTCGCCATGATGGCGGCGGGCGATATCCAGCCCCACCTGTTTCCAGCGCGCGAACAGCGGGGCCTGGGCGGCGGTTAGCGACAGGCTTCGTTCCAGCTAGGCCATGTCATCTGCTTTGTCGGCAACGATATCGCGGCAGCGGGGCTGACGCTCGCGGTCCATCTCGGCGTCACGTTGGCTGCCCGCCTGGGCAATCATCACGGGTTTGCGCGCCGGTTGCTCGGCGCGGGCGTTGGTGGTGATCACGGCGGCGGTCGCCGTGCTGCACAAGGCCAGGCCGGCAAGTACGGAAAGGACGGTCTTGCGAATGGAAAAATTCCTTTGGAAATCGCGCATAGCGTAGCGGCCAGCGCAAAGCTTCACCGCTGAATAAGGCGTAATCCAGATGCATGCAGGATGAACGTTACTTGGCGGCCCGCAATTCACGGATGGTCTTCTTGCCGTCCGTCGAGGGCTGATAGACGTCGGTCATTTCTGTCAGCGCCCGCTGGAACATCTCAAGGGTGAAATGGTCCGGCACTTCCCAGGCGTCAAAGCCGACGCGGTGCTGGTAATTGACTTGGTCGTAGAGGAAATCGCCCACGGCGCGAATCTCGCCGGTAAAGCCGAGGCGGGTGCGCAGAACTCGCGCCCAGGAAAAGGCGCGGCCGTCGCGGAACTTGGGAAATTCCAGCGCGATCAGCGACAGGCGTCCCACGGCATCGCCCAGGCTTTCCGGATTGTCATGGCTTTGCAGTTTCACGCCGATCGGGGTGTTGCGCTCCAGCAAGGAGTCGTACTCCTTCTGGAGGCGCGCCAGCGACACCAGCACCGCGCCGTCCGGCAGCACGCCGTCATCGGCTACAGTCGCGTATGCGTCCTGCGTGTAGGCGCAGCTTTTAATAAGCTTGGTCACGCCGCTTCTTTCTCATAGGCAGCGTCCTTGAACGGCGCCATGCCCAGCCGGCGATAGGTGTCGAGGAAACGTTCGCCGGGCTTGCGGGTCTTGATATAGGCGTTGACCACCCGCTCCACGGCGCCTGCAATTTCATGCTCGGTAAATCCCGGACCCATGATTTCGCCGATGCTGGCATCTTCCGCGCCGCTGCCGCCCAGCTGGAGCTGGTAGAATTCCACGCCCTTCTTGTCGACGCCCAGGATGCCGATATGGCCGGCGTGATGATGGCCGCAGGCATTGATGCAGCCGGAAATCTTGATCTTCAGCTCGCCGATCTCGTGCTGGCGGTCCAGGTCGGCGAACTTCAGGGCAATGCTCTGGGCGATGGGGATCGAGCGGGCGTTGGCCAGGTCGCAATAATCCAGGCCGGGGCAGGCGATGATGTCGGTGATCAGTCCGGCATTGGCGCAGGCGAAATCTAGTTCTTTCAGCTTGGCGTAAATCGCGGGCAGGTCTTTCTTGCGGACATGTGGCAACACCAAATTCTGCTCATGGGTTACGCGCACTTCGCCGACGCTGTAGGTGTCCATCAGATCGGCAATGGCCTCCATCTGCTCGGATGTGGCGTCGCCCGGCACCTGGCCCGGCGTCTTGAGGGTGATGGTGGCGATGGCATAGCCCGGCGCGCGATGCGGATGAACATTGGTCTTCACCCAGTTGGCGAAATCCTTGCCGGCGTCCGCAATCGTATCGGGCAAGCCGGTGTCAAACGCGGGCGGCGCGAAATAGGCGGTGATGCGATCCAGCTCCGCCTGCGGTAGCTGCAGGTTGCCGCCCTGCTTGATCTCGGCGAATTCGCGCAGCACCTGGCGGCGCATTTCCTCGATCCCCAGCGCATGGGTGAGAATCTTGATACGCGCCTTGTAGATGTTGTCGCGGCGGCCCTGTTCGTTATAGACGCGCATCGCAGCTTCGAGGAAGGCAAGGATGTCCTGCTTCTCGACGAACTCGCCCAGCACCTGCCCGATATAGGGCGTGCGGCCCATGCCGCCGCCGACCAGCACCTTGTATCCGGTACGGCCCTGCGCATTGCGCACGATCTCCACCGCCATGTCATGATACTTCAGGGCCGCCCGGTCCTGCGGCGCGCCGCTGACCGCGATCTTGAACTTGCGCGGCAGGAAGACGAATTCGGGATGCAGGCTCGACCATTGCCGGATGATCTCGGCCAGTGGGCGGGGATCCTCGATCTCGTCAGCGCTGGCGCCGGCAAAATGATCGGCGGTGATATTGCGGATGCAATTGCCGCTGGTCTGGATGGCATGCATCTCGACAGAGGCGAGATCGCTCAGGATGTCGGGCACATCCACCAGCTTGGGCCAGTTGTACTGGATGTTCTGGCGGGTGGTGAAATGGCCATAGCCCTTGTCATACTTGCGCGCGATATGCGCCAGCATCCGAATCTGCCGCGATGAGATGGTGCCATAAGGCACGGCGACTCGCAGCATGTAGGCATGAAGCTGCAGGTACAGGCCGTTCATCAGGCGCAGCGGCTTGAACTGGTCTTCCGTCAGCTCGCCTTTCAGGCGGCGCTCGACCTGGACGCGGAACTGGGCGGTGCGTTCGGCGACGAAGCGGGCGTCGAACTCGTCATAGCGGTACATGTTGGGCGCGACTTCAGACATCGACCATTCCTGCCTGCTTGCCGAGGTCGGCGCGCACGGTCGGGCCGGCGGCGCGGATGATTTCGCGCTCTTTCACCGGCTGGGTAACGCCATTCACCACACGCACCTCGAACAGATAGGGCGCAACGAATTCGTTGCGGGCCATTTCGGCCTGCGCTTCCGCCAGCGCGGCATCGGCGCCGGCCTGGTCGGCGAAAACATCGCCGTCGGCCAAGACCAGCACCCAGCCATCGCTCTTGCGATACAGGACGTCGCCATCGCGCAAGCGATTGGCGGTGAGCATCTGGGGGCCGTGGTTCTGTTGCGCCATGGAGGCGGGAAAGAACATGACCGGGGGATGAAATCAAGACTTCAACAGGTAATATGTGTAGTTCTCTAATAATAACATACTTATTTTGTATTATTTAGAGGCGGGATATCGGCATAGTCGGGAAAACTGGCCCGTCCGCGGTGCGGCCAAGTGGAAAGAGCATGAGCGTGTCATCCAGAACTTTGACTATCCCGCAGCTGGGCGCGGTGATGGCCGGCAACGGGCTGGAATTCTATGACTTCCTGATCTTCGGGTTTTTCGCGGTGCAGATCGGCGCGGTGTTCTTTCCCAGCCAGAATCCCACCACCAGCCTGCTCCAGACCCTGGCCATCTTCGGCGTCGGCTTCCTGACGCGCCCCCTGGGCGGCGCGATCATCGGCCCGCTGGCCGACCGCATCGGCCGCAAGCCGGCCATGCTGTTCTGTTTCGGGCTGATGGGATTGTCCATCCTGGGCATGGCGCTGACGCCCTCCTACGCCAGCATCGGCTGGGCCGCGCCCGTGCTGGTGGTGATCTTCCGCCTGATGCAGGGCTTCGCGCTGGGCGGCGAAGTCGGGCCGGCCACGGCCTTCCTGATGGAAGCCGCGCCACCGGAAAAACGCGGACTCTATGTCTCGCTGCAATTCGCCACTCAGCAGTCCGCCATACTGCTCGCCGGCTTGGTGGGTGTCGTGCTGTCGAATCTTTTGACGCCGGCGGATCTGACCCAGTGGGGCTGGCGCATCGCGATGCTGTTGGGCGTGTCGGTGGTGCCCTTCGCGCTGGTGATGCGCCGCACTTTGCCTGAAACGTTGGAATCGCGAACCGACACCGTCCGGACGCGCCCTACGCGGGCGCATATGCGGCTGGCGGTCATAACCCTGGTGATGCTGGCCAGCGGAACCATCGCCACTTTTGTCATGACCTACCTGAACATCTTCGCCACCCACACGCTCGGTCTTTCGACGGCGCAGGCTTTTGGCGCGGTGGTGGTGGCGGGCGCCTGCGGCATGATCTTCAACCCGGTCGGGGGCATTCTCAGCGACCGGCTGGGGCGCAAGCCTGTGATGATGACCGCGTTCGGGCTGTTGGGCCTGGTGGTGCTGCCGTGTTTTCTGGTCATGACGCATCTGCGCACCGCCATGGCGCTTTATGCCTGTACCGCGCTGATGGCGATGCTGCTGGCGATGGGCCTGCCCGCGATCATGTCGTCGCTGACGGAAAACCTGCCGCAGCAGATACGGTCCGGCGGCATCGGCATCATCTATGCCGTGGCGATTTCGGTGTTCGGCGGCACGGCGCAATTCGTGGTCGCCTGGCTGACGGATGTCAGCGGCTCGGAATTGGCGCCCGCCTGGTATATGTGCGCGGCGCTGGCGATGGGTGTGTGCGCCATGGTGGCGATCCGTGAAACGGCGCCGATCAAGCAGCTTCGCTGATCGCGCTTTCGTGCCAGCGCCGCAACAGCGCCCATTCCAGCAGTGACAAAGCGGCGAAAATCAGCACCCCCGTCAGCGCCAGCAGCGCCAGCGCGGCGAAGAGGGTAGCGATTTCCAGCCGGTTGCCGGATTCCACGATGCGCCAAGCCAGGCCCGTGGCGGTGCCGCTACCGGCGACGAACTCCGCCACCACTGCGCCGATCAGCGCCAGGCCGCCGGCGGTTTTCATGCCTGACAGAAGATAGGGCAGGGCGGTGGGCAGGCGTATGCGCCACAGAATCTGCAAACGCGAGGCGCCATGGAGGCGCGCTAGGTCCAGCAGATTGAAATCGGCGGATTTCAATCCCAGCGTTGCGCCTGCCAGGATAGGAAAGAAGGCGACCAGCGTGGCGATGATCACCAGCGCTAGGTTGATGCGCTCGAACCCCACCCAGATCAGGATCAGCGGCGCGATGGCGACCACCGGCGTCACTTGCAGGATGACGGCATAGGGATAAAAGGTGCGCTCCAGAAGCCGGCTTTGCGAAAAGCCGATGGCGGTGGCGACGCCGAGCAGCGTTGCGGCGGCGAAGGCCTGCAGGGTGACGGCCAGGGTTGAGCCCAGGCTCGCCATCAGCGATGCGAAATTTGCGCAAAAGGCGCGGGCGATGGCGCTGGGCGCGGGCAGCACATAGTGCGGCACCTGCCAGTGGAAAATCGTCCATTCCCAGCTGCCCAGTATCAGGGCTGCCAGAGCCACGGGAAATACGATGTCGAGCACCCGCCTCATGCTGTTGCCGCCTGGAGCGCGGCGTTGATGCCGCGCTGGGCTTCGATAGTGACGGATGAGAGGCGGTCGTCGCGGCTGTGGGGCAGGGCGATGTCGGCGGCGATGCGTCCCGGACGCGGCGGCATCACCAGCACGCGCTCGGACAGATAGGCACTTTCGCTAACGCTGTGAGTGACGAACAACACGGTCAATCCGTCTTCTCGCCACAATCGCAGCAGATCGTCGCCCAGCCGGTTGCGGGTGATCTCGTCCAGCGCCGCAAAGGGTTCGTCCAGCAGCAGCAATTTGGGCTGCGCCACCAGCGCGCGGGCGATAGAGACGCGCATCTTCATGCCACCGGACAGTTCGCGGGGCAAAGCGCGTTCAAATCCGGCCAGCCCCACCCGCGCCAGCGCGGCGGCGGCGCGCGCATTGGCTTCTCGGCGTGGCATGCTTTTCAAAACCAGCGGCAGGCGCGTGTTGGTCAGGGCGTCGGCCCAAGGCATCAGGGTAGGCTCCTGGAAGACGAAACCGATCTCGGGCTTGCCATGCGGGAACGTCACAGCGCCTGCATCCGGCGCTAGCAATCCCGCCGCCAGCCGAAGCGCGGTGGATTTGCCGCAGCCGCTGGGGCCCAGCAGCGAAACGAATTCGCCCTTCTGAATCGCGAAGGAAAGATCGTCCAGCGCCTGAACGCCGCCCGCCTTTTGAGTGGAGGCGAACCGCTTGCCGATGCCCGACAGCGCCAGCAAGGTCATTGAAAATTCTGGAAGGTGGCGCGCACAAAAGTGAGGTCGTAGGCCTTCTTGTAATTCATCCCCTTGGGATAAATCCCCTGCGCCGACATCATGTCGTAGAAACGCTTCCATTGTTGGTCGGTCATGCTGCCCAGCCCGAAAGCGAATCCATCGCCGCTGGTCAGCATCTTGTGCGCTTTCATCTTGTCCAGCGCCTGTTTCAGGATGGCGTCGGTCATGTCGGGATTGTCGCGCTTGATCAGCGCATTGCCCTTGGCCGGATTGGCCAGGTAACGCTGCCAGCCCAGGCGCGTGGCATCGACAAAGCCCTGCACCGTCTTGCGGTCGGTATCGATCCGTTTCTGCGGCGCGAGCACCATGTTAGCGTAACCGGGATAGCCGTAATCGGCCAGCAGGAAGACCTTGGGCTTGAAGCCCGCCTGTTTCTCGATCGTGTAGGGTTCGCTGGTGAGGTAGCCCTCCTGGATTGCGTTGGGATCGCGGATGAAGGGCGCCAGATTGTGGGTGTATTTGCGTATCTGCTTGTCGCTGAAGCCGAAGCGGGCCTTCAGCCAGGGCCAGAAGGCCGTCATGGTGGCGGCGGAAATCAGCACCGGCTTGCCGCGCATGTCGGCGATGGAGTTCAGGTCGCGGCGCGGGTGGCTGATCAGCACCTGCGGGTCTTTCTGGAAAATCGCCATCACCGCTTTGATCGGCACGCCGGCCTTGACCATGTTGAGCGGAATAAAGCTGTTGGAGCCCATGCCGAAATCGGCGGCGCCGCCGGCCAGCAGCTGCGGCACGTTCACATCCGGTCCGCCCTGGATGATCTTTACGTCCAGCCCACGCTGGGCATACAGCCCGTCCGCCACCGCCTGGTAAAAACCGCCATGTTCGGCCTGGGCCTTCCAGTCGGTAACGAAGCGGATGGTTGTCGCAGCAGATGCCGGCTGAAGCGCGGCGGCGACAAGGGCAAGAGTGAGAAAAACGCGGCGAAGCATGGCGGCCTTATAGCACGCTTCTAGCGCGGCGGCGGAGGCGGCGGTTCGTCATCCCCGAACAGCCAGCCCAGCAAGCCGCCCCGGTGGCGGCGCGGCTCCTGTGTCTGTTCGGCTTCGGGCTCGTCCACTTCGGGGGGGCGGGCCAGCGCCTCATCATCCACGCCGTTGCCCCAGGTCGCGCCCGAAGAGGCCAACAGCAAGTCTTCCTCGGCCGGCCTGGACGACTTGTCCAGCGGATTGAGCGGCAATCCTTTTTGGGCGACCAGCATGGTGTCGCGCCAGATATAGGCCGGCAGGGTGCCGCCGGTGACGTTGCGGGTCGGGGTAGAATTGTCATTGCCCACCCAGGCGGCGGCGACATAGTCGGTGGTGAAGCCGACGAACCAGGCGTCCTTAGAATCCTGGGTAGTGCCGGTCTTGCCGGCGGCCTCGCGGCCATGCAGCGAGGCATAGCCGCCGGTGCCGCCGATCACCACGCCATACATCATGGCGAGCATGTCGCGGTTGACGGCGGCATCGATGACGCGCTGGGGCTGTGGCGGTGTGCGCTGGTAGATCGGCCGCCCCTGAATATCGATCTGCGTCACCAGATAGGGTGAGACGTGATAGCCGCCATTGGCGAAGGTGGCATAGGCGGCGGTCAGTTCCAGCGGCGTGACTTCGGCGGTGCCCAGCGCCAGGCTGGCATTGGCCTGCATCGGCGAGGTGATACCGACGCGCTTGGCGGCCGCGATCACATTGCGGATGCCGACTTCCTGGGCAAGGCTGACCGCGACGGTATTGACGCTATGCGCCAGGGCGTCGGCCAAGGTCACGGTGCCATAATATTTCCCGCCGAAATTGGTGGGCGTGTAACCGGCTATGTTCACCGGCTCATCCTCGCGCACGTCCCAGGGCGTGATGCCCGCTTCCAGTGCCGCCAGATAGACGAAGGGCTTGAAGGCGGAGCCGGGCTGGCGATGCGCCTGGGTGGTGCGGTTGAACACCGACTCCCGGTAATCCACGCCGCCGAGCAGGGCGCTGACCGCGCCATCGGGCTTCATCACCACCACGGCGGCTTCCGTGGCACGGGTGCGCTTCTTGTACTTGTTGATGGTGCCCAGCGCGGCCAGCCGCGCCGCTTCCTGCACCCTGGGCTCCATCGTGGTGTGCACCACCATGTCCGAACTAGGAGGAACGCCGTTGATGGTGGCCAGCTTCAGCGCCTGATCGGCGGCGGTATCGAGGAAGTAGTTGCGGGCATTGCTGGTGGTGCGATCCACGATCATGGCGGGATGGGCGCGGGCCTGGGCGGCGGCTTCCTCGGTGATGGCACCATTGTCCACCATCGAATCCAGCACCAGGCTGGCGCGTTGCTGGGCACGGAGCAGGTCGCGGCGCGGCGAAAAGACCGAGGGCGCCCGCGTCAGGGTCGCCAGCATCGCGGCTTGCGCCAGATTGAGATTCTTGGCGCTGGTGCCGAAATAGACCCGCGACGCCCCGTCCACGCCATAGGCGCCGCTGCCCAGATAGATGCGGTTGAGATAGAGCTGCAGGATCTGGTCCTTGCTCAGCGATTTCTCCAGCCCCGCCGCATTCACCAGCTCGGTGAGCTTGCGCGAGAAAGTGCGCTGCTGCTGGGTGTAGACGATCTTGGCGGTCTGTTGGCTGATGGTGGAGCCGCCCGCCACGACCGACCGCGCGCGCAGATCCAGTATCACGGCGCGCATCAACCCGCGCGGATCGATGCCGTTATGGGAATAGAAACGCCGGTCTTCCATGGCGATGAAGGCGGCGGGCAGGAAGGCGGGCATCTCGTCCAGCTTCAGCCGCGCCCCCACGATGGCGCCGCGATGACCGACTTCCTGGCCTTGGGCGTCGAGGAAGGTGAAAGCCAGCGGACGGTTGACCGCATAGAGATCCACCTTGGGGTCGAGCGGGGGCGCGAACAGGCCCAGCACCACCGGCACCAGATAAAGCAGCGCCAGCGGCACCGCGATGACCGCCATGGCCACGGCAAAGGCCGGCGCGTAGCGGTCCGCCACCCGCGCGGCCTTGCGCAGCTCCTCGCTGTTCAGGCGGTTTTGCCAGTCGGACATTTGGCGGATAGCTGACTGATATTTGCGGCATATTCAAGGTGCGGCCGCGAAGGTGTTGGACTGGCGGGTTTTTCCCGAAGCTGCCACTGTTGGGACATGTGGGACGGCATGACATTGGTGGCGGGGCGCAACTGCGGCACATGCACGGTGTGTTGCACATGGCCGACCATCAACAAGCCGGAAATCCAGAAAAAATCCGGCGCCACCTGCCGGCATTGCACCGCCACCGGCTGCGGCGTGTATGAAACGCGCTATCCCATCTGCCGCGAATATTTCTGCGCCTGGCGCACGGTGGAGATTTTCGGCGAGGACTGGCGGCCTGACAGGTCCGGCGTCATGCCCTATGTCGAGACCCAAGGCATTTCGGAGGATTTCGATCTGTCCACCGGCATCGGGCTGATGCTAGTCGGCAATCCGCTGAAGATCGTCCGCCAGCACTGGTTCCAGGATTTTGTGGTCACGGGGGTGATGAATTCCGTTCCCATCTTCGTATCGCTGCCGGGACCGCGCGGCCACCAAGCGGCGACCGTCTCGATGAACACGGAAGAGATGCTGGACGCTATCAAGCGCGGGGCGGTGAAGGACGCGCTGGAAGCGGTGGTGAAGATTTTGCGCGGATGGAATTTCACCCCGGCGGTGATCACCCATGCGGGCAATGACGTTAGCAGCGAGACGTAGAACAGGAGTGTAACATGTCGGCGGGCAGCGCGTACCGAAATCTGAGGAAACATTTAGGCAGAGTCATCCTTCCCGCGCTTGTTCTAATGCTTGCGACTGGGTCCTCTGCTCAAGTGGGCGCCTACCGTCCAGTCGATCACAACCGCCTTTTAAAAGGGGAAGAGAGTAGCGATTGGCTGACTTATGGCCGGACCTATTTTGAGCAGCGCTTCAGCCCCTTGCGGCAGATAAACCAGTTCACCATTGGAACATTGGGCCTTGCCTGGTGGGTGCAGTTCGACACCAGCCGTGGTCAGGAGGCGACGCCGCTTGTTGCCGATGGCGTTATCTACACGACCACAGCCTGGTCAAAAGTCTATGCCTTCGACGCCCGAACCGGCCGTCAGCTCTGGACCTTCGACCCCAAGGTCTCCGGCAGGACGGCGCTTGCAGCCTGCTGCGACGTGGTCAACCGGGGTGCTGCACTGTGGAATGACCGGGTTTTTGTCGGCGCGCTGGACGGCCGGTTGATCGCCTTGGATCGCAGGACGGGAAAACCCGTATGGTCGGTACAAACCACGGATCCAAAACTGCCTTACACGATCACGGGCGCACCTCGGGTCGTGAAAGGCAAGGTCATCATCGGCAATGGCGGTTCGGAGTATGGCGTCAGGGGCTATGTTTCCGCTTACGACGCGCAGACTGGAAAGCAGGCATGGCGGTTCTATCTGACGCCAAACCCGGACGGCAAACCGGATGGCGCTGTGTCTGATGAGATATTTGCCAGGACCGCCAACGCGACCTGGTTCGGCGATGTCTGGAAAACATCCGGTGGCGGCGGCACGGCCTGGGATGCGATTACCTATGATCCCGATAGCAACAATCTCCTGATCGGCACGGGCAATGGCGCGCCCTGGAACCACCACATCCGGTCGCAAGGCAAAGGAGACAATCTGTTTCTATCCTCGATTGTGGCCGTGAAGCCTGAGACGGGGAAGTATGTCTGGCATTACCAGACCACGCCCGGCGATACGTGGGATTATACCGCAACCCAGCCCTTTATTATCGCTGATCTGTTTATTAAGGGCGCCAAACGCCATGTCGTGATGCAGGCGCCCAAGAATGGCTTTTTCTATGTGCTGGATGCCGGGACGGGAGAGTTGCTGTCGGCCGACAAACTGGCGCCGTGGGTTGACTGGGCGCATGGCGTGGACCTTGGCACCGGCAGGCCCGTTGAGCGTATCGGCGTTCGCTGGGGCGCCGGCGGCAACAGCCGCCAGAATCCCGGTCCGCCTGGGGCGCATAGCTGGAAATCGATGGCGTTCAATCCCATCGAGTGCCTTGTCTATATTCCGGCGCTGAATGTTACCGGAAATTTTGCCGCGCCGTCCAATCCCGAAGAGTACCGGCACATTCCCGGCACCCAGAACCGGGGTGTCGGCGTTCAAGGTGTGGCGCCGGGAAAGCAAGCAGCACCGGGCTCATTGCAACGCGCCCGGGCCGCAGCCACCGGCGATCCGTTGCCGTCTGTTTTAAGCGGCGAGCTGATTGCCTGGGATCCGGTCGCGCGCAGGGCCCGCTGGACGGTGAAATATTCGGACTCGGAATGGGGCATGGGCGGTGTCTTGGCCACCGCGGGCAGCCTCGTCTTCCAAAGCGTCAAGCATGATCTGAAAGCCTATGACGCGGCGAGCGGCAGGGAGGTTTGGTGTTATCCGCTCGGCGCCTCCGCGATCGCGGCGCCGATAAGCTATGCCTTGGACGGCGTTCAGCATGTGGCGCTGATGGTGGGAAATGGCGGCGGCAACGGGCAGGGCTATTCCACCCGAACCGACACGCCGGTCCCCGGACGATTGCTGGTGTTCAAGCTGGGCGGAAAGCAAATCGCGCCGGATCATATCCGGACAAATCGAATGGCGCTGGATGTTTCCATAGCAGAGGCATCCACGGGCGACGCTTTGGCCGGAGATGTGTTCTATAACCGGTACTGCCGGTTTTGCCACGGTCAGAATTTCATTTATCCGGATTTGCGCCGCTCTCCGGTTCTTTCGTCGAGAACCAGATTCAAGCGTGTTGTTTTTGATGGCTTGTTGGAGAGCCGGGGCATGACAAGCTTTGCCGCTTTCCTGAATGAGCAAGAGGTTGAAGACATCAGGGCGTACTTGCTGCGGGGAGCTTCTCGTTGAGAAGGAAGATCGGGGTCAGGCTTCTTCACACCGACGCCTGAAAGCAAAGAAGCCCGCGTCTTGCGACGCGGGCTTCACTTGACGGTCTGGGGTCCTATGGGGAGGGGCATACCACGGACCTTGCTCCTCAAGATTGTTGCTTACAGGCGGCGGATGAACCGGCCGCTGTAGGGGTCGACCTGCACCAAGGCCACGCGGCCGAAGCGGTCATGGGTGCGCACCACATAGCGGCCATGGAAGAAGAAGGGCTCGCTCACGCGGCCGAACCTGTGGTGACGCAGCGCCTGGTGAATGCGGAAGCGGTCCACATAGGCGTGACGCTGGTCATAGCGGCCGTGATTGTTGTTGTAGTGACGGTCATAGCCGCGATGGTCCCAGGGCTGGGCCGAGGCCGAGCCGAGGCCCATAGCCGTCAGAACCGCCAGAGAAGCTGCCGCAAAAAGAATTTTGGTGTTAAGCATGACTGTCTCCTTTTTATCCGTTGGACGGGGTGTGATCCGTCCATGAGGCCCACCATAGGAGGGGGAAACTGAACCGGGTCTGGACAGGGTGTTCATGCGTGGTTCATGTTTTCTGCCTTAGAAAAAGCCCATGTTTTCCCACATTTTCTTTGCGATTTTCCTGGCCTTTTCCGGCCTGCTTGTCCTGGCTCCTGCCAGCCAGGTCGAGGCACAGTCGCGCGCTGGCCGCGGCGGCGAGATGCGTGATGGCGTGCAGCCACTCGACCGGCTCCTGCCCGGGATCCGCCGTTCCCATCCCGGTGAATTCTATGACGCCGAAGGGCCGACCTATGGGCCGACCGGCGATCCGCACTATCATCTGAAATGGATGACGCCGGATGGGCGCATCATCTGGTTCGACGCCGATGCGCGCAGCGGTCGGGTGCTGCGCTCGTCGCCGGGACGTGACAGTTTCGATGACCGCAGAAGTGACGCCGATCGCAGGGTTGACGGCCCGCGCCCATTCATCGACCGCTATCCGCCCTATACCGCCGATCCCTATGATAACGGCTATGGCCGTTCGCGCGCGCGCGAACGCGAGCGGTATGCGCCCAACTTCGCACCCAAACCGCGCTATGATACCCCCTATGGGGAGCGGCGCGGCCACTGGCGGCGCGAGCGTTAGAGGGATTCCATGCGCATTCTATTGGTCGAGGATGACAAGGACCTGCAGCGGCTTCTCAAGAAGTCGCTGGCCGATGCCGGCTATGTGGTGGACATCGCCGCCGATGGCGAGGAAGGTCATTTCCTGGGCGACACCGAACCCTATGATGCGGTGATCCTGGACTTGGGCCTGCCCAAGATGGACGGCGTCACCGTACTGGAGAAATGGCGCAAGTCCGGCAAGACCATGCCGGTGCTGATCCTCACCGCCCGCGACCGCTGGAGCGACAAGGTGGCGGGTTTCGATGCTGGCGCCGACGACTATCTGGCCAAACCTTTCTACACCGAGGAATTGCTGGCGCGGCTGCGCGCCCTGCTGCGCCGCGCCGTCGGCATCGCCACCGCCGAGATCGATATCGGCAAGCTGCATATCGATCCGCGTGCCAGCCGCGTCACCTATGACGGCAATCCCGTCAAGCTGACCAGCCAGGAATACCGGCTGCTGGCATATCTCGCCCATCATCGCGGCAAGGTGGTGTCGCGCACCGAACTGGTCGAGCATCTCTACGACCAGGATTTCGACCGCGACTCCAATACAATCGAGGTTTTCATCGGCCGCCTGCGCAAGAAGACTGACGCAGGCCTTATTCAGACGGTGCGCGGGCTTGGCTACTCTCTCGAAGATCCGAAACTGGGCGGCAAGCCGGCTGAGGCTTGAATCCCTTTCGTCGCGCCTGATCGCGGCGGCGGCGATCTGGACCATGCTGGGACTGGCGGTGGGCGGAGCCGTGCTGTCCAACGCCTTCCGGCTGGCAGCGCAGAACTCGTTTGATTCCGCCCTCGCCACCGACATGGACGGGTTGATCGCGGCGGCGGAGCCTGATCCCAACGGCGGCGTGATGCTGCAGGACCGCTTTCTCAATCACAATTTCGACCGCGTCTATTCCGGCCTCTATTACCAGATCAAGTCGGGCGCCAGCGGGGGGCAGATTTCCCGCTCGCTGTTTGACCGCGAGATCGTTCCCGGCAACCAGACCCGCCAGGGCGCGCTGACCTGGGGCAGCGCCGAAGGACCGGAAGGCCAGCATCTGCGGGTGGTGTCGCGGCGGGTGGACCTGACGCCCGCTCAGCGCAGCGACGGCGGCGACTACACCTTCCTGGTGGCGGGCGATATGGCGGAAGTGGAGCGCCAGATCGGCGAATTCAACACCACCCTGATTTGGTCGTTTGCCCTTCTGGGCCTGGGCCTGATCGGCGCCATCCTGGTGCAGGTCAAGATCGGCCTCCTGCCACTGCGGCGGGTCAGCGAGGCGCTGGCGCGCATCCGTGACGGCAAGGCCCGCCGCCTCGACGGGCATTTTCCCACCGAGATCGCGCCGCTGGCCACCGAGCTCAATTCCCTGATCCAGCACAGCGAGGAAGTGGTGGGCCGCGCCCGCACTCATGTTTCCAACCTGGCGCATTTTCTCAAGACGCCGCTCTCGGTGCTGGCGGCGGAAGCCGATGCGGTTTCTAAAGATTCAGGGGCGGGCGCTCTCGCCGATACCGTGACGCGGCAGGTGTTCTCGATGCGGCGGCAAGTGGATCATTATCTCTCCAGAGCGCGCGCCGCCGGTTCGCTGGATGTGCTGGGCAACCGCACACAGGTCTCTTCGGTGATGGACGATCTGGCGCGGGTGATCGGGCGCATCCATGCGGCGCGCGGAATCGTCATCGATGCCGAATGTTCGGGAGAGATCTGCTTTCGCGGCGAGCGCCAGGACCTGGAAGAGATGCTGGGAAACCTGATCGACAATGGCTGCAAATGGGCGCGCGGACGGGTGCGGGTGCGCTGTGACATGGCAGCGGGACGGCTGGTCCTGACCGTCGAGGATGACGGGCCGGGCCTGTCGGCGCAGCAGCGGGCCCAGGTGGGCGAGCGGGGCGAAAGGCTGGACGAAAGCGTGCCGGGCTCGGGCCTGGGCCTAGCCATCGTGCGGGATATTTCCAAGCTTTACGGGGGTTTTTTCCTTTTGGACGCCAGTCCCCTGGGCGGGGTGCTGGCGCGTCTGGAATTGCCCGCGATTGTTTAGAAGAAACAGTACGTTAACGATAACGCTCCTAATGTAGACATCCATCCTGGCGCGAGGTCCGGAAGGCAGGAGTGTCTATGCCCGCTGTGGACAGAACGGGATTGCTCAAGACGTTTCTCGGCAGCCTGCCGGGACATGTCGCGGCACGTCTTGCCATGGCGGTGGAAGTGGACCGGCTGCTGGACGGCCATGTCCTGCCGCATGAGGATATTCTGAGCGGCCTCAGGCCCGTCCTGCGCCGCGAGCGTCACGACCGCACCCTGACGCCGCTGCGCCTGTTCTGCCATCCGTTCCAGGATTTGCTGAGCTGCGCCTCGCGCCGCGCCAAGCAGAAAGGCTGCATCGCGCGCGGCAGCCTAGTGCCGGTGTGGAACTGGGTGTCGCAGACCCTGTTGCGCGCCGAAGCCGACGCTTACGTCAAGGAGTGCAAGGCGCTGGTGCTTTTGCAGAAGAATGATGAGGCCATCGCGCGCGCCGCCCAGTTCTGGCCACTGGCGTCAGCTGCGATGACCACGGCGCTGAAAGACCCGAACAACCGCAAGATTCTGCAGAAGGTGCTGGGCGGCGCGATGGCGGTGGACGATGCCGACGAGATGGCGCTGCTGCTGGCGGCCGGCGAGATCATCGAAAAACTCTCGGCGCTGCTGCCCAGGCCGGTGCCCAGCTTCAATGAAACACTGTTGTGGGATGTGCGCAGCGTTTACGATGCGCTGATCGAAACCCAACCCGATGTCGCCCCCTATGTCGCGGTGATCGCGATGTATCGGTTGAACCGGCCGTGGGAGGCGTTGCGCCTGCCGATGATGATCTCGCGCAAGAATGACAAAACGCTGATCGCCAAGACCGATATGGGTCTGGTGGGCGAAATCCTTTTCGACCGCATGGACACGCTGAAAAACTCCATCCAGGCGACGCGTCACCCGCTGTTCGACGCCGAGGTGCTGATGGACGAGGTCAAGACCTTCGCCGATCTCTCCAGCCATATCGTCAAGGAAATAGAGCTCAAGCGCGACGGCGAATGGGGCAAGCGCCTGTTGGGCGAGCGGGCGCAGATCGGCCAGGTGATGGAAGGCTTCATGGATCGCGCGCCCAAGGAATTCAATGCCGCCCTGCCCATGTCCAAGGGCACGGGCGCCGATTTCAGCCGGCATCCGGGCGCGGAAAGGCATGACATGGCCAAACGCTATGCGCGGCTGGTGGCGGGCAGCCGCAACTTTGCTGCCGCCGCGTCTTTCGCTGCCAAGCAGAAGGCCACCTATGAAGACCTTTGCACCGCGCTCAAGCGCTACAATGAGGACGTGGTCATGGCCTTGAAGACCGATCCCGCCCGCGCAGAAACCGTCAACGCGCAGTTTGAATTGTGCGCGGAACTCACCGCTATACTGTTCAGCGATGAGGAGGCGGCCATGCTGCGCCGCCGTGGCAAGGCCGCTCAAGCTGCCGCTGCATAGCGGCAGCTTTGCTGTTTAATGGGTGGCTCGGCCGCCGCAGCCGCCCAGCCGCTGCAACGTTTCAAATCCTGCCTGAACGGTGGATGAACGGCACCCGGGTTCCCGTCAAATTTTCCAATAGACATTGAACGTTTCACATCGTCTCCTGCTGACCCTTGCGTAGGGGCAAGACGAGCAATTCGTGGAGACGTTCCCAATGTTCCGCACACCGCTTATCGCCGCCTTGACGGTCGCCCTGCTGGGCGGAACCGCGTTGGCGCAACCGGCGACTTCGCCGCCCGCCAATCTGTCCGATACCGCGCGCAGCGCGCCCGACTATGACAATGACCGCTATGACGACAATGACCGCGATTACGCCAATGATCGTGGGCCGCCGGTTTCCGAGCGCCAGGCCAATCCGCGGGCGCAGGTCACCGCCGACCAGCAGCGCGACCGCGACATTTTCTGCCGTCGCGATGCGGCGGCGCGCACCGGCTACACCAGGCCGGGCGAAGCGGCGCGCGATGAACAGGTGCGCGGCAGCATCGGCGGCACCTTGGGCGGCGCCGCCCTGGGCGCCATCATCGGCAGTGCCACCGGCGGCAATGCCGGAACCGGCGCCGCCATCGGTGCGGGCGCGGGTCTTCTGGCCGGCACCGCCGTTGGCGCGGACAATGCCCGCCGCGCGGCGCGCGATGTCGAGGCGGATTATTCCTCCGCCTATTATGCCTGCATGCACCAGGCCGATAGCGGTTCGCGCAGCGCCTATGATGATCGTCGCCCGGCCTATGACGACGACTATTATGATCGCGGCTATGGCGGCGGCTATGCCTATGGCCCGCCGCCGCCGCCCTATTACCGTCCATATGGCGGCTATGGTTATGGTGGCTATGGTTATGGCGGCTATGCCCCCTATTACGGCCCCAGCCTTTCGCTGGGCTTCGGGTTCGGCGGCCAGCGCGGCTGGGGACACAATCGCGGTTTCCGCGGTGGGCGCGGCGGCGGGCGTCACCGCTAACGCGCGTCAATCTGGTCTTTGCTAGAGAAACGGCAGGACTGTAAGGTCCGGCCGTTTTCTTTCCAAGGTTGTCCATGTCGCCGAAAGCCAATCCGTCCAAGCTGAACCCGCTGCAATTGCGGACCCTGACCTTGCTGCAGGCGATTGCGCAGATTCCTGGCGCGGCGGCCCAGACGCCGGACGGCGATACTGCCATCACCCAGTTCCCGCATGCCCATGGCGACCATTTTCACCTGGGCGACGCCACCGTGCGGGGCAGCGATGCCACCGGCCTGGAAAATGAGAAAGTTTGGAACGCGCTCTCGCGCAAGGGCCTGATCAAGTGCGAGTATCCCCACCAGATCGCACTGACGCCGCAAGGGCTGGATTATGACACGGGCATCGCCGACCAGATTCTGCATCGCGGCGTTCATCACTAGATGACAGCCAAGAAAAAGCGCCGCCTTGCTTTCGCCGCCGCGCTGGTCGCGGTGGGTGCGGTGCTGGCAGTGGTGGTGATCTACGGCCTGGGCCAGAACACCATGTACTTCCGCAGTCCCACCGATATCGCGGACCAGAAGATCGCCCCCGGCGTGCCGTTCCGCCTGGGTGGGCTGGTGCAGCAGGGCAGCGTGGCGCATGGCGCGGGCGCGGGCGTGCGCTTTGCCATCACCGACGGCAAGAGCACCGTGCCGGTGACGTTCTCGGGTGTCCTGCCGGCGCTGTTCCGCGAGGGCCAGGGCGTGGTCACCACCGGCACGCTGAGTGCGGGCGGCATTTTCGAGGCCAAGGAAGTGCTGGCCAAGCACGATGAAAAATACATGCCGCCCGAAGTGGTCGACTCTCTCAAGCGCAGCGGCCGCTGGAAGGAAGGCGGCGTATGACCGGTGAGCTGGGGCAGCTGGCGCTGTGCTTCGCCCTGGCGCTGTCGCTGGTCATGGCAGCCGCGGGCTTTTTCGGTGCGCGCGCCGATGCGTACGCAGCCCGCAGCATCGCCAATGGCGCGGCCATGGGACTCTTGGTGTTCGTGGTGCTGGCCTTTGCCACACTGACCTATGCCTTCGTCGTATCGGATTTTTCAATCGCGCTGGTCGCGAACCATTCCCACACTTTGAAACCGATGATCTACAAGATCAGCGGCGTGTGGGGGAACCATGAAGGCTCGATGCTTTTGTGGGTGCTGGTGCTGGCGATCTATGCCGGGCTGGTGGCGGGTTTGCAGCGCGGCGGCGAACGGTTGACCAGCGGCGCGCTGGGCATTCAGGGCCTGCTCGCGGCCGCCTTTATTCTCTTTATTCTTTTCACCTCCAATCCGTTCGTGCGGCTGGACCCGATGCCGTTCGAAGGCGCTGGCCTCACGCCGCTGCTGCAGGATATCGGCCTGGCGGTGCATCCACCCATGCTTTATGCGGGTTATGTCGGGCTGTCGGCCTCTTTCGCCTATGCCGCCGCCGCGTTGATGGTGGGTGAAGAAGGCTGGGCGCGGGCGGCGCGGCCTTTCATGCTGATCGCCTGGATTTCCCTGACCTGCGGCATCGCGCTGGGTTCGTGGTGGGCCTATTACGAACTGGGTTGGGGCGGTTTCTGGTTCTGGGATCCGGTGGAAAATGCGTCGCTGATGCCCTGGCTGATCGCCACGGCGCTGCTGCATTCCGCGCTGGCCACTGAAAAAAGTGGCGCCTTCCGCACCTGGACCCTGCTGCTGGCGATCGCGGGCTTTTCCATGTCGCTGATCGGCACCTTTCTGGTGCGCTCCGGCGTGCTGTCGTCGGTGCATGCCTTCGCAAGCGATCCCACCCGCGGCTTCTTCATCATGATTCTGATCGCGCTGGCGATCGGCGGGGCGCTGGCCCTATTCGCCTGGCGCGCCCCGACCTTGCAGGGCGGCGCGGCCTTCGATCCGGTCAGCCGCGAGACCAGCCTAATGCTGAACAATGTGTTCCTGGTGGCGGCCTGCGCCTGTGTTTTTGTCGGCACGCTCTATCCCCTTGTGCTGGATGCCCTGACCGGCACCAAGATCACCGTCGGCCCGCCTTATTATGCCTTGACCTTTGCCCCGATTTTCTTCGCGCTCCTGCTGTTGGTGCCGTTCGGACCGAAGCTGGGATGGAAGCGCGGCGACCTGAAGAGTGCCTGGCGCTCGCTGTATCCGGCGCTGGGGCTGGCGGGCATTGCCGCCGTGTCGGTGCTGGCCTTTGTCAGTCCGCGCGGCGTCGCCGCCACCGGCGCTTTCGCCGTGGCGGGTTGGCTGATCGGCGCTTCGATCCTCGACCTGCGCAAGCGCAAGGGTGCGCGCGCTTCGGCTTTCGCCGCGGCTCTCGCCCATGCCGGCCTTGGCGTCACCTTGCTGGGCGTGACGGGCACCGCCGCCTGGCGCAGCGAGGCGCTGCAGGTTCTTGCGCCCGGCCAGACCATGACCGTCGGGCCTTACACCCTGCGCTTCGACGGCGTGACCCAGGAAAAAGGCCCCAACTATCTCGCCGACCGCGCCCATATCGCGCTGATGGACGGCGGCAAGGTGAAGGCCATGCTCGAGCCCGAAACACGCCTTTACACCGCCGAAGGCCAGGCCGTCAGCGATACCGCAATCCGCACCACGGGCCTGGGCGATCTTTATCTGGCGCTGGGCGACGATCGCGGCCAGGGACGCTACGCGATACGGGCCTATGTCTCGCCGCTGGCGCCGCTGATCTGGCTGGGGGCGCTGGTGATGGCGCTGGGCGGCATGCTGAGCCTGTGGGGGCGGTTGCGGCTGCGCGCACGCGAGCCCGCCTCTGAGCCCGTCGCCGCAGAATGAAAAGGCACGTTGTCTTTTTTCTGATGGCAATGGCCGCGGCGACGGTGAGCGTTTCCGCGCAAACCGCGCCGCCTGCCAGCGCCGTCGGCGATACATTTTCCGATCCCGTGATGGAAACCCGCGCCCGTGCGATGCAGCGGCAGCTGCGCTGCCTGGTCTGCCAGGGCGAAAGCATCGACGAGTCCAATTCGCCGCTGGCCGCCGACCTGCGCCGCCTGGTGCGCGAACAGATGGCGGCGGGCAAGACCAATAGCGAGATCGAGGATTTCCTGGTGGCGCGCTATGGCGACTTCATTCTGATGAAGCCGCCGCTGCAGTCCAACACTTGGCTGCTGTGGCTGGCGCCCTTCCTGGTGCTGGGTGCGGGCGGCGCGGTCGCCTGGATCACGGTCAAAAAGGCTTCCGCGCGAGTGGCTTAGTAAGATTACATGTATGTAATCTTTTAGACGTACTCCGGCCATGTTAGGCTTGTATGTCAGTTGCCAGCAGGCCGAATGGCCGCCTCAAGGAGCTCCCATGCAAGACCCGATCATCACGCCGAATCCCGGCTTTCTTTCCCGCCTTCCCAAGCCCTCGCTGCGTCAGCGCCGACTGATCGCCATGACATCCGCCGCCGCCATCGTGGTGGTCGGGCTTGGCGCCTTCGCGCTGCTGCCGCCGGTTGAAAAAATCCAGACCGCCGCGCCGGTCATGGTGGCGCAGAACGACAGCCCGCGCGCCACGCCCCGCATGCTGGAAAGCACGCCCTTCAGCTTTGCCGATCTGGTCGAGCGGGTGAGCCCGGCCGTGGTGTCCATCAAGTCGGAAACCACGAACAACGAGACTAGTGCTGACGAGAACATCCCGCAGCAGTTCCGCGACCTGTTCCAGCAGTTCGGCCAGCGGCCGCAGCCCCAGCAGCCGCGCCGCGCTCTCAGCGCCGGTTCGGGCTTCATCATCGACAAGGCTGGCTATGTCGTCACCAACAACCATGTGGTGGACGCCAGCAAGAAGATCACCGTGACCTTGCCGGACAAGCGCGAATTCGTCGCCACCCTGGTCGGCACCGACCCGGTGACTGACGTTGCGCTGTTGAAGATCCAAAGCGACCGGCCGCTGCCGAACGTGGACTTCGGCGACGACAAGCGTCTGCGCGTGGGCGACTGGGTGGTGGCGGTGGGCAATCCCTTCGGACTTTCCAACTCGGTGACCGCCGGCATCGTCTCCTCGCTGAGCCGCAACATCGACGGCAGCCAGCAGTACACAAACTTCATCCAGATCGACGCGCCCATCAACCGGGGCAATTCCGGCGGCCCGACCTTCGATCTGCGCGGCCAGGTGATCGGCATGAACTCGATGATCTTCTCGCCCTCGGGCGGCAGCGTCGGCATCGGCTTCGCCATTCCGGCCAGCCTGATCCATGACGTTGTGGCGCAACTCAAGAGCAATGGCCGCGTCGCGCGCGGCTGGCTGGGTGTCGAGATCCAGCCGGTGACGGCGGAGATCGCGGCTTCGCTGGGCATCAAGGATGCCAAGGGCGCCATCGTCGCCAATGTCGTGCCCAGTGGCCCCGCGGCCAAGGCCGGCTTCGAGCAGGGCGACATTGTGACCGCGATCAACGGCCAGCCGATCGAAGACGCCACCGACCTCACCCGCAAGGTGGCGACGGTGCAGGCCGGCCAAACGGCGACCTTCTCGATCAGCCGTGGCGGCAAGCCGTCCCAGATCAAGGTCACCATCGGCGCCCGCCCCGACGAACGGGTGGCGGCCAATGCCCCGGCCGCAAAGGGTGGCGTGGCCGCTTCCAGCGCCAATGCCGCGGGTCTGGCGCTGTCGTCGCTGACGGCGGAAACCAAGAAGACCTACAATGTCGCCGACGCGCTTCTGGCCGGTGCGGTCATCACCAAGGTCGATCCGGAAAGCGACGCCGCCGAGAAGGGCCTGCAGGCGGGCGATGTGGTGCTGAAGATCGGCAACCGCACCGTGCGCACGCCGGCCGATTTCCAGTCGGGCGTCACCGATGCCAAGAAGGGCGGCCGCACCAGCGTGTTGCTGCTGGTGGCGCGCAGCCAGGGCGGCACCCATTTCGTCGCCATCGACGTCGAGAAGTCGTGATGTTGCGGGGCGCGGCTATGAACGCCGCGCCCTTTTCATTGTCGAGGCATTTATCGGGAGAATGAATGCGTATTCTCGTAGTTGAAGACGATCTGGAAGCGCAGCGTTATCTGGTGCAGGGCCTGAAGGAATCGGGCCATGTGGTGGACGAGGCGTCGGACGGTGAAACCGGCCTGTCGCTGTCGCTGTCGCGTTCCTATGACGTAGCGATCATCGACCGCATGTTGCCCAAGATGGACGGGCTGAAAGTGGTGGCCGAAATGCGCGAGCACGGCAACCTCACCCCGGTGCTGTTTCTGTCCGCCTTGTCGGAAGTGGATGACCGGGTGAAGGGCCTCAAGGCCGGCGGCGACGATTATCTCGCCAAGCCCTATGCCTTTGTCGAACTCTTGGCGCGGATCGATGCGCTGCTGCGCCGCCGTACCCCTGCCGGGGTGAAGACGCGGCTGGGCGTGGGCGATCTCGAGCTGGACCTCCTGACCCGCGCCGCCAAGCGCAGCGGCACCGACATCGAACTGCAGCCGCGCGAATTCCGCCTGCTGGAATATCTGATGCGCCATGCCGGACAGGTGGTGACCCGCACCATGCTGCTGGAAAGCGTGTGGGAATATCACTTCGATCCCCAGACCAATGTGATCGACGTGCATATCTCGCGCCTGCGCGCCAAGATTGACAAGGGCTTCCAGGCGCCGCTGCTGCACACCGTGCGCGGCGCGGGCTACATGATCCGTGCGCACTAGACCGGCATATCGGTAAGGCGGGGCGAGGGGATGCGCACCGGCCACCTGCTTCGGACCCAGGCGTTCCGCTTCGTGCTTGTCTATGTGGTGCTGTTCGCCTTTTCGGTGACGGCGCTGCTGGCTTTCACCTATTGGAATACTGTCCGCACACTCGACGGACAGACCGACCAGATTGTCGCTGCCGAGATCACCGGCCTGGCCGAGCAGTACCAGCATCTGGGCCTGCGGGGCCTGGCGGAAACCGTGCGCAGCCGCTCCACCCATGGCGGCGAGGCGCTGTATCTGCTGACTGACAGACTGCGCCGTCCGCTGGCGGGCAATCTGGATTCCTGGCCGCAGACCGTGGTGACTGCCGAGAATGTCGTCGAGTTCGATTATGAGCGCCCGGTGGACGGCAAGCTGGAAGCGCGCCGCGCCCGCGGCCGCATGTTCGCGGTGACGGGCGGCTTTGTCCTGCTGGTCGCCCAGGATGTGCATGAACGCTTTTTGACCAGGCGGATGTTCACCACCACCTTGCCCTGGACGGTGGCGCTCATCCTGGTGCTGGGCCTGGCGGGCGGGGCGCTGATGAGTCGCAACATGCTCAGGCGCCTGGACATCATCAATCGCACCAGCGGCGAGATCATGGCCGGCGACCTGACGCGGCGCGTGCCGCGCACCGGCTCGGGCGACGAGTTCGACATGCTGGCGGAAAACCTCAACCACATGCTGGACCGCATCGAGCGGCTGATGCGGGGCCTGCGCGAAGTAACGGACTCGGTGGCGCACGACCTGCGCACCCCGCTGAACCGCCTGCGCAACCGGCTGGAAGAATCGGTGATGCGGCTGAATGCGGGCGGCGCCCTCACCAAGGAAGACATGGCGGGTGAAATCGAACGCGCCATCGCCGAGACCGACCAGCTGATCGGCACCTTCAATGCCCTGCTGCTGATCGCGGAGACCGATGCCGGCACCACACGGGCGGCGATGACCGCGCTGGACCTGGCCTCGGTCGCGGCCGATGTCACCGAGCTGTATGAGCCGCTGGCGGAGGAGCGCAAGGTGACCCTGACGCTGATACCGTCGGGCGATGTCGCCATCGAAGGCAATCGCAGCCTGATCGCCCAGGCGCTGGCCAACCTGGTGGACAACGCCATAAAATATACCCCGGCGGGCGGCCATGTGCGCATCGGTACGGCGGTCGGTTCGGCGGGCGTCGATCTGTGGGTGAGCGACAGCGGACCGGGCATTCCGCACCAGGACAGGACACGGGTGGTGGACCGCTTCGTGCGGCTGGAAGCCAGCCGCAACTCGCCCGGCACCGGGCTGGGACTGTCGCTGGTGGCGGCGGTGGCGCATTTCCACAATGCCGCGCTGGTACTGGAAGACAGTCTCCCCACCGGGCTGAAAGCGATATTGCGTTTTCCCAGAGCGGCCTTGCGCGCCACATCGTTCAAAAACGCTGCGCAGTAGCTGTCGCTCGTCTAGAGTAGCCAGATGCATCGCATTCCTCCCACGCCTTTCGATCTCGCCCGCGCCGCCCGCATCAAGGAGGCGCTGGCCGAGCATGGTTTTGTCAGCGATGAACCGTTGCTGGCAGCCGTGTTCGGCAACAGCGCGTTCCTGGGACGGCTGGCGTTGCGCGAAGTCGGGGCGCTGGGCGAATATTTCGCGGCCGGTCCGCAAACGGTTCTGAACGCCGCGATCCTGCTGGCCCGGGCCTGCGCCAACGCCGACAGCGAGGCCCACGCGATGGCCGACTTGCGCACCGCCAAGCGCCGCGCCGCGCTGGCCATCGCCATGGCCGACATTGCCGGTATCTGGGACGTCAACAAGGTCACGTCGGAATTGACGCGTTTTGCGGATGCCTGTGTTGCCGGCGCCTTGCGTTTCCTGCAGCGCCAGGAAGCGGTGCGCGCCGGCATGGAAGAACGTGACGGCGCGAAGCTGGAGCACAGCGCCGGCCTGACCGTGCTGGCGATGGGAAAATACGGCGCCCATGAGCTGAACTATTCCAGCGACATCGACCTGGTGGTGTTTTACGACGCCGAAAAGTTTCCTTTTTCCAAGCGCGGCGACATGCGCGGCGCGGCGGTGGACATCGTGCGCGGTATGGTCCGGCTGCTGAGCGAAATCACCAGCGACGGCTACGTCTTCCGCACTGACTTGCGGCTGCGCCCCGATGCCGGCGCCACCCAGATCGCCATCTCAACCGATGCGGCATTGGATTACTACGAAGCCATGGGGCAGAACTGGGAGCGCGCCGCCATGATCAAGGCCCGCGCCTGTGCCGGTGATCCCGCGACCGGCGCGGCGTTTCTGGAAAGCCTGCGGCCCTTCATCTGGCGGCGCTATCTGGATTTCGCGGCGATCGAGGACATCCAGTCCATCAAGCGCCAGATCCATGCCCATGTCGGGCATAGCGAGATCAAGGTGCCGGGCCACAATATCAAGCTGGGCCGTGGCGGCATCCGCGAGATCGAATTCTTCGCCCAGACCCAGCAGCTGATTTTGGGCGGCCGGCATCCGGGCCTGCGCGTGCCCACGACGCAAGGCGCGCTGGACGCGCTGGTGGCCGAAGGCCGCGTCGATGCCAAGGCGGCGGAAGAATTGAAGGCGGACTATCGTTATCTGCGCACCCTGGAACACCGGCTGCAGATGATCGAGGACCAGCAGACCCATTCCATTCCGGGTAGCGATGCGGACGTTTCCCATGTCGCCTGCTTCATGGGCCATGACAGCGCCCAGGATTTTCGCGAGCACCTGACTGGCGTGCTGGAGAATGTGCAGGGCCATTATGCCCGCCTGTTCGAGCGCGAGCCCGACCTGACCAGCGCCCAGGGCAATCTGGTCTTCACGGGTGTCGAGGAAGATCCCGAAACCCTGACCACCCTGGCCGCGATGGGCTTTATCGATTCCGCGCATGTTTCCCGCGCGATCCGCGGCTGGCATCATGGCCGCATCCGCGCCATGCGTTCGCAGCGGGCGCGCGAATTGCTCACCAAGCTGATCCCGACGATCCTGAAGGCGCTGTCGGGTGCCGCCGACCCGGATGTGGCCTTCAAGCAGTTTGACCTGTTCCTCTCCAACCTGCCGTCCGGGGTGCAGCTCTTCTCGCTGTTCCTGGCGCGGCCGCAATTCCTCGATCTGCTGGCCAAGATCGTGGGCGCAACGCCGCGCCTGGCGACTTATCTGGCAAGAAATCCCGCCATCATGGACGCGCTGTTGGATGCCGATTTCCTCACCAGCCTGCCGTCACGCCAGAAGCTGGATGCCGATTTCGCGCGGCTCGTGACCGGCGATTTCGAAGAGATGCTGGATGCCGCAAGGTGCTTCACCCGCGAGGCGGTGTTCCGGGTCGGGGTGCAGATCGTCGAGGGCGCGGCGCGCGCCGACCAGGCCGGTCCGGCGCTGACCGACATTGCCGAAACCGTCATCGCCGGCCTTTTGCCCCATGTCGAGGACGCGCTGGCAGCCGGCGCGGGACGGATCAAGGGCGCCGGCTTTGCCGTGGTGGCGATGGGCAAGCTGGGCGGACGCGAAATGACCGCCAGCTCGGATCTCGATCTGGTGTTCATCTATGACACCCCGCCGGGCGTGGAGGCGTCGGATGGACCAAAGCCGGTATCGCCCACGCTCTATTTCGCGCGCCTGGCGCAGCGGCTGATCTCGGCCCTGACCACGCCGACGGCGGCGGGCATGTTGTACGAGGTCGACATGCGGCTGCGGCCCACCGGCAACAAGGGGCCGGTGGCGGTGAGTCTGGAAAGCTTCGCCGTCTATCACGCCAGCGAAAGCTGGACCTGGGAGCATATGGCGCTGACTCGTGGGCGGCTGGTAGCGGGGACGCCCGGCCTGCGCCAGCGGGTGGAAGCGGAAATCCGCCGCCGGCTGACCACGCCGCGCGCCGCCAGCGACATCATCACCGATGCCCGCGAGATGCGCGAAAAAATGACGCTGACATTCCCGGGCGCCAATGTCTGGGATCTCAAGCATACGCCGGGCGGGTTGGTGGATATCGAATTCATCGCCCAGACTCTGCAACTGGTCCATGCGTCGGCGCGGCCGGATATTCTCGACACCAATACCATCGCCGCCCTGCAGAAACTGAAGGCGGCGAAATTTCTGGACGCGGCCGATGCCGATGTCCTGATCGCCTCGGCCCGGCTGCAGCATGCCTTGACCCAAGTGCTGCGCATCGCGCTGGACGAAACGCCGAAGATCGAGGAGGCGACGCGGGGGCTGAAGGGGTTGCTGACGCGGGCGGCGGAAGCCGGCAGCTTCGCGCAGATGCAGCAGCGGTTGGCTGAGTTGCAGGGTCAGACGCGGGAGATTTTCAATCGCCTGATGGCAAACCGATAAGGTTCTCCGGCGGGAAGGCGAGCGTCACCGCATTGCCAGATGGCGGCTGGCCGCTCACCGCCACCGGCTCGGTGCGGCCGGCGATCTTCACATGAAAGTGACTGCGCTCGCCCAGGAAGGTCGCGGTAACGACCTCTCCCGCCACGCCCTGGGCCGCGATGCGGAGATGCTCCGGGCGGATGGCCAGCAGGATGTGATCGCCGGACGCGATACCCTGCGCGACATTGGCGCGCGGCAGGGTGACGATGCCGAGCAGGCCGGCATTCACCGTCGCGCTGGTCTCGGTCATCTCCTTGACCGTGGCATGGAAGAAGTTGATCTCGCCGATGAAGTCGGCGACCTCGCGGCAATTGGGACGTTCGTATAATTCGCGCGGGCTGGCGACCTGCAAAATCCGGCCGTTGCTCATCACCGCCACCCGGTCCGACAGTGACAGCGCCTCTTCCTGGTCATGTGTCACCAGCAGGAAAGTGATGCCCACCTTGCGCTGGATGGCGCGGAGCTCGATCTGCATCGCTTCGCGCAGTCTTTTATCCAATGCACCTAGCGGCTCGTCCAATAGAAGTACCTTGGGTTCGCGCACCAGGGCGCGGGCCAGAGCCACGCGCTGGCGCTGTCCGCCCGATAGCTGATCGGCGGCGCGCGCCCCCAGTCCTTCCAGCCGCACCGTGGCCAGCATCGTCTCGACGCGGCGGCGCAGTTCATCCTTGGGCAGGCGCAGCTTGCGCAAGCCATAGGCGATATTGTCGAACACATTCAGGTGCGGGAAGATCGCATAGGACTGGAACACCATGTTGGTGGGCCGCTGATGCGGCGGCACCGTGGTCATCACCTCGCCGTCAATCGATATCGTGCCGCTGTCGGGCGTCTCGAAGCCCGCGATCATGCGCAGCAAGGTGGTCTTGCCGCAGCCCGACGGGCCCAGCAGGGCGAAGAAGGTGCCGCGCTCGACCTGCAGATCCACCGCGTCCACCACGGGTGGGCCGCTGAAAGCCTTGCTGACTTTGGAAATCGCCAAAAAACTCATGCACCTACCGCCGGTTTCCTGACGCCCAGATTGCGCAGCTTTTCCGCAAGCACCACCAGCACCACCGACACCGCCAAGATGATGGTGCCCAGCGCCAGCACCATCGGCAGCTTTGCCGGAAAGCGCAGCTGGCTCCAGATATAGACCGGCAAGGTCGCCTCGGTGCCGGAGAGGAAATAGGCCACCAGGAATTCGTCGAACGAGGTGATGAAGGTCAGAAGCAGGCTGGCGACGATGCCCGGCAGCATCAAGGGAAGGGTGACGCGCCAGAAGGTCATCCAGCCATCCTCGCCCAGATCGGCGCTGGCTTCTTCCAGATTGCGGTCGAAGCCTTCAAAGCGCGCGATCAGCACGGTGAGGGAAAAAGGCACGCAGATCAGCAGGTGCCCCATCACCACCGATGCCAGCGAGAGCGGCAATTGCAACGTGCCCAGCGCCAGCAGCAGCGAGATGCCCAGCACGATGTCGGGAATGAACAGCGGCAGCGAAATCACCGCCAGCGCCGCATTGCATCCGCGCAGGCGATAGCGCGTCACCGCCCGTGCCGCCGTCAGTCCCAGCAGGGTCGAGATCAGGGCGGTGGCGATGCCGATCTTCAGGCTGTTGATCAGCGCATGTTGCAGGGCGCTGTCGACGAGGCCCTCATACCAGCGGGTGGTGAAGCCGGAGATGGGGAAGGCGATGAAGGCGGAATTGTTGAAGGAAAAAAGTGGCAGCACCAGCATCGGCAGATAGAGAAACGCCAGATAGCCGCAAGCGTAGATCAGCAGGACCCGGCTTTTCATCGAACCGCCTTCGACGCCGCGCGCGCCGCCGCCACGAACAGCGCCGCGATGACCGCCACCATCGTCATGCTGACCAGCGCCAGCGCCGCGCCCAGCGGCCAGTTGCCCACCTGGTTGAACTGTACTTCGATGATGTTGGCGATCATGGCGCCCGCCGGGCCGCCCACCAGTTCGGGGGTGACGAAATCGCCGGTGGTGGGCACGAAGATCAGGATGGCGGCGCCGATCACGCCGGGCATGCTCAGCGGCAGGGTGATACGCAGGAAGCGTCGCAGCTTGCTGTCGCCCAGATCGGCAGCGGCTTCCAGCAGCGTCCGGTCGATCTTTTCCAGGCTGACATAGATCGGCAGGATGGCGAAGGCGGCCCAGGCATGGGCCAATGTCACCACCACCGAAAAAGGATTGTAGAGAAGGAAGCTCAGCGGCTGGTCGATCAGCCCCAGTCCCAGCAACCCGGAATTGATCACGCCGCCATAGCCCAGGATGATCTTCCAGGCGAAGACCCGCAGCAGATACGAGGTCCAGAAGGGGATGGTCAGCACGATCAGCCAGAGGAATTTTCGCCGGGCATGAAAGGCGACGAAATAGGCCGTGGGATAGGCGAGGGCGACCGTCACCAGGGTCACCAGGCCGGCGATCAGCACCGAGCGCACGAACAGGATGCGATAGCTGCCCTTCCCCAGCACCTCGCCATACTGTGCCAGAGTCCAGCCGGCCTCGAATCCGGTCCCGGACTGGATTTTGAGACTGGTCACCAGCAGCAGCGCCATGGTGGCGATCAGCGCCAGCCCCACCACGGCCAGCGTGGGAGAGAGCAGGGCATAGCCTTCGCCTGAATTCCTGTCCGCCACATCCGCCCCCTTCCGCGCCGCCATGATTGCCGAAAACCCGGGGGGCCGCGCAACCCAAAGTCCGGAGATTGCTAAGGGATTGCTGGGGGATTGCCGGGCGAATCCCCGCTTGAATAGGCCCCGGCGATCAGCCATAACCCGCCGTCTTGGAGTGCGGGCGTAGCTCAGGGGTAGAGCATAACCTTGCCAAGGTTAGGGTCGACGGTTCGAATCCGTTCGCCCGCTCCAAATTTCTTAGTGAAATCAGACACATAAACCACAGCTCCGCCCAGTGCGGGCGCTGTCTGCTGCGGAGGGTACCGCAGGGGTACCAGCTGGCCATGTTTCGCTGATTGCTCAGGCCTTGATCTGGCTGGCGTTTTTACACTCGCCGTTTTGTCTTCGTGCGCTGGTTCAAGTCCCTAGTCACACTGTGCCAGTGCTCGGGCGCGCGGCTGCCACCACGCATTGGTACAGGTCACGCCCGGCCCGGGCTGCTGGCGATCCGCCCGGCAACCAAGCGAGTTCCACCGCCGTGCCGCCGCACCGTGGACATTTAAGACGGCTGGTGAGCCGCCAGCAGGGGTACTTCGCCCCACGGGTCCAGATCAGGCTTTCGAGGTCTAGATCGGTGGCATAG